>SBLD01000004.1 GCA_004551485.1 Billgrantia azerbaijanica | reverse complement strand
CGAGGGCGTCGAGCAGCCCCGCTTGCCCGTCGCGACCGAGGTAGAGGCCGCGCACGTGCACGCCGGCCGGCAGCATGGAGATGACCACCTCAGCGCCGCGCACGGCGGCGGCGGCGCTCTCGCCACGGGTGGCCCCTTCGGCTTCCAGCGCCTGGATGGCGCTCTCCACCAGGTCGAAGACGCAGACGTCGTGGCCGGCCTTGACCAGGTTGGTGGCCATCGGGGCCCCCATGTTGCCCAGACCGATGAAGGCGATTTTCATGCGAATTGCTCCTGACTGTTGTTGTGACTGTTCAAAGGATAGGACGCCAGGGTTCAGCCGACCCGCTGACCGCTCCCCAGGTCGCGCAGCGGGTGCGCCTCGTCGGACCACAGGGGCGTCAGCAGCGCCTGGAGGTCCGCCTCCGGCACGCTGGCCACGTCGGCGTGCCGCCAGCGCGGGGTCTTGTCCTTGTCGATCAGCAGCGCCCGCACGCCCTCGGCAATGTCGCCCAGGCGGCAGCACTGGACCGAGAGGTTGAGTTCGTCGCGGAAAGCCTCGGCGAGGCTGGTGTGGCGGTGGCGCTCGAGCATGCGCCACACCAGGTGCGCGGTCAGCGGGCTGCCCTTCTCGAGTCGCGCCCGGTTGGCGGCAAGCCAGCCATCGTCGCGGCTATCGGCGAGGATCCGCTGCACGGCGTCCACCGCATCCACCTGGCCGACCAGCGCCTGGATGTGGTCCAGGTGCGGCCACACCTGTCCCGTCGGCGCCTGGGCACGCGCCTCCACGGCGTCGAGCGCCGCCTGCACGGCGCCGCGCAGCTCGCGCGGCTGGCGGTTGCCATAGTCGGCCTGCACCAGCCCCTCCAGCAGGGCGTCGCGGCACTCGCGCGGCACGAAGCGATCGGCCATCCCCAGGTCGAGGGCGTCCCGGGCGTTGAGCTGCGCCCCGGTGAGGCCGAGATAGGTGCCTACGCCCGGCGGCATGCGGTTCAGGAACCAGCTCGCGCCGATATCGGGGTAGAGCCCGATGGTGATCTCCGGCATGGCGATACGCGTGGTCTCGGTCACCAGGCGCTGATGGGCCCCGGCCAGCAGGCCGAGCCCACCGCCCATGACGATGCCGTCGCCCCACACCAGCAGCGGCTTGGGGTAGGTGTGGATGCGGTGGTCGAGACGGTACTCCGTGGTGAAGTAGGTCTCGGCGAAGACGCTGTCGCGGCCGGCGCCGCGGTTTTCGCCCTCCTCGGTCAGCGAGCGGTAGAGCGCCACGACGTCGCCGCCGGCACAGAAGGCCTTGTCGCCCGCCCCTTCCAGCCACACCGCCACGATGCTGCGATCCACGGCCCAGGCGTCGAGCTTGGCGTCGAGCTGGCGCGCCATCTCCAGCGACAGGGCGTTGAGCGATCTGGGGGCGTTGAGCGTGGCCACGCCGATCCGGCCACCGTCCCGGGTCGGCAGTTCATCGAAGATGACCGCAAGGTCCGTCATGCTCGTTGTCTCCTGGTTGTCATTGCAGTGCTTCGATCACGCCATCGGCCAGCAGGCGACGGGCCACGATCAGGCGCATGATCTCGTTGGTCCCCTCGAGGATCTGATGCACGCGGGTATCGCGCACCAGTCGCTCCAGGGGGTATTCCTTGATGTAACCGTAGCCGCCGTGCAGCTGCAGGGCCTCGTTGCACACGTTGAAGCCCATGTCCGTGGCATGGCGCTTGGCCATGGCGCAGAAGGCCGTCGCTTCGGGGTCGCCCTGGTCGAGCCGCCAGGCCGCATGGCGCACCATCAGGCGCGCGGCGGTGAGCTCGGCGGCCATGTCGGCGAGCTTGAACTGCAGCGCCTGGAAGCTGGAGAGTGCCTGGCCGAACTGCTTGCGCTCGGCCATGTAGTCCCGCGCCAGGGTCAGGGCGTGCTGCGCGGCACCCAGCGAACAGCTGGCAATATTGAGTCGGCCACCGTCAAGCCCCTTCATGGCGAACCGGAAGCCCTCGCCCTCCTCGCCGAGGCGGTTGGCCACCGGCACGCGAACGCCGTCGAAACTGATCAGGCGCGTGGGCTGGCTCTTCCAGCCCATCTTCTCCTCGTTCTTGCCGTAGCTGACGCCTTCGGCGTCCGCGGGGACCACGAGGGCGGTCACGCCGCCGGCCCCGCTGTCCGGCTCACCGGTGCGCGCCATCACCACTAGCACCTGGGTCTCGCCGGCCCCGGAGATGAACATTTTGGAACCGGAGATGACGTACTCGTCACCCTCGCGCACGGCGCGGGTGCGCAGACTGGCGGCATCCGACCCCGAGCCCGGCTCGGTAAGGCAATACGAGCCCAACTGCTGGCCTGCTATCATGTCGGCGACGTGGCGCTCGCGCAGCGCCTCGTTGCCCCAGGTGGCAATCATCCAGGTGACCATGTTGTGGATGGTCAGGTAGGCGGTGGTCGAAATGCAGCCTTGGGCGAGCTGTTCGAAGATCAGGGAGGCGTCCAGGCGAGACAGCCCCAGGCCGCCCTGCTCTTCGGGGGTGTAGATCCCCAGGAAGCCCGCTTCCCCGGCCCAGCGGATGACATCGACCGGGAAGTGAGACGTGGCATCCCACTCGGCGGCGTGTTCGGCCAGCTCGGCCTTGGCGAAATCGGCGGCCGCCTGCACGAGCGCCTTCTGGTCATCGGTCAGGGAAAAGTCCATCGGGGCATCCTCTTGTTGCGACGTAGGGAGTGAAGTGAGCGTCAGGCTTGAACACCATCGTCTGGAATCCGGCTGGCAACAGCCAACCTAGCACTTGCTAGGTTTTAGCGCATACCACCCTTGGTCGACAACCACTTTACGTTAACGTCAACGTCGTCTAGTGTTGCGAATACATGGTGGACCGCCAACGGGCGCCCCACCCAGTTACAGGACAGCAGTGATGAGCACATCTCGCCCCCAGGAAGCCAACCCCCCGGTCAATGGCAGCCTCCCCCGCCAGCGCCGCACCTATTCCATCGGCGAACTGGCGCGGATGTTCGAGGTGACGCCGCGCACCATCCGCTTCTATGAGCAGGAGGGGCTGCTGGCTCCCGAGCGCCGAGGCCAGACGCGGGTGTACCACGAGAAGGACAGGGTGCGTCTGAAGCTCACCCTGCGCGGCAAGCGGCTGGGCTTCTCGCTCGCCGAGATCCGCGAGGTGATCGAGATGTACGACGCCATGCCCGACGGCAACGCCCGCCAGCTCAGACGCCTGCTGGAAATCCTGGCCGAAAAGCGCGCCAACATGGAGCGCCAGCTCGAAGACATCCGCCTGATGCAGCGCGAACTCGACGACGTGGAAAGCCGGGCCCGAGAGGTACTCGACCGCCTGGCCCGCCACGACACCTGAAACGCGCAGCGGCGGTGCGGTGTCACGCCTTTTTCGCCACAACAACACGGGTAACACCAATGACACGCCAAGACGCTCACAAGGACCACAACAGCTACGTCAGCGGTATCAGCGACACCCCCCTCAAGGGTCAGACCATCGGCGACTGCTTCGACGAGACGGTGGCGCGCTTTCCCGATGGCGATGCGCTGCTGAGCCTCCATCAGGGGCTGCGCTACACCTGGCGCGACCTGCAGGCCGCCGTCGACCAGGCGGCGCGAGCCCTGCTGGCACTGGGCGTCAAGAAAGGCGACCGGGTCGGCATCTGGTCACCCAACTGTGCGGAGTGGGCCATCACCCAGTTCGCCACCGCCAAGATCGGCGCCGTGCTGGTCAACATCAACCCCAGCTACCGCACCCACGAGCTGGAGTACGCCCTCAAGCAGTCGGGCACCTCGACGCTGATCCTGCAGGGCAAGTTCAAGACCTCCGACTACGTGGCGACCCTGGCCGAGCTGGCCCCGGAGCTGCGCGACGGCGCGCCCTCCACCTTCTCGAGCGCCAAGCTCCCCGAGCTCGAGCGCGTGATCTGTCTCGACGGCGACCGGGCGCTGACCGGCATGTTCACCTGGCAGGGGATGCTCGGCCACGCCGAAGAGATCTCCGCCGAGCACCTGGCCGAGGTGCAGGCCACCCTGCAGTTCGACGAGCCGATCAACATCCAGTACACCTCCGGCACCACCGGGGCGCCGAAAGGGGCCACCCTCTCGCACCACAACATCCTCAACAACGGCTTCTTCGTGGCGCGCACCATGAACTTCACCGAGGCCGATCGCCTGGTGATCCCGGTGCCGCTCTACCACTGCTTCGGCATGGTGATGGGCAACCTGGGCTGCATGACCCACGGCGCCACCATGATCTATCCGGGTGACGGCTTCGAGCCGGAGGCCACCCTCCAGGCCGTGGCCGACGAGAAAGCGACGGCGCTCTACGGCGTGCCCACCATGTTCATCGCCGAGCTGGAACACCCCAACTTCGCCCAGTACGACCTCTCCACGCTGCGTACCGGCATCATGGCCGGCTCGATCTGCCCCATCGAGGTGATGCGCCAGGTCATCGACAAGATGCACATGGAGGACGTCACCATCTGCTACGGCATGACCGAGACCAGCCCGGTGAGCTTCCAGACCCAGACCGATGCCCCGCTCGAGAAGCGGGTCACCACCGTCGGCACCATCCACCCCCACCTGGAGGTCAAGTTGGTCAGCCCCGAAACCGGCGCCGTGGTGCCGCGCGGCGAGACCGGCGAGCTGTGTACCCGCGGCTACAGCGTGATGCTCGGCTACTGGAACAACGAGGAGGCCACCGCCAAGGCCATCGACAAGGCGGGCTGGATGCACACCGGCGACCTGGCCACCATGGACGACGAGGGCTACGTGGCGATCGTCGGGCGCATCAAGGACATGATCATCCGCGGCGGCGAGAACATCTACCCGCGCGAGATCGAGGACTTCCTCTACACCCACCCGGCCATCTCCGACGTCCAGGTGATCGGCGTGCCCGACGAGAAATACGGCGAGGAGGTGATGGCCTGGGTCAAGCTCTCCGACGGCCAGGCACTGACCGCCGACGAGCTCAAGGAGTTCTGCAAGGGCAAGATCGCCCACTACAAGATTCCGCGCTACGTGAAGTTCGTCGACGAGTTCCCGATGACCGTCACCGGCAAGATCCAGAAGTTCAAGATGCGCGAGGAAGCCACCCACGAGCTGGGGCTGGCCTGACCACGCGTCCTCTCATGCGACGAAAAACGCTCCCCATCGGGGAGCGTTTCTCATGCCTGGCGAGCAAGGGGGCTCACAGCCCCTTCGGCGCAAAGATCCCCGGGGCGTTGCGCCAGTAGCCCTTGTAGTCCATGCCGAAGCCGAACACGTAGCGGTCGACCACCTCCAGACTGCAGTAGTCGGCCTTGAGGCCGGGCACCGCCTTGCGGTCGTGACGCTTGTCGACCAGCACGGCGGTGGCGATGCTCGCCGCCCCCGCCTCGCGACAGTAGTCGAGGATGGCGGCGAGCGTGGCTCCCTCGTCGAGGATGTCGTCGACGATCACCACGTGGCGTCCGGCCATGGGGACCTCCGGCGAGACCCGCCAGAACAGCTCGCCACCGCGGATGCCGCCGCGGTAGCGCGTGGCGTGCAGGTAATCGACCTCGAGCGGAAAACCGAGCCGGGTGAGCAAATGGCCGGTGGTGATCAGGCCGCCGTTCATCACGCAGTAGAAGACCGGCAGCTTGTCGCCCAGGTCGGTGGTGATGGCCGCCGCCATGCGGTCCAGGGCCTGCTCCACCTCGTCGTGGGTGATCAGGCAGTCGGCGGTCTCCATGACCTCGCGCATGGTGGCTAGGGAGTCATGGAGGTCGGGTTCGAGCTTGGGCATGCAGTGGACTCGTCGTGCAGTCAGGATGGGAAACGGATGACGGGCCGGCTCAGCCGACCGCCATGGCCTCGAGGCGTGCATGCACGCGACGCCAGCGGCCGAGCGCCGCGAGGGTATCCAGTTCGGGGCGCGCCCGCGCGTAGCGCAGCCGCGAGGCCGGCTTGAAGCGGCACCCGGCGCAGGCCTCGAGCACCTCCAGGGCCGCGGCCCGGTCGTTGCAGACCAGTACCGCGTCGCAGCCGGCACCGAGCGCGGCCAGGGCCCGCTCACGAGGCCCGCCGGCCACGCCGGCACCGGCCATGCCGAGATCGTCCGAGAAGAGGGTGCCCTTGAAACCGAGCGACTCGCGCAGCATACCGAGCCAGCTTGCCGAGAAGCCGGCCGGGCGAGCATCGAAGGCCGGGTAGATCACGTGCGCCGGCATGATGGCGTCGAGCCGCCCGGCGAGCGCCGCAAAGGGCACCAGGTCGCGCTGGCGCAGCACCTCGAACGGCCGCTCGTCGACGGGCAGCTCGTGGTGGGAGTCGGCCGCCACGCCGCCATGGCCGGGGAAGTGCTTGCCCACCGCCGCCATGCCCGCCTCGTGAAGGCCGGCCACGAAGGCGCCGGCCATGGCGGCCACGGCCTCGGGGTCCGCGGCGAAGCTGCGATCGCCGATCACGCTGGAGAGGCCGACGTCGACGTCGAGCACCGGCGCAAAGCTGAAATCCAGGCCGCAGGCCGCCATCTCCATGCCCAGCAGCCAGCCGGCATCGAGACAGAGTCGCTGGGTCACCTCGGGAGCGGTGACGTAGTCGCGACCGATGCGCCCCATGGCGGGCAGGCGCGTGACGCCGTTACGCAGGCGCTGTACGCGCCCGCCCTCCTGATCGATGGCAATCAGCAGCTCCGGGCGCACGCAGCGGATGGCGTCGCAGAGCTCGCGCACCTGCTGCGCCGCTTCGACGTTGCGACCGAACAGGATCACGCCCCCCACCTCGGGGCGCCTCAGGAGACGGCGCTCCTCCACCGTCAGCCGGGTACCTTCCAGATCCAGTATCACCGGACCTAGGGAGTGGGTCATGGTTGCGTTCCTCGGGCCGGAAGGATGTCGATTCTAGACCACCGCGGATCGGGTGTCAGGGGCCTGGCCGTTGGCCGCTGACGGCATCAGTCGTGCAGCCACACCGGCGTGCCCGGTACGGCCACCCGGTAGAGGGCCAGCAGATCGGCATCGCGCAGGCGGATGCAGCCGTGGGAGCGCGGCTCCCCCATGGGCTCGCTGGGCGGGGTGCCGTGCAGGTAGATGTAGCGCCGCTGGCTGTCGACCTCGCCGCCCCGGTTGACGCCCGGTTCCAGGCCGCACAGCCACAGGATGCGCGTCAGGATCCAGTCGCGACCGGGGTAGGCAGCGGCCAGGGCCGCACTGTAGACCTCACCGGTGGGGCGACGACCGCGAAAGACGGTGCCGGCCGGCAGGCCGTCGCCGATGGCGGCGCGCACGTAGTGCCAGCCGAGCGGCGTCTGGCCGCTGCCCTCACGCTGGCCGGTGCCCGGGGCGGCGGTGGAGATGGCGTAGCCATCGCCCGGCGTCTCCCCCTGCCACACCACCAGGCGCTGGGCGGCGGTATCGATCTCGAGCCAGGTGCCCTCGGGCGGCAGGGCATCGAGTCGCGGGGTACGCATCAGCTCGCCTCGGCGCGATCGGTGACAGGGGCCTCAGGCAGCGGCGCGTTCATGGCGGCCACCACCACCGGGCGTAGCCGGCGGATCAGGTCGCGTACCGAGACATGCTCGCCGTAGTCCTTCTCGGCGATGTCGCGCAGCGCATCGAGCCCCGAGAGGGTGAAGATCACCGTGCCGAGCACGAAGTGCAGGCGCCAGAAGCGCTCGGCATCGGGCAGCTCCGGTGTGGCACGGCGCACCAGCTCGGTGAAGCGGGTGAAGACGCTGCCATACTCCTCCTGGATGTAGCGGCGCAGGTGACCCTGGGCCTGGCTGTAGGCGAGCCCCAGCAGCTTCATGAACACCTTGAGGCTGTTACGCTCGGCCGGCACCTCCAGCACGGTGCGCGCCATGGACTCGAGCAACTCCTCGAGCGGGATGACGCCACCGGCATGGCGCGTTTCGAGCTCGTCCAGCACGCCGTGGAAACGCTCGGTGAAGGGATCCAGGTAGCGGGCGAAGACCGCCTGGATCAGGGACTTCTTGGAGCCGAAGTGGTAGTTCACGGCGGCCAGGTTGACTTTCGCCTTGCTGGTGATGGTGCGCAGCGAGGTCTCGGCGAAGCCGCGCTCGGCGAACAACACTTCGGCCGTGTCGAGGATGCGGGTGACGGTGTCGGTCTGAGCCATGAGACGGCCCCTGATGGAAACGAATGTTTGAAACGTAGCGAAATCCTACGTGATCACGGCCCCATTCTCAATCCTTGGCAAGGGCGAGGCGTTTGAAACGCCTCTGGACGGTGGTGCCGGGACCGCCCGTGCGATGCTTTTACTGGATGAACTTCCATGCTGTATACTTGACCAAGAAACGCCGCCAGGACCACTCGGAGGTCGCATGACTCGCCCCCTCACCGCCCGCCAGCAGCACGTCTATGACTTCATCGTCAAGACGATGAACGAGCTGGGCTACCCGCCGACCCGGGCCGAGATCGCCCGGGCGCTCGGCTTTCGTTCGCCGAACGCCGCCGAGGAGCACCTGCGGGCGCTGGAGCGCAAGGGCGTCATCCGGGTGATGCGCGGCACCTCCCGCGGCATCCGCCTGCCCCTGGCCGAACCCGAGTCGACTACCGAGGCTCCCGTCGTTGAGGGGCTGCCGATCATCGGCGAGGTGGCCGCCGGCAGCCCGGTGCTGGCCGCCGAGCATATCGACCGCTACTGCCCGCTACCCCCCGACTTCTTCACGCCCCGCGCCGACTACCTGCTCAAGGTGCGCGGCCTCTCCATGAAGGATGCCGGCATCCTCGAGGGCGACCTGTTGGCCGTACACCGCACCGAGCAGGTCCGCGACGGACAGATCGTCGTCGCCCGCCTCGAGGACGAGGTCACCGTCAAGCGCTTCCACCGCCACGGGCCCCGCGTCACCCTCGAGGCCGAGAACCCGGAGTTCGCCCCCATCGAGGTGGATCTGCGCCACCAGGCGCTGGAGATCGAGGGGATTGGCGTGGGGGTTATCCGCGGTGGCAATGGAACGGCTCTGGGCTAATCGCAAGATCCTCCACGCCGACTGCGACTGCTTCTACGCGGCGGTGGAGATGCGCGACGACCCGCGGCTGCGCGAGGTGCCGCTGGCAATCGGCGGGCGGGCCGAGCAGCGCGGGGTGATCGCCACCTGCAACTACCCGGCGCGCGCCTTCGGCATCCACTCCGCCATGCCCACCGCCCGCGCCCTGCGCCTCTGCCCCCACCTGACGCTGCTGCCCGGCGACTTCGACAAGTATCGCCAGGTGTCACAGCAGATCCAGGCGGTGTTCCATGAGCTCACGGCGCTGGTGGAACCGCTGTCGCTCGACGAGGCCTTCCTCGACGTCACCGACGTCGCACGCTTCGCCGGCAGCGCCACCTGGATGGCGCAGTGGCTCAAGCAGGAGTGCCTGGCGCGCACCGGCATTACCGTCTCGGTGGGCGTGGCGCCGAGCAAGTTCCTGGCCAAGATCGCCAGCGACTGGGAGAAGCCCGACGGCCTGACGGTGATCCCACCCGAGCGCGTCGCGGCCTTCGTGCGCGAGCTGCCGGTGACCAAGCTGCACGGCGTGGGCCCGGCGACGGCCGCGCGGCTCGAGGCGCTCGCCATCCGAACCTGCGCCGACCTCGAGCGCCTGCCCCTCGAGACCCTGCTGCAGGAGTTCGGCAAGTTCGGCCGACGCCTCTTCGAGCTCGCCCGCGGCATCGACGAGCGCCCCGTGCGTGTGGAACGCGAGCGCAAGTCGGTGAGCGTCGAGACCACCTTCGCCCGCGACCTCCCCGATCTGGCGCACTGCCGGGAGGCATTGGCGCCGCTCTGCGAACGTCTCGAGGCGCGCCTCGCGCGCCACGGCCACCCGCCGGTGGCCGGGCGCTTCGTCAAGCTGCGCTGCGACGACTTCCGCCTCACCACCCTGGAGGAGCGCAGCGGCGAACCCGCCCTGCCCGGCTTCCTCCACCTCCTCGAGCAGGCCTGGGCGCGCCGCCGGCGCCCCGTACGCCTGCTCGGCGTCGGCGTGCGCCTGGTGTCCGAGGATGCCCGCCGCCAGCTGACACTCCCTCTATAACCCTCACTTGGTGTCGATATAGCAATGGTCGTTGAAGGTCGCCACCCAGTTGGGGTGGTAGACCATCAGGATGCTCAGCAGCATCCCGGTGATGAACGCCTCGGAGGGCATCAGCAGCGGCAGGAAGCGCGCGTACTCGCGCGCCAGGTGAATCGCCTCGGGGTCGGTGGCGGCGAGCAGCACCAGCCCCAGCCCGCTCAGACCGGTGACGAGCGTGGCCAGCGCTGCCCCGAAGAAGCCGCACACGAAGAGGAAGACCATCAGGTTGTCGGGCAGGTAGCGGTCGACGAGCCGCCACGTCAGCACCGTGACCACCACCGGCACGACGCCAGTGATCAGCACGTTGACGCCGAGCAGCGGCCAGGCCACCCGGCCCAGCAGCACCAGCGACAGGTTGACGACCAGGTTGATGACCAGCGCCAGCGGCGCCTTGAAGAGCAGCGTGAAGAGCGTGGTGAACATCAGGTGCAGCGTGAGCCAGTCCACCGCCTGGGCGCGCAGTTGCCAGAGGAGCAGCGCGGCCACCGTGGCCGCCAGCCAGCGGTGCTGCAGCCCCGTGTCGGCCAGCAGCGTCCGCCAGGGGCGTTGCGCCAGGGCCAGTCCCATCACGGCCGCCGACACCAAGGCGGCCACCACCAGCAGCCAGGGTTCCAGCACCAGTTCGGAAAACGACATCGATACCACTCCGCCAACCTATCCCCAGCAATCGACCGGCCCGGGATCCATGCGCAGCGATGAACCCCGTTTTGCTAGGCGAAGACCACCGTCTTGTTGCCGTGCACCAGCACCCGATCCTCCAGGTGCCAGCGTAGCCCCCGGGCCAGCACGGCCCGCTCGACGTCGCGCCCGAAACGCACCAAGTCCCCCGTGGTGTGACAGTGACTCACCCGGTGGATGTCCTGCTCGATGATCGGCCCGGCGTCCAGCTCCTCGGTCACATAGTGGCAGGTGGCCCCGATCAGCTTCACCCCCCGGGCATGTGCCTGGTGGTAGGGTCGCGCCCCGGCGAAGGAGGGCAGGAAGCTGTGGTGGATGTTGATCACCCGGCCGGCATAGCGGTGACACAGCGCGGGCGGCAGGATCTGCATGTAACGGGCCAGCACCACCACGTCCGCCTCGAGCGCCTCGACGTGTCGCTCCACCTCGGCGAAGGCCACTGCCTTGTCGTCGGGCCGCACCGGCACATGGCGGTAGGGCAGCCCGTGCCACTCCACCAGGCTGCGCATGTCCTCGTGATTGGAGATCACGCCGACGATATCGCCCTCGAGTTCGCCGGCCGTCCAGCGGTAGAGGAGATCGACCAGGCAGTGGCGTTCGCGCGACACCATCACCACGACGCGCGGCCGATGGCGGGTATCGCGCAGCGCCCACTCCATGTCGAACTCCCGGGCCACCGGCGCGAACGCCTCGCGCAGCTCGTCAGCCGTCATGCCGATGGAGTCGGCGAGAATTTCGTAGCGCATGAAAAAGCGCCCCGACTCCAGGTCGGAGTGCTGACTCGCTTCGGTGATCGACCCCCCATGGCCGGCAATGAAACCGGAGACCCGGGCCACGATCCCGCGACAATCGGGACAGGAAACGATCAGACGATAGTAATGGGACATGGCGGCCATCGCTTTACTGAACGGGAAAAACGGCCTGGTATTGTAGCGGACTTCCCCCGCTCTTGGCAGGCGCCACCAACCGCGATGCGACGCGCATTGTGGAGGATTGCGGCCATCCCGTATAGTGAGGGTTACACTGACAACGTCCGACAATGCCGATGCAGCCACCCCGTGTGACGATTCGCCCCCGCCGCCGTGCGCCCCTCCATTTCCTCCCGCTGGGCGGCTGCGGAGAGATCGGCATGAACCTCGCACTGTACGGCCACGAGGACGAGTGGATCGCCGTGGATTGCGGCATGATGCTGCGCCAGGACCTGCCCGACACCCCTCTGCAGGTGCCGAGCCTGGAGACCCTGGAGACGCTCGACGTCACGCCGGCCGCCCTGATCATCACCCATGGTCATGAGGATCACATTGGCGCCGCCGCCTGGCTGTGGCCGCAGTGGGGCTGCCCCATTCACGCCACGCCACTGGCGGCAGGCCTGCTGCGGACCAAGTTCATCGAACGGGGACTGGCCACCGACGCCATCCAGGTGATCGAGCCCGGCGAAGCGCTCGACAGCGGCTCCTTCACGATCCGTTTCGTGCCACTGACGCATTCCATTCCCGAAAGCTGCGCCCTGCTGATCGCTGCCGGCGACCATCGGGTGCTGCACACTGGCGACTGGAAACTCGACCCCGAGCCGCTGATCGGCCCGCCGGTGCGCAGCGGGCTGCTGCGCGCCCTGGCCCCCGTCGACCTGGTGGTGGGCGATTCCACCAATGCCCCCCTACCCGGCCATTCGCGCAGCGAGGGCGACGTCGCCCGCGCGCTGGAGCGCACCCTGCGCGAGTGTACCGGCCGCGTGGTGGTGAGCTGCTTCGCCAGCAACCTGGCCCGGCTGCTTGCCGTGGCACGGGCGGCCGAGCGCTGCGGGCGACGGGTGAGCCTGATGGGACGCGCCATGGAGCGCATGGTGGGCGTCGCTCGGGGGCTGGGCTATCTCGACGACATGCCACCTCTGGTGCCAGTGCAGGATCTTGGCTACCTGCCGCCCGAGGAGGTGCTGGTGCTGGCCACCGGCAGCCAGGGGGAACCGCGCGCCGCCCTGAACCGCCTGGCCAGCGGACGCCACCACAGCTTCGAACTGATGGCGGGCGACACCGTGATCTTCTCGGCCAAGGCGATTCCCGGCAACGAGCCGCTGATCGAGCGCCTCAAGCACCGCCTCCGGCAGCTCTCCGTCACCATCTGGGACGAGTTCAACCACCCCGAGCTGCACGCCTCGGGCCACCCCGCCCAGGACGAGCTGCGCACCCTCTACGGCTGGGTGAGGCCACGCCATCTGCTGCCCGTGCACGGTGAAGCGCGCCACCAGCAGGCCCACCGGCAGCTCGCCGAGGCGATGGGCATCCAGGCTCCGCTCTGCCCGGCGAATGGCGACCTGATCCGCCTGGATGGCGATGGCCTGAGCCGGGTGGCACGCCACCCCCAACGTCCCTGCATCGTCAACCAGGACAACGTCGAGGCGCTGCCCGGGCTCGCCGCCGAGCAGGGGTCGTCGCGCCACGGCGTCCTCTACCTGGCCATACCGGTGGCCGCCACCGGCACGGGCTGGACCCGCCAGGGCCGGCTGATGCTCGATGCCCACCGGATGCGCCCGCTGGACGAGGACGCCTTCGCCGACTGGCTGGACGAAGCGCTCAAGACAGTGGCTGCCGACACGCTCGCCGAATTGCGCCTGCACCTGCAGCCATTGATCACGTCCTGGATGACCGAGCATCTGCGTCAGGTACCGGACATTCACCTGCAGTTGATGGCGGTGGAATCGCCCACCTTCACTGCCTCACGCTGAGCGCTCGCCAGCCAGCCCCGCTACCAAACGGGGGGCAACCCCCTGGGTTTGCCCCCCGTTTCACCGGCCCATTGGCAACGGTCACGGCCTCAGCCTCCGTTGGCGTTCTTGGGCGGACGTCCGCGGCGACGACGCGGGGGCTCGCCGACGAGGTCTTCCACGGAGAGGCCGGCATCCTGCATGGCCTCGCGAATCTCGGCCAGCTTCTTTTCCTTGTCCGCCTCTTCCTGCTCGCGGCGCTTCTCTTCTTCTTGCTTTTGCTCGATGACCTCACCGATGACATCGGATAGCTTGTGCAGCTGCTCCATGCTGAGCTGGCGAGCCGCGGCACGTGCCACGTTCTTGTTGCGGGCGATACGCTCCAGGGTTTCGCTGGACATTGGCCTCCTCCATGCAGGAAAACGACGAGAGAGCCGATCGGCTTTCTCGTAAAAAGTATATGCGTTGATGGTCGCTTGGCAAGAAAAGTCGCGGAAAATCCGCCCGGACTTTTCCACGATCCCGGCAAGCAAGGGGGCATGACAGGGAGATTATCCCCCCGTCGTGTTCATGAAGCGCACCACCTGAACATCGCCGTCGGTGGTGAAGTGGTGGCGTTCCGGCTTGAGCGGCATGGCCTGGATGATGGCCTCCTTGAGGGCCGCCATATCACCCGGATGGCGCCGCAGCACCGCCCGGAGATCCACGGAGTGCTCGTTGCCGAGACACAGCAGCAGACGCCCTTCCACGGTGACGCGAACGCGGTTGCAGCTCGCACAGAAATTGTGACTGTGCGGGGAGATGAAGCCGATACGGGTATCGCTGTCGCCCATGCGGAAATAGCGCGACGGGCCGAGGGAGGATTCCGTCGTGGGCAGCAGGGGGTAGCGCTGCTCGATCAGCGCCTGGACCTCGTCGCTCGAACAGTAGGTCTCGGCGCGCGAGTGGTCGGAGACATCGCCGAGCGGCATCTCCTCGATGAAGCTGATGTCGAGCCCCTCGCCGCGGGCGAAGTCGACCAGGTCGAGCACCTCGTCCTCATTGCGCCCCTTGAGGACGACGGCATTGAGCTTGATGCGCTCGAAACCGGCCTCGCGCGCGGCGCGGATGCCGGCCAGCACCCGCTCGAGGTCGCCGGTGCGGGTCAGGCGACGAAAGCGCGTCGGGTCCAGGGAATCCAGGCTGATGTTGAGCCGCTGGAGGCCGGCCTCGCGCAGCTGCCGGGCGTGCTTGCCCAGCCCCGCCCCATTGGTAGTCATGGCGAAGTCCTTGAGCCCCGGCAACGCACCGATGTCTGCCACGAGCTGACCCACGTTGCGCCGAACCAGCGGCTCGCCGCCCGTGAGGCGAATCTTTTCCACCCCCAGCTCGACGAAGGCTCGCGCCACCATGGCGAGCTCCTCGAGGGTCAACACCTGGGCGCGCGGCAGGAAGGTCATCTCCTCGCTCATGCAATAGACGCAGCGGAAATCGCAGCGATCCGTCACCGAAAGGCGTACGTAGCGGACCTGTCGTCCGAAGTTGTCGATCAGTTGATGACCCATTGTCATCCCTCCCAGCGGCTGGCATCCCGTTGGTCGGACTCGCGCTCGGCGACCCAGTAATCGCCGCTGGCGCTGTGTTCCTTTTTCCAGAAAGGCGCCCGGGTCTTGAGATAGTCCATGATGAAATCGCAGGCCTCGAAGGCTGCGCGGCGATGCGCGCTGGCCACGGCTACCAGTACGATAGGGTCTCCCGGCGCCATCCGTCCAACGCGATGAATCACGCGCACCCCTTGCAGCGGCCAACGCGCCTCGGCCTCGGTGACGATCTCCTGCAGTGCGGCCTCGGTCATCCCCGGGTAGTGTTCGAGGGTCAGGGCACTCACCTCGGGTCGCTCGTTGAAGTCGCGGACCAGCCCCGTGAAGCAGACCACCGCGCCGACCTCGGTACGCCCATCGAGCAGCGCCTGCTGCTCGGTACCCGCGTCGAAGGGGGCCGACTGGACACGAATCATGTTCACCCTCCCGTGACCGGTGGAAAGAAGGCCACTTCGTCGTCGTCGGTGATCGGCGTGGCGTCTACCGCCATCACCTGGTTGACGGCGCACAGCACGCGCCCTTCGGAGAGTCGAGCGAAGCGCGGATCGCGTTCGACCAGCGCCGCCTTGAGCCCCCCGACGTCCGCCGTGGGCAGGTCGTCGAGCGACACGGTGAGCTCGCTCACGCCGAGGCTCTCGCGCAGCTCGGCCAGGCACTTGACCCGCACGCACGGCGACTCCTGATCGCAGCGCATCCCCACCGACACCTCGCCGGCCTCGCCCTCGCCGGTGACGATCGGCGCCGCCGATGCCACCTTCGCTGCCTCGTCGCCGCGCCGGTAGTCACCGGAGCGACCGCCGCTCTTGGCGTCCAGGTGGATGGCGCCGATCTCCATGTCCTTGTCCACGGCCTTGCACATGTCGTAGAGCGTCAGGCAGGCCACCGAGACGGCGGTGAGGGCCTCCATCTCCACCCCGGTACGTCCGTTGAGCCGGCAGGTGGCGCTCACCTCGACGCGCGAGCTCGCCTCGTCGAGGTGGAAGTCGACGCTCACCTTGGAGAGCGGCAGGGCATGGCACAGCGGGATCAGCTCGTGGGTGCGCTTGGCCGCCTGGATGCCGGCGATGCGCGCCGTGGCCAGCACATCGCCCTTGGGCAGGCCGCCCTCGGCGAGCAGCGCCAGGGTCTCGGGCCGCATGACGATATGGCCGGACGCACTCGCCTCGCGGCGACTTTCCGGCTTGTCGGCGACATCCACCATGTGGGCCTCGCCGCGTTGGTTGAGATGGGTCAGGGTCATGTCAGCAGCGCCTCAGCAAAGGTCATCGGATAACGGTTGCACGGTGACGGGCTCGCCGGCGGCGACTTCGGCCCGCTCGGGGTCGATCTCGATCAGGCAGTCCGCGGCCACCATGGAAGAAAGGATACCGGAGCCCTGGCGGCCGGTGCTGCGCACCCACAGCCGACCCTCGGCGTCGCTTGCCAGCACGCCACGCAGGAAGTCGACGCGCCCCGCGCGGCTCGCCAGCGACGTTTCGGCCAGCGCCGTGAGACGGCGTGGCAGTGGCTCGGTACGCCCCTGCAGCCGGGCCAGCAGCGGGGCGACGAACTGCAGGCAGGTGACCATCGCCGCCACCGGGTTGCCCGGCAGGCCGAAGAACGGCGTCGCCCGCTCCCCGAGCCGGCCGCAGGCGAGCGGCCGACCGGGGCGCATGGCGATCTTCCAGAAGCCCAGCTCGCCGACCTCCTGCAGGGCCGCGCGCACCCGGTCCGCCTCGCCGACCGAGACCCCGCCGCTGGTGATCACCAGGTCGGCCCGCGACGCCGCGTCGGAGAGCGCGGCGACGATCGCCCCTTGATCGTCGGGCAGGATACCGAGGTCGACAACCTCGCCCCCCTGCTCGGTGACCAGCCCGCGCAGCGAGAAGCGATTGGCGTCGAAGATGCCGGCCGCCGGCAGCGCCTCGCCGGGCGCCGTCACCTCGTCGCCGGTGGAGAAGAGCGCCACCCGGGGGCGCCGATGCACGCGCGCGCCGGCCATGCCCAGCGAGGCGAGCAGGCCGAGTTCGGCGGCGCCCAGGCGCGTGCCGGCGGCCAGCGCCGTGGCGCCGCGGGCGATGTCCTCGCCAGCCTTGCGCACGTTCTGCCCGCGGCGTACCGACTGCGGGTGGCGTACCTGGACGCAACCGCCCTGCTCGTCGAGCTGCTCGCGCATGATCACGGTGTCGGCGCCGGGGGGAAGCGGCGCGCCGGTGGTGATGCGCACGCACTCCCCGGCGGCCAGCGCGGCCTCGCGGCGCTGGCCGGCGAGCACCTCGCCGACCAGCGGCCAGCTCGCCGGCGCGCCCGCCTGCGGCCAGGCCAGGGCGATGCCGTCCATGGCCGCGTTGGTGTTCTGCGGCACGTCGATGGGCGATACCTGCGCCTCGGCCAGCACGCGGCCGTGGAGGGCTTCCAGCGGCAGCCACTCGGCCGGCAGGGGGGCCGTGACCAGTTCGGCCGTGGCCGCCCGCGCCTCCGCCACGCTCAGCATGCGCTCGCCGAGATCAAAACACGACAGACTCATGCGCGCGCCTCCACCGCCTGCCGGGGCGCCTGCTCGTGCGGCCAGCGCGCCGGCCAGGCGGCCACCCAGTCGGCGATCGCCTCGAGGTCGTCGAGATCGAGAGCGTCCACGCCGGGCGGCAGCGCCAGCGGCTCGGTGCTGGCCAGCGCCTTGATCCAGGGGTCCTCGGCCACGCGCAGCGGCTTGCCCACCGCCTCGCGGTGCAGCGCCAGCTTGGGCAGCGGCCACGCCTTGAACCCCTCGACCAGCACCAGGTCTGGGTGCTGGGGCCGGATCATCTCGATCAGTTGCGCCAGGTCCGCTTCCGGCTGGTCCGGCGTCTCCATCATCAGCGCCAGGCGCGCGCGCGAGGCGATCAGCATCGGCGAGGCGCCGGCCTGGCGCAGGCGGTAGCTGTCCTTGCCCGGCTGGTCGACGTCGAAGGCGTGGTGGGCGTGCTTGATGACCGCCGTGCGCAGGCCCCGCTCGGTCAGCCGCGGCAGCAGCCGTTCCAGCAGGGTCGTCTTGCCGGTCCCGCTCCAGGCGGCGATGCCCAGCAGCGGCAGGGCGTCGTCGAACGGCAGGGAGGTCTCGATCACGGCACTCATGGCGGGCGTCACTCCTCGGTCAGGCGCGCCTCGAGGCGCGCTTTCTCGTCATCGGTGTTGAGGTTGGCGAAGGCCTCCGGGCAGTCGCTGAAGTCGACCCGGCACCAGCGGTGGCGGGCATACCAGCGGTCGATCTTGCGCTCGCCCGCCGCCAGCGCGGCGCCCAGGTCCTCCGCGAGCGCCGTGCGGATCAGCGCCACCACCGGATGGAGACGCTCGCCGTCATGCGCCACGGCGATGTCGTGTTCGCCGAGGCCCGCCACCAGGCGCGCCACCAGGTCGCGCGGCAGCGCCGGGCTGTCGCAGGGCACCACCAGCACCCAGGGGGTGGTGGCCGCGCACAGGCCGCTGTAGATGCCCATCAGCGGGCCCTGGTACCCCGACTCGCGGTCAACCACGACCCTGTCGGCCAGCGCCCGGTAGACTTCGAGGTGGCGGTTGGCGTTGATCCAGACCGTCGCTACCTCCCCCGCCAGCCGCTCGTGCACATGGGCCACCAGCGGACGGCCAGCGAAGGGCTCGAGCCCCTTGTCGCGACCGCCCATGCGGCGGCCCTGGCCACCGGCCAGGATCAGGCCGGTCACCTCTCGTCTTGCGTTCATTGGCGCTCCTGCTCGGCCCTCTGGCATGCCACTCCATGATGCCTTAGCGCACGCCACGGTGCCACGCCCGCCGGCGGCCAGGCAAAGTGTGTCATGATGCCGGTCATGGCCACCGCTTATGTGATGCCCTCTCAGCGGGTATCATGTGTCAAACAAATCGAACGTTTGACGGCAGACTGAGCAATGGAAGGATTCAACGTGGGCAGCCGCCTGCGCGAGCTGCGCCTGGCACATCGCCTCTCCCAACGCGAGCTCGCCAAGCGGGCCGGCGTCACCAACAGCACCATCTCGCTGATCGAGCAGAACAGCGTCAGCCCCTCGGTGAGTTCGCTGAAGAAGATCCTCGACGCCCTGCCGGTGTCGATCAGCGCCTTCTTCGCCGGCGACCAGCCGGCCACACCGCGCCATTTCTATGCCGCGGAGGAGCTCACCGAGATCGGCGACGGCCACCTCTCCTGGCGCCTGGTGGCGGCGCGCCGCCCCGGCCGCAGCATGTCGATCATCCACGAGCGCTACCCGCCCGGCGCCGACAGCGGCGCGGAGATGCTCGAGCACGAGGGTGAGGAAGGCGGCGTGGTGATCGCCGGGGAAATCGAGCTCACCGTCGGGGACGACGCCAAGGTGCTCGGCCCCGGCGACGCCTACTACTTCGACTCGCGCCTGCCCCACCGCTTCCGCAACCTGGGCGACGAGGAGTGCGTGATCGTCAGCGCCAACACCCCGCCCTCCTTCTCCGACGGCGGTAGCGAGCAGCATCATGCCTGAGCGGGCGGCGTCTCCTCCTCGGAGCCGGGCAGCACCCCGTTGAGCACGATGCCGACCACGGCGGCGAGGCTCACCCCCTGCAGGGTGAACTGGCCGCCGCCGAGCTGCATGCCGCCAATGCCGAACACCAGGATCAGCGAGACCACCACCAGGTTGCGCGGCGCGGTGAGCGAGTGGCCGGCGCGCACCAGGGTGTTCATGCCCACCACGGCGATGGAGCCGAACAGCAGTGTCATGATGCCGCCCATGACCGGCCCCGGAATGGTCTGCAGCAGCGCGCCGAGCTTGGCGACGAAGGCCAGGGTCACCGCCAGGCCGGCGGCCACGATCATGTACCAGGGGTTGAAGGCCCGCGTCAGGGTCACCGCCCCGGTCACCTCCGAGTAGGTGGTGTTCGGCGGGCCACCGAACAGCGCCGCCGCCGAGGTCGCCAGGCCGTCGCCAAGTAGGGTGCGGTGCAGGCCCGGCTTCTCGAGGTAGTTCCTGCGGGTCACCGAGCCGATGGCGATCATGTCGCCGATGTGCTCCACCGCCGGCGCGATGGCCACCGGAATCATGAACAGGATCGCCGCCCAGTGGAAGCTCGGCGCGGTAAAGTTCGGCAGCGACACCCAGGCCGCGTCGTGGACCGGCGAGAAGTCGACCACGCCCATCACCAGCGCCAGGGCATAGCCGGTGGCGATACCGCCCATGATCGGCACCAGACGCAGCAGGCCACGCCCGAACACCGCCAGCACCAGCGTCACCAGCAGGCTCGCCATGGAGAGGACGATCGCCCGCCCGTAGCCGATGTGCTCGCTGGTCTCCCCCGTGGCCATGTCCACCGCCACCGGCGCGAGCGCCAGGCCGATCACCATGATCACCGGCCCCACCACCACCGGCGGCAGCAGGCGGTGCAGCCAGGCGGTGCCCTTGAGACGCACGAACTGGGCGATCACCACATAGACGAGACCCGCCGCCAGCAGCCCGCCGAGGGTGGCGGAGAGGCCGAAGCTCGCCACCGAGCCCTGGATTGGCGCGATGAAGGCGAAGGAGGACGCCAGGAACACCGGCACGCTGGCGCGCGTCACGGCGTGGAAGACCAGGGTGCCGATGCCGGCGGTGAACAGCGCCACGCTGGGGTCGAGGCCGGTCAACAGCGGCACCAGCACCAGGGCGCCGAAGGCCACGAACAGCATCTGGGCCCCGGTCAGCAGGGTACGTGGCAGGGAGTCGCCCGGCACGGCCGAGGCGGTCGCTTGATCACTCATGGAAGTCTCCGCGATTGTCGTTCGTCGGTTCGGCAGAAAAACGCCCCTGGAGCACGATCTCAGGGGCGAAATATTAGGTCTTTCGCAGATCAGCGGGAATCTGTTTTGCAGGATGCGCCTGGTGGGAGGCCAGCTCTCCGGCGGTTCGACGCTTCGACGAAGGCGCCGCAGGCGCCCTGTTGGCAGCGCTGCGCGCTGCTTCGCGAGCTAAAGCTCCCTCCCACAAAGCCATTTCACGCCAGTCTGCGATGAGCCCCAAAAATCATCGGGTGCCGAAGATCTTGTCCCCAGCATCACCCAGCCCCGGCACGATGTAGCCGTTCTCGTCGAGGTGGTCGTCGATGGCCGCCGTGTAGATCTCGATGTCGGGGTAGGCCTCCTGCACGCGCTGGATGCCCTCTGGGGCGGCCACCAGCACGATCACCTTCATGTGCTTGCAGCCACGCTCGCGCAGCATGTCGAGGGTGGCGACCATGGTGCCGCCGGTGGCCAGCATGGGATCGATGACGATGGCCAGGCGCTCGTCCAGCTCGCCCGCGAACTTGGAGAAATAGGGAACCGGCTCCAGCGTCTCCTCGTCACGGTAGAGCCCCACCACGCTGATGCGGGCACTGGGAATCAGATCGGTGACGCCGTCGAGCATACCGAGCCCCGCGCGCAGGATCGGCACGATGGTGACCTTCTTGCCCTTGAGCAGCTTCACCGGGATCTTGTGGCCGCTCCAACCGTCGATCGGCTGCTCCTCCAGCTCCAGGTCCTTCGTCGCCTCGTAGGTGAGCAGTTTGGCCAGCTCACCGGCCAGCTCACGGAAGCTCTTGGTGCTGATGCCGGCTTCGCGCATCAGTCCCAGCTTGTGCTGGACCAGGGGGTGCTGGATGGCATGGACGCTCATGGGGGAGACCTCATTGCGGCGGGGTGGAGGGAGACGACCTTGGTCGGATGGACGGCACCGATAAATTGCGCGCCATTCTACCCGCATCCCACGTCGAGGTTAAGCCGGACTGCCAAGGCAGCAAGCCTAACGAGGGGCCGGTCTGTCGTCGGATTAGCCCCGAGACGCCTAGGCGTCTGGCGTTTCGGGCAACTGCCAGTCGATCGGCTCGCGGCCGTTCTCCACCAGGAAGGCGTTGGCCCGCGAGAAGTGGTGGTTGCCGAAAAAACCGCGATGCGCCGAGAGCGGGGACGGGTGCGGCGATTCCAGCACCAGGTGGCGCGAGGTGTCGACCAGCGCACGTTTCTGGCGGGCATGACTGCCCCACAGCAGGAACACTGCCGGCTCGGCATGGGCGTTGACGGTGGCGATGGCGCGGTCGGTGAAGGTCTCCCACCCCTTGCCGCGGTGGGAGCCGGCGTTGCCGCGCTCCACGGTGAGAGAGGTGTTGAGCAGCAGCACCCCCTGCCGTGCCCAGTATTCCAGGCAGCCGTGGTTCACCGGCCGGAAGCCGACGTCGGCCTCGAGCTCCTTGTAGATGTTGACCAGCGACGGCGGGATCGCCACCCCGGGGCGCACCGAGAAACACAGGCCGTGGGCCTGGCCGGGGCCGTGGTAGGGATCCTGGCCGAGGATCACCACTTTGACACGGTCCAGCGGCGTCAGCTCGAAGGCGCGGAACCAGTTCGAGGAGTGCGGGTAGATGACCTTCCTGGCCGCCTTCTCGGCGGCCAGGAAGTCGCGCAGTGCCTGCATGTAGGGAGTCTGGAATTCACCACCCAGCCACTGCTGCCAGCTATCGGGAAGCGGACAGGACGCCATGATCAGCGCTTGACCTGGTCGGCCAGGGGTTCGACGTAGGCCACCCCCATGTCCCAGGGAAACTGGATCCAGCAGTCCTGAGCCACCTCGGTGAGGTACTGGTCGACCAGCGGCCGGCCCTCCGGCTTGGCATAGACGGTCACGAAGTGCGCCTTGGGCAGCAGCTCGCGCACCTTGCGCGCGGTCTTGCCGGTATCCACCAGGTCGTCGACCAGCAGCCAGCCGTCGCCGTCGTGCTCCACGCCCTTGAGCACCTGCAGGCCGCCCTGCTCCATGTGATCGTAGCTCTTGATGCACACGGTATCGATCAGGCGGACGTTGAGCTCGCGAGCGATCAGCGCCGCCGGGATCAGGCCGCCGCGGGTGACGGCGACGATGCCCTTGAAGTCACGCTCGATCAGGCGGTGGCAGAGTTCGCGCACGTCCCGGTGCAGTTGGTCCCAGGAAACGGTGAAGTGCTGGTGGTAACGGTGGGTACTCATGGCTCTCGCTCACTCGTCCTCGGTGAAGGAACACACCGCGAAGACGCCGAAGCCGGCCTCGCGAATCCTGTGCGACCCGCCAATGTCGGGCAGGTCGATGATGGTCGCGGTCTCCACCACCTGACCACCGCTGCGGGAGATCAGCTTGGCCGCCGCCAACATGGTGCCGCCGGTGGCGATGAGGTCGTCCATGATCAGGATGCGATCCCCCTCGCGGAAGGCGTCGGAGTGCAACTCCACCTCGGCCTGGCCGTACTCCAGGGTGTAAGTCTCGCTGATGGTCTTGAACGGCAACTTGCCCTTCTTGCGCACCGGCACGAAGCTGCAACCCAGCTCATAGGCCAGCGGCGCGCCGATGATGAACCCGCGTGCATCGATGGCGGCGACGGCATCGATCTCCATCTCCTGATAGCGGTGCACGAAGCTGTCGATCAGCTTGCGGAACGCCGCACTGTTCTGCAACAGCGGGGTGATGTCGCGGAAGTTGACCCCGGGTTGCGGCCAGTCGGGGACGGTTCGTATCACGGACTTGATGTAGTCGCCGTAGATGCTCATCGCAGGTCTCGGTGAGAAAGGTGATCAGTCAAGGAAGAGAAATTTCAGCACGAACAGGATCGCCAGCACGACCACGGCGGAGTTGAGGTCGCGGAAGCGCCCGGAGAGCGTCTTGATCGCAGCATAGCTGATGAAGCCCAGCGCAATGCCCTCGGCGATCGAGAAGGTGAGCGGCATGGCCAGCGCCGCGATCAGCACCGGCGCAGCATCGGTGGGATCCTCCCAGTTGGCGTGCGCCAGGCTGCCGGCCATCAATACCGCCACGTAGAGCAAGGCGCCCGCCGTGGCATAGGCGGGGATCGAGCCGGCCAGCGGCGCGAAGAAGAGGCTCACGAGGAAGAGGACGGCCACCACCACGGCCGTCAGGCCGGTGCGCCCACCGGAGGCGATGCCCGCCGCCGACTCGATGTAGCTGGTGGTGGTCGAGGTGCCCAGCAACGACCCAACCATCGAGGCGCCGCTGTCGGACATCATGGCACGGTTGAGGCGCGGCAGCTTGCCGTCCTTGTCGAGCAGTCCGCCGCGCTGGGCCACGCCCACCAGGGTGCCGGAGGTATCGAACAGGTCGACGAACAGGAAGGCGAAGATCACGCTGAGCATGGCGACGTCGAAGGCCCCGGCGAGGTCCAGCGCCAGGAAGGTCGGCGCAATGGAGGGCGGCATCGACAGCAGACCGCCGTACTCGTTGTGGCCCAGCAGCATGCCGAGCAGAGTGATCGCCAGGATGCCGATCATCACCGCCCCGGTGACCCTGAGGTAAGCCATGGCGGTGATCGCAAAGAAGCCAAGTAGCGCGTAGATGGCCGCCGGCTGCGAAAGATCGCCCAGGGCCACGAAGGTGGCATCGTTGGCCACCACGATGCCGGCGTTCTGCAGCGCGATCATCGCCAGAAACAGGCCGATGCCGGCGGCAATGCCCAGGCGCAGCGACAGCGGAATCGAGTGAATGATCCACTCGCGCACCTTGAACACGCTGAGCAGGAAGAAGATGAAACCGGAGAAGAACACCGCGCCCAGGGCGGCCTCCCAACTGTAGCCCATGCCCATCACCACGCCGTAGGTGAAGAAGGCGTTGAGCCCCATCCCCGGGGCCTGGGCGATCGGGTAATTGGCCCACAGCCCCATGACCAGGCAACCAAAAGCCGCCGCCAGGCAGGTGGCGACAAAAACGGCCCCGGCATCCATGCCGGTCTGGGAGAGGATGCTGGGGTTGACGAAGATGATGTAGGCCATCGTCAGGAAGGTGGTGATCCCGGCAATGACCTCGGTCTTCACGCTGGTGTTGTGCTCGGTCAGCTTGAAGTGGCTGTCGATCAGGTTCTTCATGTTGGTATGCCTGCGCGCTTGAGCTGGTTATCGACCAGCCAGGTAACGAGAAAAGCCGCACATGGTAACCAAAGGGGTCCCGCGATGCGAGGCCACCGCGGCAGGGTCGCCATGGGTTCGGCACGGTTCGCCCTGTATAAGCAAAGTACGGGCCACGGCCAGTATGGCGACCAACGCAAGCCCGGCGCCACCTCAACCGGAGAAGCGGGCTGCCATCACGCGTTCCACGGTCTCGACGATGGCCTGGGTCTGCGGGTCTATCTCGATGTTGACCCGGTCGCCCGGCACGCGGTCACCCAGGGTGGTGCGCGCGAGGGTCTCGGGAATCAGGTCGACGCAGAAGCGCGGCCCGTGAGCGGCCGTGGCCGGGCGCACCGCCCCGATGGTCAGGCTCGCGCCGTCGACGCCGATATACCCCTTGTCGAACAGAAAGCGGCCCAGCGCGGGCGGCAGTTCGAACCACAGCCGCCGATTGTTGGGCGCCTCATCGAGCTCCACCAGCTCGGCCATGGCCATGACGTGCCCCGACATGGCATGCCCACCGATCTCGTCGCCGAAGCGCGCCGCCCGCTCGACGTTGACGCGATCGCCCACCGTGAGCTCACCGAGATTGGTCACGGCGAGCGTCTCGCGCATCAAATCGAAGCGCACCCGCTCGCCATCGATGGCCGTGACCGTCAGGCAGACGCCGTTGTGCGCCACCGACGCCCCCGGCTCCAGCCCTTGGCGCAGCGTCTCGGGCAGCACCACCACATGGGTGCGAAACGCCTCCGCCTCCTCGATGGCGACGATCTCCGCCATTCCCTGAACGATGCCTGTGAACATGGACGCTCCTCAATGCGGGTCCCCCGTAGGGCAATCGTGGATAGCCGTAGCTCGAGGCTGATCCGGCGACAGGTCTTCGAGGGGAGCTGTGAACCCATCCCTGGGCGCTACCTTCGCCATCCCTGGCGAAGCCCCCCCTCTTCAACCTGCCCCCGGCACCTCTTGCTACGGGTAATGGCGATTGTCCCGAGCTCCCCCGGGTGAAGTTGGAATCGAGGGCTCGCAGTGTAGAAAGTCGCGGGCGCCACGTCCATCCACCCGGCAAGCGGCCGGCATCGAGCCGCAACATCTTCCAGCCATTCGCCTTGCAAATGGTGATTTACGCTACATCCCGGCCCACCGACCACAACATACCCCAATGACATTGACACCTTTCACCTTTCGCATTAGCATGTGCTGCTATCATTTACGGCGCCGATTTGTACCCGGATTGCGGGCGCCCGCGACGAGGCACGCCTCGCCGTGAAGTGCAGCTAAAAGGGTGTGTCCAGCGTTGATGGCCACCCGCCAGGGTGGCCTTTTTTTGCCCGCCTGCCGCACCCGCCCGCCCGGCGCCCACCCTGCGGTGGTATCCATGATCCGACTCCACAACGTTTCCAAGACCTACGTGCTCAAGGGGCGTCGCCGTAACGGCCACGCAGCCCGCACCGTCCAGGCCCTGAAGGACATCGACTTCCATGTCCCCCAGGGGCAAATCCACGGCGTGATCGGCCTCTCCGGGGCCGGCAAGTCCACGCTGATCCGCTGCGTCAACCTCCTCGAGCGGCCCACCACCGGCACCGTCAGCGTGGACGGCCGGGAGCTCACCGGCCTCTCTGGCCAGGCGCTCAACGCGGCGCGCCACGGCATCGGCATGATCTTCCAGCACTTCAACCTGCTGACCAACCGCACCGTGTTCGCCAACGTGGCCCTGCCGCTGGAGCTGATGGGCGTGAAACGCACGGCGATCCGCGAACGGGTCACGCCGCTGCTGGAGCTGGTGGGACTCGACGACAAGGCCTCGCACTACCCGGCCCAGCTCTCCGGGGGCCAGAAGCAGCGCGTGGCGATTGCCCGGGCGCTGGCCAGCCGACCCAAGGTGCTGCTGTGCGACGAGGCGACCTCGGCGCTCGACCCCCAGACCACCGGCTCGATCCTCGCCCTGCTGCGCGACATCAACCAGAAGCTCGGCCTCACCATCCTGCTGATCACCCACGAGATGGAGGTGGTCAAGTCGATCTGCCACCGGGTCAGCCTGATCTCCGGCGGCGAGCTCGTCGAGGAAGCGGACGTCGGCGACTTCTTCACCGCTCCCCGAACGCAACTGGGCCGCGAGTTCCTCAACGACTTCCTCAAGCTGGAACCGCCGCGGGCACTGATCGAACGCCTGGAGGAGGCTCCCGGCGAGCACTCCCACCCGGTAGTGCGCCTGGCGTTTTCCGGCGACGCCGTCTCCACGCCGCTCGTCTCGCGCCTGGCCCGGGAGTGCGGCATCGACGTGAGCATCCTGCAGGCCAAGGTGGAGTCGATCCAGGAGCGCACCTTGGGCCTGATGATCGCCGAACTGATGGGCACGCCGGAGAAGACCCGCGAGGCCCTCGACTACCTCGAATCCCATGATCTGCACGTGGAGGTGCTCGGCCATGTCCAGCGCGATGATTGACCTGATCCTCAGGGCCACCCTCGACACCCTCTACATGGTGGCCATCTCCGGGGCGATCTCCGCCCTGGTCGGCATCCCGCTGGGGGTGCTGCTCTACGTGACGCGCCCCGGCCAGGTGCTGGCCCAGCCGGTGCTCAACGGCGTGCTGGGCGTGATCACCAACATCGGTCGCTCGATCCCGTTCATCATCCTGATGGTGGCCATCATCCCCTTCACGCGGGTGCTGGTCGGCACCTCCATCGGCACCAACGCCGCCGCGGTGCCGCTGACCATCGCCGCCATCCCCTTCATCGCCCGCCTGGTGGAAGGCGCCCTGAACGAGATCAATCCCGGCCTGGTGGAAGCCGCCCAGTCGATGGGCGCCACGCCCTGGCAGATCATCACCAAGGTGCTGCTCCCCGAGGCGCGCGGGGGCATCTTCACCGCGCTGACCGTCACCGTGGTCACCCTGGTGAGCTACTCGGCCATGGCCGGCGCCGTGGGCGGGGGCGGTCTCGGCGATCTGGGCATCCGCTACGGCTACAACCGCTTCAACCCCACCATCATGCTGATCACGGTGGCGATCCTGGTGGTCATGGTGCAGGGCTTTCAGAGCCTGGGGGATTATCTGGTACGCAAGAGCGATCACAAATAGCCAAAAGCTATTTAAATTTTATTTTTTATTACCTTAATATCGAGACGACACAACAGGAGGTTCCGACCCATGCGCAAGACACTGCTCAACACCGTTCTCGCTTCCGCCCTCACCCTGGCTGCCGGCACCGCCCTGGCCGACGAACACGCCATCAAGGTCGGCACCGTGGCCGGCCCCGAGACCGAGGTGATGGAGGTGGCTGCCGAGATCGCTCAGCGCGAGTACGGCCTGAGCGTCGAGATCATCGAGTTCACCGACTACGTCACCCCCAATGCCGCCCTGGCCGACGGCAGCCTGGATGCCAACGCCTACCAGCACGAGCCCTACATGCGCTCCATGGTGGAAGATCGCGGCTACGACTTCGCCATTGCCGGACGCACCTTCGTCTACCCGATCGGCGCCTACTCCGAGAAGCATGACAGCATCGAGGCGCTACCCGAAGGCGCCCAGATCGCCCTGCCCAACGACCCCTCCAACGAAGGCCGAGCGCTGATCCTGATGCACAACCAGGGCCTGATCGAGCTGGACGACCCGGAAAATCTCGAGGCCACGCCGCTCAACGTGGTGGGCAATCCCAAGGACTTCCGTTTCCGCGAGATCGAAGCCGCACAGCTGCCGCGCGTGCTCCCCGACGTGGACCTGGCCTTCATCAACAACACCTTCGCCCAGCCCGCCGGCCTGACCCTGGACGACGCGCTGATCAAGGAGGGCCCGGAGTCGCCTTACGTCAACCTGATCGTGGTGCGCGAAGGCGATCAGGACCGCGAAGCGATCCGCCAGTTGGTCGACGCCTACCAGACCGAGGAGGTCGAGGCCAAGGCCGAGGAGCTGTTTGGGGCGCAGGCAGTACCCGGCTGGAAATAAGTGAAAGCGGATATGCTACTGCGCTCGACGACCCACAGGGATGTGGGAAGTGCGTTGGTTCGTCGGGAACGAACCTAGCCATCCTGGCCGCCGGCGGTGCCGAAGCGTCGGCCCGGTCGTATCCTCATGTAGCAGGCTACACTCCGGAGCTGCGCTCCGGCGGCGACCAGCCTGTCTTCGCTCGCCACGCATATCCATCTTTCACCAGGGATTCATGAGTTTGGCGCCGGCCGCAAGGCCGGCCTTTTTGTGAAAGGAGCCGTGATGACACCCGATTACGCCCTGCTCGCCCGCCAGCTCGAGGCGCTGCTCGACACCCGCGACTGGCTGACCAACAGCGCCCAGACCTGCGCCTTCCTGATGCAGGAGATCCCCGACCTCAACTGGGCCGGTTTCTATCTGCAGCGCAGCCCAGGGATGCTTGGCCTCGGCCCCTTCCAGGGCAAGCCGGCCTGCCACCCCATCCCCTTTGACCAGGGGGTATGCGGGGCGGCCGCGCGCACCCGGCAGACGCAGCGCGTCGACGACGTCCACGCCGTGACCGACCACATCGCCTGCGATGCGGCCTCCAACGCCGAGCTGGTCGTGCCGATCACCGTGAACGGTCGCCTATGGGGCGTGCTGGACCTGGACAGCCCGGTGAAAGGGCGCTTCAGCGCGGCGGACCAGGCCGGCATCGAACGCCTGGTGGCAGTGTTCGCCGGGCGCACCGACCTCACATAAGCAAAACGCCCCGCAGCGAAGCTGCGGGGCATTCGGGAAGCTGGTAGGACCAAGCGGATTTGAACCGCTGACCTCCACGATGTCAACGTGGCGCTCTAACCAACTGAGCTATGGTCCTGGAGAGAGTCACCGGCGCAGGCTTGGTAGGACCAGGCGGATTCGAACCGCCGACCTCCACGATGTCAACGTGGCGCTCTAACCAACTGAGCTATGGTCCTGCACTACCTGCCTCTGACGACGCCTTGCCACGTCGCGAGCCAACCGTCGTCGCGCCGTGAACGGCAATCTGTGCCGTGGCAACGGATGCGTATTCTACGCGTTCATCCCGCAAATGCAAGCCCCGAATTCCCCCGCAACACTCCCCCACCCCTCAGGCGAATCAACCGCTTGCCGTCCCGCCTACGCGCCCGCCACACCCGCGTTGGTGCCTTCCACCTAACCCTGCCGGTTTCGCTCTTCGACTAGAATGTTCACTTGCGATCATGCCGGCCTGTTATCGTAACGTCGTCACGCTCGAGCGCGTGGAATCAGGCCCAGCAAGGAGACGCCATGAACCAGCAGCAACGCCAGGACGCCATCATCGAGCTGGTACGCCGCCAGGGCTATGCCAGCATCGAGCAGCTGACGGAACACTTCGCGGTCACCCCCCAGACGGTGCGTCGCGATCTCAACGCCCTCTCCAGCGAAGGGCTGATCCGACGCGTGCACGGCGGTGCCGGGTTGGAATCGAGCACGGTCAACACCGCCTACGCGACGCGCAAGACCCTCAACCTGGAGGCCAAGCAGCGCATTGCCGCCCTGGTGGCCCGCCACATCCCCGACCAGGCATCGCTGTTCATCAACATCGGCACCAGCACCGAGCTGATCGCCGAGGCGCTGCTGGAACATCAGGGCCTGGAGGTCATCACCAACAACCTCAACGTGGCCGCCATCCTGCAGCACAAGGAGGATTTCAACGTGATCATCGCCGGCGGCCAGGTGCGCTCCCGCGACGGCGGCATCATCGGCGAGGCCACCATCGACTTCATCAACCAGTTCAAGGTCGATTACGGCATCATCGGCATCAGCGGCATCGACGAGGACGGCTCGCTGCTCGAGTTCGACTACCAGGAGGTACGCGTCGCCCAGGCCATTCTCCGCAACTCCCGGCAGGTCTTCCTCGCCACCGACCACTCCAAGTTCCAGCGCAATCCCGTGGTACGCCAGGGTAACCTCGCCCAGCTCGACGCCCTGTTCACCGACCGGCGTCCCCCCGAGGCCATTCTGCGCCTGCTGCAGCAGCACGACGTTGCCCTGCACATCGCCTGAGCCCCTGTCGGCCCGGCATGCCGGGCTCGCCAAGGCCGCTGCTTCGACCACTTGATGTTCGTTTTCTTGTCGCTCGTTTTCGTTTTCGCCCCCCGAAGCGCCGCCGGGGCAGCTGCACTAGCCCGGAATCCCACCCCGCGTCAGCGCCGCCGGGTCGAGCAGCCGTTCGAGCTCGTCCCGCGAGAGGTCGGTGCGCTCCTCGGCCACGTCGATGATCGGCCGCCCGGCCTGGTAGGCCTCCTTGGCGATGGCCGCCGCGGCGTCGTAGCCGATCACCGAGTTGAGCGCCGTGACCAGGATGGGGTTGCGCGACAGCGGCTCGGCCAGGTTGGCCTCGCGCACCCGGAAGGTGGCGATGGCCCGATCGGCCAGCAGCCGGGCGGTGTTGCTCATCAGGGTGATCTGGGTGAGCAGGTTGTGGGCGACCAGCGGCAGCATGACGTTGAGCTGGAAGTTGCCACTCTGGCCGGCCACGGTGACGGCGCTGTCCAGGCCGATCACCTGAGCCGCCGCCTGGGCCGCGGACTCGGGGATCACCGGGTTGACCTTGCCCGGCATGATCGAGCTGCCCGGCTGCAGCGACTCGAGCTCGATCTCGCCGAGGCCGGCCAGCGGCCCGGAGTTCATCCAGCGCAGGTCGTTGGCGATCTTCATGATCACGCAGGCCAGGCCGCGCAGCTGTCCGGAGAGCTCCACCGCCGCGTCCTGGGAGGCGAGGCTGGCGAAGAAACTGTCGTTAGGGGTGAAGGCGAGCCCGGTCTGGTCGCTGAGCGCGCGCGCCATGCGCACGGCGAACTCGGGATGGGCATTGATGCCGGTGCCCACGGCCGTCCCGCCCTGGGCGAGGCGCGTGAGGCGCAGCATGGCGCCGTCGATACGCTCGATCGCCTGGGCCACCTGGCTCGACCAGCCGCCCAGTTCCTGGCTCATGCGCAGCGGCATGGCATCCATCAGGTGGGTGCGCCCCGTCTTCACCACACCGTCGAGCTCGGCGGCCCGGGCGTCGATGGCGTCGCGCAGGTGCACCAGCGCCGGACGCAGCCGGGTGGTGACGGCCAGTGCCGCCGAGAGGTGCACGGCACTGGGAATGACGTCGTTGCTCGACTGCCCCATGTTGACGTGATCGTTGGGCCCCACCGACAGGTCGTCGCGGCTCGCCAGAGTGGCGATCACCTCGTTGACGTTCATGTTGCTCGAGGTCCCGGAGCCGGTCTGGAAGACATCCACCGGGAACTGGTCGTCGTGGCGTCCGTCGATGATCGCTTGCGCCGCCTCGGCGATGGCCTCGGCGCGCGCCGCGTCGAGCAGCCCCAGCGCCGCATTGACCTGTGCGGCGGCCAGCTTGATCCGCGCGATGGCGTGGATGAAGGCGGCCGGCATCGCCTGGCCGGAGACCGGAAAGTTGTTGATGGCCCGCTGCGTCTGGGCGCCGTAGAGGGCATCGCGCGGCACCTCCAGTTCGCCCATGCTGTCACGCTCGATACGCTGCTCGCTCATGGCCGTCTCCTTGCTTTGGCACGAAAGCATGCTGTCAGCATCGGGTGACCCGCTTCGCCTTTCAAGGGGCCACGTGTCTCCCGCCGACACGCTGGTGGTCGAAAGCGGCATGTGGATCGGAAGTTGACAACTGTCGTGGCCGGCGGTGGCGAGGGCTGACTACGATCAGTCCCGTAGTCCTCCCGGCCAAGCCTACGGCCTGCTCACCAAGATCAGAACCATAACGGACAGCGCCCATGTTTGACTCGACCGCCCATATGCTCCTGCCCCAGGAACAGCTCGACCTGATCAGCCATCACGAACGGCAGGAGCTGCAGCGCTACCGCCGCCTGGCGCTGAGCCTGCTGCCCACCGCCCCCCACATCAGCCGCCTGATGGCGACGCTGGGCACCGAGTGCGAACTGCGCCTCGAGACACTACGTACGGTCGCCAGCGAACTGGACCTCGAAGCCTGCCTCGGCGAGGCGAACCCAGCGATGGGCTCAGCGCTCGCCCCCTCCTGCCGCCACTTCTTCGTCGTCAACGGCACCATGACAAGCGACGTGCTCGACGAGGCCCTGGAGGCGGCTCACCACTCCTGGCACTTCTACGACGCCCTGCTGGCCACCAATGCCACCCCGGAGCTCTACCGCCCCCTGCAGGCCTTCGTCCGGCAGAAGCGCCGCGAATACCAGCTACTCGAGGAGCGTCACGGGGAGTGGCAGCTCGAAGCCCGCCTGCCCCGGGAGCGCTGATCATCCCCCCTGAGCCTTGCGTCGCCCGCTGGCATGCGCCAGCCGTGCCAGGTTCGGCATGTCCAGGATGCGGATTTCACGGCCTCGCACGGTGACCAACCCCTGCTCCTGGCAGCGCATCAAGGCACGGCCGACGGTCTCCTCCGTCAGTCCCAGGTAGCTGCCCAGGTCGGCGCGGGAAAGGCTCAGGTGGAAGCGGTAAGGGGAATAGCCACGCCGCTGGAAGCGTTCCGACAGGGCGGTCAGGAAGCAGGCAACGCGTCCTTCGGCGGTGCGCCGCAGCAGCAGGCGCAAGCGCAGGCGCTCGTTATGTATCTCCTGGCTGAGGCTGCGATGGAGGCGCAAGCACAACTCGAGCCGCTGCGCACACAGCGCCTCCAGCGGCTTGAAGGGCAGCGCGCAGACGCTACTGGTCTCGAGCGCCACGACACTGCCGGGATAGTGCTCGTCCGCGATGGCATCGAGACCGATCAGCTCCCCGGGAAGGAACAGCGCCGTGACGAGATACTCGCCCGTCTCGGTGGTGGTCACCTGCTTGAGGCTGCCGGAACGCACCGTATAGAGGTTGTCGAGCTCTGCGCCCTGGTAATAGAGCACCTCGTGTCGGGCCAGTCTGGCAAGCGGCTGAATGATCTCCTTCAGCTCGGTGACCTTCTCCGAGGCGAGGTCGCCTGGCAGGCACAGGGTATTGAGATGGCAGGTGTCGCAAGCCACGTCCTGCAAGCTTGCCAGACGCAAGGGCTTGCCGATGCTGGTCATCGTCAACACCCCCTAAATTCTCTTGGGCTGGCACCTTACCAGAGTAGCCAAACCGTGTGCGAGAAACGGTATGAATCGACTCGTGCTTTGGTACCCAGTGGCGCACCGAGACTGGAGCGTGCCGAAGCGCCGATTGGCTGCATTGCCGTGTTGCATCGCACAAAGCACAGCTGCTATGCTGCGACGCACAAGACAAAACGGCGTGAGCGTCACGCCCCTCGCATGATCCACAACCGGAGGCTGACCATGGCCAACTTCACCACCGAGCAGTTCACTCAGCAGTTCGACAGCCTGTTCTTTGGCCCGGCGCGCGCCTACGCCGCACTCAGCGTCGAGTTCACCGAAAAGCTGGTCAACGCCCAGCTCGAGGCCACCAAGGCCTACGCCGACACCGGCTTCGCTCAGGCACGCAGCCTGCTCGAGGTCAAGGACGCCGACAGCCTCCGCACCTATCTGGAAGGCCAGCAGGCGGTCGCCAAGCAGCTGACCGAGCGCCTGCAGGGCGATGCCGAGAAGGTCGTGGCCCTGCAGCAGGACTTCGTGCAGCAGAGCCAGAAGCTGACCGAAGCCAACGTCAAGCAGGCCCAGGAAACGGCAGCCAAGGCCGGCAAGTAACAGCTCCGGCACCGCTGCCCGACTGACCGCGAGGCCCGCCGACCCGGCGGGCCTCGCGCGTTCCTGCCGCCCGCCCCTGGCACAGCGGCGCTGTCTTCCGATGGCCAGCATCGGCTATGCTCGTTGCGCAAAGCGGCATGAATGACGAGGACAGCCCGATGAAAGCCTGGATTTCTCTGCTCCTGCTGGGCGTGATGCTCACCGGCTGCCAGATGATGGAGTCACGCCCCGCGCCCTCGCCCGAGCGCATCGAGGTGATCGACCGCAGCGAACCGGCACCACGCGAGGTCATGCCAGGCACCACCCCGCCGCCGCGGGTGGCGCGACAGATCGCCTTTCCCGAAGCCGAATACGCCCGACTTGAAAAGAGCGGGACGGCCTCTATCAGCGGACGCTTGAGCCTCAACGGCATCGTGGGCGCCGGCGAGACGGTCTCCGTCGCCCCGGTGACCACCTACTCTGCCGAGGCCGCCGAGCAGGCCCTGGCCGGGCGTGCGGTGGAGCCGGCCGACCCGCGCGCCCGTGCCTATACCCACGCCACGCGCACCGATGCCAACGGCCGCTTCCGACTGACCGGACTGCCTGCCGGCGAGTTCTACGTCTCCGGTAGCGTCGTCGACCCACGCAGCGGCAAGCGACACATCATCATCCGCCAGGTATCGCTAGGGCACGGCCAGAGCCGGCAGGTCGACCTGCGCCGCTGACCTCCTGGTACCCTCGCTGGCAGGGAGCCGGCCCCTCACCTATGTTGATGCCAGGGGCCCCGCCGCAGCCGGCGGGGCCGCGATGCACCAGGAGGGGAGATTCGCCGATGCGCAACGACAGCAGAGCCGGCTGGCCGATGCGACTCGCCGCTGCGGTACTGCTGGTCGGCCTGGCTACCGCCAACGCCGCCAGCCTGGAGGAGATCCGCGAACGGGGCAGCATACGCATCGCGGTGGCCAACGAGGAGCCCTACGGCTATCTCGACGACAGCGGAGAGGCCCACGGTGCCGGCCCGGACGTCGCCAAGCACCTGATGGAAGCGCTCGGCATCGACGCCATCGAATGGGTCGTCACCGACTTCGGCGAGCTGATCCCGGGGCTTCGCGAAGGCCGCTTCGACATGGCCGCCGCCGAGATGGCGATTCTCCCCGAGCGCTGCGAACAGGTGCTCTACTCCGAACCCAACACCACCTACGGCGAGGGCCTGCTGGTGCGCGCCGGCAACCCCGAGGAACTCAACGCCTACGACACCTTCGCAGATCGCAACGACTACCGGGTAGCCGTGATGTCGGGTGCCGACCAGCGCGAGATCCTGCTCGCCCTTGGCGTCCCCGAGGAGAAGATCGTCACCATCGAGCGCAATGACGAAGCCATCGACGCCATCGCCAACGGCAAGGCGGACGCCTATGCGGCCACCGGGCTCACGGTCACCACGCTCGACCGACAGAGCCGCGAGGTGGAAGCTGCCCTCGACTTCACCGATCCCCGGCTCGACGGCGAGGAAGTGCGCAGCTGGGGCGGCTTTGCTTTCGGGCCGGACGCCGAGTCGCTGCGCGACGCGGTCAACGAAGCCTTGGCGGACTACAAGCGCACCGATGCCTGGGAGGAGACTCTCACCAGCTACGGCTTCACCCAGGAGGACGTGCTCAACGCCTTCAAGTATTCCACCGAGGAGTTGTGCCAGCGTTGAGGGCGCATCTCGCCATCACCAGCCCAGCGCCTGCTTGACGAAGGGGATCGTCAGCTTGCGCTGGGCGGACAGCGAGGCGCGGTCGAGCGTGGCGAGGGAGGCGCACAGCTCGCCCAGGTCGCGCGGGCCGCGATGCAGGATGTAGCGGGCAACCTCGTCGGGCAACTGCATGCCCCGCACCCGGGCGCGCAGCTGCAGGGCGGCCAGGCGCTCTTCGTCGTCGAGCGCCTTGACGTGGAAGGTCATGCCCCAGGTGAGCCGTGAGGCGAGGTCCGGCAGCGCGATCGGCAACTGGCGTGGCGCCGCCTCCGCGGCCACCACCAGCCGCCGACCCGCATCGCGCAACCGGTTGAACGCGTGGAAAAGCCCCTCCTCCCAACGCCGGCGGCCGATCACGAACTCCAGGTCGTCGATGGCCACCAGGTCGAGCCGTTCGGCCTCCTCCAGCATCAGCGGAGGAAAATGGCCCAGCTCGCGCAGCGGCAGGTAGAGCGCGCGACGGTCGCGGTCGGAGGCCGCGTGGCAGGCCGCCTGGAGCAGGTGGCTGCGCCCGGTGCCCGATGCCCCCCAGAGAAACAGGAAAGGCTCGCCCCCCGCCTCGAGCTGCTGCTCGAGGCGATCGACCAGGCTCGCATTGGGCCCGGCATGGAAGTTGGCGAAGGTGGCATCATCGCGCAGCCCCACGCCCAGCGGCAGCTGCGCGGGTCCTCGACTCATGGCGACTCCTCGTCCTGGGGGCGATGATGGGCGTTCCCGGCCCGCGTGGCGTCGTACAAGTGACTGCGTTTGTAACGGTCGTTGAGTTCCCGCAAGAGTACCATGATCACGGCCGCCGCCGGCAGCGCCAGCAGCACCCCGGTGAAGCCGAAGAGGTTGCCCCCGGCCAGCACGGCGAAGATCACCGCCACCGGATGCAGGCCGATCTTGTCGCCCAGCAGCTTGGGCTGGAGCACCACGCTCTCGGCCGCCTGACCGAAGGCGAACACCGCCGCGACGCCCAGCAGCATCAGCCAGTCGCCGAACTGGAAGAAGGCCACCAGACCGGCGACGCCGATACCCACGATCACCCCCAGATAGGGCACGATGCTCGCCAGGCCGGAGAGCAGGCCAATCAACAGGCCGAAACGGACGCCCAGCAGGGTCAGGCCGACCGCGTAGATCACCCCGAGACACAGCATTACGATCAGTTGGCCGCGCAGGAAGGCCGACAACACCTCGTCGCACTCCTTGGCCAGCCGTACCGCGTCGGGCTCCCAGTGGCGCGGCAGGGCACGGCGCACCTTGTCGACGAGGATGTCCCAGTCCAGCAGCAGATAGAAGGTCACGACCGGGATCAGCGCCAGGTTGGCGATCCAGCCCGCCAGGGCCAGTCCCGAACGCGAGACCTGGGCCAGCAACGTGGCGGCGAAGGTGCCGGTCTCCTTCCAGTTGTCGACCACCGCCTGGCGCAGCTGGCCGATGTCGGTGGAGAGATCCATCCCGGTCAGCGCCTGGATACGCGGCACCACGCTCGCCTCGACCCAGTTGAGGACCGCCGGCAAGGCGTCGATGAGCTGGCCGAGCTGCCGCCCGAGGATGGGTAGCACCAGCAGCAGGGTGAGAACGATCCCCAGCGACAGCAGCAGGAACACCAGCGTGACGGCCAGGCGTCGCGACAGGCCGTGTCCCTCCAGCCAGTCGGTCAGGGGATCGCCCAGGTAGGCCAGGATCATGCTGGCGAAGAAGGGCATCAGCACCGGCTCGATGCTGATGAGAAACCACAGCCCCAGGCCGGCCACCCCGGCGACTATCCACCACTCTCTGCGCATCCTGCTCTCCCTGTGTCGACGTCCCGCTGGCGGCTGCCAGTTGTGTGCCATGATGCTACAATTCGAGCCCCGACTTGCCCACCGTGTCGGCTCGCCCGGCGAGCGGCGCGGCACGCCGACGACCCACGACAGGACCCGAGATGACCGATTCCCCTTCCCGCCCCTCGCTCAGCTACAAGGACGCCGGTGTCGACATCGATGCCGGCAATGCCCTGGTCGACCGCATCAAGGGCGTGGCCAAGCGCACCACTCGCCCCGAGGTGATGGGGGGCCTGGGTGGCTTCGGCGCCCTGTGCCAATTGCCCGCGGGCTACAAGGAGCCGGTACTGGTCTCCGGCACCGACGGCGTGGGGACCAAGCTGCGCCTGGCCATGGACCTCGGCCGCCATGACACCATCGGCATCGACCTGGTGGCCATGTGCGTCAATGACCTGGTGGTCGCCGGCGCCGAGCCGCTGTTCTTCCTCGACTACTATGCCACGGGCAAGCTTGACGTGGACATCGCCGCCGACGTGGTGACCGGCATCGGCGAGGGCTGCGCCCAGGCCGGCTGCGCCCTGGTGGGCGGCGAGACAGCCGAGATGCCCGGCATGTACCAGGGCAGCGACTACGACCTGGCCGGTTTCTGCGTCGGCGTGGTGGAGAAGGCCGATATCCTCGACGGCAGCCGGGTCGCCGAGGGCGACGTGCTGCTCGGCCTCGCCTCCTCCGGCCCGCACTCCAACGGCTACTCGCTGATCCGCAAGATCCTCGAGGTGAGCGGCGCCGACATCAACACCGCCGTCGATGGCCAACCGCTCAGCGATGCCCTGCTCGCCCCCACCCGGGTCTACGTCAAGCCACTGCTGTCGCTGATCCGCGAGAGCGGCGCCGCCGTGCACGCGCTCTCCCACATCACCGGCGGCGGCCTGACCGAGAACCTGCCGCGGGTGCTGCCGGAAGGGCTCGCGGCGCGCATCGACGTCACCAGTTGGGAGCGTCCGGCGGTCTTCGACTGGCTGCAGCGCGAGGGCAACGTCGACGCGCACGAGATGCACCGCGTCCTCAATTGCGGCATCGGCATGGTGGTGGTGGTTCCCGCCGACCAGGCCGACCAGGCGCGCGCCCACCTGCAGGCGCAGGGCGAACGGGTCCACCGCATCGGCGAGATCGTCACCCGGGGCGAAGGCGAGGAGGCGGTCCAGTTGGAGAACCTCACGGCATGAGCGACACCGGCTACGAAAGCGATACGCTGCGCGACATCGCGCCGGAAGCGACCGAGCCCCGCCGCGTGGTGGTGCTGATCTCCGGCAACGGCAGCAACCTCCAGGCGCTGGTCGACGAACAGAGCCACGACCGCCTGGGCGGCGAGATCGTCGCCGTGGTCTCCAACGAGCCCGACGCCTACGGCCTGCACCGCGCCCGCGACGCCGGCATCGAGGCGGTGGTGCTGCCGCACCGCGAGTACGACAGCCGCGATGCCTACGACGGCGCCCTGATCAAGGTGATCGAGCGCCACGAACCGGACCTGATCGTGCTGGCCGGCTTCATGCGCATCCTTACGCCGCGTTTCGTGCGTCGCTTCTACGGCCGCATGCTCAACATCCACCCGTCGCTGCTGCCCGCCTACCAGGGGCTCGACACCCATGCCCGGGCGCTCGCCGACGGCGTGGCCGAACACGGCTGCAGCGTGCACTTCGTCACCGAGGAACTCGACGGCGGGCCGGTGGTGATCCAGGCCGCCGTGGCCGTGGCCGACGACGAGACGGAGGAGAGCCTCAAGGAGAAGGTGCACGCCCGCGAGCACCTGATCTACCCCATCGCCGTGAGATGGTTCCTCGAGGGCCGCCTGCAGCTCGGCGATGACGGCCCCACCTTCGACGGCGTCCCGCTGCCCCCGCAGGGCCTGCGCCTATCCCACGCCGACGCCGCGGAAGAGCTCGACGAGGATATCGACGACGCCTGATAGATGCCTCAAGAAAGACCTTGTTCAGAAAGCTGACGATTTATGTCGCGAGCGATGACAGGCTGGCCGCCGCCGGAGCGCAGGAACCGGAGTGTAGCCTGCTACATGAGGATTCCGAGCACCGCCGGCGGTCAGGATGTCGAGCGCAGCAATAAATCGGCGCTTTCTCAAGTACGCGGCAGGGTAACACCCCGCTGCCCCATGTACTTGCCGCCACGATCCTTGTAGGAGGTCTCGCAGACCTCGTCGGACTCCAGGAACAGCATCTGCGCCACGCCCTCGTTGGCGTAGATCTTGGCCGGCAGGTTGGTGGTGTTGGAGAACTCCAGGGTCACGTGGCCTTCCCACTCCGGTTCGAGCGGGGTCACGTTGACGATGATGCCGCAGCGCGCGTAGGTGGACTTGCCCAGGCAGATGGTCAGCACGCTGCGCGGGATGCGGAAGTACTCCACGGTGCGCGCCAGCGCGAAGGAGTTGGGCGGGATGACGCAGACGTCGCCCTTGATGTCGACGAAGCTCTTCTCGTCGAAGCCCTTGGGATCCACCACCGCCGAATGGATGTTGGTGAAGACCTTGAATTCATCGGCGCAGCGCACGTCGTAGCCGTAGCTGGACGTCCCGTAGGAGATCACCCGACGATCATTCTGGTAGCGCACCTGATCGGGCTCGAAGGGCTCGATCATGCCTTCCCGCTCGGCCATGCGGCGGATCCAACGGTCGGATTTGATGCTCATGGGTCGTCCTGCTCGTCAAAAAATGATCGGGGCCGCCATGATAGCGGCCCCGACGTCAGGCGTCACGGTCGACGCCGCGACGGCCCGGCCCATTCCTCTTGGTAGGCTCACTCTTCGCTGAAGGAGATGGACGGCCCCTCGGATGACTGGGCCGCCAGCTGTTCGGCCACCTGGCGGGCCATGTCGCGGAAGGTAGCGGTCACCTCACCGTCCGGCTCCGCCACCACGGTGGGCCGGCCGCCGTCGACCTGCTCGCGGATGGCGAGCGCCAGCGGCAGTTGACCGAGCACGCGGGTGTCGTATTCGCCGGCGATGCGCTTGCCACCGCCCTCACCGAAGATCGGCTCGCTGTGGCCGCAGTTCGAGCAGACGTGGAGACTCATGTTCTCCACCACGCCGAGCACCGGCACGTTCACCTTGCGGAACATCTCGATGCCCTTGCAGGCGTCGAGCAGGGCGATGTCCTGGGGCGTGGTGACGATCACCGCCCCGTCCACCGGCACCTTCTGCGCCAGCGTCAGCTGGACGTCGCCGGTGCCCGGCGGCATGTCGATGAACAGCACGTCCAGGTCGTCCCACACGGTCTGGGTGAGCAGCTGCTGGAAGGCGCCGGCCACCATGGGCCCGCGCCATACCATCGGCTCGCGGACATCCACGAGGAAGGCCATGGACATGGCCTGGATGCCGTGCGCCTCGAGCGGACGAAAACGGTTCTCACCGGCCGACTGGGGACGCACGCCCTCGCCCACGCCGAGCATCCGGGCCTGGCTGGGGCCGTAGATGTCCGCGTCCAGGATACCGACCCGGTAGCCTTCGGCGGCCATGGCCAGGGCCAGGTTGACGGCAATGGTGGACTTGCCCACGCCGCCCTTGCCGGACGCCACGGCGACGATATGCTTGACCCCTTCGATCACGACTCGCTCCTCGTACTGAATGCGTGGCTGCACCCTGCCCTGCTGCGGCAAGGCGCCCGTCACCAGTATAACGCGCCCCATCGGGCATCAACACTGGCCCCGAACGACACGCGGCGAGCCTGGCTCGCCGCGTGTCGTTGTCGGAACCGTCCTGTGGCTCACTCCTGCCCGGCGTCCTCCGTCGCCTCGGCGGCGTCTCCGCTTTCCTCGGCCTGCGCCTCGGCCGACGCCGTGCGCTGTTGGAGCTGGTCCAGCTCGGTGCGCCAGTTGGCCAGTTGGGTCTCCAGGCGATTCAGCTGCGACTCACGCTGCTGGACCTGCCCCTCGATGTCGGCCAGCTCGTCGCGACCGATCTGCATGGCGGCCATGGTGTCGTCGAGATCGATGCGTGCCTGCTCCACCTCGGCCTGGAGCGCGTCACGCTCGTCGCGGGTGGAGGCGACCTCCTCCGCGACCTCGTCCCGCCAGGTCTCCAGCGCCGCGATGTCGTTCTCCAGCGCCTCGAGCATGGTCTCGCGATCGGCGACCTCGGCCTCCAACGACTCCAGCGAGGCCTCGGCCTCGGCAATCTCGTCCTCGATCGCCGCCAGCTCGTTGTCCGCCAGGTCCCGGGCAACCTCGGCTTCCTGACGCGCCGCCTCGGCGGCTGCTTGCGCCTCGACGGCAGCCTCACGGTCCGACTCGGCCTGTTGGCGCTCGGCCACGGCCGCATCGCGGGCCGTCGCCGCCTCGTCACGGGCCTGCTCCACGGCCTGCTGCTCCTCGCGCAGTGCCGCCAGCCTCTCCTCGGCGTCGCCCAGCTCAGCCTGACGAGCCTCGATATCGGCTTCCAGCGTCTCCTGCTGCCCACGCAGCTCGTCGAGACGCGCCTCGGTGTCCGCCACCTGGGCCTGGAGCGATTCGAGCTCGCTCTGGGCGGCTTCCTGCTCCTCGGTCATGGCTGCCTGGGCTGCCTGGCGCTCCTCCTCGAGCGCGGCGATCTGCGTCTCGAGGGCGGCCAGGTCCTCCCCCGCTTCAGCATTGGCCTCGAGCTCGGCCCCACGCTCCTCCAGCGCGCTGGCGAGTTCCTGATTCTCGGCCTCCAGGCTCGAGAGCTGCGACTCGAGCGCCTCGCTGTGCTCCCGATAGGAACTGCCGCTGGTGTGGGCGAAGATCGCCCAGATGATGGCCACCACCGCCACGGCCGCCAGGGCCTTGACGCGATTGTCCTTGAATAATGGGCTATTGGGGTTATCCGACATGGGCTGGGCCCTCCACTTGATCGATGACGCCTGCCGCCTTCCAGGCGACAAACACGGGTCGTCAGCTCTTCAGCATACACATACTGATACACTTCCACAGTCTTGCACCCGGACCGGCATGACCGAGGTCACCCTTTCAACGCTCACTCACTGAGATACCAACGCGACAGCCAGGGCGTCCCCCGCACCGCCACGCCCAGCTCACCCAGCCAGCGCGCCACCACCAGGTTGGACTGGTGGGCCAGCCAGTAGGCCCTCGGGTGCGGCACGAAGGTCAGGTCGAACGCCGTGCTCTCCACGGCTGGTCCGGCGACAGCAAAGCGAGCATCCAGCCGCCGCCGGAGCGAGCGGGTGCGCGCCCGCTCCACGGTCAGGGGGTAGCTGCGCTCGATGCCCTCCGGGGCCACGCGCGACAACTCGGCGGGCACCTCGAGCTGGGGATGGACGCGACGCCCCAGGGCACCGCGGGTGGGCCACAGCATCGCTGCCAGCGCCGAGCCGGCATGGCGATGTCCCTCCACGTACCACTGCCAGTCGCCATAGCTGTAGCGAACCACGCCCTCCTCACCATAGGGCAGCACCAGACTGGCGTGACGGCCATGATCGAGCAGGTAGACGTCGACCGGATCGGCCACCTCCGCAGGGGGCTCCAGCCGGGCGGCACAGCCGGCGAGCAGCGTCAGGAGCGCCGCCAGGGCGAGGCGGCGCCAGGCGCTCGCCTGCCACGGCGCACGGCAACGACGCCCTCTCCCTCCTCCGCTCCACACCATGTGCGCACCACAGCCATCGGTGATGCAGAGCAGTATAGTTGGCGGGCGTGTCGTGCCGCTCTCGTCGAACGGCTGGCAAGGTTCACTCGGCCTTGTGCGCCAGCGCCATGAGGTAGAGCGCCAGGGCCAGGGCCAGCACCGACAGCGCCAGGTAAATGGCATCGAGCGGGGTGTCGAACTGGATACCCACCACGGCACGGAAGAACTCGATGATCACCGCCAGGATCACCACCCGGGCGATCTTGTCCTTGAGCTGGTCCAGCGACTGCACATTGAAGGGATGCGAGGGGTCGCGCCCCTCGGCGGGCTCGATGCGCGACACGAAGAGCTTGTAGACGCCGAGCCCGAAGATCATCAACACCAACGCGATCAGGTAGATGTCGACGGCCACGATGATGTCGGTGACCACGCTCTTGTGGATGTCCGGCCCGCCCGACAGGTAGTGGCGCCAGGTATCGGCCACCACCGAGAGGATATCGAGGCTGGCAATCAGGAACAGCACCAGAGCGCCGAGCAGGGCGGGAATCACCGCCAGCAGCACCAGCAGGCGCGACTGCCAGAGGAAGTTCTCGAAGCGCTGCTCGAGGCGGCCACGGCCTCTCTCGGGGTGGGAAGGTTCTGGCGTTGGGGTAGGGTTCATGCAGGGCTCCAGTCGGTGAACGGTACCAGGCGGTTGGCATGACGGGCGGGACGGACGTTGCCCGCCGCTGCCCGTCAGGACCTATCATGTCCGATAACCCCCTGACAGGCATAGTGCATGTCCACCTCACCGCCAACCGTCCCGCGCCGCCTCGCCTTCGTCCTGCTGCCCCGGGTGGCAGGCTTCCTGTGGCGCGTGCTCACGGCCTTCCTGCGCAATCGCGGCATCCTCCTCGCCGGTGGCGTGGGGTACAACGTGCTGCTCTCCATCGTGCCGCTCTTTGCCTTGCTGGCGGTACTGCTGACGCAGGTGATCGACGAACGGACGCTGTTCGACGTGCTGGCCGTGCAGGCACGCCACCTGGCTCCCGCCCATGCCGAAGTGCTGCTCGATGCCGTGCGCACCCTGCTCGACACACGCGAGACCATCGGCCTCGTGGGCATCCTGGTGCTGCTGGTGTTCAGCTCCTTTGCCTTTCGCATGCTGGAAGACGCCCTGGCGATCATCTTCCACGCGCCGGAGGCCCATGTCGGGCGCAGTATCTGGGTCTCGGTACTGCTGCCCTACGTCTTCATGCTGCTGCTAGGCGCCGGGCTGCTGGCCCTCACCCTGCTGGTCACGCTGGCGGGGGCGGCCAACACCCTGTGGCTGACTCTGCGCGGCACGGAGTTCCCCCTGGCAGGCCTCTCGGAGTCGGCGCTCAACCTGTTCAGCTTCGTCGGCGTCTTCGTGCTGTTCAGTGCCATCTACAAGGTCCTGCCACTGGTGCGCATCGCTCTCAAGCGCGCCGTGGTGGGCGGCCTGGTCGCCGCCCTGCTGTGGGAAGGGGTGCGACTCGGGCTGGTCTTCTACTTCGCCAACCTGTCACTGGTGAACGCCGTCTACGGGTCGTTGGCCACCCTGATCGTGGTGCTGCTGAGCCTGGAGGTGGGGGCCATCATCCTGCTGCTGGGCGCCCAGGTGATCGCCGAGCTCGAGCACAACGCCCGCTGCGGGCTGCCCTGGTACGTGGACCCGCGGCGGAAGGCGGTCACCCACCTCGACTGACACGGCGCCCGCCCGGGCGCAACGGTGTCAACGCTGGCGGCGCAGTCGGTGACGCCGTGCGACGAGACGCGCCAGGGGCACCAGCGCTGCCACGCCAAGCGCAACGATGGCCAGCACGGCCAGCAACGACGGGCTGCCGGTATGGGCGTGCACCTCGGGTGCCCCATGGCCGGAATGGCTGAGGGCCGGACCGGCGGCCAACAGCAGTGAAGCCGGGACCAGGCGTGCGACGGGGTCGAAGGGGAAAGTCATGGCGGTTCTCCTTGTGGGACGAGGTGTGATCGTGCCGGAATGAATGCACGGTGAGGAAACGGCTCAGCTGGCCGTGGTCGCGCTCTCGCACCGGCGTTCGGGGAGCATGCCGCGGTCGAGGATGAACTGGATGATGGTTTCCAGCCCCACGCCGTCGTAGAGGTTGGTGAAGACGAAGGGACGCTCGCCGCGCATCGTCTTCGCATCGCGCTCCATCACTTCGAGCGACGCATGCACCTGCTCGGCAATGTCGATCTTGTTGATGATCAGGAGGTCCGACTTGGTGATGCCGGGCCCGCCCTTGCGCGGGATCTTGTCGCCGGCGGAGACATCGATCACGTAGAGCGTGAGGTCGGAGAGCTCGGGGCTGAAGGTCGCCGAGAGGTTGTCGCCGCCGGATTCCACCAGCACCAGCTCAAGGCCCGGGTGGCGCGCCTGGAGCTCGTCGATGGCGGCCAGGTTCATGGAGGCGTCCTCGCGGATCGCCGTGTGCGGGCAGCCGCCGGTCTCCACGCCGAGGATGCGGTCGGCGGGCAGCGCCTCGTGCTTGAGCAGGAAGTCGGCGTCCTCGCGGGTGTAGATGTCGTTGGTCACCACGGCGATATCGTAGTGGTCACGCAGCGCCCGGCAGAGCTGCTTGAGCAGCGCCGTCTTGCCGGAGCCCACCGGGCCACCGACGCCGATGCGTAGACAATGAGTCATGGTCGTTCTCCTGGCGTTTTAACACTAGCTTCGGAACAGTCGTGAGTACTGCGTTTCGTGCAGGGCGCTGGCCAGCGCCAGGCCGGGCAGCGCGGGACCGAGCGCGTCGTCGGGCAGCGCGAGCGCCTCGTCCACCGCGGCGACCAAGGCCGGCCGCAGACGCTCCACGAGACGCTGGGCGGCGGTATGGCCCAGCGGCAGCGCCTTGCAGGCCACCGCCAACTGGTTCTCGAGCCAGGCCCAGGCGAAGCCGAGCAGCGCCTGGCGCGGCGGCACGCCGCGCCTGTGGGAGGCCCAGGCGAAGACGGTCACGTAGCCGGCGCCAGGAGGCAGCGGACTCGCTTCCGACAGCAGGTCCAGGCTGCCCAGCAGCCGGGCGAGCGACGCCCCCAGGCGGGCATCCTCCGCCGCCAGCTCGGCGGTTTCCCGGTTGGCGGCAAGCCAAGCGTCCCACTCGGCGACAACCGTGCCATCGCCCGCCGCCCAGGCCGCCTGCAGGCGCGCCAGCACCGGCAGTTCGCAGCGGGTCAGGCCATCGTCGAGCACGCCCTCGAGCCATTCGCCGAGGCTCGCCTCGTCGTGCACCCAGCCCAGCTCGAAGGCGCTCTCCAGCCCTTGGGAGAAGGCGAAGGCGCCGATCGGCAGCGCCGGGCTGACCAACTGCAGCAGCCCCAGCAGCGCCAGGTCCTCGCCCTGCTCGCCCACCACCGCTTCCTCAGTGGGCATGGTGGTGCTCATGATCGTGATCATGGTGGTGATGCTCATGCGAATGGCCGCCCAGCTGCTGGTAGGCCCCGGGCTCCGGGTCGAAGGGCGCCTCGTGACGCTCCAGGGTGGCACCCAACCGCTCGGCCAGCTCCTCCAGCACATGGTCCGGCGGAAAGCGCACGAAACCGCCACCCTCGTCCTCGCCCAGCGCCAGCTGCACATGGCGATTGCCCAGGTGGTAGGCGAGCCGCGCCAGCGGCAGCCCGGCCTCGACCCGGGCGGTCACCACCGGCTCGGCGGCTGCCTTGACCCGCACGATTTCGCCGCTCTCGGCACGCAGCCCCTCGCCCTCGCGCAGCACCGGCCCGCGGTCGAGGAACAGCCCCAGTTCGCGACCGCTGTCGCTCGTTGCCTTGAGCCGGCCGCGGATGCGCAGCTCGAAGGGCAGCGTCAGGGTATCGGCTTCCTGGCCGGTCTCGATGGGTCCCAGGCGTTCGGTCAATATCAGCATTTCTATGCTGCTCCTTCGGCAGTCTTGGAGCGAGCCAGCTTGTTCTCGCTCAACGCCACGTGGCCGAAACCCTGGCCCTCCGGACGGACTCCCGCGGTCGGAAAGACGGCACATCCCTGTGCCGGCTTTCCTCGATCTTCATCCCTGAAGATCGACCGCGTCGCTTCGTCCTGAGAGCCAGCGGCCACGCGAGGTTTCGCTCCGACCAACTGGCTCGCATGCATAGCGCCATTACTCAAAGTCTTCAAAACAGGTGGTATCGCTGGGCCAACGGCAGCTCGGTGGCCGGCTCGCAGGTCAAGAGCTCGCTGTCGCAGCGCACCTCGTAGGTCTGCGGGTCGACCTCGAGGTCGGGGCAGGCGTCGTTGAGCTTCATGTCGCACTTCCTGACCTGCCTCACATCGCGGCACGCCGACAGCCGGCTCCGCAGGCCCAGCGTCTCCTTGATGCCAGCGTCCAGCGCCGCCTGGCTGACGAAGGTCAGCCGCGTGGCGCTCGTCGCCCGGCCGAAGGCGCCGAACATGGGCCGGTAGTGCACCGGCTGCGGCGTGGGGATCGAGGCGTTGGGATCGCCCATGGGTGCCATGGCGATCATGCCGCCCTTGAGGATCAGCGCCGGCTTGACGCCGAAGAAGGCCGGCTTCCACAGCACCAGGTCGGCCAGCTTGCCCACTTCCACCGAGCCCACCTCGTGGGCGATGCCGTGGGTGATCGCCGGGTTGATGGTGGTCTTGGCGATATAGCGCCTGGCGCGGAAATTATCGGCACCAAGCGATTCGTCTTCCGGCAGCAGCCCGCGCTGCACCTTCATCTTGTGGGCGGTCTGCCAGGTGCGACACACCACCTCGCCGACCCGACCCATGGCCTGGGAATCCGAGGCGATCATCGAGATGACGCCCAGGTCCTGCAGGATGTCCTCGGCGGCGATAGTCTCGCGGCGAATGCGCGAGTCGGCGAAGGCCACGTCCTCGGGAATCCTGGGATCGAGGTGGTGGCACACCATCAGCATGTCGAGATGCTCGTCGATGGTGTTCACCGTATAGGGCCGCGTCGGGTTGGTCGACGACGGCAGCACATAGGGCTTCGAACAGGCGGTGAGGATGTCCGGGGCGTGGCCACCCCCCGCGCCCTCGGTGTGGTAGGTGTGGATGCCGCGCTCCTTGAAGGCCGCCAGGGTATCCTCGACGAAGCCCGATTCGTTCAGGGTGTCGGTATGGATGGCGATCTGTACATCAAAGCGCTCGGCGACCGAGAGGCAGTTGTCGATCGCCGCCGGCGTGGTCCCCCAGTCCTCGTGCAGCTTGAGCCCCATGGCGCCGGCCACGAGCTGCGCCTCCAGCGCCTCGGGCAGGCTGGCATTGCCCTTGCCGAGAAAGCCGATGTTCATCGGCAGGTCGTCGACCGCCTGGAGCATCTTGCCGAGGTGCCAGGCGCCCGGCGTGCAGGTGGTGGCATTGCTGCCGGTGGCCGGGCCGGTGCCGCCGCCCAGCATGGTGGTGATGCCGCTGGCGAGCGCCTCCTCCACCAGTTGCGGACAGATGAAGTGGATGTGAGCGTCGATATGCCCCGCCGTGAGGATCTTGCCCTCGCCGGCGATCACCTCGGTGCCAGGGCCGATGACGATCGTTACGTCGGGCTGGGTATCGGGGTTGCCGGCCTTGCCGATGGCGGCGATGCGCCCGCCCTGGAGGCCCACGTCGGCCTTGACGATGCCCCACCAGTCGAGGATCAGGGCGTTGGTGATCACCGTGTCCATCACCGCATCGTCGACCCGCTGGCTCTGGCCCATGCCATCGCGGATCACCTTGCCACCACCGAACTTCACCTCGTCGCCGTAGTGGGTGGCGTCACGCTCCACCTCGATCCACAGCTCGGTGTCCCCCAGCCGCACCCGGTCGCCCACCGTGGGACCGTACATGTCAGCATAGGCCTGACGACTGATCTTCATGTTGGGTCTCCCTTGCCTTCCGTATTCAGCTGGCCCATCACCTCACCGCGGAAACCGTAGATTTGCCGCGCGCCGGCAAAGGGAATCAGTGTCACTTCCCGCGTCTGCCCCGGCTCGAAGCGGATTGCCGTGCCGGCGGCCACGTCAAGGCGGTAACCACGCGCCTTGTCACGGTCGAAGAGCAGCGCCGGGTTGGTCTCGGCGAAATGGTAGTGCGAGCCGACCTGGATCGGCCTGTCGCCGCTGTTGGCGACCTCGACGGTGATCCGGCTGCGCCCCGCGCAGAGCTCGATCTCGCCGTCCTTCAAGTGATACTCACCGGGAATCATGGCGCACTCCTCACACTATCGGCTCATGCACGGTCACGAGCTTGGTCCCATCAGGGAAGGTGGCTTCGACCTGCACCTCGTCGACCATCTCCGCCACGCCCTCCATGACGTCGTCGCGGGTCAGGATCTCGCGCCCGTAGCTCATCAGCTCGGCGACGCTGCGGCCGTCGCGGGCCCCTTCCAGGATCTCGAAGCTGATCAGCGCCACGGCCTCCGGGTAGTTGAGCTTGAGGCCGCGGGCGCGGCGGCGCTCGGCCAGCTGCGCGGCCGTGAAGAGCAGCAGCTTGTCCTTGTCACGCGGGGTCAGTTCCATGGGTTTCTCCAGGCGGAAGTCAGGTGAACCAGATGCGGGGCGGCTGGGCGGGGCGCCCGGCCAGCAGCGGTCTGAGACACGCCCAGGCCTGCCGGCAGAGCGCCCAGGCCTCGTTGCGCTCGGCACCGAGATAGCGCAGCAGCAGCACACCGTTGCGCACGGTCACGGCCCAGCGCGGGCTGGCGGGAAGGGCGTCACGCACGGCATCGATGGCGTCGGCCGCGTCGGGAAGCCCCACGGCCCAGAGCGTGGCCTGGACGCTGGCGCCGCCCTGCCCCCAGCAGCCGACAAAGCGCGGGTGGGCCGGGTCCAGCGGCTGGCGCTCGAGCCATAGCGGCCGGCCGTCACGCGTCAGGCGAAAACGCTGCTCGATGCGGCCGGAGACATAGGGCAGCCGGCTCGCCGGGCGGCCCAGCGCCAGCACCTCCCAGCCCAGGCAGCGCGCGTCACCGGCCAGGTCGATCTGCGTGACCTGCTCGCCCCGCGAGCCGTCGAAGGCGATCGTCTCCTGCGGCAGCCACTCGAGCAGCCCGCCCGGCTCCACCGACAGGGCGGTCCGCTGCGACCAGGCCACGCCATGACTGTCGGCACGGTAGAGCTTGTTGGCGGCCGGCGTGGTCAACAGCGCCTGCGCCCCCGACTCGACCCGGGCCGAGATGGTCAGGGCATCGCCACTGACCAGGCCACCGGGCGGATGGAGCAGGTAGACGTGACAGGCACCCTCGGCCCCTTCCGGGTAGAAGGGACGCTGGACCCGCAGCGGCCCCCGATGACGCGCACGCACCAGACGCGTCACCCCCGCGCGGGCCTCGAAACCGAGCGCCAGCGACGCCGCCCAGTGGCGAGCGGCATCGAAGCGGTGACCGAAGCTAGGCATGGCCGGCGGCTGCAACGAGGACAAGGCGGAAAGCGGGGCGGTCATTCGGCATCGGCCTTTTGATACGGCGGTATCTCGTATAAGGCAACGGCCGTACCAGAACACGTGATACGAGAAAAAACACCCTATTTTCAATAAAATAGGCTGTATACAAAAGCACGTCCAGCACGCCCTGATGCACCATTAAGGGGCATCGGGACTCTCACCTTGCACCCGTGCTGACAGGGCGCCCATGGCGCGGTGCCACAGTGGTGCACGATCAGCGACACCGCCCCATGGGGCGGTGTCGTGCAAGGTCAGCAGCCAGGCGGGGCTACACCGTCAGGTGCTCCCTGATCAGGGCGTCGGAGAGCTCGGCGATCTCGCCCCTGGCCACCGGCCGGCCGCGATCCATGATCGCGAAGCGGTCGGCATACTTGCGGGCGAAGGGCAGCTTCTGCTCCACCAGCAACACCGTGAGGCCATCCTCGGTGATGAGGCGCCGGATCACCTCGCCGATCTGGGTGACGATATTGGGCTGGATGCCCTCCCCCGGCTCGTCGAGGATGAGCAGGCGCGGCCTCTGCATCAGCAACATGCCAATGTTGAAGCCATCAGTTATGGCAGCAGTTGCGATCTGCGAACAGCTATCCCGTTCCTTGATCCGGTTCCTCATCTCACCAAGGAAGAACTCAGCAGCTCAGGGTATACAACCACTGAGGTCTGCCATGCAGGTTTCGAGCCCAACAGCTGGCAACCGCCTCGACTACCACCTTACGTCGATGATGCTTGGCAAACTGCATGGAGTGTGCAGAAACCATGGGGCATTACATACCATCACCTCACCCAGAATAAAGTATACTGAGACACGAAAATCTGCCTCCGCGCACTCTTCAACTCAAGCGCATCTTTCCACATGCAACGCAGAAGACCATCACGAGACTGAATCCTCTATCTTTCCTACTAAGGTAGGAAAAGCACCTCAGAATCCATGTCCTTTAGAACCATTTATGCAAATGAAAATTGACAAGCCTTTTTTTTAAAGCTAACCCTAGCATCACACATAACTCATACCTTAACTACAGAAACACACCTGCAATCATCTGAGAGTTCGAAAGGAGACTCGAACATGCTAGGTTACTACGCTGAATATGGAAGCACATACATTTCCATCCTCATGGCTGCCACCACCATATTTTTTGCCCTTCCCATCTTAATCATGCCTCTTACGTGGGCACGCATAATGCGTTGGACCATCCCGGAGCATACCGATCTCGCTGTCTATTTTGGGCGTTGCCTGGGAGCATTCATTCTTATCGTTGAAGTCCTCATGCTACGCGCAATAACCACTGGAACAGGCTATGCACATACATTTGACGTGCTTTTCTTTGTATTCACCTTGATGCTTGTCATTCATGTTTATGGAGCAATCAAGCGAACACAGCCGATCACCGAGACTTTGGAAATCGGGGTGTGGCTAGCCTTATTTTTAATGAACACTGCATTCTATCCCACCACAGCTATAACATTCTAAGATCACAGACAGTACAAACCGATAGCGGCCTGCTCAGCTTTGCGCAGGTAAGTCGGCCGCAAGAGTTGCAATGAGGATTATTAAATATTACTCATTACAGAATATGCCAAGGAACAGAGAATGAATCCCCGAAAGGACTCAACAGATCTTGACATACTCACAAATTTCACCCTAAAAATCATCCAGACAGTAACAGGAATTACCGCCAACAACATACTAGCTGATACTTTATTCTCGGAAATAGGGATCGACTCCCTTGCGGTGATGAATTTCAATGCACACATCGCTCCCCATTTTCCCGAATTATCCAAAACGCTGCTTTTTGACTGCCGATCAGCCAAGGAGGTTGCATCCCATTTACTCAATCACCAATCTGAAGCTGCAAAGAAGCTGATTGCCGCCCATAAGCCCGAACAGTCTCCCGCAGCCTCAGAAGAACCGCTCTCGATGGACGGGGAATGGCCAATATTGGCTCCACTTCCTGCATCATCTACCGAACCTGTCTCTGTCTGCAATGATATCGCGATCATAGGCCTGCAGGGGCGGTTCCCCGGAGCCAAATCTACTAACGCGTTCTGGAACAACCTTCTGAATGGTGTCGATTCCGTCAGGGAAATTCCAAGCGATCGCTGGCCACTTGGTGGCTTCTTTGAAGCCGGCGCCTTATCTCGGGATAGCGGCCGGAGTTACGCCAAATGGGGGGGATTCCTCGACGACATAGATAAATTCGACGCGCAGTTCTTCGGTATATCTCCACGTGAAGCAGCCATCATGGACCCGCAGGAACGGATTTTCCTGGAATGCGCGTGGCATGCGATGGAAGATGGAGCGCTGCTCGGGGAACGGAGTGCCTCGCTACGACAAGACAACGGCGCTCTGGATATTGGCGTCTTCGTTGGGGTCACCACGAACACCTACCCCCTGTTGGGGCCGGAACGGTGGCAGGAGGGGATATCGGAAATTCCGTCTGGGATGCCCTGGTCCGTGGCGAACAGAGTTTCTTATGCCCTCAACCTGTGCGGGCCCAGCCTCGCCATCGATACGGCCTGCTCATCATCGTTGGTTGCATTGCACATGGCTGTCGAGAGCCTGCGCAAGAAAGAATGCGGCGCGGCCATTGTCGGTGGTGTAAACCTCTACACACATCCCGCCAAATACCTCCAGCTTTGCCAGCAACAGATGCTTTCGCCGACCGGACGCTGCCATTCCTTCGGCAAGGGCGCGGATGGCTTCGTGCCCGGCGAAGGCGTTGGGGCTGCCGTATTGAAACCTCTTTCCGCCGCATTGCGTGACGGTGACCGGGTGCTAGCGGTGCTGAAAGGCAGTGCGATAAACCACGGCGGCCGTACCAACGGCTATACGGTTCCCAGCCCTGCATCCCAAGCCAAGTTAATTTCCCATGTTTTATCCGATACGGACATCGACCCGACCAGCATCAGCTATATCGAAGCCCATGGCACGGGCACCCGATTGGGAGACCCCATTGAATTAGAAGGCCTGAAGCAGGCCTTGGCCGGAACGGATCGCCCCTCCCGATGTGGTGTGGGATCGGTAAAAGCTAATATCGGCCACCTGGAAGCTGCCGCCGGCATTGCGAGTTTGATTAAGGTGGTGCTGCAGCTACAGCATAGGCGCATCGCACCATCCATCCACTCCCGCGACCTTAATCCCGAATTGGGCATAGAAGGAACAGGTTTCTTCATTCCACAAGTTCCCTCCGACTGGTCCACAGAAGCGGGCCCCTTGCGCGCCGGGATCAGTTCGTTCGGTGCTGGCGGCGCAAACGCCCATGTCATTATTGAAGAGGGCGGTCCCAGCGATGACCGGACCTCTTCAGCGGGTCCACTGGTTTTCCCCCTGTCCGCCCGTTCTCGGGCTCAACTGCAGGCAACGGTCGGGGCCCTGCGGGCTTATGTCACTGAGCAACAGACGGCACTCAGGCAGCCCCAGCGTTTCAGCCGTCTCGCCTATACCCTCCAGTGTGGACGAAGCCCATTCGAGCACCGCTTCGTCGCCGTCGCAACCGATATAGAGGGGTTAACGTTGAGCCTGGACAGTTTCCTCCAGACTCCCCGCCGTGAAAACAGACATTGGTTATCAGGGCGGGTGAATATGCCGAGCGAAACCACCGGCGATATTGCCGCCATCAACCCGAACCCCGGTGCCCTGGCCGCTCTTTGGGTCGAAGGAAAACCGATAGTCTGGTCTGATTTCTGGGAACAGCCGCCGCTCCCGGACAGTGCCCCCCTCTATTGCTTTGCCAGGGAACGGCACTGGGTTTCTGCGACCACCCGTACCAGTGACACAGAGGTCGTCACCAATCGGGTGGTTAACCGCCAGGAATTTTTCCTACGCGACCACGTTATCAAGGATATGCCGGTGCTGCCCGCCGCCGCATATATCGACTTTTGCCGGGCGGAGGCCGAACGCCATGAACTGCCGGGCCAATTCGAGCTGCGCAACCTTACCTGGGCGACACCGATAAGCCTTGCCCAGGATATCAGAGAGAGGTCGATCGACTGCCGCTGCCTTCAGCAAAATGAAGATCTGATACTGGCTTTCAGCTCTGGCCCCCGAACAGAGAGAACAACCCATTTTCGCAGTATCTGCCGCCCCTTGACCGCAACAGCTGTCGACCCCCGACACGATTCCATCGATGCGATACGCATGCGTTGCTCCACCGCAGCCGGAACGGAAAACTTCTACTCCACTTTCGATTCCCTGGGAATTCACTACGGCCCCAGTTTCCGGTGCCTAAAAGCGGCTTGGCTGGGGCGGAACGAGGCCTTCACCGAGTTACGGATGTGCCCGGAAGGGCGCAATGGCAAACCGCTGAGCCCGCTGGACCCCGCGATGCTCGACGGCGTATTGCAGAGTGCCTTCTTCGCTTCGCAAGCCACGGGCGAGCAAATACGATCCGCCTTTATCCCCTACAGTGGAAAGTCCCTGCGTATACTCGCTCCACTCCCGGAGCACGCGTACGTCCATGCGCAACACCGGAGCAGCCAAGCTTCGGACCTAGAGGTTTTCGACTTCACCGTTTTCTCCCCGGCCGGGGAAATCATCCTAGAGATCGAGGATTTCGCCTTCCGCCGGTACGAAACCGTTCCCGAACAACAGCGGGTTCATTTACTTGAGCCTGTTTGGGAATATGCGGCCCTGCCCGATGATACGGCAAAGCAAGAGGTCGGCCCGCTTATGATCTTCGACGACAGCCCCCGGCTGTTTGAGTATCTGCGTCATGATTATTCTGCCGATACGTGGTTGATGTTGGAAAGGGGCGGGTTCCAGTACCGCGACGGTCGGATAATCGAGGGCGATACCCTCGACCCGGATCATTTCTGGCTACTGCATCGGTTGCTAGTCTCGCAAAACGCCCAGCCCGAAACTCTCATCATCAACCTGACGGAAGTCTCAGCAGAGCCGTCGAAGCCCAGTTGGGAACGCTTGATCGGTTTGCAAGGTGTAGCACGTGCCTCGGCAATCCTGCGGAGTCTTTGCAAGGCATTGACTAACCCGCGTCTGCACGTCTATCTGCTTGTACCGCCCGCCCCCACCGCTGCTGTTTCGGGCTTATTGCGCTCGCTGAATCTAGAAATGCCAACCATCACGGCGACGGTCATCGAAGTCGATCCGGCAGAACTGACTGGTGACGACGCAGAAGACCTGTATTCCGCACTGTCGCGCGAGATCACTTATGGCCCCAGAAGCGGAGTTGTCCAATTACGTCTAACGGCTTGCAACCGGGAGCAGCGACGCCTGCGCTTCATCGATGGCGAAAATACCGCCATGGATATATGCAGACTGAAAGCCGGGGATGTGGTCATTATTACCGGTGGGTTAGGCGCGATGGGGCGCTTATTTTCTCAGACGCTTGCCCGGCAGGGAGGCTTACGGCTGGCTTTGGTTGGCCGATCGCCACGCAGTCCCGAGACTGACAGGTTCCTCAAGAGTTTACAGGCCCTGGGGGCCGAAGCCGCCGAATACTGGTCAGCCGACTGCTCCGACCTCAGCGCCGCTGCAGACCTGGCGGCTTCCGTCCGTGAGCATTTCGGCCCCGTCGGAGGCATCGTTCACTGTGCCGGCATATTGCGTGACGATTTCTTTATTCGCCAGCAAGAGGAGGGCTGGGAAGCCGTATTGCAGTCGAAAGCCATGAGCGCTCTCGCTCTCGACGAGGCGACCGCGAGCGATCCGATCAAGGTCTTTATTCTTTGCTCGTCGCTCGCCGGCATTCACGGAAATATAGGCCAAAGCGCCTATTCCCTGGCGAATGCCTGGCTCGACCGCTTTGCGGAAGAGCGTCAGGAACTCAGCCGTAGCGGGCGGCGTCAAGGCCATGCCATTTCGGTCGCCTGGCCCCTTTGGCAAACCCGCGACGGCATGCAAGCCCCCGACTACGTTACCGGCTGGCTCAGCCAAAACGGGCTGTCGTTACTGCCCGAAAATGAGGGTGTAGATATTTTTGTCTCAGCACTTTCAAGCTCCCAAACCGTTCTGGTCCCGGTGCGCGGCGAGTACGGATCGGTAGCCCATTTGCTGGGTGTCGTCCAAGAACCTGCCGTCACGCTCCCCCTAGGTACCGCCCCCGCACTGGAGACCGATGTTGTGGACGAATTGCTCGCATTTCTTGTCGGTCACCTGGCGGCGGTAACCAACACTCCTATTGCAAAGATCGATCCCGACGCCGTACTTGAGGTCTTTGGTCTGGACTCCATTCTGGTGATGGAGCTGAACACTCGCCTTGAGAAACATTTTCCGGAACTGTCCAAGACCGCCCTGTTCGAGGTGCGCAGCCTTCGGGGCCTCGCCAACCTACTGATATCCGAACATGCCGAGGATGTGTCCAAGGTTGTTACCGCCAGGCCCGTCGCTACCGCACCAGCACCAGCGCTCCCGGAGAAAGCCCCCCGCGCGACGGGAGACAAATCGGTTGAACGAAAAAGCAGCGGGCTGCCCCCGTCCAACGGGATGGACGGTGTAGAGAGTGGCGATATCGCCATCATCGGATTGGCAGGGCGGTATCCGGGTTCATCCAACCTTGCAGAGTTTTGGCAACACCTGGCGGCGGGGCACGATCTGGTGACGGAAATTCCGGATCGTTGGCAACCCGCGCAGGGCCGTAATGAACTCTATGCGCGTTGGGGCGCCTTTGTCGATGATTTTGACAAGTTCGACCCCCTGTTCTTCGGCATATCGCCCCGTGATGCCGAGCGTATGGACCCGCAGGAACGCCTGTTCCTGCAAAGTGCCTGGCATGCCGTCGAGGATGCGGGCTATACGCCGGACACCCTCTCCGGATTACGCAATGGACAAGCGTCCCGCCGCCGAGTGGGAGTCATTGCCGGCGTGATGTACGGCGAGTACCAATTCTTCGGAGCCAAGGCGTGGCCCCAGCGGCCCAGGGTGCTGACCAACTCCTCCTATGCGTCCATCGCCAACCGGGTATCTTTCTGCCTCGATCTGGACGGCCCCTCATTCGCCGTGGACAGCATGTGCTCATCCTCGCTGACCAGCATCCACCTCGCCTGCGGGCTGCTACGCAGCGGTGACTGCGAGCTGGCCCTGGCGGGCGGCGTCAACCTGTCAGTCCACCCCTACAAATACCGTATGCTCTGCGATCTCAAATTTGCCTCCTCGGAAGGCAAATGCCGGAGCTTCGGCGATGGCGGTAACGGATACGTACCGGGCGAGGGCGTGGGTGTCGTTTTACTCAAGCCATTGAAGAACGCACTGCAAGACGGCGATTACGTCTACGCAGTCATTCGAGGCAGCGATCTGAACCACGGAGGTCGGACCTCGGGCTATACCGTGCCCAATGCCGATGCTCAGGCTCAGGTGATAGGTCGCGCACTCAACCGCGCGAACGTCTCTCCCGAACGGCTAGGTTATGTGGAGGCTCATGGCACCGGCACCAGCCTTGGCGATCCAATCGAGGTCCGCGGCCTTGGCAAGGCGATCGCAGAACGGGTGCCTTCCGACTGGACCTGCCCGATCGGCTCGGTGAAGTCGAATATCGGCCATTTGGAATCTGCCGCCGGTATGGCCGCGCTCACAAAGGTATTACTGCAATTCAAACACCACAGTCTGGCCCCCTCGATTCATGCCGAGACACTGAATCAGAACATAGATTTTTCAACAACCCCCTTTTTCGTGCAGCGTGAACCGGCTGAGTGGCTCCCACGCAGCGACAGCCAGGGGCGCTCCCTCCCCAGACTTGCGGCGATCAGCTCTTTCGGAGCCGGCGGTTCTAACGCTCATCTGATCGTCGAGGAGTTTGTTCCCAAAGATACCGATACTGCGCCGACCGGTACCCAGCCCTTCGTGTTCTCGGCGTATAGCGAAGATCAACTGAGAGCCTATATTCGCCGGTTTATCGCCTTTCTCGATCGAGAACTGAACGAAAGCGGTTCCGCATCCCCGGCGCTTTTGGGCCGCCGTCGTTTCACTACCTTTGATGTGGCGAAGACGCTGGTTACCGGACGCCGTACCTTGGATTGTCGAATGGCACTGGTTGCCGGCGACTTCAGCGAATTGCGTGAGCGCTTAATCCGCTGGCTCGACTCGACCGAGGAGGCCGCAGACGCTGATAAAGAACGGATCGCGTCCCCTGTCAGCGACAACGCTCCTGCGCCGGATAGCTCCGAAGGCGTGGCGCAGGCCTGGTTATGCGGACAGTCAATCGACTTACCGGCCCCGGCCGGCCACAGCTGGCGGAGAGTCCCCCTGCCTGGCTATGAATTTCTTCGTCGTCGCTATTGGGTAGCGGAAGAACCGCTAAGCGAACCGCCAAAACCCATCTTGTCAACGGAGATCGCGGCTGTCGAGGAATCTCAGTCCGAGCCGCCGCTGACACCTAGAGCCATTCTCGATCTGGTGACCCGACAAGAGCTCAGTGAAGAAGATGCACGCACTTTGCTGCTGGCAATGACCTGAGTAACGAACTCTGACTCGGTACAAACCAGGCAAAAAAACGGTAAGGAAATGAAATCATGGTAACTAAGAACATTGCTATCATTGGCGCCGGAGCTAGTGGCATCGGCGTGGGAAAAGCCCTGCGCGAGGCGGGCGTCGAATTCGAGATCATCGAGGCCACCGGCCGCTTTGGTGGGAACTGGCAGCCCGATGGGCCAGCGTCCAAGATGTACGACTCGGTCCACCTGATCAGCTCAAAGCGAAATACTCAATTTGCTGATTTCCCGATGCCAGAAGATTATCCGGTCTACCCTCGCCATAATTTGGTCTTCGAATACCTGCAAAATCTTGCGGAGCACCACGGCTTACGCGAACGAACCCGCTTCAATACCCAGGTCACCCAGATGCATAAGGAACCTCAAGGTTGGCGCGTAGGTTTCAACGACGGTAGCGAAGCCCTGTATGACCTGGTCATCGTCTGCAATGGCCTGCTGCGCAAGCCCAAGATTCCGGAAATCCCCGGTCAATTTTCGGGACAAACGCTGCATGCCGCCAACTACCGCTCGTCGGATCAGTTCCGTGGAAAACGCGTTTTGGTGGTAGGCAGCGGAAACTCCGGTTGCGATATCGCTGTGGATGCCGCTCAGACCGCACACGCCGCCTTTCATTCCATGCGACGCGGCTACTATTACATGCCCAAATTCATTAATGGCCAACCGACACAGGAATGGCTGATGGACGAGGCTGCCAAATTCCCGGATGAGCGCCAGTATTGGGAACATGTGCAAAGCACCTTCAAGCTTGCCGGCTATGACGGATGCGACTACGGTCTGCCCGCTCCCGATCACGCTATCGAGGAGTGCCACCCCATCATGAACTCGCAAATTCTATATTACATCGGCCATGGCGACGTGACCCCCAAGCCGGACATCAGCCATTTTTCCGGCAACGAAGTCTATTTCTCCGATGGCAGCAGCGAAACCGTCGATATCCTGGTGTGGGCAACGGGATACGATATCGATCTGCCCTTTCTGCCTACCGACACCTACGACTGGCGAACGCAGTTCAATTCGCTGTTCCTGCGCATGATTCCTCCGGAATATGACGATCTGTTGTTTGTCGGTTATCTCAACACCCCGTCTGGCATCGGTAATCTCGCCAACATGATGGGCCGCTTCGTGTCGAGCTATGTTCAAGCCCGTACAAGGCAAACACCCGCCTGGCACACCCTTCAGCAGATGAAACTCCAACCCTCATTGCTGGATTTGGGGCAGCAAAGGTTCATGAAGACCCGCCGCCACGAATACGAGGTGGACCTCTGGAAATTCATCAAGGCGGTGAACTTCATGACCACAAAGCTTCAGCAGAGAGCACCCACCGCAGGCACTGCCTAAACTGCTTCACCCTGACATGGAAAGCCCCTCTATGAGCCAGTATATTCAGCCCCACGATGACACCCGACTGAGTGCCGCCGACGCCCTTCGGATGCTCGAAAATTTGAAGCCCGCCTCCACCGAGCCTTCGGTTCCCGCCTCACGGGTCCCGGAAAGCGCCCCCCATGGCGATGCCCTGGGGGAAGTCCTTGAATCCGACCTTCGCGACTTGGTTCTCGAGGTGCTCAAGATCGAGCCACGGGATTTCTCGCCAACCAAGCCACTGATGGACTACGGCCTGGATTCCATTGCCTCGACCGAGATTGGAACCCTGTTCTCGGAACGATTCAATATCACTGTACCGCCAACGGTGTTCTTCGAGTTTCAGGATCTGCGCAGTTTCACCGGCTATCTGCTGAAGAACTATCCAGCGGAGCTGAAAGCCAAATACAACGGCCGCTTAGCGACAGCGCCCTCAACTGCTCACAGGGGTCCGTCCCGGCCTACGTCGGCCCTGAAAACCGAGTCAACCGTCCGGGCCGAGCCCATTCCACGGGAGGATGCCTCTCGGTCCACCCGCATTACCGAGCCTGTCGCACAGGCCCCGACGGCAGAGCCCAAAGGTGATGACGATACGCTGCTTAGTATCGAGGCACTGTGGCAGGAGAATAAGCGGCAGGAGACGATGGAAAATCCCACTCCGCCGATACCGTCCACCGACGCCGTAGCCACCCACCCGGTAACCCCGCAACCAGTTGACCACGAGCCCAGCCGTGAGCTGCTCGCTTCAATGCAACCTTATGTGGATGACGCCCAGACTTTCTCGATCGCCCGCCAAGGTACGGACTCGCGCCTGGAATGCGTCACTTACGGTAACGGACGGCCGGTCCTGCTGCTTGGCGGCTTGGTAATGCATTACAGTGTAATGTGGCGACTGCAATTGAAAGAGCTGGGCAAGTATTACCGACTGGTGATGTTCCATATGCCTGGATGTGCCGGTTCTGAATTCTATACGGGTATGTCACTCGACAGCATGGCCGAGGATGTCGCCGCACTCCTGGATGCCTTGGGTATCGAGTCGCCGCTACCAGTCATCGGCTATTCGTTCGGTGGTGTACTGGCCCAGGCTTTCAGTCTCGCCTATCCGCAGCGCTGTTCGGCTCTGTGCATCACCGTCAGTTCGCCCTTTTCGGAAGGCGCCGACAATTTCCGGGTCCTGATGAGCGAACTACAAAAAAGCGCGCGGTTCATGGAGCTCAACCGGGAATGGAGCATCCCCTCTCTGCCCTCGTATCAGAAGGTGATCGAAAGCTTCGACTTCAGTCCCAACCTGAGCAAGCTTCAGATACCGACCCTGGTGACAACGGGGGGAGAAGACGCCTACCAACCGCCGGCATACGGTCGCATGATCGCCGAGGGAGTCCCCGGTGCCAGGCTGGTCGAGTTTTCCGATGCAGGTCATCTACTCGCCTTTACCCACCATGAGGATTATAACCGGCTATTGATCGATTTCCTGGACTCGGTGGAAGACAAGGAGGGACTCGATACCGCGCAAAGGCCGGCGCAGGAAGACAATGCGGTCTTCCTGCCGGCAACAAAGGCAAGCCTGCAGACTCTCGAGGAATACATCAATAATGGCGAGCAGGGGCACTGTGCTATCCTGTCGGTGCCGGCAGCACAGACCGCCTGGTTGCTCAATGCACTGAGCAACCAGGGAAAGGAACAGACCGGGAACTACCACAGCTACTTCATGACCTCCTCCGAGGAGGCGCTGGATGCCGCCCTGCGGCTGGCGCGGCATCACGCGCGCAACCGGAATCCGGCAGGCGCCGGAACCTTGGTTCTGGTCGACCACAGCGGCTATTGGGCCCGCTATTTCGATCCCTTGGATCGAGGACCTGCCGAGGCGCTGGTTCCGGGTGTACGTGTCGTTTCAACCATCGCAGAAGCCGATGCTCTATTGACCTCCGTAGCCGACGGCGACCTGGCGGCGATGGCGGTAGTCACAGCCCCCGGTGTTGAGCCCGAGGGGCTGGAATCGCTGATCTTGGCGATCCGTGAAACCGGCGCTCTGAGTATCCTGGTCGAGTTGAATGAATCGCGGCTCGGGATAGACGATTGGACTCTACGCAAGCTGACCTGCCATTCCGATATGGTGGTCTTCGGCGAATGCATGTCCGGATTCCAGGCCCCGGTGGGCGCCTGCCTGATCCATGCGGAGGTCAACAACCCCTGGTTGATGACGCCCAACGAAAGTTACGTACGTCATGTGATGACCAACTTCGGCCTGCCGCTGAAGCTGGCGTACGAATATCTCCTGGCCAGCATGGGCGGAGTCTTGTCGGCTTCCGGACAGAGTGAGCTGCGCCGCATAGCGGCCACTCCGGACGCCACCTACGACGCACATTTACGCTACGGCAATTCCGGCTATGCCAAAGTAGCACGAATGCATGGCTTCGACGGGCGATTCTATGAAGCCCGCGGCGTACGCTCGCGCCTTACGCTCGATGGGCGTTCGTCCCGCGAGGTCGTCGACTGTTTCGTCAATGTGGGTACCTGCCCACGGGGCCTGAATCCGCTGGACGTCATCGATAAGGTCGCCAAGGCCCATGACCCCGAGCATGATTACTGGAGCGATTTACAGGCTCTGGTCGGCCTGAAAACAGGCCTGGAGGAAGCATTACCGGCCTCCAGCAACATCACTGCGGTCGAAGCGGCCCTGACTTTGGGCCTTCTTGCGGCGCCCCAGCGCAAGAAACTGCTGTGTTTCACCGGCGGTCTGGGGTTCACCCTGATGACGGCGGCATCCTCTTTCGACAAGGTGTTCGACATCTTCCGCAAGCCGTTCCAGCCGATCTATCCCCACACTGTATTCATTGATCCCAGCAGTCCCGATGCGGCCGAAAAGCTTGAAACCGAACTGCTCAGTGGCGAGATCGGTATGGTCTGGTTCGAGACCATCCAGGTGGACGCCAATGCCTCGCGGCCGGTGCCACGACATCTGATCGAGTTGATCAACCGTCACCGCAGCGCGGGCGGCTACCTAATTGGGCTGGATGAAACACAAACCAATCTGGTGACGGGCCAGTTCCTGCACAGCCATGGCTTGGTCGACAGGCCGGATATCGTCGCCCTGGGGACCGCCTTGTGCGACTCGCTGGTGCCCATGGGGATGGTCCTATCCACCAATGCCGTCAGTGAACGGGCACGGCGACACAATGCGGCGCGCCTGGCGGACCTTCAGGAACGGGGAATCTGCCAGCTGTCCTCACATATCGCATTGAACAGCCTGCACACCATCGATGCGCACGACCTGATGGCTAGGGCGCGCGAAACCGGCGCCTATTTCAAACAGGCGTTATCTCAGGCACAACGGGATATTCCGTTGATCCGCGACGTTCGTGGCGAGGGCCTGCTGTTGACCCTAGAACTCGACCTCACGGCCTTCGGCCCCTTCGTTGAACGCAGCTTCGGTTATCTCCTGTGGGGAGCGATGCTACGGGACCCGCAATGCGGGGTCGCCGTAGCTGTATGCCCGATCCATAACAACTGCATCCGCTTTTTGCCACCACTGACCATTACGCGTGAAGAGGTGGATCTGATCATAGCCAATCTACGTCGCAATCTGAGTGCCGGCGTCGATGGCATCTTACTTGACTGCGCAGCCCATAACCGCCACCGCGGCGAGACGCGGACCGCCGAGTTTCTGTCGGGTCTGGTCACACAAAACACAAGGAGGAACAACATGACTGACGATTTCCCGAAGACGCCCGCACAGCCGGATTCGCCTTCGGACAGACAAGGGGCGACCAACCGCTCGTGTATCCGACCGCTGCATGGTAACCCCGGTCAGCCGTCCGTCTGCATCATTGGTGCTGGGGTCGGGGGACTGGTGACGGCCCGGGCTCTCAAAGAGAAAGGGATCCCCTTCGATTGCTTCGATAAGCGCGATCGCATCGGCGGTATCTGGGCATTCGACGAGACCTGCGAACACACCTCTGTCTGGCACAGCATGAATATGAATACCCCCCGGGGGCTGTACCAGTTCTCTGGTTTCCCGATGCCCGCTAGCTATCCCGATTTCCCGTCGCATCGTCAGGTCCATGACTATCTGGAAAGCTTCGTCGACCATTTCAATTTGCGTGAAAGTATCCACCTGAACTGTGCGGTCACCAGAACCGAGCGGCTGGCCAATGGTGCCTGGCGCATTACCCTGGCATCAGGTGAAACCCGCTACTACGACGCGCTGGTGGTTGCCAACGGACACCATAACACCCCCAACTATCCCGCCTATGTCAATCGCGACGGTTTTGCGGGCGACGCCATCCATTCCAAACATTACCGCTATCGCCACAAATACCGTGACAAGCGGGTGCTGGTCGTCGGGGTCGGCAACAGCGGCTCGCAGGTCGCCGTCGATGTCAGCTACGATGCACAGATGACCTATCTTTCCTTGCGCCGTGGTGTCTATGTATTGCCGCATTACCTGTTTGGCATCCGCATCGACAAGGCGATGGGGCACCTCAACGATTGGTGGGTCAAGAAAATCCTGCCCTACCCCCTGTTCGGTCTGATGTTCACCGGCCTGTACAAGCTTCTGATCGCCAAGCGAAAACAGATGGGCATGCCGAAGCCGGACCATCTCATGATGTCGAGCCTGCCCACTCTGTCCGAGAACTTCGCCAACCGCATAGGTGACGGCAAGCTCAAGATCGTTCCCGAAGTCCGTCGGATCGAGGGGAATACCGTCCACCTTGCCGACGGTAATTCCATCGAGGTGGACTCGATCATCTACTCGACCGGCTATCAAACCGACTTCCCCTTCCTGGACCCAGGCCTCCTGAAGGTCGAAGACAATCATATCCCGCTTTTCCAGCGCGTCTTCATTCCGGAGACGAACAACATCGCCTTCATCGGTCTGTTTCAGGCTGTGACCTGGGGCTTCCTGGATATGATGGAAAGGCAGGCGAACATGGTTGCCGAGTACTTTTCCGGCACCTATCGCTTACCGACGGCCGAGGAACAGCAGGACAGTATCAGGCGCGAGCAGAAAGTTATTAAGCGGGAGTTCCTGTCGACTCTCCGCAACAACTATGAAATGCACGGCCCGACCTATATGCACGAACTGAGCGTCGAAATAGCCAAGGGCCGAAAACGTGCCAAGGCGGCGGGATATGCCCGTCCCGTCGAGCCCAAGGCTCACCTGATTGAGCCGGCGGATCTGGCTACCAGCAACGAATGGAACCGCCATTCGCAGGGTGCAGAAGCGGTTGTCGCGGGCATGGGGGATAAGTTGTGTCAGGTGTAACGCCCAACTCCATGCCCGTGGCGGTAACCGGTTTGCATGGGCGGTTTCCGGGGGCATTAGACCCGAAGGCCTATTGGCATAACTTGGTCCGGGGTCGGGACATGATACGACAGGTCCCTCCCGAGCGCTGGATCTGGCAGGAGCATTTCAGCGAATCGGAGGAGCAACCGAACGCGACCTATTCCAATTGCGGCGGCTTCATGCCTTTCCCGGACCGTTTCGACCATCGCTTTTTCGGTATCCTGCCCCGCGAAGCTCAGGCGATGGACCCACAGCAACGAGTGTTCCTGCAGACGGTCTGGGCCGCCCTTGAGGATGCCGGATATGCTCCGGCACAACTGACCGGGCTCAAGGTAGGCGTGTTTGTCGGCGTCGGCCATGCCGACTATCCGGTGCTGATGCGCCGCGACAACGTAGCCAGCGACGCCTATCGGGGAACCGGAATAGCACTCACCGCCATCGCCAATCGCGTTTCATTCACCTTCGATTTCCATGGCCCCAGTGAATCCATCGACACGGCCTGTTCGAGTTCGCTGGTCGCCGTGCATCGCGCGACTCAGGCCCTGCGCGACGGAGAGTGCGACCTAGCAATTGCCGGCGGTGTCAATCTACTGCTCGGCCCGGAGTTATTCATCGCCTTTGCCAAGGCCGGAATGCTGAGCCGCTCCGGTCGGTGCCGAACCTTCGACGCCAGTGCCGATGGCTATGTCCGCGGCGAGGGGGTTGCCGCTCTGGTGCTGTCGCCATTGGCGGAGGCGGAGCGCAATGGAGACTACATCTATGGCGTTATCCGAGGCAGCGCAGAAAATCATGGCGGGCGGGCCCACAGCTTTACCGCACCGAATGTCAAGGCTCAAGCGGAGGTTGTCTCCGAAGCATGGCAGCGGGCGGGGTTTTCCCTGCGCCAAGCAGGACTGATCGAAACCCACGGCACGGGCACGCCACTGGGGGACCCCATCGAGGTCAATGGCCTCAAGAAGGCGTTAGCCCGGAGCGCAACCGAGCTTGATTCGGCTCCCGATCGAATTGCGCTCGGGGCTTCGAAAAGCCACATCGGCCACCTCGAGGCCGCCGCGGGTATCGCGTCGCTCATAAAAGCCCTGCTGTCCATGCAGCATCGAAGGATACCCGGCAACCTGCACCATCAGGACCCCAACCCCCACATCCAGTTGCAGGATACCCCGCTATTCGTGCCAACGGATGCGGTGCCCTGGGGAGGTGAGGCAGCAGATATGGGAGACCATTCCCCTCTTCTCGCCGGCGTGAGTTCATTCGGGTTTGGTGGAGTGAATGCCCATGTGGTGCTGCAATCCCACACGGTGCCCTCGATATCGATAACAGGGAAAACAACGACCGGAGATGAAGTATCGGACGCTACCCCACACGCGTACCTGGTCCTGTTGTCGGCAAAAGATAATCAAGGGCTCGATACCCGGGTACGGCAGCTCGTCACCTTCCTGGAAGAAGACGAGAAGGAAGCCTTGCGGATCGACCAGAAGAGCCTGTTGCAGGGTATGCGCAACGCTTTGGACCTGCCATCGCAGGCGTCGGCCGAGGCCCCCGCCAATCTGGCCGACCTGGGGCTCTCAGCCTCTCAGTTTACCGAGATTCTAAACCGGATCGCCCAGCCCTTGGGACTCAAAGCCGATTTAACCACACTGCATGGCTGCATCACTCTGGAGGAAGTGGCAAACCGTCTGGTGCAGCAACGGAATCCGATTCACCAACAGGATGATACAGCGGCCCATCGTCTGATATGCCGGACAGCCTTGGCGTCCTCGGCCATCCGCCTGGCAAGCTTGGCGCAAATCACCCGCAGTTTGCTAGAAGGCCGGGATTTCATGTCCGAGCGGCTGGCGCTGGTTGCCGGCAACAAGGGCGAGCTGCTCGAACAGCTGCGCGGGTACCTGCAAGATCCCGCTGCCGAGGATGCTCCCTGGGTCCAAGCGACAGTCCGGGCAGCAAAGTACACCTCAGCCCAACGCCCCGAGCCTCAGAAAAAATGGCCGGACCGGGCCGCTCTGCTGAAATGGGCACGCTACTGGGTCACCACGAAGGCGGCTGTCCTGCAGTGGGACGAGCTCTACCCCGGTGAACCGCTGCCGGCCAAGATCCCCCTCCCCGCCTATCCATTCCGCTTGGACCGGGTCTGGTACGAAGCAACGCCAGAGCGCAAGACTCTCAACCACCATGGTACGTCACAACGTCCCTCGACGGCCTGGGATCAATGCTGGTCCGGCCCAGCGCCTCTGCCAGCGTCAATCGCCGCTCTGGGTTCGATGATCGAGCATCTTTTGTCCCGGACAGCGGTTCAGCGGCTACATCTCGCCGACGTAGAATTCGGTCCGCCAATAATATTGACGCCCGACCAGGAGATCATGCACCGCCAGACCGCCACCGCGCGGGGAGAGACAGTACAGGGCCTGATATCGGAGCCCTGTGACAGGGTCCTGCTTCAGACCTGCCGGCTTACGGAGCGGGCGGACCCGGTTCCGGGCGACACTCCGGCCCCCCTCGATATGCAATCGATCTCAGGCGATGCTTATTACCAGCAACTGACTCGCCTCGGGCTGGATTTCTCCACGTCCTGCCGTTACGTGGAAAGTGTCGAGTTCTCCCCCAACCGGCTCGACGCACAGCTGTCCCTTCCACGGCAAGGCCCTGGCGACATCCGGTTCTGGGCGGCTTTCACCAGTACGGTTCTGAGCGGGCTTGCCCACCTGTTGAGTATGAACAACCGCATCGATGGGCCTGTCGCGCCCTTCAGATTGGACCGCCTGACCGTGGATGCCGTGGCAGCCTCCAGCCTACGGAGAATCGTTGTGAATTGGGACGACCGTGCCGGGCTCGCCTCGGTCCGGGCATTCGGCGTGGACAAAAAACCGGCCATCTCCCTAGATGGGTTGGCAGCACGCCCGACGCCCCCGTCACGATCCGTACAGCCATCCAGGAGGACAGCTACATGAAAGCATTTGTCTTTCCCGGTCAGGGTATCCAGCGCAAGGGAATGGGGTCCACTCTGCTACCCCGTTATCCCGAACTGGTCAGCCTGGCCGACGAGGTACTGGGTTATTCCATCGCATCGCTGTGCCTGGAAGACCCGCATAATGAACTGAACCTAACGGCGTTCACCCAACCGGCAATCTATGTCGTTTCCTACCTGGGCTACCTCGCCGCCGTCGACGGTGAGGACTCGCCGGATTTTTTAGTGGGACACAGTGTCGGCGAATATGCGGCCCTGGCCGCGGCCGATGTCTTCGACTTCGCAACCGGCCTGCGCATCGTACAGATGCGCGCAGCCCTGATGGCCCAGGCGGATGCCGGTGGCTTGGCCGCCGTGCTGGGCCGTTCGCAGCCGCAAGTGACCGAGATGATCTCAGCATCCGCTATACAGGGAATCGAAATCGCCAATATAAACAGCCCCAGCCAGATTGTCGTGGGCGGTCCGTCCGAGGCGCTACAGTCCTTTGTATCCTTCTGCTCGGACAAGGGCTGCCGGGCGCTTATGCTTAAAGTAAGCGGGCCGTTCCATACCAGCCATATGAAACAGGCCCAGCAACAGTTCCGTACCTACCTTGCGGACATTCCATTCCAGGCGCCGTCAATTCCCGTAATCGCCAACCTGACGGCGGAGCCGCACTTGGCCGAAACCTTTCCTGAAACCCTGGCCCGACATATTGCCAGCCCGGTTCAGTGGAAGCTCTGCATCGAGTACCTACTGAACGGTGGGGTCGAGGAATTTATCGAGATCGGCAGCCCGGCAATCCTCACGCCTATGATTGACGATATTCGATCAAACTTTTCTCCAGCTGATCGGGGCCGGCAGAAAGGTGTTCAAAACGAGGACCTGACGCCTCCCGCGTCAACGGGCTGGACCAGCCACGATTTCTGCCAACATTTCTCATGTTCTTACCCCTTTGTCATAGGTTCATTGGGGAATGGAGGTGCGGGCCCGGAATTAATTTCGAGCGTTGCACGCCATGGTGTGCTTAGCATTCTGGATACCGAGGCTCTCGACCTAGATACCCTGGATATGACTCTGGCCAAGCTCGCGGCAGATGAGACAACGCGCGGAAAGTTCGGTGCCGCACTGAACGCTAGCGCCGCAGTCTCGGACCATCTCGATCGGCTACTCCAGCTGTTCCGGCAACATGATATTCGCTGCATTGAGGTTCGCGGTCAGTCAAAACCATCGGCTGCCATATCCCGTTTTCGCGAAGAAAGCAGCGGAGAGACCCGTCTGCTCGCAAGAGTACAGGATGCCGAAGCCGCGAAAGCCTTTCTCACCGAGGCGGATGCGGTATGCATCGACCTCTCGGCGCCCCACACGACGCAGGTATCATCGTTGGCACTGGTACTGGAGGTTATGGCCCAAAGAGAGGCCCTTATCAGCGCCCAGCCACATAGACAAAAGCCCCTGATCGGCGTCGGAGGGATTGCGGGTAGCGCTCCCCTTGTGGAGGCCTTGCTGGCACTGGGTGCCGATTTCGTTATGGGCGGCTCAGCTTTTCTCATCACCCGCGAAGCCTCGCTGCCAGCCGAAATCAAGAGCCGGCTTCGTCAGCTTTCCTATCGGCAATATCGGCCCCTGCCGGATTGGCGTTTCCCCGAGTTCGCTACGTCGTCGTTCTGCTACGTGCTGGACGAAGCGGCGGCCCTACAGTCGATCGAACTTCAGCGCCTTTACCTGGAACCGCAAGGGCCTGATCTGCAACTTATCCGTTCGACAACTGTCTCCGCTACGAACCGCGACTCGCCCCTTATTCCAGAAAGTTTATTCGACGATCACGGGAAACTGAATGCAGTCGAACGTCGCGCCCGCTTGCGCAGACAACTATCGGAAGGACAATTTCCCAGCCTTATCACCGGTGATTCCTCTCTGATGCTGTTGAATCTTTGGCTGAACAACGCCAAGGGAGGCGTACCAACAGACATATCGGCAAAAGACCTTACGGAAATGCTCTGTCCAACTCAAGCGAGACCGTCAAAATAAAAAGCAATAGCAAGGAGACAAGCTGATGAGCGTAGCAGATAGTATAGAAAACCTAATTACCCAGTTTATATGTGAGGAGATGAAACTGCCCCTTGATGACGTAGATTCAGAGGTTAATTTTGGAGCGTTCGGAATGGGTTCCATCGCCGGCACCAAACTAATCGGGATTCTCGAGGAAAAGTTCTCTATCAATCTGTCGCCCACCCTGATCTTCGAACACCCCACCATTGCCGAACTTTCCCAGGCCATAGATGAGACGATCGCCGCAACTCGAAACGAATTTGCAGGCCCGGAGGCACATCCCAATGTTCGATAAGACACAAATGACCCGGCAAGAACTTTTCACAGCAGCGGCGATGTTACCCGTACAGGATACACTTGCATTGCGGGCATGGATGCATCCCGATAAAACCCTGTTCACCTTCCTTGACGAAGAAGGCAGGGAAAGCGACAGCCTTACCTATTTGCAATTGTTCCAGAAGGCACGGGCGATTGCCGAGCAACTACACCACAGCAGTCTGCCCGGCGACCGGATAGTGCTTTTATTCCCTCAATGCCTGGATTTTATCGCCAGCTTTGTCGCATGCCTGATGTCGGACCGTATCGCCGTACCGGTGAACCTGCCGACCCGCCGCCGCCTGTACCGTTGTGTGAAGATAATCGAAGATTCTGGCGCAACCTTGGCTTTGACGCCCGATTCGTCTCTTGCCGAACTGCGTGCCGCCTTTGCCGATGCCGGTGTCGCCGACCTGCACTGGCATGCGCCCATCGAAGCCTCTGACAATGACGATTACATCGATTGGAGCCAGCAGCCGTCCGGTATCGATCCGGATCAGGTCGCCTTCCTGCAGTACACCTCCGGCTCAACCTCAGACCCCAAGGGGGTGATGGTTACCCACCGCAACATCACGACCAATCTTCGCATGATGCGAGATTCCTGGGAGCTTGATCACACTACCAACATTGTGACTTGGCAACCCCATCACCACGATATGGGGCTTATCCTCGGTCAACTGCTGCCAATCGTATTGGGCAACCACACGGTCATCATGGCGCCCAGTACCTTTGTTCGCCAACCATCCATCTGGTTGCAGGCAATCTCCGATTACAAGGCAACTATGGCCGGTGGGCCCAATTTCGCCTACAACCTGGCCGTGGAGCGATATTCAGCCGAGAGGTTCAAGGATCTCGACCTATCGAATTGGACCCTGGCCCTGAATGGTGCCGATGTCGTTCGCCCTACCAGCCTGTCCCGTTTCTGTAGCGTTTATGAGAAACACGGCTTCCGCGCCACCTCCTTCCTTCCCTGCTATGGCTTGGCGGAGGCGACGCTGTTTGTCTCGGGAGGCCCGGTCCGCCGCCCCACCAGTTCGATTGTCGCCGATGTACGGCAGCTCGAACTGGAACACCGAGTCGTCGCGTCCACTCAGGCCGTTGACGGCCGCGAGCTGATGGGATGTGGCGAACCGTCCTGGGAAGTCGATGTGGCCATCATCAATCCCGAGACCGGCAGGCGCTGCAACCCCGACGAGGTTGGCGAGATCTGGATAAGCGGCGAAACCATCGCTGCCGGGTACTGGCAGAACGAAAAAGCGACCTTGACCTCCTTCCGGGCCCAAGTGGCGGATGCCCCCGGACGGCATTTCCTGCGCACTGGCGACCTCGGTTTCCTGGGTCAGCAGGACCGTCAGCTTTATATTTGTGGCCGGCTGAAGGATTTGATTATCTGCGAGGGCCGAAATCTGCATCCCGAGGATATCGAATACTCGGTGATTGAATCCTTCGATAGGGAGAAACCCCAAAGCTGTGCTGTTTTCTGCTATGACGACGATGAGCAACGCCAATCCCTTGTCGCCGCAATAGAGGTCAACCGTGAAATCAAGAGATGCCTGAACGAGAACGCCAAGAAGGTTAAGGCGGCCATCCGGGCTTCTGTCGCCGAAAACCACGGCATCCCCTTAAATCAGATTATATTCGTGCTACCAACCAGCATGCGTAAAACGACCAGCGGAAAAATCCAGAGGGGACTGATGCGGCAACTGTATGTATCCGGGGCGCTAGAGATGATAGCCAGCTGATGGGAAGCGGTACCATGAATGCAATTATTGAAGCGAGAAGGGCCGACTATGTTCCAATTCTCACGGCCCCATCAACACCTGCTGCGTTAGTCTGTTTTCACTTCGCAGGCGGCAGCGCACAAAGTTTCTTTCGTTGGCGCCGGCTTGGTCAGGGGTGCTGCGATCTGATCGCGGCCGAACTGCCGGGTCGCGGTCGGCGGACGCGCGAGTCATTCATACGTTCAATTCCCGAACTGGCGGAACGTCTGGCCGATGCCGCAACTGCCTTTCCCGATAAGCCTTGCATGTTCTTCGGTCACAGCCTGGGAGCGCTGATTGCCTACGAAACCGCACGCATCCTTCACGCACGCGGGCATCGCGTACCAGACAGGTTGATCGTTTCGGCCCGGCAGAGCCCGGGTTGGGAGCCCGTCACCAGCGGTTTACCGGCTTTGGATGAAGATGCACTTAGGGATTACTTGCACAACCTGGCGGGAACCCCCAAAGAAGTCTTGGAAAACGAAGACCTGATGAGAATGACCATTCCAATTCTTCGGGCAGACTTGCAACTGATCTACAATCACAGGCACCTACCTGGCGAGCAGCTAAACATCCCCGTCGAAGCTATAGGCGCGATTGGCGACGATTATGTCGCCTTCGAATCGCTATTGGGATGGCGCAATACAACGAGCGACGATTTTCGTCTGCATATGATACAAGGAGGCCATTTCGCAATCATGGAAAATCCTGGCATTGTATTCGAGGTGATACGAAACATACCCAACGGCAAGGCAATACGACATGCACCCCGCTGATCAGGAACAGGGGCCGACCAGAGGAACGGTTCAAGTCATAGCCATGTGCACCTGCGAATATGATCCGAAAACGGAACTTAGCCTGTTGGATAAGGAGGAGCGTGAACGTTACTCGGCCTTTCGCAATCCAGCCCAAGGGCATGATTTTGCGGCGGCGCATATTCTGAAACGGAAGGCCCTGGCACGTCACCTCGGCGGCTGCGATCCCGCACGGCTTCGTTTCGTGCGGCAACCGTCGGGCAAGCCATGCCTTTGTGACACTGTCGTCTATTTCAATATCAGCCACGCTCAAGGAATTGTGGCACTGGCTTTTTCGGACCATATCCAATGTGGCATAGATATCGAGGCACATTTTCGCGGGGGCATTAACGACTCACTTATCGCCAAAAGTATGACGGAGGAAGAAAGACGTACGATTGCAGAAGCAGAGTTCCCCCATCTTGATTTCTATGACAGGTGGGTGATCAAAGAGGCATTGGTCAAAGCCCAGGGCGTAGGCCTGAGTCGTTCCTTCGATACAATCTGCACTGCGCGTGATTTCCACCCTCTCAATAGAGATCAGGGGCGCATCGGAAACAGCCTGATATGGCACCGCCGCGCATCCGGTTTTTCCTTGGCGGTGGGCGCCATCGCACAACAAGCGAGGTTTATCATGGATTACCCACCCAGCCTATCGATTTGTAAGACTTAGATATTAATTTTCCACCAATAAAAGCACCAAAAAGGAGGTCACGTAATTATGCGCAATTTCATTACATTGTTACCAATATCACTTCTACTTGGAACACCTACATTTTCATCCGGAAATGGCACAAGCGACCTTAGCTATGAGAGCTACATCAATTCCGACAAGCGCATTAAATGTCTTTACGGATATGCTGCTGAAAAGACGGGCGATCATACATCGGCCATCAAGATTTTTGAAGATTGCATTCAGCGTTGGAACGACGTGTATTCGATGATCTGGCTGGCGCAAATCTACGAATCAGGGATTGGTATTCCCCAAGACCTAGCATACGCGACAGAGCTGATGAGGCGTGGCGCGATGACGAATGACGAAGCAGGTTATTCCTCGCTGGCGCGTTACCATTACGGCATTGCCCTGTATGAAGGTCGAGGCACCCCTCAAAATAAGGAGGAAGGGATCGAGTGGCTGCGTCGTGCAGCCAGCGAGGGTTTTGAAGACGCCTTGATATATCTAGAGAAGTTAGGCATCCAGCAGTAATCTCCCGCACCTCCCCAAAAAATCAGGACGTATAGCAATAATCCAGTGGCCGGGAGTAGTAATTGCCCGGCCTACCTGACTCAGGTTCAAACCGTAAGAGCGATATCTATAGGCTGTTTTCCCTTGCATAGGAGTTGGGCACGAATTTCCTGATGCAAAGCTGCATTGTCCGACTGATTGGTGACGAAAAGACAGCCATTGCCAAGGTAGCACAAGGCCTCATCCCAAGCGGGCTATATACCATGGATTTCACCGATGCTACCAGCGACACTCATCAGGCGACTTTGTCGATAACTATTCCTCAATACGCTCAAGACCAGTTGTAGAATCGAGGAAGTCCGGCTCCCATCTACGACACGTATCGCCCAGACCAGCTAGACCTCGTATTTGGTGGGCACCTATCAGTGCCCACTGGATAGATGGAAGATCGTGGTGGGCATGATGCCAAGTGGACTCAGCCCATATTGCGTATCATTTCAAGCAGGTTGAGTTAGCTGCTGGTAAGCCCCTACATCAGAGTATGCATGAGTAACACCTACACCGTCAGGTGCTCCCTGATCAGGGCGTCGGAGAGCTCGGCGATCTCGCCCCTGGCCACCGGCCGGCCGCGATCCATGATCGCGAAGCGGTCGGCATACTTGCGGGCGAAGGGCAGCTTCTGCTCCACCAGCAACACCGTGAGGCCATCCTCGGTGATGAGGCGCCGGATCACCTCGCCGATCTGGGTGACGATATTGGGCTGGATGCCCTCCCCCGGCTCGTCGAGGATGAGCAGGCGCGGCTCGAGCACCAGGGCGCGGCCGATGGCCAACTGCTGCTGCTGCCCGCCAGAGAGATCGCCGCCGCGACGTTGCTTCATTTCCTCGAGCACCGGGAAGAGATCAAAGACCCGCTCGGGAATGGTGCGGCGGCCGTTGCCGCGGCGGCCGTCGCCGCGGGCGGCCAGCCCGGTGCGCAGGTTCTCCTCCACGCTGAGCAGGGGGAAGATCTGCCGTCCCTGGGGCACGTAGCCAATCCCCAGTCGAGAACGGTCCTCGATCCGGCGCTTCGTCAGCTCGACATCGTCAGCATAGCGGATGCGGCCCGAGGCCACCGGCACCTCGCCCATGATCGCCTTCACCAGGGTGGTCTTGCCCACCCCGTTACGGCCCATCACGCAGGTGCACTCCCCCGCCGGCACCTCCAGATGGAGGTCCCACAGGGTATGGCTCTCACCGTAATACTGGTTCAGTGCGTCGACGCTCAGCATCAGGCCACCTCCTCCTCGGCGCCCAGGTAGACCTCGATCACCTTCGGGTCATTGGCGACCTGGTCCATGCTGCCCTCGGCCAGCACGCGGCCCTGGTGCAGCACCGTCACGGTGCGGGCGATGGAGCGCACGAAACCCATGTCGTGCTCGACCACCACCACCGACTGCTTGCCCTTGCCGGCCAGCCCGGTGAGCAGCTCGGCGGTGCGCTCCATCTCCTGCTCGGTCATGCCGGCCACCGGCTCGTCCACCAGCAGCAGGCGCGGGCGCTGCATCAGCAGCATGCCGATCTCCAGCCACTGCTTCTGGCCATGGGAGAGGATGCCCGCCGGCCGGCTTTGCAGCTCGGTCAGGCCGATGGTCGCGAGCACCTCCTCGATACGCTCGCGAATCTCGCCGCTCATGCGCGCGGTGAGAGTGGGCAGGATGCGCTTGTCGGCGGCCATGGCCAGCTCGAGGTTCTCGAATACCGAGAGTGCCTCGAACACCGTGGGCTTCTGGAACTTGCGGCCGATGCCCAGGCTGGCGATTTCGGGCTCGTTCATCGTCAGCAGATCGTGACGGCTGCCGAACCACACCGAGCCGGTATCGGGGCGGGTCTTGCCGGTAATGATGTCCATCATGGTGGTCTTGCCCGCGCCGTTGGGGCCGATGATGCAGCGCAGCTCGCCGTCGTCGATGGTCAGGTCGAGGCCGTCGATGGCGCGAAAGCCGTCGAAGCTGACGGTCACGTCCTCGAGGTAGAGGATCGGCCCGTGGCGCACGTCCACCGGGGAGGCCGCCGGCACCAGGAAGTCGAAGACGCGCTCACGATCGGCCAGTGAAGCGAGGAAATTCATGCGGAAGCCTCCTTGGCGGTGGGCTGGGTGTCCTCGGCAGGGCGACGGCGATAGGCGAAAAGCCCCGCCACACCCCGCGGCAGGAAGACCGTGACCAGCACGAAGAGCCCGCCCAGGGCGAACAGCCAGGCGTCGGGCATCACCCCGGTGAACACCGTCTTGGCGTAGTTGACCAGCAGCGCCCCGATCACCGCCCCGTAGAGGGTGGCGCGGCCGCCCAGGGCCACCCAGAGCACCACCTCGATGGAGAAGATGGGCGAGAACTCGCTGGGGTTGATGATGCCCACCTGAGGCACGTAGAGCGCCCCGGCCACCCCGGCGAGCATCGCCGAGACCACGAAGACGAACAGCTGCACCCGCTCGACCCGATAGCCCAGGAAACGGGTGCGCGCCTCGGCGTCGCGACAAGCCACGCTGACCCGCCCCAGCTTGCTGGCCACGATCGCCCGGCACAGCACGTAGCCCAGCGCCAGGGCGATGCCGGTGGCCAGGAAGAGCCCCAGCCGCGTGGCGTCGCTGCGCAGGTCGAAGCCCAGCAGCTCGCGGAAGTCGGTGAGGCCGTTGTTGCCGCCGAAGCCCATCTCGTTGCGGAAGAAGGCCAGCATCAGGGCGAAGGTCATGGCCTGGGTGATGATGGAGAGATACACCCCGGTAACCCGCGAGCGAAACGCCAGGAAGCCGAACACCAGCGCCAACAGGCCCGGTGCCAGCAGCACCATCAGGAAGGCGATGGCGGCCATGTCGAACCCGTGCCAGTACCAGGGCAGGCTCTGCCAATCGAGAAACACCATGAAGTCGGGCAGCACCGGGTCGCCGTAGACGCCCCGGTCGCCGATCTGGCGCATCAGGTACATGCCCATGGCGTAACCACCCAGGGCGAAGAAGGCCCCGTGGCCCAGGCTGAGAATGCCCAGGTAGCCCCACACCAGATCCACGGCCACGGCAAGCAGCGCATAGCTCAGGTACTTGCCGAGCAGTGTCACCGTGTAGGTGGAGACGTGCAGCGGATGCCCCTCGGGCAGCGCCAGGTTGAGCAGCGTCACCAGGCCCAGGGCAGCGAGCAGGATGCCCAGGAACAGCCGGGTGGAACGTTCACGAAACGGTCGCGTTAGCCACATGACGAATCAGCCCTCCGCCGCCCGGCCCTTCTGCGGAAAGAGACCGCGGGGGCGCTTCTGGATGAACAGGATGATGAGGACGAGCACGAGGATCTTGGCCAGCACCGCACCGGCCCAGGGCTCCAGCACCTGGTTGATCACGCCCAGCGACAGGCCGGCCACCAGGGTGCCCCACAGGTTCCCCACCCCACCGAACACCACCACCATGAAGGAGTCGATGATGTAGTTCTGGCCCAGGTTGGGCCCCACGTTGGTGAGCTGGGAGAGCGCGACACCCGCCAGGCCGGCGACCCCGGATCCCAGGGCAAAGGTGAGGATGTCCACGCGGGTGGCGCGAATGCCCATGGCGCGCGCCATGCCACGGTTCTGGGTCACCGCACGTACCTCCAGCCCCAGGCGGGTACGGCGCATGACCAGCATCAGGCCGGCGAACACCACCAGCGCGAAGCCGAGCACGTAGAGGCGATTCAAGGTCAGCGACAGCCCCTCGTTGAGCATCAGCGAGCCGCTCAGCCAGTCGGGCGTCACCACGGTGCGATTCTGCGGCGAGATCACGGTGCGCACCAGTTGCTGGAGGATCAGGCTGACACCGAAGGTGGCCAGCAGGGTCTCGAGCGGGCGTCCCTTGAGGAACTGGATGACGCCGCGCTCGATGGCCACCCCGGCCAGCGCCGATACCAGGAAGCCGGCGGGAATGGCGAGAATCAGCGCCAGGCCGGGCTGGCCGGGCAGCAGTTGCTGCATCGCCCAGGTGGTGTAGGCGCCGAGCATGATGAGCTCCCCGTGGGCCATGTTGATCACCCCCATGACGCCGAAGGTGATCGCCAGGCCGATGGCGGCCAGCACCAGCACCGAGCCCAGCGAGAGACCGAAATAGAGGGTCTCGAGGCCGCGGTTGAGGCGCATCTTCTGCTCGATGTCGGCCAGCGCCGCACTTGCGGCCTGGGCCAGCGTCGGATCGTCGCTGCGGCTCGCGGCAGTGAGCGCCGCGCGCACCTGGGAGTTGAGGCTGCCGGCCAGGGCGTCCACGGCGGCAACATCGCCCTGCGCCAGGCGATGGATGGCCAGGGCCTGTTCGAGCAGGTGGCGCACCTCACCATCCGCTTCGCTGTCGATGACCGCCTGGAGCGGCTCGACCAGGCTGGCGTCGATGTCGCCGAGCAGCGCGCGGGCCGCGTCGCGGCGCTCCTCCACCGCCTCGGCATGCAGGTCGAGCACCGCCAGTGCCCCCTGGAGCTGACCGCGCAGGGCGTTGTTGATGCCGACCCGGTCGAGCTCGCGGCGCGACATCTCACCGGCGGCCTCGAAACTCAGCGCATCGACCACCGGCCAGTGGCGGCCGCGGTTCTCGACGACCACGACGAAGCGGCCGTTCTCCTTGTGGCGCTGCAGCTTGCCGCCGAGCAGCGCCTCCAGCCAGCGGCGGCTGCGTGGGTCGCCGCTTTCTATGATTTCCTCGATCGCCTCGCCTTTCTCGGCATAGGAGTCGGCATCGAGGGATGCCAGCAGGGCCTGGCCGGACTCATCCTGCGCCTGGGCGGCCAGTGGCAGGCTGCACAGCAGGCAGAGGCACAGCAGGCCCGGCAGGAGGCGTTGGAGCATCCTCATGGGCGTGTCCTGTCGGGGATGGGAAGAGTTAGCGTGTCTCGGTACGCCACCGGGCCGGTGAGACGGTCCGGTGGCAGTCGGCGCGGGCGCTTACTCCGCCGCCACCTGCTCGGCCTGGCCGCCGCAGCCGCCAGTGACCACGTTGTAGTTGCCGCACTCCATCGGCTTGCGCCAGTCGCTGATCAGGTCCCGGGAACCGTCCAGGTAGTCGGACCAGGCGTCACCCGCCACCGTGGAGGGCGTCTCCCAGACGATGGAGAACTGGCCGTTGTCCTGGATCTCGCCGATCAACACCGGTTTGGTGATGTGGTGGTTGGGCATCATGGTCGCGTACCCCCCGGAGAGGTTGGGCACCGAGACACCGATGATGGCGTCCTTGATCGCATCCACCTCGGTGGTGCCGGCCTTGCGCACCGCCTCGACCCACATGTTGAAGCCGATGAAGTGCGCCTCCATCGGATCGTTGGTCACCGCCATCTCGTCGCCGGTGTACTCGATCCAGGCATCGATGAAGTCGTAGTTGGCGTCGGTATCGACGCTCATGAAGTAGTTCCAGGCGGCCATGTGGCCCACCAGCGGTCCGGTGTCGATGCCGGTGAGCTCCTGCTCGCCCACCGAGAAGGCCACCACCGGGATGTCGGCGGCGTCGATGCCTTGGTTACCGAGCTCACGGTAGAAGGGCACGTTGGCATCGCCGTTGATGGTCGAGACCACGGCGGTCTTCTTGCCCTGGCTGCCGAACGCCTTGATCTCGGAGACGATGTTCTGCCAATCCGAGTGACCGAAGGGGGTGTAGTTGACCAGGATGTCCTCATCGGCGACGCCGTAGGACTTCAGGTAGGCCTCGAGGATCTTGTTGGTGGTGCGCGGGTAGACGTAGTCGGTGCCGGCCAGCACCCAGCGCTCCACCCCGACCTGGTTCATCAGGTAGTCGACGGCGGGAATCGCCTGCTGGTTGGGCGCCGCGCCGGTGTAGAAGACGTTCTCGGAGGACTCTTCGCCTTCGTACTGCACCGGGTAGAAGAGCAGGCCGTTGAGCTCCTCGACCACCGGCAGCACCGACTTGCGCGACACCGAGGTCCAGTTGCCGAAGATGACATCGACCTCTTCCTGGGCGAGCAGCTCACGGGCCTTCTCGGCGAACAACGGCCAGTCGGAGGCGGGGTCGACCACCACGGCTTCCAACTCGCGCCCCAGCAGGCCGCCGGCCTCGTTCTGCTGCTCGATCAGCATCTCCACGGTGTCCTTGAGCACCGTCTCGCTGATCGCCATGGTGCCGGAGAGGGAGTGCAGGATACCCACCTTGATCGGGTCGTCTTCCTGAGCCAGAGCCGGCGTCGCCATGCCCAGACCGAACAGGGATGCAGCGAGCCACAGGGATGGATGCGTCTTGCGTTGGCGAATGGTCACTTGAACCTCCTTGGCGCCCTTTCGACTAAGGACTTGTTGTGGTCTGTAACTGCCACCCGGGGCGACCGGGCGGCACGCAACGGGGCACTCGACCTGTTGCAACGACCGCGCCACCCAAGCAAGAAAGCCACTTTTTCAAGACTTTTCAACAGCTTGATAAAAAACAAAAACCCGCATCAATACTCCTGCGCACCGTATCGGTGCCGGAAGGCCGGGTGTGCCATGGCCGACGCACCACCAAACTGCACCAACACTGCGTCCCCTGCACCGACCTGGCGAACCGCCCCACCAACGACATCGGGGCGCCGATCCCTCGGCGCCCCGATTGGCAGGTCGAAGAGTAATGGATGTGGCTGGGTCAATCGCCCTCGGGGCCACCCGCGGTGGCGGCCCCGGCGGCCACCTTCATGCGCCGGCGCAGGATCGGCCCGACGATGTAGGGCAGGATCAGCCCCGCCGCGGCGAACACCCACAGGCCGATGGCCAGCCCGCTGTCCCACAGGATGGTCCAGTCGCCGTCGGAGATGTCCAGGGCGTGGCGCAGGTTCTTCTCCATCTCCGGCCCCAGCAGCAGGCCGAGGATGATCGGCACCAGCGGGATCTCCAGCTTGCGCAGCACGTAGCCGGCGACACCGAAGGCCACCATGAAGTAGAGGTCGAACGTCGTGTTGCTGATCGAGTAGATGCCAACGAAGGCGATCATGGTGACGATCGGCAGCAGGAACATCGGCGGCACCGAGAGCAGCTTGACGAAGATGCCCACCAGCGGGATGTTGAGCACCAGCAGCAGGAAGTTGCCGATCAGCAGCGCCGCGATCACCCCCCAGACGATGTCGGCGTTCTGGGTGAACATCAGCGGCCCGGGGGTGATGTTGAGCGAGATCAGCAGCGCCAGCAGCACCGCGGTGGTGCCGCTGCCCGGCACGCCGAGCGTCAGCATGGGCACCAGCGCGCCGCTCGAGGCGCCGTTGTTGCCGGCCTCGGGACCGGCCACGCCGCGCGGGTCACCCTCGCCGAAGTAGCCCTTCTTGCCGACCACCTTCTTCTCGAGGGTATAGCCGATAAAGCTGCCCAGCGACGCTCCGGCACCCGGCAACACGCCGGCGATGAAGCCCAGGATGCCGCCGCGCACGCTCGACGGCAGGATGCCGCGGATGTCGGCCCAGGTGAGCTTGAGCTTGTTGACGCTCATCTGGGCCTTGCCGCCGCCCGCCTTCTCCTCGATGAAGAACAGCAGCTCGGAAATGGCGAACAGCCCGACGATGGCGATGATGAAGTCGACGCCCTCGTAGAGCTCGAGCACGCCGAAGGTGTAGCGCTGCACCCCGGTGTTGTCGATGCCCACGGTGGCGATCATCAGGCCGATGCAGGCGGCGACCACCGTCTTCATCGGATTCTTGCCGGTGATGCCGCCGAGGGTGGCGAACGCCAGCAGGAAGAGCGCGAAGTACTCCGCCGGGCCGAAGGTCAGGGCGAAGTCGGCCAGCAGCGGGGCCAGCAGGATCAGGCCGATGGTGGCGATCAGGCTGCCCATGAAGGAGGCCACGGCGGAGATCGCCAGTGCCTCGGCCGCCTTGCCCTGCTTGGCCATCGGGTAGCCGTCCAGGCAGGTCATCATCGCCGGCTCGTCGCCCGGAATGTTGAGCAGGATCGAGGAGATCCGCCCGCCGTACATGGCGCCGGCATAGACCGCGGTGAGCATGATCAGCGCGGTTTCCGGGGCGAGCCCCAGGGTGAAGGCGAGCGGGATCAGGATCGCCACGCCGTTGGCCGGCCCCAGGCCCGGCAGGGCACCGATCAGGGTGCCGAGAAAGGCGCCCATCAGGGCGAACATCAGGTTGTGGGGGGCCAGCGCCACCCCGAACCCGTCGATCAGGAAGCCGAGGGTCTCCATCAGCTCACCTCCAGGAACGAGAGCACGCCCAGGGGCAATGCCAGGTCAAGGGCGAAGTTGAAGAGCAGGAACACCACCACGCCGGAGGCCGCGCCGGTGACATAGGCCCGCACGGGCGCCGCGCCCATGCGCCAGCACAGGGTGCCCACCGCCAGGGTGGTGCCGAGGATGAAGCCCAGCGGCTGCAGCAGGGCCGCATAGAGCACCAGCACCGCCACGGCGATGACCAGTTCGACCCCGGTGCGACTCCACGGCCAGGCGTTGTCCGGGTCGGGCCGCACGATCAGGTAGAGGCTCGACAGCCCCAGCACCACCGCCAGCAGGTAGGGAAAGGTCTCGGGGCCGATACTCTCGGCCCCACCGAACGGTTCCGGGAACTGGGTGGCGCCCCAGCCGTACGCGACGGCCAGGACGAGCATCAGTATCCCGAAGATACGGTCGTTGAAGGTCATCACTGGATCAGCCCGATGTCCTTGGAGAGGGTTTCGATGTCGGCGATCTGCTCCTTGACGAAGGTCTCGAACTCACCGGCGCTCATGTGGAACGGCATCAGGCCGTTGTTGGTCATCACCTCCTGCCACTCCTGGCTCTCGTAGATGGTGTCCATGGCGTCGATCCAGTACTGCTTGGCGTCGTCGGAGATCTCCGCGGGCATGTAGAAGCCGCGCCAGTTGGGGCCGACCGCCTCGATGCCCTGCTCCATCGCGGTGGGGATGTCGCTGAACTCGCCCGGCAGGCGCTCCTCGGAGAGCACGGCCAGCACGCGCAGGTCTCCGGACTCCATGAAGCCCTGGGCCTCGGAGATGTCGCCGGTGAAGGCATCCACGTGGCCGCCCACCACCTGGGTCATGGCCTCGCCGCCATTGTTGTAGGAGAGATAGGGAATGCGCGGCAGGTTCTCTACGCCGGCCGCATCGGCGGCGATCAACACCTTGAGGTGGTCCCAGCCGCCCTTGGCGCTGCCGCCGCCGAACTTGACGCTGCGCGGGTCCTCCTTGAGCGCCGCCATCAGCTCGTTCAGGTCGTCGTACTCGGAGTCGGCGGCCACGCCGATCACGCCGTAGTCGGCGCCCAGGGCGCCGACCCAGTTGACCATGTCGGCGGTCATGCCCGGGAACTGGCCCTGGGCCAGGCGCGTGGTGGTCGCGGTGGAGGCCGCGACCAGCAGCTGCTCGTCGCCGGCGCGCTTGCTGACGGTGTGGGCATAGGCCACGCCACCGCCGGCGCCGGCCATGTTAATGGTCTGCACGCTGCGCGGCACGATGTCCAGATCCTCCATCACCTTGCCCACGCTGCGGCAGGTGAAGTCCCAGCCGCCACCCGGGTCGGCGGGGGCCAGGCACTCCACCTTGCCCTCGGGCTCGAAGGCCATGGCGGTGCCGGCGCTGACGGTGAGGGTGGCAATGGCAATCAGTTTGAGCGGCGTTCTCGTGGACATTGTTGTTGTCCTCCCGGTCGGTCGTGATGTGGCACAAGATTCGACTTGCGGTGGGCTGTCGGCTACCTTACAATTCTGTAAGGCAGAACAACGTTCCTCAGGATAGAAAGCTAGGCGGATGCCGGGCCGGCGTCAACGTCGCATCCTGCGATTACGACGAAAGTTCAACGCAAACCAGCCCTCACAGGAGACACGTCCCCCATGGCACAGGATCGCGTCGAGGCCGTGGAACGGGCATTGACGGTGCTCGAGGCCTTCGACTCCCCCCAGGAGACCTTCACCCTGGCCGAACTGGCCCAGGCGACCGGCTACTACAAGAGCACCCTGCTGCGCCTGCTCGGCTCGCTGGCGCGCTTCGACTACGTGCAGCGGGCCACCGACGGGCGCTGGCGACTCGGCCACACGCCGCTGCGCCTGGCGCGACGCCACCCGCCCAGCCGGCACCTCGCCGCCCGCGTACAACCGCTGCTCGAGCACCTCGCCGCCGAAACCGGCGAGACCGCCGCCCTGCTCGAGGCCCAGGGGGAGCGCATCGAGGTCCGCCTGGCCGCCCTGCCCGACACCCCCCTGCGCCACGACCTGCGCCCAGGCAGCGGCTGGCCCTTGGCTGGCGACGAGGATCCGCGCCCCGAGCTGCCCGGTGGCGCCATGGTGGTACGGCGACTGACCACGCCGCCTGGCGAACCCTCACGCTGGCTGGCCCTCTCGGGTCCCACGGGGCGGCTGGTCACCGAGCGGGCCAGCGCCGCCCTGGCGGACGTCGAACGGGCGCTGGTGGCCCGCTCTGCCGTGTCACCCTCCGAGGAGGCCGCGACATGAGCCTGCTGCTGGTGGAGGACGACCGCCTGCTGGCCGAAACGCTGGTGGATGCCCTGTCGCTGGCCGGCTACGCGGTGACGCACCTGGCCGAGGGCGATACGGCCCGGCAGCGACTCGCCGCCCCCGAGCACGGTCACGACCTGGTGCTGCTCGACCTCAACCTGCCCGGTGCCGGCGGGCTCGATGTGCTCGAGACGCTGCGCGGCCACGACCGCGACACGCCGGTGCTGATCCTCACCGCCCGCGGTGCCGTGGAAGATCGCGTGCGCGGCCTCGACCTCGGGGCCGACGACTACCTGGCCAAGCCCTTCGCCCTCGACGAGCTCGAAGCGCGGGTCCGCGCCCTGCTGCGCCGTCGGGGGCGAGGCCAGGCGCTGCAGGTTGGCCCGCTCGGCTTCGACGGCCTGGCCCAGCGCTTCACCCTCGCCGGCGAGACGCTCGCCCTGCCGCCCCGCGAGCAGCGCCTTCTCGCCTGCCTGATGCGCCACACCGGCGAGCCGGTGGACAAGGCGCGCCTCGCCGAGGAGGCCTTCCAGGGGGAACCCATGGGCGACAACGCCATCGAGGTCTACGTGCACCGCCTGCGCAAGCGCCTCACCGGCAGCGGCGTGGCATTGCGCACGGTGCGTGGGCTGGGCTACCTGCTGGAGGCGACGTGAAACGCGGCGACAGCCTCTATCGCCGGCTGCTCGCCTGGCTGCTGGTACCGCTGCTGGCGCTGGGGGGACTGATGGTGGTGCAGGCCTGGCTCGAGGCGCGACGCACCGCTGACCGCGCCTTCGACCGGCTGCTCGAGGCCGCCAGCCTCGCCATCGCCGAGCAGGTGCAGTGGCAGGACGAACGGCTGTGGCTCGACCTGCCGCCGGCGGCTCTGGAGATGCTTGCCACCGACGCCGAGGAGCGCGTCTTCTACAGCCTGGTGGACCGGGAGGGCCGCTTCATCACCGGCAATGCCGAGCTGCCCGGCGACACCCGTCGCGACGACACCGGCGGGGACACCCTGTTCTACCGCAACATCGACTGGCAGGGGCTGTCGCTGCGCCTGGGGGTGCGCCGCTCGCGCCTGGAGGACTGGCGGCAGAGCGAACCCTTCGAGATCCGCGTGGCCCACAGCCGCGAAGGACGCGACGCCCTGGCGGGCGAGCTGCTGCGCGCCAATCTCGCCTACATCCTCGCCATGGCGGCGCTGGCCGTGGGGGTGCTGCTGGCCGCCATCCGCGCGGCCCTGGCCCCGCTCACCCGCCTGCGCCGCGCCATCCGCGCCCGCGATCCGCGTACCCTGGCCCCGCTCGACCTGCCGCTGCCCCGCGAGCTGGCCGAACTGCGCGAGACCCTCAACGAGCTGCTGGCGCGCATGCGTCGGGTGCGTGCCAACCAGGAGCGCTTCATCGGCGACGCCTCCCACCAGCTGCGCACGCCGCTCGCCGGCCTCTCGGCCCGCGCCGAGCTGGCCCTGCGCCAGGAGGACCCGGCACGCTGGCACGACGCCCTCGTCGCCATGCAGGCCACCAGCGCCCGCACGGCGCGGCTGGCCATGCAGCTGCTGTCGCTGACGCGCCTCGACAATCCCGAGTACCAGCCGGAGTTCAGCGCGCTGGACCTCAACGCCCTGGCCCGCCAGATGGTGCGCGAGCACTGGGCGAGCTGCCATCGCCAGGGCATCGACCTCGGCGTGGAGTGCGCCGCGACCCCGGTACGGGTGGCGGGGGTGGAGTGGCAACTGGAGGAAGCGCTCGGCAACCTGATCGACAATGCACGCCGCTACGGCGCCCGCTGCATCACGGTGCGCACCCGCGCGACCCCGCCGACCCTGGAGGTCGAGGACGACGGCCCAGGCATCCCCGAGTCCCGCCGGATGTTGGTGCTGCGCCCCTTCCACCGCGGCCAGGACGGCGGCGAGGGCTCCGGGCTGGGCCTGGCCATCGTCGACAGCATCGCCCGCACCCACGGCGCCCGGCTGCGCCTGGCGGCAGGCCGGCAGGCGCATGGCCTGCACGTGACACTGACCTTTCCCGAGGAGCCGTCATGACCGCCAACGCCCTGCTCCGCCTGTCGGCCTGGCTCATCCTCACCGCGTGGAGCCTCGCCGCCTCCGCCGACGAGACGCTGCACTTCGCCGCCGAACCGGACGCCGGCTCGCCCCGGCCGCTGGTGATCCACGCCGCCCTCGACCTGCCCCAGGCGCGCCCGCTGCTCGAGGCATTCCACCGCCGCCATCCCCGCGTCGACCTGACCTATCGCAACCTGTCGACGCTGGCGCTGCACGAGCGCTTCCTCGAGACTCCGGATGCCGCCGACGTGGTGCTCTCCTCGGCCATGCCGTGGCAGTACCGCCTGGCCAACGACGGCCACGCCCAGCCGCTCACGAGCGAGGCGGCGCGCGCCTGGCCGGCCTGGGCACGCTGGCGACACGAACTCTTCGCCTTCACCTTCGAACCCATCGTGATGGTGGTGCATCGCGACTTCACCGAGCGCTTCGGCGAGCTGACCAGCCACGGCGACCTGCTGGAGCACCTCATCGCGCAGCCGCGGGCGCTGGCCGGGCGGGTCGTCACCTACGACCCGGTACGCAGCGGTGCGGGCTACACCTACGCCATCGAAGAGTCGCGCCTCTCGCCGCGCTACTGGGACCTGATTGCCGCGCTGGGCGGCGTCGAGGCGCAACTGGTCGGCACCACCGGCGAAATGCTCGAGGGGCTGAAGACGGGGCGCTACCTGGTCGGCTACAACCTGCTGGGCAGCTACGCCCGCGACGAGGTGGCCGGTCATCCCGATCTGACCCTCGTGGTGCCCGAGGACTACGCCCTGGTCACCCAGCGCCTGGCGTTCATTCCCCGCCAGGCCCCCCACCCCGAGACGGCGCGGCTGTTCCTCGACTACCTGATTGGCGAAGCCGGGCAGCGGGTGATCGCTGAACAGACCTCGCTGGGAGCGGTGCATCCGGCCCTGGAAGGGCCCGGCACGGCCCGCGCGCTGCGCGCCCGGCTGGGCGACGCCCTGCGCCCGATTCGCCTGGGACCGGGCCTGCTGGCCACCCTCGACGATCTCAAGCGCGAGGCCCTGTTGGCCCGCTGGACCCGGGAGTATCGGCGCTGGTCCCTCGAGTCGGGGGCTCCTCCCTGACCCCGCCGCGGCCGAAACGCATCGGCAGCGTCACGAGCCGGGCGGCGGGTCGGCACCCTCCGTCGCCGGTGTCTGGCGTATCGGCAGGCGCACGGTAAACGTCGTCCCCACGCCGGGTACGCTCTGCACGTCGATGCAGCCCTGATGGCGCTCGATGATGCTGTACGACACGGAGAGGCCGAGGCCGGTGCCCGTGCCCACGGGCTTGGTGGTAAAGAACGGATCGAACACCCTGGCACAGGTCTCCGCCGACATGCCGGCGCCGGTATCGGTGACCGCGATCGCGACCCGGTCGCCGTCGCGGGTCGTGCGGATCGTGATGTCCCCGTACTCGGCAATCGCCTGGGCGGCGTTGACGAGCAGGTTCATCACGACCTGATTCAACTGGGAGGGCACGCACTCGACCGGCGGCAGGGCGCCGTACTCCAGATTCACCCGGGCCTTTTTCTTGACCTCGTTGCGTACCACGTTGAGCGTGCTGTCGATGCCCTGGTGCACATCCACGATTTCCCACTCCATCTGGCCCGGACGCGAGAAATCGCGCAGCGCCAGCACGATGTTCCGTACCCGCTGGGTGCCTTCGGCCGATTCATCGATCAGGGACAGGACATCGTCGCGCACGAAGGCGATATCCGCCTCTTTCTTGACGGCCTCCAGCCGGGCGGACAGTGCCGGGTCACCGTGCAGCAACGGCTCGCCTGCCTCGTAGGTCTCGATGAGCTTCAGCAAGGCCGCGACATAATCGCCGAGGGTACCCAGGTTGGAGTTGATGAAGCCAATGGGATTGTTGATCTCGTGGGCGACCCCGGCGGCGAGCTGGCCGATGGAGGCGAGCTTTTCCGACTGCAGCAGCTGGACGTGGGCCTCCTCCAGCTTGCGCAGCAACTGCCGCTGGGCCTCTTTCTCTCGCTCCAGCCGATCCTTGGCGTTTTGCAGCGCGCGCGTCATCTTCTCGTTCTCGCGCAGCGCCTCTTCGAGGTCCCGGGTCCGCTTGCGCACCTGCCCCTCCAGCACGATCGCGCCCTGGAACAGGCCGAAGGTGGACCCCTGGCTGCTCATGTCCCGTTCCACGCGATTCATGAGCGCCCGGACGACCTTGTTGAGGCGCACGATCTCTGCCTCCAGCGCCGCTTCGTTGCCCTCAGCGTTCATATCCGTCCTCATCCAGCCCAGGGTACCCATCGCGATTCCGGTCAACGCCCGGATATCGCGTGGCAGCTTCAACGATTCAGATGGAGCTGCATCCCGGCATCCAACGATACCAGATACCCAACCACTGGGTTACCGGGACCAGGCGAAGGTCTGAGTCGTCACCTACGCTTTCGGCATGGTATGCCGCAGCTACCTCGTCAATGGGCACGCGACGTACCAACCAACGAACGACCCCCGCACGCTGGCGGAGGTCGTTGGCGGAAGCCGGGTCGAGAGGCGGTGGTCAGCCCGCCAGCTGTCGCCTCAGGCGTGGGCTGACCCACTCGCCGATCACGGTGGTCGCCACCAGCAGTGCCAGCAGCCACGGCCAGTGGACGGCGAACTCGACGCGGGCGATGCCCAGGGCGTCGACGAAGATCATCAGGATGCCGAGCGGGCTCACGTAGCGCACCATGAACAGCCACAGCGCGTGCCAGCGCGGCGTCAGTGCCAACTCCTCACGGAAGGTCTCGCTGTTCAGCACGAAACCCGCCAGCAGCACCATGCCCAGGCCGCCCAGCGGCATCATCCAGCGCGAGGTGAGGTAGTCAAGCCAGTCGAAGAAATGACGTCCGGCGAGCGTCCAGTCGGCGCCGAGGTTGAAGGAGAGCATCGCCAGGGTGCTGACCAGCCACAGCACCAGGCCGGTGCCCCAGGCGGCGGCACGCCGCGAGATGCCCTTGTTGTCGGTGAGCCAGGAGACGGTCGCCTCGACCATGGAGATCGCCGAGGTCAACGCCGCCATGGAGAGCATGACGAAGAACAGGATGGCGAAGAGCCCGCCCAGCGGCATCGCCTGGAAGGCCAGCGGCAGGCTCATGAAGAGCAGGCCCGGGCCGCCCTGCGGGCTCATGCCGTTGGCGAAGATCACCGGGAAGATGGCCAGCCCCGCCATCAGCGCCACCAGGGTATCGGCGACGGCCACCGTGAGGGTGGTCCGAGCGATGGAGGCGCGTGCCGGCAGATAGCTGCCGTAGGTGAGGATCGCCCCCGAGGCGAGCGACAGGGTGAAGAAGGCGTGGCCCAGCGCCGCCAGCATTCCTTCGCTGGAGAGGCTGCCGGCATCGAAGACGAAGAGGAAGCGCAGCGCCTCCATGAAACCGCCGGAGAACATGCCGTAGCCGATGAGGATGGCCAGCATGATCACCATCCCCGGCATCATCCAGCTGACGCTCTTCTCGATGCCCGCCTGCACCCCCCTGCCGACGATCAGCATGGTGGCGAGCGTCACCAGGGTGCTCCAGAAGCCCAGGCTGAACGGGCTGGCGTTGTTGGCCACGAAGATCGCCGCCATGTCGTCGACGCTGGCCCCGGCCAGTCCGCCGCTCATCGCCTTCCACAGGTAGGCGAACGACCAGCCGGCCACCACCACGTAGAACGACAGGATCAGGAAGCCGCAGAGCATCGCCATCCAGCCCAGCAGCGACCACGCCGGGGAGCGGCCGGACGCGCTCACCACGCGGCGCACCGCGTCCACGGGGCTACCCCGCCCGCGGCGACCGAAGGCGATCTCGGTCATCATCACCGGCACGCCCACCGCCAGGATGCACGCCAGGTAAACCAGCACGAAGGCGCCGCCGCCGTACTCGCCGGTCATGTAGGGGAACTTCCAGATATTGCCCAGGCCGACGGCCGAACCGGTGGCCGCCAGCACGAAGCCCCAGCGGCCCAGCCACTGGGTACGAGAGTGTTGTGGAGTCGTCATGAATCACCAGGGAGCACTAGATTGTTGTCACCCGACACGCAGACCGACCGGAATCCGGCCGCTATTGTGACGGATTTTGTTGTGGAATGGCAGTATTACGACGTTTTGTTCTGATAATGGCACCCCCGCCCCGACGGGCGGGGGTGCATGACGCTCAATCGGCCTTGAGGACGCCGCGACGGATCTGATCCTCCTCGATCGATTCGAACAGCGCCTTGAAGTTGCCCTCGCCGAAGCCGTCGTTGCCCTTGCGCTGGATGATCTCGAAGAAGATCGGACCGATCACCGTCTCGGTGAAGATCTGCAGCAGCACCCCCTCATCGGGGCCGCCGTCGATCAGCAGGTTCAGTTCGCGCAGCGCCGCCACGTCCTCCTCGTGGTTGGGCACGCGCTGGTCCACCTTCTCGTAGTAGGTGTCCGGCGTGGAGAGGAAGGTCACGCCGTTGGCGCGCAGGGCGCGCACCGTGGCGTAGATGTCGTCGGTGGCCATGGCCAGGTGCTGGATGCCCTCGCCGTTGTACTCGCGCAGGAATTCGGCGATCTGCGAGGTATCGTCGGCGGACTCGTTGATCGGGATGTGCATCTTGCCGCAGGGCGCGGTCATGGCCCGGGAGTGCAGCCCGGTCTTCTTGCCCTTGATATCGAAGTAGCGATTCTCGCGGAAGTTGGCGATGGCGGTGTAGAAGTCCGCCCAGGGGTCCATCTGGCCGCGGTCGACGTTGTGGGTCAGGTGGTCGAGCACCTTGAGGCCCACGCTGTTGTCGTTGGGCGAACGGCCGGGAATCGCTTCGAAGTCGACGTCGTAGATGGTGCGCCCGTCGCGGTCGACCTGGTCGTCGACGAAGTAGAGCAGCGAGCCGCCGATGCCCTTCACGGCGGGAATGCCCACTTCGCCGGGGCCGACCGGATTGTCCACCGGCTCGGCGCCATGGGCCACGGCATAGGCGAAGGCCTGCCTGGCATCGGCCACCTTCCAGGCCATGGCGCAGGCCGAGGGGCCATGGACGCGGGCGAACTCGGCGGCGTGGCTGTTCGGCTCGGCGTTGAGCACGAAGTTGACGTTCTCCTGCTGGAACAGCGTGACCCGCTTGGAGCGGTGCTGGCGGGTCTCGGTGAAGCCCATGCGGACGAACAGCGCACGCAGCGCCTCGATGCCCTCGGGCGTCGGGGCGGTGTATTCGACGAACGCGAAGCCATCGGTGCCGATGGGATTGTCCCGGCTGATGGGCTGCACGGTGTCCTTGATCGCGGTCGCGGGCATGGCGGTACCTCCAGGGGGCTGTTGTTGTCAGGGGACGGTTGTCGTGCCGTTCCGGCTGGCCGACGCCGGTGTGGCGTCCGATGTGCCCCCAGCCTAGTGCCGCCCCGGCGCGGCCGGAATGCCCTGCCGGGCGGCATCTCGCTCCCTCGTCGCTCCCCTCATGCCACCACCTGTCAAGAAATCGTGACAGGCCGGGAAACACCGGACGCTGCGCCGCCTGGGCGGCGAGAAACCCTGACAGGGCGTAACGAAAACTTGACGCCGAGCCTCGGACACCCCGACCTTCGGGCCCTACCCGCCCCGGTCACGGCTGGTCGCGCAGCTTCGCCTCGACGCTTTCCACCTTGTCGGCCATGGACTGCTGGCGATCGGTACGCGTCCCCAGCTTGATGGTGGTGGTGATGCGCGGCGCCCCCATCTCGTGCACCACCTCGTGGCAGTGCTTGACCACCGCCATCACCTCGTCCCAGGGCCCCTCGATGTTGGTGCCATAGGCGTGCATGTGGTGCTCGAGGCCGGATGCCTGGATCACCCGCTGGCAGGCGGCGATCTCCTCGGAGACCGAAACGCTGCCGCCCAGCGGCACCACGCAGAGATCGATGATGACGTGCATGACCCTTCCTCCCGGACTGATACTGGATTGTCCCTCGGAGCTTCGCCCGGTGCCGATCGAAGCTCTGTGTCTTTGACCGCCGGGAGCCACGTGATGTCCTCCCAGCGGTTGCCTCACTCCGCCGGCTCGGTGACGTGGATGCCGAACAGGCTGGCCTCGCCCTGGCTGCGACCGAGCGTCTCGGGTGGGGCGATGCGGCCGTCACGCACCATCACGTGGCCGCCCTGCCCCTGGGCGCCGCCGATCACGCTGCCCACCAGGTAGGTGGGGAAGATGTCGGGGTCGTTCTCGTAGTTGGGGTTGTGGATCAGGCCGATCATCTGGAAGCGGCCGCGGGTGTTGCGCAGCGACTCCAGCGAATCCTGGATCAGGCGGCGATGCGAGAGCTTGGAGAACAGCCCGTCGAGCAGGATTACGCTCTCGCGGCTGGTGCGTGCCCGGCGGCGGTGATGGCCGGGCAGTTCGCGCAGTTCGCGCTCGATGGCGAACTCCGAGAGCTTGACCAGCCACATCAGCGAGACCGCCTCGCGCTGTCCCTCCGACATCTCCTCGTTGAGCGAGAAGAGCCGGCCGTGGGGGCGAATGGCGTCGTGCTTGAGGCGGATCGCCACGTCGTGGAACAGCCCGCGGTAGATGCGACGCCGGATCTGACGCAACAGATCGTCGTCGCGACGCCGGGCCTCGCCGTCGACCATGCCGCCGTCGCGCTCGGCGCGCCGGCGCATCGCCGCCTGGTGCTCGTCGATATCGGCGAGCAGTGTGGCGATGAGCTCGCGCAACGCCTCGGTGCCGATCAGCGACGCCTTGACCTCGAAGAAGGCGCCCCCCTCCCCGCTGCTCCTGGCCACCCGCTTGAGGATGTCGAGGTTGCCAGCGGCGTCCGAGATGATCGAGCTCAGCCGCTCCACCAGGGTGCCCTCGATCTGCTCGCGGGAGGCGTGCAGCCGCTCGACCCGCACGCGATGCTCCTCGAGCTGGCCGGCGAGCTGGTCGTGCAGGCGGGCCAGGTCGTCCAGGGCCGCGGCACTGGCCTGGGCTGCGCCGGGATGGCTCAGCTCCCCCAGTCGCGCGCGCTCGGTATCGCTGAACAGGCGGCTGTGGGCTGCCTCCCCCAGCGCCTCGGCCAGCTTGCGTTCGCTGGCCGCGACCGTCTTCGCCTGGCGCTCGCGGTTGCGCGCCCGCTCGCCCAGGTTGAGCTCGCCCACGACGTCGAGCAGGGTCTGCTGGCACGCCTCCAGCGCCTCGACATCGAGCTCGCCGGCGTCCCCGGCCTGGGCATGCCAGGCCTCCAGCGCCGCGTCCCGCGCCTCGTGCTCGACATCGCCAGCGGGCCAGCGGCTGGCCTCGGCCAGATCCTGCAGCGCGAACAGGCGCCGCGACCAGCCCTCGGGCAGCTCGCGCAGCACCCGCAACCACTCCACGGCCAACTGGTCGACGCAGGCCAGGGCACGACGCTGTTCGGCCAGGCGCGCCTCGAGCCTGTCGCGCTCCGCGGCCCGCGCCTTGCGCGCCTCGCGCGCCTCGCCCAGCTCACGCCTGACCTGGGCAATCTCGCGCTCGAGCTTCTGGCTGCCACCGCCGCCGTCGCGCACCTCGAGGTAGGCTCGGATGCGGGTGAAATCGAAGTCGGCGCGTTTCGTGGCCCGCGCCAGCTCTGCTTCCAGCTCGGCCTGCACCTGCGCGGCGCGGGCCATGAAGTCGACGCCGCCATCGGTCTCGAATGCCACCAGGGCGCGCAGCCGGTCGCGCTCGCCATCGGCGAAGACGGCGCGCCGCTGCGCCTCGGTCTCCGCATGACGCCGCGAGAACGCCTCCTTCGCCTCCTTCGCCTCGGCCAGCCGGGCATCGACCTCGGCCAGGTGGCGCTCGAGCTCGGCGAGGCGCGCCTCCAGCGCCTGCAGCCGCTCGACCCCGCCGGCATCGCTGAACTGCTCGGCGGCCAGCCAGGTGGCCCCGTGCGCCTCGAGCTCGCGGGCGGCCCGCTCACGCGCGGGCGTGAGGTCGGCGAGCGCCGTCTCGGCCTCCAGGCGTACCTCGGCGGCCTGCTGCCTGGCCAGCTCGCCGCCCTCCTGCAGGAAGCGCTGGTAGGCGTCGATGCAGGCCAGCGCCGCCTCGGTCAGGCGCGGGACCAGCTCGGCCTCGCGCTCGGCCAGCGCCGCCTGCCGCTCGGCCAGCGCCTCGAGGGCGACCTCGACCTCGGCCTCGTCGGCTTCCTGGGCGCGCAGCGCCAGGGCGAACGGTTCGCCATGAGGGTCGAGCCGCTCGCATTCCGCAGCGAGCGCCTTCTGCCGCTCGCGCTCGGCGGCCAGGCGCGTCTCGGTCGCTTCGCGCAGCGCCTCCAGGTAGCTCGGGTCGAGCGCCGCCTTGACTGCCAGGGTCTCCACCCCGGCCACGGCCCCCAGCGGCGGTTCGCCCTGGGCCAGCAGGCCGGCAAGCGACTCGGACTCGAAGACGGGGATGGCCAGGCTCGCTTCGATCAGGGTGGCGGCGGCAGTCTCGGCCGCCTCGCGCCCAGCCACCACCGGGGCGAAGAGCACGCCCGCCGCCTGCACCAGCCACTGGCGGCGCTGCTCGGGGGTATGGGTCTCGACGTTGAGTACCGCATGCAGCGGCTGCCAGGCGATGCCGGCGTCATCCAGGTGCCGATGGGCCTCGGCCTCCACCACGCGGCGTTCGAGCGGGTCGCCGGCGAGGCTCTCCAGGTAGCGTTCGCGGGCGACGATATCGACTTCCAGTGTCTCCGCTTCGCGCAGCAGCCGCGGGTAGCGGCGCCGGGCGTCGGTGAGCCACTTCTCCGGAGCCAACTCGCTGCGCTCGGCGAAATCGAGCCGCGCCCGGTGCAGCGCGCGCAGCCGCCCCGCTTCCTCCTCCAGCCGCTGGCGCTCGTCGCCCAGCTCGCGCTCGCGTTCACGCAGCCGCACGCGCAGGTGAACCGGCTCGTCGTCGCCGTGCAGCTCGCCGTAGCGGCGGGCGGCCTCGGCCAGCGGCGCCAACCGCGCCAGGGTGCGCTCGGCGTCCTGATGGCGCTGCTCGGCCTCGCGGCAGTTCGTCTCCAGCTCGGCCAGGGCGGTCTTGCGCCGCGACCAGAAGCCGCCGACGTGCTCGCCCGGCCAGCCCTCGACGAAGGCCCGCCAGGGGGCCTGGCCGCGCGCCAGCGCCCCCTGTTCACCGGCGAGACGCTCGCGTTCCCCATTGAGTCGCTCGCGCTCGCTGCGGGCGGCCTCGAACGCGGCCACGCTCTCGTCGCGACGGCGGGCCAGCTCGTCGAGCGCCTCAGTCAGCTCGGCCTCGCGCGCCAGCTTCTCCTCCAGGCGCTCGCCCGGGGCGATATCCGGGCACTCGCGGCGAAACGCCGCGTGCCAGGCAGCGACCTGCTTGAGCTCGCCGATACGCCCCAGGTGCGCGTTGAGGGCCTGTCGCCCCTCGCTCGCTTCGTGCCTGGCCGCCTCGGCGCTGGCTTCCGGTGCCTCCAGCTCGGCCTCGCTGAACAGCCCCTCGGCCAGGGCCTGGGTATAGAAGCTCTGGTTGTCGACGAACTCGCGCTGCTGGGATTCGAGCCGGTCGCGCTCCTGCTCCAACGCCTCGCGGCGCTCGTCCAACGCCCCGAGCTCGCGCGTCAGCTCCTCGAGATAGACACCGTCGCCGATCACCTCCTCGCGGAAGCGATTGCCGTCGGCCGCCTCGAAGGCCTCGGCGCCCTCATCGAGGGCGGCAAGCGCCCGGTAGCGGGCGGCATCGTCGGCGAAGGCAAGGCTCTCGGCGAGCCAGTCGCGGGCTGCGGTGAAGCTCACGTGGCCCACGTCGCGGCTCGCCGGCCACTCGGCCTCGGGCAGGTGGATCAGGCGCCGGTGAACGTCGACCCGGTCGCCGCGCTCGGAGAGCGCCTGGCGCACCGCGCGCTCGGAGAGCCCCGAGAGCGACGCCAGCAGCCAGGTGGAGACCCGCGGCCGGCCGGTGTCGCCGGCGACCCAGGCGAAACCGGCCAGCGGAGCGTCGCCACGCTCCCCGTCCGCGGCATCGCGGGGCGCGCGGGGGAGGCCCGGCAGGCCGAGCAGCGCCTGGCCGCCGAGCAGCGCCTCGCTGGCGGCCAGGCCCTGGTCGAGTTCGTCCAGCCGAGCGCGGGCATCGCGCAGCACCTCGCCCTGCTCGCGCAGCGCGGCCAGCTTCGCGACCTTGTCGCCGGCGCGGCGCTGGTCGCCCTCGGCCTCCTCCAGGCGATGGCGCAGCTCGGTGATGTTGGAGCCCGAGTTGAGGATCACCTCCTCGATCAGCTCCTCGCTCTCGTCGGTCTCGCCGCGGGTCGCCCCGGAGAGGATCTCGGGGGCCAGCACCTCGAAGAAGAATGCCTGGTCGGCCTTCTCGCCGGCTCGCGGCTTGATGGCGTTGAAGATCTGGCTCTTGTCGGCCCCGCCCTCCTTCTGGAAGGCGGCGAGCTGGACGAGCTCGCGGCGCGACACGTGGGCGCCCACCGCCTCAAGCCACTCCTCGCGGTTGTGGGTCAGGCGCACGCCGCGATCGGCCATGGCGGCCTTGACGTCGCGGTTGGCGTACAGCGCCAGCTTGCCGTCGGCGGTCAGGTGGTGCACCGGTATGTCCTCGAGACGCCCAGCGTAGTGGTAGAAGGAGAGCCCGCTGCCGTCGCTGTAGCCGTAGAAGCCGAACACGAAGGTCTCCCCGGCCACCTCCTCGCCAGCGGCGGCGAGCATGTCGTCCTGGCGTTCGAGGCCGCTGCGCGAGCGGAACTCCACGCGCAGGTGGCTCCAGCTGCGTCCCTCCCCGCCCACCGACGAGGGCGAGCACTTGCGCCGGGTCCGCGCCAGCAGGCTGCGGTCCCGCGACAGGAGGCCGATCAGCGCCTCGGCGAGCGTGGTCTTGCCGAAGCCGTTCTCCATGCTGATGGCGCTCGACTGGCCACGCAGGTCGAGCAGCAGGTGACGCATCTTGGCGTCCCAGGGCGAGGCGACGTCACCATGCTTGTTGAGCAGGTTGGCGACCTCGATACGGTGGATCACGCTCATGCCTGGGTCTCCTCGCACGCGTCGGCCGCCGCTTCGCGGGCCGCGTTCTCACCGCGCCCCAAGGCCAGGGCCTGCAGGTGGCCCAGCTGGTGGATGCCGATCTGCTCGCTCTCGAGCGCCCCGAGCAGCGTCTGCTGCCACACCTCGCCGCTCTCCTCAGCGGCGTCGCGAACCGCCTCGAGCAGCCCGGCGCGCACCTGCAGCTCGACGAAGGCGCGCACTCGGCGGCTGATGTCCTCGCCGCGCTCTTCGAGTAGCGCCCGGCTTGCCTCGGGCGCTTCCTCGCCCAGGTCGCGCAGCGCTTCGAGCTGTTCGCGCATCAGCTCGACGAGCTCGGTCCCCTGGAAGGTCGCCTCCTGGTAGCGGCTGACGTCGGAGAGCGCGCGGTTGTAGCGGGTGTAGAGCAGCGTGTGCATCAACAGCCACAGCTGCAGGTACCACTGGGCAAGCTCGGCGCGACTCTCCTGGCGGAGTTTCAGCGCCTCGAACACCGGCTCGCGGGTGTAGAGCGGCGGCTGCTCGAGTTCCGGATCGGGCAGCAGCGCGTAGTAGCGCGAGCCGGGCGCGATACCGGGATAGTCGCCGGCCTCGAAGGCCTTGAGCCGCAGCCCCTGTCCGGCCAGGAAGTCGCGCAGCGCCTCGCGCTCGGCCTCGCTGGCATCGTCGATCAAGGCGCAGACGTCGCGTTCGGCGAGCTGGCCCTCCCGCGCGGCGCGGCGCTTGCGCCCGCCCCCCGGGTTGCGTTCGGCGCTGCGGTAGCGCAGCAGGTAGGCGACCACCTCGCCCATCTCGGTCATGTTCATACGGGCTCGTCCTGATCGGTCCTTGAGAAAGCGCTCGGCTCATCGTGCGATGGCGGCGCCGGAAAATAGCCCAGCAACGGGGTCACCGCCCCTTCGATGCGACGGCCATCGTCGAGCCGGAGCTCGAAGGGCACGCTCTCGATGCCTACGGTGAGGCGCGGGTCGAGCAGCTCGGTGTCGACGAAGGCGTTGAGCAGTTGGGCGAGGCAGTCGCTCGCCTCGAAACGGTGCCAGCCCTCTTCCAGGGCCTGGGGCAGCGACAGCGGCGCACGCCGGATGCGCTCGCGCAGCGCCGGGCCGCGCGCCTCGAGGAAGCGCGCCAGTAGCGGATCCTCCGGCGCCGCGTCGGCTGCCTCGTCGAACACCAGGGCGGCGTGGCTCGCCTCGGCGCGGCGGCTCTCCAGCAGCGGGATCAGGGGCGCCAGGCGCGGGAAGGCCGGCTGGGCGTGCAGCGGCATGAGCCGCGCCACCAGCGCCTGCTGCAGGCGCGGTGCCGGTAGCGTCGCCAGCAGTTCCCGGGCCAGCGACTGGAAGTCGACCACGCCCATGGCGTGGATGCGCCCCTCGGCGATGTCGGCGAGCAGTTCCGACAGGCGCCGCGAGAGGTTCTCGATGGCGGTGAGCACCCGGCCGATGGCGCTTGCCAGCATGCGCAGGTCCCACTCCTCGCCGGTCGACTCGCGGCGGGTCTCGCGCCACGCCGCGAAGCGCTCGGTGAGGCGCGGGGTGGCGAGCTGGGCCCGGGCGTCGAGCAGGGTACGCTGGATGCTGGAGAGCGCGTTGTGGTAGTGGCGCTCGTTGTCGAGCAGCGCCGCCAGCTTGCCTTCGCGGGTGGGATTCTCGCGCACCCGGCGCAGCTCCTGGGTGAGAGTGCGGATCGCCAGCAGGATCTGGTTGGTGATGTCGGGAATGCGCGCGAAGTCGTCGCGCGCCAGCGCCGCCAGCACCTTGGCGGCGTCGTATTCGGAATAGAGCAGGTCCTCCACCTGGCCGGCGAGCGTCACCGCCTGGCGCCCGCTGGCGGTGAGACGCACCTGGCCGGTCTGTCCCTGCTTCTCGAGCAGCGCCGTGCGCTTGGTGCTGCGCGCCGCCCGTGCCGCGCTCTCCGGTGCTGCGGCCAGCTCCCGCGCCTCGGCCAGCGGGCGCGCCGCGCGAAAGAACAGCTCGCTGGGCGTGGCGAGCACGTTGATCACATAGGCAAGGTCGTCGGCGGGCAGCGCGGCGTAGCTTTCCGGCCAGGTCTCGCGCAGGTGCGCCAGGCAGCGCGCCTGGGAGACGAAGGCGCTGTTGGTGGCGAAGTCGACGTCGAGCAGGTAGTCGAGCAGCAGGCAGCCGAGGTCCAGCCAGTAGCCGTCGCGCCAGCCGCGACGCTGCTCCTGGCTGACCTGCACGAACGGCGAGCCCGGCTCGTGGGCGCTGTCGTGCAGGTCGATCAGCCGCGTGGTGGCGACGAGCAGCTGGCTCCAGGCGGTCATGGGTCTTCCCTGAGGGCAAAAGGGGGATTATGCCAAGGGAGACCCGGGGGGTCATGGGTCGATCACAGGTGGTCGAGGAAGAAGCGCGCGGCGTGCTCCTGCACCGCCTCGAGCTTGCCGGGCTCCTCGAAGAGATGGGTGGCGCCGGGCACGATGGTGAGCTCGCAGGGCGCGTGCATCTGCGCCCGGGCCTGCTCGTTGAGCTCGATCACCGGGCCGTCGCGGCCGCCCACCAGCAGCAGCGTCGGCGCCGCGACCCGCGCGAGGGCTTCGCCGGCGAGGTCCGGGCGTCCGCCCCGCGAGACCACGGCGGCCACCGCGTCGGGGCGTTCAGCGGCAGCGATCAGCGCGGCCGCCGCGCCGGTGCTGGCGCCGAACAGCCCGATGTGCAGCGCCCGGGTCGGCTCGGCGCGGGCCACCCAGTCCACTGCCCCGGTCATGCGCCGGCCGATCAGCGGGATGTCGAAGCGCAGCTCGCGGGTGCGCTCGTCGATGACGTTCTCCTCGGGCGTGAGCAGATCGAAGAGCAACGTGGCGAGACCCTGCTCGCTGAGATAGCGGGCCACCTGCCGGTTGCGGGTGCTGAAACGGCTGCTGCCGCTGCCGTGGGCGAAGACCACGATGCCGCTTGCCCCCTCGGGCAGCAGCAGGTCGCCTTCTAGCGTCACTTTGGCCACCTCGATGGCGACGCCGCGCTCGGCGATTGCCATGTCGTACCTCCCGATCGCCCATGCGATCTTTCTCTCTACACCAGTGTAGAGACCCGGCGGCGTGCCTCTCCAGTTCAGGTGCGTCCGCGGCTCTCGCCGGTGGCCAGGGCGCCGGCGATCAGATGGGCCGTGCGCAAGGGCTCGGGAATGGCGCCGTGGATCGCGGTCTCGCGCAACACCCTGAACGCTTCGTCACGGGAGAGCCCGCAGCGCTGCACATGAACCCCGCCCAGCGGCTCCATGGGCCCCAGCGCCTCGATCGACGCCCACTTGCGCTCACCATCGGCGATGTGGGCCAGCAGCGCCGCGCGCAGGGCCTCGCGGCGCGGCGCCCGGCGCGCCACCACCAGCACCGGCAGGCCCAGCGCGGCGGCGAGCCTAGGCACGTCGATGACGTTGAAGCCGGCCAGCGCGATGCCCTGCAGCAGCACCAACTGCAGGTGGGCGGCGAACTTCGAATCGCGCACCAGGCGCACCAGCTCCCCCGTGCCGTCGTTGCCGTCGCGGCACACTCGCCCGGTGAGCACGCCCTCCAGGCGCCGCCCCGAGTAGACCGCGCCGACCACGGACACCCCGCCGCGGTGGTCGCGGGGGAAGGGAGCGTCGTCGAAGCCGACGATATGCGAGAATGTTCGCGGTCGTTGCATGATCCCCATTCCCCCATGGCAAGGGAGTGCCAGCCCATGATCCAGCAGACATTACAGCAGGTCTTCGGTTACCCCGACTTCCGCCCCGGCCAGCGCCCGGTGATCGAGGCGGTGGTGGCGGGCCGCTCGGCGGCGGCGATCTTTCCCACCGGCTCGGGCAAGTCGCTGTGCTACCAGCTGCCGGCGCTGCACCTGCCCCACCTCACCCTGGTGATCTCGCCGCTGCTGGCGCTGATGCAGGACCAGCTGGCGTTTCTCCGCCGCCACGGCATCGCCGCCGCCAGCCTCGACTCGAGCCAGGGTCGCGAGGAGGCCGCGGCAACGATGGCGGCCGTGACACGCGGCGAGATCCGCATCCTGATGGTCTCGGTGGAGCGGCTCAAGAACGAGCGCTTCCGCGCCTTCATCCGCCGGGTGCCGATCTCGCTGATGGTGGTGGACGAGGCGCACTGTATCTCCGAGTGGGGCCACAACTTCCGTCCCGACTACCTCAAGCTGCCCGACTACCGCCACGACTTCGCCATCCCCCAGGTGCTGCTGCTCACCGCCACGGCCACGCCGCGAGTAATCGCCGACATGCGCAGCCGCTTCGCCATCGACGCCGCCGACGTCACCACCACCGGCTTCTATCGCGACAACCTCGACCTGACGGTGGCCCCGGTGCCGGCCGAGACGCGCCCGCGCGCCCTGGTGCAGTGGCTGCGTCCGCGGCTCGCGGCCGACCCGCCCCAGGCCACCATCGTCTACGTCACCCTACAGCAGACCGCCGAGCGCCTGGCCGCCTACCTGGCCAAGGCGGGCCTGCCCGCCACCGCCTACCACGCCGGGCTCGACGGCGAACGCCGCGACGCCATCCAGCGCGCCTTCATGGCGGGCGAGACGCCCTGCATCGTCGCCACCATCGCCTTCGGCATGGGCATCGACAAGGCCGATATCCGGGGCGTGGTGCACTTCGACCTGCCCAAGTCGATCGAGAACTACAGCCAGGAGATCGGCCGCGCCGGGCGCGATGGCCACGCCTCCGACTGCCTGATGCTGGCCGGGCGCGACCACCTCCACGTGCTGGAGAACTTCGTCTACGGCGACACCCCGGAGGTGCACGGCATCCGCCGGGTGGTCGACGAGGTGCTCGCGGCCGGGCGCCAGTGGGAGTTGATGCTGAACGCGCTCGCCCAGCACGCCGACATCCGGCCGCTGCCGCTCAAGACCCTGCTGGTGCAGCTGGAGCTGCGCGGCGTCATCGCCCCCCGCTACAGCTACTTCGCCGACTACCGCTTCAAGCTCGAGGGCGAGCCGGAGGCGCTGGTGGCGCGCTTCCAGGGCGAGCGGCGCGACTTCGTCCAGGCGATCCTCGACGCGGCCGGCAAGGCCCGCACCTGGTACAGCCTCGACTTCGCCGCCCTCGACCGGCTCGGCGCCGAGCGCGGCCTGGACACGTCCCGCGCCCGCGTGCTCACCGCCCTGGACTATTTCGTCGACAAGGGCTGGATGACCCTCGAGAGCAAGCAGATGACCGAGGTCTACGAGGTGCTGCGCGGCGACCTCGACGCCGCCGCGCTGAGCGACGAGCTGTACGCCTACTTCCGCGACAAGGAGCGCGCCGAGATCGCGCGGCTGCACGCCATGCTGGCGCTGTTCGAGGCCGACAGCTGCCTTTCCCGCCGCCTCGCCGACTGGTTCGGCGACGAGCGCGCCCCCGAGCGCTGCGGCCACTGCTCGGCCTGCCGCGGCCAGGCGGCCGTGCTGCCCGCGGCCGCGCCGGCCGAGCCGCTGGAGTGCCACGATCTCGAGGGGCTGTGTGCGCCCTTGCGGCAGCGCCTGGCCGAGAGCGGCGATGCCCACCCCGCCACGCCCGACCGTCTGGCGCGCTTCCTGTGTGGCCTGACGAGCCCCCTGCTCACCCGCCTCAAGGCGCGGCAGCTGCCCGGCTTCGCCGCGCTGGAGACCTACCCCTATGCCGAGGTGCGGGCACGACTGGCCAACGGCTGAAACGTCCCCGGCAATCGCACAACAAGACTGACTCTCGGCAAAGGGTGATTCCTGCGTTGGGAGGCCGCTTCAGCGGCGGTTCGACGCCTCGACGAAGCAGCGCGCAGCGCTGCCAGAAACTGGGCGCCTGACGGCGCCTTCGCGCAGCAAAGCCGATTCGTCGGACCGCGCCCTCCCACCTGTCTCTCCTTGCCATTCAAAAGCCGCTCGATGAGAAAACGTTGCATCATGCGATCTCCCTATCGGCCCTCATCGTCGGTGGGTGGCGTCAGCGTCTCGAGGCTCGCCGGCAGCCGCGACTCGCCCATCAGGTAGCGGTCGATGTGGCGGGCGGCGTCGCGCCCCTCGCCGATCGCCCACACCACCAGCGAGGCACCGCGGCGCGCGTCACCGGTAGCGAAGACGCCATCCAGCTCGGTCATCAGCGTGGCGTCGGTGGTGAAGGTGCCCCGCTCGGTCAGGGACACGCCCGCCGCGGCGAAGGCGTCGGCCTCGGCCCCGGCGAAGCCAATGGCGATCAGCACCAGGTCGGCGGGCAGGCGCATGCCGGTCTCGAGCACCGTCTTGTCCACGCGCCGGCCGCGCGCGTCGAGGGTCCAGCGCACGCGCTCGGCGCTGAGCGCATCCACGGCACCGTCACCGTCCGCGTCGACGAAGGCGGTGACATCCAGGGCGTAGAGTGCCCGACCGCCCTCCTCCAGCGCATAGGTCTGCTCGAAGGTGCGCGGCTGCCAGGGCCAGGGGTTGTCGGCCGGACGCGCGAGCGGCGGCTGGTCGCGCACGCTGATCTGCACCACGTCCGCCGCCCCTTGGCGGTGCGCGGTCGCCACGCAGTCGGCACCGGTATCGCCGCCGCCGAGCACCACCACCCGCTTGTCCCGAGCATCGATCACGGCCCCTTCCCGCCCTGCCTGGCGCCGGTTCTCGGCGGTGAGGTAGGCCATGCCGAAATGGATACCGGCCAACTCGCGACCGGGAATCGCCACGTCGCGGTGGCGCTGGGCGCCGATCGCCAGGCATACCGCATCATGGCGCGCGCGTAGCGCGGCGAGCGTGAGGTCGCGGCCGACCTCGACGCCGGTGCGAAAGGCGATGCCCTCGCCGCGCAGCTGGTCGAGGCGCCGCTCGACCTGGTGCTTGGCGAACTTGAAGTCGGGAATGCCCAGTGCCATCAGCCCGCCGAGCGCCTCGTCGCGCTCGAACACCGTCACCGCATGGCCGGCACGGTTGAGCTGCTGGGCGCAGGCCAGCCCCGCCGGGCCGCTGCCGACCACCGCCACCCGCCGGCCGGTGCGCCGCGTCGGCGGCTCCGGGCGGATCCAGCCGCGCTCCCAGCCGCGGTCGACGATCGCCCGCTCGAGGCTCTTGATGGCCACGGCGTCGGCGTTGTAGGCGAGCGTGCAGGCCGGCTCGCAAGGCGCCGGGCAAGTGTAGCCGGTGAACTCGGGGAAGTTGTTGGTGGCGTGCAGCCGGTCGAGGGCCTCGCGCCAGCGGCCGCGATATACCAAGTCGTTCCACTCGGGGATGAGGTTGCCGATGGGACAGCCGCCCATGCAGGCGGGCACGCCGCAGTCCATGCAGCGCTCGCCCTGGGCGCGCAGGTGCTCTTCCTGCCAGCGCGGCGCGTAGATCTCGCGGTAGTCGCCGATGCGCTCGCGCGGGTCACGCTTGCCGATGGGCGCACGCGGATGACGCAGGAAGCCGTCGGGATGGTTCTCGTCCATCAGGCCACCTCCCGAGCCGCGGCCGGCGGGGCGACGCGGATGTCGCGCCCGCGGGCCAGCTCGCGGCTCACCACCTCGGCGTAGGCCGCGGGCACCACCTTGACCAGTTGCCCCAGGGCGGCGGGCCAGTCGTCGAGCAGCGCCCGGGCGCGGGCGCTTCCCGTATAGGCGAGGTGGTTCTCCAGCAGGCGCCTGACCAGCGCGATGTCGCGCTCCGCCGCCACCGCCTCGAGTCCCACCCGCTCGGAATTGATGCGCTCGGCCAGGTCGCCCGCCTCGTCGAGCAGGTAGGCCTCGCCGCCGCTCATGCCGGCGGCGAAGTTCTTGCCGCAGGGGCCGAGGATCAACGCTACCCCACCGGTCATGTACTCGCAGCCGTGGTCGCCGACGCCCTCCACCACGGCGAGTGCCCCGGAGTTGCGCACGCAGAAGCGCTCGCCGGCCAGGCCGTTGACGTAGGCCTCGCCGGCGGTGGCGCCGAACAGCGCCACGTTGCCGATGACGACGCTGTCGGTGGCCACGAAGCCCGCCTCGGGCGGGGTGCGCACGCTGAGCCGCCCCCCCGAGAGCCCCTTGCCGAAGTAGTCGTTGGCCTCGCCGGTCAGGTGCAGGCTGATCCCCCGGGCGACGAAGGCGCCGAAGCTCTGGCCGGCGGTGCCGGTGAGGCGCACCTGCAGGGTGCCGTCGGGCGGCAGGTTCGCTCCCCAGCGCTTGACCAGCGCCGACGACAGCAGGGTACCGAGGCTGCGGTCGCGGTTGCATACCGCCGCCTCGAGGCGCACCGGCTCGCCGCACTCGAGCGCCGGGCCGGCCTCGGCGATCAGGCGCCGATCGAGCTTGTCGTCGAGCTGGTGGTTCTGCTCGCGCGTCTTGTAGGGGGTGTCGTGCGAGCTCACCCCAGCGAGCAGCTCGCTAGCATCAATGCGGATGCCGCGCGGGTGACTCACCTCACGCCGGCGCAGCCGGTCGACGCGCCCGATCATCTCCCTGACCGTGGTGAAACCGAGGTCGGCCATGATCTCGCGCAGCTCCTCGGCGACGAAGCGCAGGTAGGTGATGATGTGCTCGGGGGCGCCGTCGAAGCGCGCGCGCAGTTCGGGGTCCTGGGTCGCCACCCCCACCGAGCAGGTGTTGCAGTGGCACTTGCGCAGCAGCAGACAGCCGACCACCACCATGGGCGCGGTGCCGAAGCCGAACTCCTCGGCCCCTAGCAACGCGGCGATCGCCACGTCGCGGCCGGTCTTCAGGCCGCCGTCGACGCGCACGGTGATGCGCGAGCGCAGGTCGTTGGCCATCAGCACGCGGTGGGTCTCGGCGAGCCCCAGCTCCCAGGGCGTGCCGGTGTGCTTGATCGAGGTCTTCTTGGCTGCGCCGGTGCCGCCGGCGTCGCCGGAGATCAGCACCGCATCGGCACGCGCCTTGGCCACGCCGGCGGCGATGGTGCCGACGTTGGCCTTGGAGACCAGCTTGACGTGGATCTCGGCGTCGGGGTTGGCGCACTTGAGGTCGTGAATGAGCTGCGCCAGGTCCTCGATGGAGTAGATGTCGTGGTGCGGCGGCGGCGAGATCAGCCCCACCCCCGGCACCGTGAAGCGCACCTCGGCGATCGCCGCGTCGACCTTGCCGCCCGGCAGTTCGCCGCCCTCCCCCGGCTTGGCGCCCTGGGCCATCTTGATCTCGATCTGGCGGGCGCTGGCCAGGTAGTGGGCGGTGACGCCGAAGCGCCCCGAGGCGCACTGCTTCATGGAGTTCTCCGCCTCGGTCCCGAAGCGCTCGACTTGCTCACCCCCCTCGCCGCTGCCGGCCTTGCCGCCGATGCGGTTCATGGCGATCGCCATGGCCTCGTGGGCCTCGCGGGACAGCGCACCAAAGGACATCGAGCCGGTGCCGAAGCGCGGCAGGATCGCCGCCACCGGTTCGACCTCGTCGAGGGGAATGGCACGGGAGGCGGCAGCGTCGACTTCGAAATCGAAGGCAAGCAGGCCACGCAGCGTCTGCAGGCTGGGCGCCGGGGCGTTGACCCGTTCGGCGAAGCGCCGGTAGCTCGCGGCGTCGCCCCGCCGCGCCGCCTGCTGCAGGTAGCCGATGGTGCTCGGGTTCCACTGGTGCCACTCACCGTCGCGGCGCCAGTAGAAGTCGCCGCCCTGGCGCAACGGCAGGCTGCCGGCAATGCGCTCGCTGTAGGCCTCGGCGTGGGCCTGGGCGCTCTCCGCCTCGAGCGTGGCGAGCCCCACGCCGGACAGGTGCGCCGGGGTGCCGGCGAAGCAGTCGTCGACCAGCGCGCGGTCCAGGCCGATGCACTCGAAGACCTGCGCGCCCTTGTAGCTCTCCAGGGTGGAGATGCCCATCTTGGCCATCACCTTGAGCAGGCCATCCTCGAGGGCGGCCCGGTAGGCGTGGCGCGCCGCGGAGGCATCGCCGACGCCGGCCAGCGCCCCCTCGGCGTGCAGCCGTTCGAGGCTGCGGTAGGCGAGCCACGGGTGGACGGCATCGGCCCCGTAGCCGATCAGGGTGCAGAGGTGGTGCACGGCGTAGGGCTCGCCGCCGGCCAGCACCAGCGAGGCGCGGGTGCGCTTGCCGGCGCGGATCAGGCCGTGGTGGACGGCCCCCACGGCGAGCAGCGAGGGCATCGCCACCCGCTCGGGCCCCACGCGCCGGTCGTCGAGCACCAGCAGGGTGGCGCCGGCGCCCACGGCGGCCTCGGCCTCGCGCCGCAGGCGGGCAATCACCGCGGCCAGCTCCTCGCCCGGCGGGTGGGTGATGTCGAGCGTGCGCGCGACCAGCCCGTCGCGATCGAGCGCCGCCAGGGTGGCGAACTCGCGGTCGTCGAGGATCGGGCTGTCGAGGCGCAGGCGCCGGCAGTGCTCGGCCGTCTCGGCGAGCAGGTTGCGCTGCGCCCCGAGGTGGGCGGTAAGCGAGGTGACGAGCGCCTCGCGCAGGTAGTCCAGCGGCGGGTTGGAGACCTGGGCGAAGAGCTGGTGGAAGTAGGCGAAGAGCGGCTTGCGCTGCGCCGAGAGGGCCGCCAGCGGCGTGTCGTTGCCCATCGACCCCAGCGGGTCCTTGCCGGACTCGGCCATGGGAGCGAGCAGCACGCGCAGTCCCTCGAGCGTATAGCCGAAGGCACTCTGGTGGGCGGTGAGCGTCGCCGGGTCGAGCGGCTTGATGTCGGGCTCGGGCATGGCCGCGGTGAGGTCGGCGAGCACCACACGATGACGCGCCAGCCAGTCGGCGTAGGGGGCGGCTCTCGTCAAGCGCCGAAAGACCTCCGCCTCGGGCACCAGGCGTCCCTCGCGGGTATCGGCGAGCAGCAGCTGGCCCGGGCGCAGCCGGCCCTGGCGCACGATCTCGCCGACCTCGGTCTCCAGGGTGCCGCTCTCGCTGGCCAGGATCAGGGTGTCGTCGCGGGTCACGCAGTAGCGGCAGGGGCGCAGGCCGTTGCGGTCGATGACCGCCCCCACCGCCTCGCCGTCGGTGGCCACCACCAGCGCCGGGCCGTCCCACGGCTCCATGAGGCTGGCGTGGTAGTCGTAGAAGGCGCGCCGCGCCGGGGCCATGTGCGCGTCCTTCTCCCAGGCCTCGGGGATCAGCAGGCGCAGCGCATGGGGCAGCGAGCGACCGGCCGCGAGCAGCAGCTCGAGCACGTGGTCGAAGTCGGCGGAATCGCTCTGGTCGTCCTCGGCGAGCACCGGCTTGATGCGCTCGATGGCGTCGCCGAAGCGCGGGCTCGCCAGCTGCGCCTCGCGCGCGCGCATCCAGTTGACGTTGCCGCGCAGGGTGTTGAACTCGCCGTTGTGCACCAGGGCGCGATAGGGGTGGGCGAGTTCCCAGGCGCCCAGGGTGTTGGTGGAGAAGCGCGAGTGCACCAGCACCAGCGCACTCGCCAGGCGCGGGTCGCGCAGGTCGGCGTAGTAGCCGGCCAGCTGGTCACAGGTCAGCAGTCCCTTGTAGACGAGACGGCGCCGATCGAGGCTGCAGACATAGAAGAGCTCGGCCCCCTCGCCGCCCAGGCCGCGGGAGCGCACGCGGTTCTGGATCTCGCAGCGCAGCACGTAGAGGGCGACGTCCAGCGCCTCGGGGGCGAGGGGCGTCTCGGGGGCGAAAAAGGCCTGCATCACCACCGGCTCGGACGCCAGCGCGGTGCGCCCCAGGCCCCGGTTGTCGGTGGGCACGCGCCGCCAGGCAAGCAGACGATGGCCAAGCTCGCCGGCGGCCTCGGCCATCAGCCGCTGGATGGTGCGCCGTCGGCGCCCGTCGCGGGGCAGGAAGCACTGGGCGACGCCGTAGCTGCCGGCCGCAGGCAGGCCGGGCACCGCCGCGGCGAAGAAGCGGTGCGGCACCTGCAGCAGCACCCCGGCACCGTCGCCGGTGTTCTCCTCGGCCCCGCGCGCGCCGCGGTGGTCGAGGTGGCGCAGCATGCGTAGCCCGTCCGCAACCAGGGCGTGGGTCGCCTCGCCGCGCAGGCTGACCAGGGCCCCCACGCCACAGTGGGCGTGGCCGCGCCCCAGCCCGCGAGCGGGTTGGCGGGTCTTGCCTGTCGGGTATCGCATCAAGGTCGCTACCCTCGCCGGTGGCCGTGCGCCTATCCCATACTAGGCCAGATCGGCAGTGCCAGCAGTGAATGCGGCATCACTCCCAGGGCGTCAGCGCTCCTCGCCGCCGATGCCGTGGCGACGCAGCTTGTTGGCGATGGTGGTGTGCGAGACCCCCAGCCGCCGGGCGAGCAGGCGGCTGGAGGGATAATCGGGATAGAGCGCGGCCAACACGCGCCGCTCCGCCTCGCCGAGGATATCGGCCAGGCTGCCATCCAGGCCCAGGCCCGACAACCCCGGGTCGCGCCCCACGTCCGGCAGGCGCAGGTGGGCGGGCTCGATGGTGCCCGTCTCGCATAGCGACACCGCCTGGAAGAGCACGTTCTCGAGCTGGCGCACATTGCCCGGCCAGTGGTAGCTGGCCAGCCGCGCCAGCGCCGCCGGCGAGAGGCGCGGCAGGGGGCAGCCGATCTGCCGCGCGGCGCGGTCGATGAAATGGGCGGCCAGCGCCTCGATGCCGTCCAGGCAGTCGCGCAGCGGCGGCACGGCCAGCGACAGCACGTTGAGGCGGTGATAGAGGTCCTGGCGAAAGAGCCCCTCGGCACACAGCCGCGGCAGGTCCTGCTGGGTGGCGCAGATCACCCGCACATCGAGGTAGGTCTCCTCGTCGCTGCCCACGCGGCGGAAACCGCCGTCCTGCAGGAAGCGCAGCAGCTTGACCTGCAATCGCGGGCTCATCTCCCCCACCTCGTCGAGGAAGATGGTGCCGCCGGCGGTGAGCTCGAGCAGCCCCAGCTTGCCCTCGGGGCGCGCGCCCTCGAAGGCGCCCGGCGCGTAGCCGAAGAGCTCCGTCTCGGCCATGGATTCCGGCAGCCCGGCGCAGTTGAGCGCCATGAAGGGCGCCTGGCCGCGGGCGCTCGCCGCGTGGCAGGCACGCGCCAGCAGCTCCTTGCCGGTGCCGGTCTCACCCTGGATCAGCAACGGTGCATCGAGCGGCGCCATGCGCCGCGCCTCGTGGATCAGCTCGGCAAGCCGCGGGCTCGCCTGGAAGATCGCCTCGAAGCCGCGCAGCTCCTGGCGCTGCACATGGTAGATGCGCTCGCCGATGCGGTCGGCACTGTGCAGGGTCACCACGGCACCGGCGAGCGAGGCCACGTCGTCGTGGTGCTCGCGATGCAGCGGCGCGATGTCGGCCAGGAAGGTCGCCCCGCGCAGCTTGATGCGCAGGCCGTTGACGCGGGCGTTGTTGCGCCGGATCAGCGCCGGCAGGTCGAGATCCGGGAGGTGGCGGTCGAGGGAGAGCCCCGGCACCTCGTCGATGCGCACCCCGAGCAGCTGACCCGCAGCGCGGTTGGCGGCCACGATGTGGCCCTCCATGTCGATGGACATCACCGGGTCGGTCAGTGAGGAGAGCAGCGCATCCAGCTCGAGGTGGCGCCGCTCGCTCGGCATCAGGCTCACCCGGCGCACGCCGAACACGCCCGGCACCGCCTCGAGCACCGGCTTGAGGGTGGCCAGTTGGGCGTTGAGGAGGTGGGGCACATGCAGGTAGATGGCGTTGCCGTGCTCGCCACCCACCTCGCCGCGGGCCACGTTGAGGCCATAATCGACGAAGGGCGAGACGATGTCGCGCAAAATTCCGATACGGTTCTGGCAGTGGAATCTCAGTCTCATCGAAGGGCTTGGCCAGGGTCGTCGGGGCGGGGGTGTCATCGCACGCCGGCTGGAAAACATTCCGTCAAGCCGTCGTGACTCGTCTGTCAACATATCGTGACAGCCACCCCTTCACAAGCGCCTGAACGACCCTCCCCGCTCCCCGGGCACCTGCTCACACCGGCACTCGTAACGAAAACGTGACACTTTCGGCCTCGCCCGCGCCTGGCCCTGCGGCAAGGAGGGCGCCAGCCAGGCCGTGGGCTGCCTAGACTCGATGGCATCCCCCGACGCATGCCCATGCCCAACTGCACGGGAGCCCACCATGATGACGACATCGAATGCCCGCCTGAGCGACGTCGCCAGCAAGACCGGCTACCGGGCGCGCCTGCCCGACGAGCACGGCTACATCGACTGGCCCGACGAGGACAACGCCACCTGGCAGACCCTGATGCAGCGCCAGCTCGGCGTGATCGAGGGGCGTGTCTGCCAGGAGTACCTCGAGGGTCTCGAGCGGCTGGCGCTGCCGCACGACCGCGTACCCCAGCTCGCCGACATCGACCGCGTGCTCAGGGCCACCACAGGCTGGGAGACCGCCCAGGTCCCGGCGCTGATCCCCTTCGACACCTTCTTCGAACTGCTCTCGAGCCGGCGCTTCCCGGTAGCCACCTTCCTCCGCGCGCCGGAGGAGCTGGACTACCTCAAGGAGCCGGACATCTTCCACGAGATCTTCGGCCACTGCCCGATGCTCACCAACCCGGCCTTCGCCGAGTTCACCGCCACCTACGGGCGACTGGGGCTGACCGCCTCGCCGAAGGAGCGCGTCTACCTGGCACGGCTCTACTGGCTCACCGTGGAGTTCGGCCTGGTGGACACCCCCCGGGGCCGGCGCATCTACGGCGGTGGCATCATCTCCTCGCCGAAGGAGACGCTGCACGCCCTGTCGGACACCCCCGAGCACCTGCCCTTCGATCCCATCGAGGCGCTGCGCACTCCCTACCGCATCGACATCCTGCAACCGCTCTACTACGTGCTTGACGATCTCGCGACCCTGCACGACCTTTCCCGGCAGGACATCATGGGCCTGGTGCACCGGGCCATGGCACTGGGGTTGCACGCCCCGCGTTTCACCCCGGCGTCGAACAGCGCCCAGGCCAGCGCCTGAACGCCCGCCCACGATATGACGTTTCCCCGACGACAAGGAGACACCATGAGTCAACTTTCCCAGCAGCAGTGCGTCGCCTGCACCCCCGACGCCCCGCGCATGACCGAGGAGGAGATCGCCACCTACCGCCGCGACATTCCCGACTGGGAGATCGTCGAGCGCGACGGCATCCCCCAGCTCGAGCGCGCCTTCAAGTTCCGCAACTTCCGGCAGGCGCTCGACTTCACCAACCGCGTGGGCGAGCTGGCCGAGGAAGCTGGACACCACCCGGCGCTGCTGACCGAGTGGGGCAAGGTGACCGTCACCTGGTGGTCCCACAAGATCAAGGGACTGCACGCGAACGACTTCGTGATGGCGGCACGCACCGACGAGGCCGCCCACTGATCCGGGGCTCTTCCTTGCCTCGAGTGCCAGACGCACCCTGGACGACAGCAGACCCGGCTGGGCGTAATGCCTGGCCGGGTCGTGTCATAAGACGCCACCATCAACGGCCGATCTCTCCCCGGAAGATCAGCGATCGCTGACAGACCGACAAGCCCTGTGATGACCCCACGGCTGCCCTGCCCCCACTAGCGTGAGAGGGGACACGGCGCCGGTGTCACCCCATGACCACAGACACACTCAGGAGGCATCATGAAGGGAATCACCGCCATGACGGAAAAGGTACGCGGCCTGTCACGGGGCGTGCTGCTCAGCGCCTTGCTGGCGCTCTCGCCGCTGGTCCTGGCCCAGGAGCTGGCACCGATCAACGTCAACACGGCCAACGCGGAGCTGCTGGCGGAACTGCCGGGTATTGGCCCGAGCCGCGCCGCGGCGATCATCGAGGAGCGCGAGGCCAACGGCGCCTTCGAGAACGCCGAGGACCTGACCCGGGTCAGCGGCATCGGCCCCGCCACCGTCGAGGGGCTCGCCGACCAGGTCGCGTTCTGAGGCGGATCCTGGCGGGCCAGACCTCGCAGAACGGGACACGCCGCCGGCTGCCCTGGCAGCCGGCGGCGTGTCGTTGCGTAAGCGGCGGCAGGCGTGGCGCTACAGGCGCAGGCCGCCGTCGCACTCGATCACTCGCCCGGTGAAGTAATCGTTCTCGAAGATGAACGCCACGCTGCCGGCGATGTGCTCCGGCTGGCCCAGACGCTTCAGCGGCACCCCGGCGGTGAGCTTGTCGAGCATGTCCTCGCGCATCGAGGCGGTCATGTCGGTCTCGATGAAGCCCGGCGCCACGGCCCCCACGCGAATGCCATGGCGCGCCAGTTCCTTCGCCCAGGTGGTGGTCAGCGACGCCACGGCCGCCTTGGCGGCGGCATAGTTGCTCTGCCCCATGTTGCCGGCCCGCGAGATGCTGGAGATGTTGACGATCACCCCCTCATGGCCCGCCTCGACCATCTGCGTGGCCGCCTCGCGCCCGCACAGGAAGACGCCGGTGAGGTTGACGTCGAGCACCTGCTGCCACTGCTCAAGCGACATCCGCTTCTCCACCCGACCGTCGCGCGCCTTGACGAGTAGCGCGTCACGCAGGATGCCGGCATTGTTGACCAGCCCGCTGACCGGCCCCAGCCGGGCGGCGATATCGCCGAAGGCCTCGGCCACCGAGGCCTCGTCGGCCACGTCGACGACGAAGGCCCCCGACTCGATGCCGTCCCCGTGCAGCGCGGAGACCGCCCGGTCCAGCGCCGCGCTGTCCACGTCGAGCAGCGCCAGTCTGGCGCCCTGACCGCCCAGGCGCCGGGCCATGGCGAAGCCGAGGCCACGGGCCCCACCGGTGATGGCAATCACGCGATTGTCGAGTTGCATGGTTGGTTTCCCCCAATTCCAGAGCATCAATAAGTTATGTAAGCCATTGGCAGCAGCGTCGATGGCTGAGGCCCATGTCATGAAGTCAATCGGCCGAACGGTCGACGAGCTTGAGAGAGACTACCATTTATTGTGCGCTGCATCATTCGTCATGAACGAACGTAGGCCCGACACCTGGCCATCGCCTTGAATTTCCGACAGCCACCCCCATTTCGTGACAAACCGACAGTCTGGAGCCGACATGCCTTTCCTGCTCGTCTTTACCCTTTTCGCCCTGCTCGACTTCGTCGTCCTCTTCTCGGTGGGCGGCCAGATCGGCCTGCTCACCACCCTGGCCATGATCCTGGCCACCGGTTTCATCGGCCTGCACCTGGTCCGCCGGGAGGGTACCGCCACCCTGGCCCGTGCCCGGCAGCGCCTGGAGCGGGGCGAGCTGCCTTCCGGCGAGCTGCTCACCGGCGCCGCGCTGATCTTCGGCGGTGCCCTGCTGATGGCGCCGGGCTTTCTCTCCGACGCCGTGGGGTTCATGTGCGTCATCCCCGGTGCCCGGCAGTTGATGGGGCGGCTACTGGCCCGCGCCAACCTCGGCGTACGCGGCATGGCCTATGCGCGCACCTCCGCCCGCGCGGGAAGCGAGCACGGCTGGGAGCAGACGCGAAGCGGGTGGGAGCACCCCGAACAGGGGGAGCGGCGTCATGCCAGCGGCGCCCAGGATCACGACCGGCCGCTGGAAGGCGACTTCATTAGCCGTGACGAGCCGCGTCGCCGGTGAGGAAGGCCTGAAGGGCGCGGTGCAATTTTTTTCGGCATCGCCCCTTGAAAGGGGTTGGCCCGTCCCCATTTCACGCTCAGCAACAGGCTTCGGTGTCGAGACGGCTCGACACTTTCGACAAGGAAGGCGACCTTCGCCTCCACCTTCCGCGGAACCCCGGGAAGGGTGATGATGAACCGCCGGGCCGCTGCCCGGCACAGCAAACCATCAGGAGAACGTGAGCAATGAACATCCGTCCCTTGCACGATCGCGTCGTCGTCCGTCGCGTGGAAGAAGAGCAGAAAACCGCTGGCGGCATCGTGCTCCCGGGCAATGCCCAGGAAAAACCGACCCGAGGCGAAGTCCTCGCCGTCGGTAACGGCCGGATTCTCGATAGCGGCGATGTGCGTCCCCTGGACGTCAAGGTCGGCGACACCGTGATCTTCAAGGAAGGCTTCGGCGTCGAGAAGCAGAAGATCGATGGCGAAGAAGTCCTGATCATGAGTGAGTCCGACATCCTCGCCGTCGTCGAAGGCTAAAAGCCGTCACGGCACTCATTCCGAACCCCAAGACGTTCACGAACTCACAGGAAGACACGAAAAATGGCAGCGAAACAAGTCAAGTTCTCCGATGATGCCCGCAAGCGCATGGCCCGCGGCGTCGACCTGCTGGCCAATGCCGTCAAGGCCACCCTGGGCCCGAAGGGTCGCAACGTGGTTCTCGAGAAGTCCTTCGGTGCACCGACCGTGACCAAGGACGGCGTCTCCGTGGCCAAGGAGATCGAGCTCAAGGACAAGTTCGAGAACATGGGCGCCCAGATGGTCAAGGAAGTCGCTTCCAAGACCTCCGATGACGCCGGCGACGGTACCACCACTGCTACCGTGCTCGCCCAGGCCATCATCACCGAGGGCATGAAGGGCGTGACCGCGGGCATGAACCCGATGGATCTCAAGCGCGGCATCGACAAGGCCGTGGTCACCGCCGTCAAGGCGATCCGGGACCTCTCCGTGCCCTGCACCGACTCCAAGGCCATCGCCCAGGTCGGCACCATCTCCGCCAACGGTGACGCCCGCATCGGCGAGATCATCGCCGACGCCATGGAGAAGGTCGGCAAGGAAGGCGTGATCACCGTCGACGAAGGCCGCGGCCTGGAAGACGAGCTGGAAGTCGTGGAAGGCATGCAGTTCGACCGCGGCTACCTGTCGCCCTACTTCGTCACCAACCAGGACACCATGCAGGTCGAGCTGGAAGACCCGTACATCCTGCTGGTCGACAAGAAGATCTCCAACATCCGCGAGCTGCTGCCGATCCTGGAAGCCGTCGCCAAGGCCGGCAAGCCGCTGGCGATCATCGCCGAGGACATCGAGGGCGAGGCCCTGGCCACCCTGGTGGTCAACACCATGCGCGGCATCGTCAAGGTCGCCGCTGCCAAGGCGCCCGGCTTCGGTGACCGTCGCAAGGCCATGCTGCAGGACATCGCCATCCTGACCAGCGGCACCGTGATCTCCGAGGAGGTCGGCCTGACCCTCGAGCAGGCCACCCTGGACCACCTGGGCACCGCCAAGCGCGTGACCATGTCCAAGGAGAACACCACCATCATCGACGGTAGCGGCGCCGAGGCCGACATCGAGGCGCGCGTCAACCAGATCCGCGCTCAGATCGAGGAGACCTCCTCCGACTACGACCGCGAGAAGCTCCAGGAGCGCGTCGCCAAGCTGGCCGGCGGTGTCGCCGTGATCCGCGTCGGTGCGGCCACCGAAGTGGAGATGAAGGAGAAGAAGGCCCGCGTCGAGGACGCCCTGCACTCCACCCGCGCCGCCGTCGAGGAAGGCGTGGTGCCCGGTGGCGGTACCGCCCTGGTGCGCATCCTGGCCAAGGTCGCCGACACCAAGGGCGACAACGAGGACCAGAACCACGGCATCGCGCTGGCCGTGCGCGCCCTGGAGGCTCCGCTGCGCCAGATCGTGACCAACGCCGGCGAGGAAGCTTCCGTGATCCTCAACAAGGTCAAGGAAGGCGAAGGCAACTTCGGCTACAACGCCCAGACCGGCGAGTTCGGCGACCTGTTCGAGATGGGCGTGCTGGACCCGGCCAAGGTGACCCGCACCGCCCTGCAGTCCGCCGGCTCCGTGGCGGGCCTGATGATCACCACCGAGGCCATGATCGCCGAGGATCCGGAGGAGAAGGAATCCGCTCCGGACATGGGTGGCATGGGCGGCATGGGTGGCATGGGCGGCATGATGTAATCGCCCCCTCGCCCCCAGGCTCCGGCCTGATCGAACCCCCGTCGGGAAACCGGCGGGGGTTTCTTTTGCTTTATGCCATAAGCCTTAAGCTGTAAGACAACTTGATCGGACCACAGCTTGGGCGAATATCTTGAGCCAAGGGACTCTTACAGCTTACGGCTTACAGTTTTCCGTCCTGCCGCTAGAATACAGGCCCCACTCCACCTGCAATCGCCACATGCTCCACAATATCCACATCGTCCTCGTCCAGACCTACCACCCCGGCAACATCGGCGCCTCGGCGCGGGCCATGAAGACCATGGGCCTCACCAACCTGGTGCTGGTCAATCCCCGCCGGTTTCCCGATCCGGAGGCCTCGCGCCTGGCCGCCGGCGCCGAGGACATCGTCGAACGCGCCCGGACGGTGGCATCGCTGGCCGATGCCGTCGGCGACTGCGTGCAGGTGGTGGGCGCGAGCGCGCGGCTGAGAAGTCTCCCCCTGCCCCACTTCGATGAGCCCGAGGCGATGGCCCGGGCCGTGGTCGAGCGCGCCGAGGACGATCCCGTGGCGCTGGTGTTCGGCCGCGAGCGCTTCGGCCTCACCAACGACGAGATCCGCCGCTGCACCCACCAGGTGAGCATTCCCGCCAATCCCGACTACGGCATCCTCAACCTGTCCCAGGCCGTGCAGGTGCTCGCCTACGAGACGTTCAAGGCGTGGCGCCGGCGCCCGGCCAGCGACTACCGTGCCCCGCGCCCGACCGGCGAACGCGCCCCCACCCGCGAGCAGCTCGATCACTTCCACGCACACCTGGCGCGAGTGATGGCCGCGAGCGGCTTTCTCACCCAGCCCCACGCCCGCACCGAAGCACAGCTCCAGGCGCTGTTCGCCCGCGCCCAACCCAGCCGCAAGGAACTTTCGCTGCTGCGCGGCCTGCTTCGGGCACTGGAACCCGGTCGCCACGACGACTAACCTGAAATCGGGCCGTTGTCACCGCTTCTTCATCGTCATGTCACGCAGTTGTCATGCCAAACGGCGATAACGGTCATGTCCTCCAGCAGGACAGGCAAGGGACACTGCCGCACCACAGGACACGGACGCAGGCGGGCAAGGAGCTCGGCAGGGATACGGCATCGGGACGATGCTCAGGGAGGCGTCGCGCCACGAGGGGTTGCCTCGTGGCGTTCTTCTGTTTCAGCGTTCATCCTGCTGGCTCACCGACGGCAACGCTTCGGCTTCCCCACCCGCGACCACTCCCTCCCAGCCAGGCACCCCCTCGCGGATACGCTGCGAGAACGCCGGGTCGTCGTCTGCCGCCCGGGCCCGCGCGACGATGTTGCCCCGCCGGGTCAACTCGTCCAGGGCATGGCCCGGCCAGAGCCCGCCGACCCGGTAGGCATACTCGGGCAGCCTGCCGGTGAGCAGCAGACGATGATCCAGCGGCAGCACGGCACCCAGCCGGCGCGCCATGGCGAATACCAGGGTGGTGCAATTGCCGGTGATGGTGTTGTAGAAACGCGGCGTGCGTGCCAGCCGGTTGGCCTCCGCGACGTAGGCCAGCAGCAGCGAGCGAATGGCGTGACGCGACATGTCGAGCCGGTAGAGCCACACCGTCTCGCCGCGCACGTTGCTGCGCAGGCGCACCGCATCGCGTTCGTCGGCGGCGACGATGGCGAGTTCGTACTGGCGGAAGAAGCCGCCGAACTCGGAAAAGCGCTCGCCCTTCTGGCGGCGCACCTCCACCGAAAAGACCACGAACGTCTCGCCGCCGAAGCCGAAAGAGACCATCACATGGGCGATTCCTGGCCGCCCCCAGTTGGAAATGATGAGGTCCACCGAGTCGAGCCGTGCCAGGTCATAGTGACGCGGCTCCCAGCGCACCGCGGCGCGCTCGCGCGTCTGCCACGCGAAGCAGCGCACATGGTCGAGCGTCACCCGCTCTCCCTCGACCCGGCCGGTCGCCAGGTGTGCCACATCGTCGGCCCAGGGGCGATCATGCGTGGGCGTCAGGCGAAACCACCAGGTCATGAGCAGGGTCATGAGCCCCAGCTGTCCGGCGAGTGCCGCACCGCGATAGCCCAGCAGGGCGAGAGCCACCAGGACCAGGGCCATCGCGGCCCACAGCCCCAGCATCACCTGCCGCCAGGGCGCGGGCGACGCCAGTCGAAACCATAGCGCCGCAGCCCCCCAGGCCATGCCCAGGGTCAGCAGCGTAAAGAGCGTGCTCCATGCAAGTACCAATGCCATTTCCCTTCATCCTGCCGCGACTGCCGGCAGGCTAGCAGCCTGTCGGACTTGACCGATCGTCATGAGAAAGACGGATTTCGAGACAAGTTTATCGATCTGATGAGGCGAATAGCGAGCTATTTAGCGAACCAGATCGAATGAAATTGGCCGAAAGACCGGCTTTCGCAGTAGATCAGCGTCACGTCTGGCAGGCTGCCGGCACGTTTGCCGCAGGCCCTGCTCAATGCCGGTGGCAATCGAACTCATGCCGGAAGCTGCACTCGGACCGGGAGATACCAGCGGCCGGCGCTCCGGCGCTCCGGCAGCGATCATGCGCATGTCAGGCCTCCGGCAGGGCGGCGGTGACCATGATTTCCACCTTCCACTCCGGCTTGGCCAGCCTCGCCTCGACACAGGCGCGTACCGGCGGCCGGTCCGCCACCACCCAGTCGTCCCAGACGGCGTTCATCTGCTCGAACTCGGTCATGCTGGCGATCCAGATCTGCACCGCGATCAGGTGCTCCTTGGACGTGCCCGCCCTGTCCAGCAGTTCGTCGATGCGCGCCAGCACCTGCTCGGTCTGGCCTTGCATGTCGGCCGTGTCGTCGGCGGGTACCTGGCCCGCTAGGTAGACGGTGTCATTGTGGATGGTGATCTGGCTCATGCGCGTGTTGCTGTCGTGATGGCTCAGGCTCATGATGCTCTCCTCGATGCTCATTCGCCGGCGGCGACTTGCCTGCCGGGCAGGCTTGCCGGTCTTGCCTTGGGTTCGCAGGTCGTCTGGGGTTCACAAGTCATAGTAGCCGCGCATGAAGGCGGCCAGGTTGGCGCCGAGCGACCCGGTGGGGTAGCCCCCTTCCTGCACCAGCACGGTGGGCAGCGACAGGGCGGCCAGGCGACGCCCGACGGCAGTGAAGTCCTCGGTCTCCAGGGTCATGCCGGCCAGGGGGTCGTCCTTGTGGGTATCCAGCCCCAGGGCGACCACCACCGCCTGGGGACGGAAGTCGTCGAGGCGCACGAGCAGCGCATCCAGTGCCTCGCGGAAGGCCGCGCCGTCACTGCCCAGCGGCAGCGGCCGGTTGACGTTGGCGCCGAGCCCGTCGCCCATGCCCTCCTCGTCGGCCCCGCCCCAGAAGAAGGGGTAGAAGTCGTTGGGGTCGACGTGCAACGAGCCGGTCCACACATCGCCACGGTAGTAGAAGATGTCCTGGGTGCCGTTGCCGTGGTGCACGTCCACGTCGAGGATGGCGACCCGGTCGAACTGCTCGCGCAGCACGGTGGCGGCGAGCGCCGCGTTGTTCAGGAAACAGAAGCCACCGGCACGCTCCGGCCCTGCGTGGTGACCGGGCGGGCGACACAGCGCATAGGCGCTGCCGTGCCCGCCCAGCACCGCCTCGGCGGCCGCCTGGGCGGTTGCCGCGCTGGCCAGGATGCCGGCGAAGCTGCCGGCCCCGATCGGGCAGGCCATGTCGTGCAGGTGCCAGCCGGCCTGGCCCACCGGATGGTGCGAGTAGTGATGGCCGCCGCCACACGGGTGAACGTTGGGCAGCACCCGCTCGGCGGCACCGGGCAGCTCGCGCCAGCGGGCATGAATGGTCTCGAGGAAGGTCAGGTAGCGGGCCGAGTGGATCTTCGCCAGCCGGCCACGCAGCGCGGGGCTGTCCACCGCAGCGGGCGTCGTGAGCGCCAGGCCCACGCGGGCGATCCCACCGGCGAGCAGCTCGGCGCGCACCGGCCCCTCCGGGCAATCGGTCACCTGACCGCGAACCAGGAAGGTCGCGGGGGCATGGCGCTCCTGGTCAGAATGGTAGAAGAGCATCATCGTATCGGTCCTTGTCATTCAGACGGCTCAAAGCCGCAGCGAGGGAAGCCAGGCCTCGCCCACGGCGTTGTCTTCAGCCTAGAACCGGACGGGCAAACCTGCTTGCCCAGCGCCCCCTGCCGGGGGCTCGGAGGGCGCGCGGCCAGGTCGTTCGCGAGAAGGAGGAGAGACGAAGTGACGCCGGACTTCAGCGGAGCGGCGGCCTCAGACAGCCCGGCACGCCGAGCCAGGGGGGAAGGAACGGCACCTCATGCATGGGGACGTCAGCTGTCTCGAGACGTAGCCCCGGGCCACTCTCAGCAACGCCCCTGCATGCGCAGCCCCGGCGGACAGAAACCGCCCCGACCGCGGTGGTCGCGGCCGCGGTCATCGTAGTAGTCGTGGCGGTGGTCATCGTAGCGATAGCGGCGATCCCGGCGATAGTCGCGATGACGATGATAGTGATCATCGTCATGGTAGTAACGCCGCCCGGAGTAGTAGGGGTACCCGGTATCGATCTCGACCAGGGGCCTGGACTGGACGCGCGCCGGCGTGTAGCTGCAGCCGGCCAGCGTCAGGCTGGCGGCCACCAGGACGAGCAGTAGCAGGCGGATGGGAGTTCTCATGGTACATACCTCGCGGGGTACTGAGATTGAGCTCCCTTCGTTCCCGGTATTGAACGTCCTGCGTCGCGGCAGCAACCGCGGTCGCCGAGCGGACGCTGCGAACACCGTTCTTGTTCAGTATAGGCCGTCCCCCCAGGGGGCCAAGCCGGGAGCGGGGAAAGAACGTGCAAGCTCAGCAACGCCCCTTCTTGGCCTGGCCCGGGGGGCAGAAACCACGACCGTGGCCGTGATCGTGGCCACGGCCATCGTCGAAGATAACCAGTGGTTCGGACTTGATACGCGCTGGCTGGTAGCTGCAGCCGGCCACCAGCAGGACCGAGAGCAGCAGCAGGAATAGCAACAGCAAACGACGGGACATGGGCACCTCCTTGCCTTGATGGTTGGGCCCATTCTAGCGGAGGTGATTCAGGTCACCCATGTGGCATGGCGGCGACAAGGCCGTCGCCATTTCGCGACAGCGCTGGCTCATGAGGCTATGGACAGGTCCGTCCCAGAGGGCGCTTCGGTGGTGCAAGGCGCCTGCTCCCCTACCCGCCCGCCATCAGCAGTTCGTCATCGGTCGGTGGCAGGCAGCGCTCACCGGAATCGGGATCGAGGTGCGGCACCAGGAGCGGCTCCATCCCCTTGAGCACCTGCACGGGCAGCGCCGAGGTGAAACGGAAGTCGTCCGACGCGCTGCCGGGCACGTAGGCGGTGAGGGTGCCGAAGTGGTCATCCCCCAGGTAGAAGACGAAGGTGGCGGTGCGGTTGCGGGCCCGCGAGTCGATGACCTGGCCGCTGCGGCTCACGGTCTCGATGCGGTTGTTGCCGGTGCCGGTCTTGCCCCCCAGGGTCAGCGCCGTGCCGTCCGTCAGGCCGAAGCTGCCCTGCAGGCGGCGGGCCGTGCCGCCCTCCACCACCTGCGCGAGCGTCTCGCGCAGCACCGCCGCCACCTCCGGCGCCATCACCTGCTGCCCCCCGGTCGCGGCCGGAACGAACCGCGTCTCGTAGGGCGTGGCGGTGGCGAAGTGCAGCTCGTCGATGCGCAGGGTCGGCAACCGCACCCCATCGTTGAGGATGATGCCCATCAGCTCGGCCAGCGCCGCCGGGCGGTCCCCCGAGGCGCCCAGGGCGGTGGCGAGCGACGGCACCAACTGCTCGAAGGGGTAGCCGAGGCGCTGCCAGCGCCGGTGGATGTCGCCGAAGGCCTCGACCTCGAGCATGGTGCGGATGCGCACGTCACGGGCGCTACGGTGGCGGGTGGTGAACAGCCAGCCATAGACGGCCTGGCGCTCTTCCCGGCTGGCCGCCACGGCTTCGGCGAAGGAGGCCTCGGGATAGTCCAGCAAGTAGCCGAGCAGCCACAGCTCGAGCGGGTGCACCCGGGCGAAGTGCCCCTGGTCCGACAGCGAATGCCGGCCGGGGGCATGCATGGCGTGGAGTTCATCGAGGCGCCGCTCGCCGAGGGGCTCTCCGGGCAGCCGTGCGGCCAGGAAGGCCGCAAGGTTGTCACGATCGGCCTCCGGGAACAGGTAGCGATGCACCGTCGCCAGACGCGAGGCGGTGGGCTTCACTCCGCCGAGGAAGGCCGCGAGCCTCTCGTCGCTGCCCAGGTCGCGGTACTTGCCCCAGAAGCGCGCCAGGAAGACGCGTCCTTCGCGGTCGGCAAACCGCTGCAGGTAGGCCAGGCGGCGCGGATCGCTATCGTCTTCCAGCAGTTTGCTGCGCGGTTCGTCGTGGTGGGTGCTGTAATGCACCAGGTCGCGCAGCAGGCGCACGAAGGGCAGGTTGAGCGATTCGCGCAGCGCCTCGCTCAGCGTCGGGCGACGACCGTTGTCCTCGCGACGGAAGTTGCTGAAGGTGTGGCGACCGCCACCGGTGAAGAAGGCCTCATGCGGGCTCGCCGAATAGCGTCGCTGCATGGCGGCTTCCAGCAAGTCGTCCAGGGCGATGTCGGGCTCGGCACTCAGGGTGTCGAGCACCCAGCGGCTGAGCGCGTCCCGGCGATCGACCGGCACCTCGCGCAGCGCCTCCGCGGGCTTGCCGGCATGGCGTCCGTGCAGCTCGGCGATCACCTCGAGGTAGGTCGCCAGCACGCGCAGCTTGGCCGTGGAGCCGAGCTCGAGCTTGCTGCCCTCGTTGAGGTCGAAGGGCTGGTCGGTGTTGTCGGTCTGCACGCGCACGCGAAAGCCCTTCTCGCCGCGTTCGAACAGGGTGAAGCTGTAGCGAACCGCCCCGGTCGTCTCCGGCGACAGCAGCCGCTCGCCGACGAGCCCGAGCTCACGGGCGAACGCGGGATCGGCGAGGCGCTGCAGATAGTCGCTGACCTGGCGTTGCAGCTCGCCGTGCAGGGTGGTGCGCGCCCGCAGGTCGAGGCGATCCAGCTCGTAGAGCGGCTGGCCCACCAGGCCGGCCAAGCGGCTGCGCGCCACCTGCACCCCCTTGTCCGGCTCGACCCGCAGGTGCAGCGGGTCGCGGACGAAGTCGCGGAACGCCAGGCGCTGACCAAGGGCGGCGTCGCGCAGCCCGCCGCCGATCAGCCCCTCGGCGGCCAGCAGGCGCAGGTGGCTGTCGGTGAGCGTTTCCAGGTCTTCGCGCCCTGTGGCCAGGTACCAGGAAGGTCGGCGCTGGGCGATCATCAGCGCAACCACCTGGCGCAGCGCCAGCCCCCGGGCCACGAGAGAGCCGGGAGGGGCGAAGTCGGGGACCAGCAGGCGGTTGACGGCATCGAAGTCGGCACCGAACCACACCCACAGGCCGTCGCCGAGGCCGTGCACCTCGCCATAGCCGGGCGCGGCGGAAAGCGGCACGGAGTTGAGGTAATCGAGCGCCACCTCCTGACGCGCTGAGAGCGTCTGCGGGCCCTCCCGATAGCTGCGCACGCTGGCCGACACCATCTGGCGCACCTTCTCCATGGGCGAGATGGTGAGTCCGTGCGGCGAGTGACGATACTTCTCGATCTGGGTCGCCAGGGTGCTGCCGCCGGCGGCCTGGCCGGGCAGATCCAGCGCCTTGCCCAGCTGGGTCAGCGCCGCCTTGGAAAAGCGCGGCCAGTCGACGGCCGGGTTGGCGTAGGGCGAAAGGGCATCCAGCAGGTCGCGGTTCTCGATGAACAGCAGCACCTGGAGTACCAGCGGCGGAACGGCGGCGAAGTGAGGATACTGGCGCTGTGGATGGCGGAAGTCGTAGAGCAGCTCGCCCCGGCACTCCTGGAGCGCCAGACCGGCCTGGGTCTTCTCCGCATAGGGCGGGAAGAAGCCGCGGCGCGTGTACTCCAGCAGCGCCGGCGAGAAGCGCGCCTGACGCTCGATCGCGTAGCCCCGCTCCTGCAGGCGCGCCTCGAGCTCCGGCAGGCGGGCATAGCCGAGACGCTGGTCGAAGGGGCCGTGGCGCGGAAAACGGATGCGGTCGCTCTGACCCGGGGTCAGGGCGTAGCCCAGGGTGCCGGCATAGCGCGACAGCTCCACGGCCTGGAAGTGCGAGGTGCGCGCCTCGGCCACCAGCAGGGTCGCCAGGGCGATGGCGACCAGGGCCGCGAGGCCCAGCAGCCAGCCACGCCAGCGGCGGCGCGGCCGCCCGGTAGGCGGCGGCGCCAGCGGCTGCTCCTGGAGCAGCGGCGAGCGGTTCGGGCTCGGCCATGCCGCTCGCGGCCGGCCGTCTGACGAGGCTCGTTGCGCGCCCATACGCCCTCCCGCACCGCTCGACCAGCCATTGTTTACTCATGTAGCGTAGCTCGCCGGGCGGAAAAGGGAGTGAAGGGAGCGTTGAAGGCAATGCGTGCACCACGCCCTGCCTTTCACGGGCGGGCGAACACGCTGAGGCGCCTGCCGCACTCAACGCCGATCCACCGCTGGCGGCGCAGCGGCAATGGGCCGCCCCACGCTCAGCGCCTCGCGCAGGCGTGGCGCCATCTCGCGGTAGGCGGCGTCGGGTTCGGCGCCGAGGCCGTCGAGCATCTTGGTGAAGAAGGCACGCGCGGCAATCACGGCGACGAGATCGAAGATCTCGGCATCGGCGAGGCCAACCGCGCGCAAGCGGTCGATGTCGGCCTGCTCGACGCTCGCCGCGTCCACGGCCACTTGGCGGGCAAAGGCCACCACCGCCCGCTCCTGGGCATCGAGTGCGTCCGTTTCGCGCCCCTCCGCCACCGCCTGTACCGTCGCCGCGTCGGCGAGCTCGGCCAGCGCTCGACCGTGGGCCAGCGCGCAGTAGCTGTTGTTCAGTGCCTGGGCGGCAGCCAGGGTCGCCAGCTCGAAACGGCGCGGCGCCACCGGCCGGCGGATGCTCGCCAGCAGGGCCGCCCAGCGCGCCATCACCTCGGGACGGTGACAGAACAGCCGTGCGTAGTTGGGCAGGTAGCCGAAGTGCGTCCGCTGGCGCTCGTACATCGCCAGCGCCTCGCCCGAGGCCTGCTCGGGCGCCAGGGTCTCGATAAAGGCCATATCCTCTCCTCCTCGGGGTCATGCCGTCGTCGTGCGAGGGTGCAGCCAGCCGGGCAACAGGCTCGCCGGGTCGAGCGTCTGGTCACGGTCGTAGGCGACGCCCAGCGCATCCAGCCGCTCACGCAGCGAGCCATCGCGCCAGGCGTCGAACAGTTCGCTGCAACCGCCGAGATGCTCGCCGCCGATGAACAGGCGCGGGATGGTCGCCGCCCCGGTGCGCGCGGCCAGCACGGCACGCACCTTGCCGCCGAAGTCGTCCGCCTGCAGCGCCGCCGCGTCGAGGTCGACGCTGCGGTAGTCGATCCCCTGCCGCGCGAAGAACTTGCGCACCGACCAGCAGAACTCGCACCACTCCAGGGCGAACATCACCACCGGCGCGGCCGCCAGGGTCTCGTCGACGAAGCGCTCGGCGGCGGCATCCAGCGCCGCCGAGACCGGCGGCGGCGCAGCCGCCGGGGCGCTCGGGGCCTCGAAGCGATAGCCGGGGGTGGAGCGCGACAGGGTCAGCTCCTCCTCGTTCATCTCTGCGTCGATGCCGTCGAACAGCGGCGTGGACAGATAGCGCTCGCCGGTGTCGGGCAGCATGCAGACGATATGGCTGCCCGCCGGGGCGCGCTGGGCCACCTCCAGGGCGGCGGCCAGGGTGGCACCGCTGGAGGTGCCGGCGAAGATGCCTTCACAGCGCGCCAGTTCCCGGGCCAGGCGCAGCGCCGCCTCGCCCGCCACCGGCACTACCTCGTCGACGTGACCGGCGGTCACGGCCTCCTCGGTGAGCCGCGAGATGAAGTCCGGGCTCCATCCCTGCATCAGGTGGGGACGGAAGCGCGGATGGCTCGCCGCCGGGGCGCCCGTGGCATCACGCGCCTGGGGCACGCCGCTGCCGAGCATGGCCGCATTGTCCGGCTCGGCGACCACCACGCGCGTCGCCGGGCTGGCCCGCTTCAGCACGCTGGCCACGCCCTTGAGCGTGCCGCCGGTGCCGAAGCCCGTCACCCAGGCATACAGCGGCAGCCCAGCCAGGTCGTCGAGGATCTCGCGGGCGGTGGTGCGTACATGCACGTCGGCGTTGGCCTCGTTCTCGAACTGCCGGCACAGGAAGTAGCCGTGGCGCTCGGCCAGCTCGATCGCCTTGTTGAGCATGCCGGTGCCCTTCTCCGCTGCCGGCGTGAGCACCACCCTGGCGCCCAGGTAGCGCAGCAGCTTGCGCCGCTCGACGCTGAAGCTCTCGGCCATGGTTACCACCAGCGGGTAGCCCTTGCGCGCGCACACCATGGCCAGGCCGATGCCGGTGTTGCCGCTGGTCGCCTCGATCACCGTCTGGCCGGGACGCAGCGCACCGCGGCGCTCGGCATCCTCGATCACGGCGAGCGCCATGCGGTCCTTCACCGAACCCATGGGGTTGAACGCTTCCACCTTGGCGTAGAGGTTCACGCCCGGCGGCGCCAGGATATCGAGCCGCACCAGGGGGGTATGGCCGATGGTCGAGAGAATGCTGTCGTGGCGGGCCATGTGCTTGCTCCTCGTGGGTTTGCCGATGCAGACAGCCTCGGCCCCACCCGAGGTAGCGGGCGTGGTAACCAGCGTGGTTTTTTTTCAGCCGCGGGCCAAATCCCGGAGCGTCTATACTGTGGCATGATCCTGCATCCGGCCCTGCGATGTGCCCCCTGACCCTCAAGGTGCTCGGCGATCTCGAAGTCGTTCGCGATGGCCGGCCTCTGCCGCTGCCGCCCTCGAAGAAGACCCGCGCCCTGCTGGCCTACCTTGCGCTGCACTCGCGCAGTTTCAGCCGCGAGCACCTCTGCGACCTGCTGTGGGAAGTGCCCGATGACCCGCGCGGCTCGCTGCGCTGGAGCCTGTCGAAACTGCGCCGTCTGGTCGACGAACCGGGCGCGCCACGCATCCTGGCCGACCGGCTCAGTGTCGGCCTCGACACCACCGAGCTCGACATCGACGTCGTCGCCCTGCATCGACTGGTCGAGTCGGGCGTGGCCGACGCCGATCTCGACGCCCTGGAAAGCGCCGTGCAACGCTACCGCGGTCCCTTCCTCGAGGGGCTGGAGCTCGCCAACTTCCCCGACTTCCATGGCTGGTGCCTGGCCGAGCGCGAACGCGCACGCCGCGCCCAGATGACGGCCCTCACGACGCTGGTCGATCGCCTGGGCGAGGCTCCCGAGCGCGCTCTGCCCCACGCCCATGCCCTGGTGCGCTTCACCCCGCACGACGAGGCGGCCTGGGCACGGCTGGTGCGCCTGCTGCTGGCGCTGAACCGCCCCCGGGAGGCCGAACAGCACTATCGCCTGGGGCTGCGCCGGCTCCAGGAGGCGGGGCTAGCACCCAGCGGCACGCTATGGCGGGCACGGCGCCACATCCCCGGCGCCGCGGTGGCCGCCCCCACCCCGCCCGCCAGAGAGGAGCCCACACCGCTCGCCGATACCGATCCACCGCAGGCGCTGGTGGGCCGCGAGTCGGAACTGGCCCGCCTGGCCGCCCTGGTGGCACCGGAAGGCGCCACGCAAGCCGGCTTCCTGCTGCTCACCGGAGAGCCGGGCATCGGCAAGAGCCGGCTGCTCGACGCCGCCGCCGGCTTCGCCCGCGAGGCCGGCGCCTTGGTGCTGTCGGCCAGCGCCATCGAGTCCGACAGGCTGCGCCCCTTCGCGCTATGGGTCGACGCCTTCCAGCGCCACGACGCCGTCGCCCTGTTCGGCATGGCCGACCACGACAACCGCAACCGCCTGTTCGGCGCCCTGGCCGAGCGCCTGGCCGCAGAGCTCGACGCACGCCCGGTAGTGCTGCTCTTCGACGACCTGCAGTGGGGCGACGAATCGAGCGCCGCCGCCCTTCACCACGTGGCGCGGCTGCACCGGCACCGGCCGCTGCGTGGCGTGCTGGCGGCCCGCGACGGCGACCTCGACAGCGCCCCGGCACAGCCGGCCCTGCTGGGGCTGCGCCGCGCCGGCCTGCTCGAGGAACTGTCCCTGCCTCCGCTGCCCGAAGCGGCTCTGATGCGGCTGATCGCCACCCAGGCCCCGGGCGTGGATTGCACTCGCCTGAGCCAGCAGAGTGGCGGCAATCCGCTGCTCGCCATCGAGCTGGCGCGCAGTCAGACCCCGGGGGCCGGCGGTTCGCTGGACGAGCTGGTGCGCGAGCGGCTGATGCGCCTCGACACCGAGGCCCTGGAAGTGCTGCGCTGGGCCGCGGTGATCGCCCCGCGTCTCGACGCCGCCCTGCTGGCGCGAGCCACCGGGCTCGATGCGATACGCGTCGGCGAGGCCCTGGCCGCGGCCGAGCGCCTGCGCCTGCTGCAGACCACCGAGCGCGGGCTGCACTTCACCCACGACCTGGTGGCGAAGAGCGTCTACCGCTCGATCCTGCCGGCACGCCGCCAGGTGATGCACCGCCACCTGGCCGAACACCTGGCCCAGGAGACCCTGCTGGACCTCGAGTATGCCGCCGACCTCGCCCATCACGCCCAGCACAGCGGCGACCCGGCACTCGCCGCTCAGGCCATGGTGGCGGCCGGCCGCCTGTGTCTGCGCTTCTTCGCCAACGACGAAGCCGTGCGCCTCGCCGAACGCGGCCTGGCACTGGCCGAGGAACTTCCCGAGGCGCGCCGCCTATGCCTCACCCTGGAACTCCACGACGTCCTGCTCAGCGCCGCCCCGCTCGACGACTGGGAAGCCACCGCCGGCGAACTCGTGGTACTGGCCGAGCGCGCCCTGGAGCACGGCGCGCTCGCCCATGCGCGGCTCGGCTACCAGCTCGCGAGCCAGCTGCGCTGGGCCCACGGCCAGTGGTCGGGGGCCCACGAGGAGGCCCTGCAGGCCGAGCGGGTGACGCGCAGCGCCGACGATCACGAACAGGTCATCGCCATGGCGGAGACCGCCAAGTGCCTGGCCATGCTGGAGCGCGACCTGGAGCAGGCCAGCACCATGCTGGCCGAAGCACGCACCCTGGCCGAGCGACAGCGGTTGAGCCACCCCGCCCTGCCCATGGCGAGCGGCCTGCTGGCCTGGCACGCCGGGCATGCGCCGGCCGCCGAGGCCGACTTCAAGGCGGCGCGCACCCTGTGCAAGGCGTACGGCGACCGCCTCGGCGAGTTCCAGGCCAACGAGTCCCTGATGATGATGGCGGTGGAGCGGGGCGACTTCACCGCGGCCCGAGCCCGCTGCGACACCCTGGTGGCCCTCGGCGAGCGGCTGCGCGACGGCAGCGAGGCCCCCTTCGCCCAGGCGGCCCACGGCCTGTGCCACTACGCGCTGAGCGACGATGCCACCCCCTTGGCCGAAGCGCTCGGGGCGCTGCGCGAGGCCGATGCCAAGCACCGCCTGGCCTGGGTGCTCAACCGCGCGGCCCGGCTGGACCTGCAGCGCGGCCGTATCGATGCGGCCGTGCCCCGGGCCGAGGAGGCCCTCGACCACGCCCGGGTGCTGGAGCGCGCCACCGAGCAGCTCGTCGCCCACCGCGTGCTTGCCGAGGCCTACCGTGCCCAGGGTGACACCGCGGCACAGCGGCACCATGCCAATGCCGCCGCGGCACTGGCCGGCCACGTGGCCTGCTGGGCCGAAACGCCGCTCGGCGAAACCGCCGCCGGAGCAACCCCCGGAGCGGCGCCATGAGCGATGTCTTCCTGGAACGTCGCTTCCAGACACCGCTCACCGCCGACACCGTGGTGACGCTGACGCTCGCCGCCGGCGAGTGCTTCGACCGCCACCGGGTGCGCTGGCGGGGCAGCCTGCTGGCCCGCGACGGGCGACGCATGCTGTGCCACTTCCAGGCCCCGGATGCCGAGTCGACGCGGCTCGCCCTGCACCAGGCCACGGCGGATGCCGAGCTGCAGGCCGCCATCGCCCGCTACGGCACCACCGTGACCGGCCTGTGGCCGGGCACCGTCCACGATGCCCCGGGACTCGGGGCCGATGAGATCGCCACGGCCAATGTCCTGGTCGAGCGCGCCTTCGACGCACCGGTGAGCCTGGCGGCGATCCAGGCGCTCGAGGATGCCGGCGCCGCCTGCCTGAGCAACCACCGGGTGCGCTTCGTGCGCACCCTCTTCGCCCGCAATGCGAGGCGCATGATCTGCCTCTACCACGCCCCGGACGCCGAGTCCGTGCGCCTGGCCCAGCGCCAGGCGGGCATGCCCGTCGCGCGGGTGTGGGCCTTCCACGCCGTGGTGCCGCCCGACCACGCCGCTGCTCCTGCCGACGCCTGAAAAACCACGGGCTCTCCCACGCTGGGTTCCACGCGCCCCGCACATCCTCGCCTCTGACCACGCGCTGGTCGGACAACGACAACACCCTGAGGCACGAACCCGAGGAGAGACATCATGCACACCGCAGAACGCGCCATCGACAACGGCGTCAACGTCGCCGCCCTGCTCGACGCCCGCCAGGCCCTGGCCCAGGCCCCCGAGGCCGCCCGCTTCACCTGGCGCGCCCACTGCGACTGGGTCAACGGCACCCACAGCCACGCCGTCGTCGAAGACTTCCACGGCCTCGGCGAAACGCAGCAACACCGCTCGCGCTTCGCCTTCGACATCGACCACCCCGAGGTCTTCGCCGCCGAGGACCACGGCCCCACCCCGGTGGAGTACGTGCTGCTCGGCCTCGCCGGCTGCCTCACCGCCGGCATCGCCGCCGTGGCCCAGAACCGCGAGATCCAGCTGCGTTCGGTCAAGGCCACCGTGGAGGGTGAGATGGATATCCAGGGCATCCTCGGCATGGACAGCGACGTGCGCAACGGCTTCGACGCGGTGCGGGTCTCCTACGAGATCGACGCCGACGCCAGCCGCGAGGCGATCGAGGCGCTGGTCGCCCAGTCGCAGAAGCGCTCGGCCGTCTACGACATCCTCACCAACCCCACCCATGTCGAGGTGAGCGTGAAATGAGCGACGGCCGCCGCCTGCCGCAACGCCGCTCGGCCCGCCCGGTGACCGTCGTGGTCATCGGCGCGGGCCACGCCGGGCTCGCCATGAGCCACTACCTGGCGGCGCGCGGCATCGACCACGTCATCCTCGAGCGCGGCGAAGTGGGCAACGCCTGGCGGCACGAGCGCTGGGACTCGCTACGCCTGCTCACCCCCAACTGGCAGTGCCGGCTCCCCGGCCTGGCCTACAACGGGCCGGAGCCCCACGGCTTCATGGACGCGGCCGAGCTGGTCAGCCTGCTGGGCGACTACGCAACGCATATCGCTGCACCGGTGCAGACGCACACCGCGGTACGCTCGGTACGCCCGGCAGAAGGCGGCTATCGGGTGATCACCGACCGTGGCGACTGGCGCTGCCGGGCGGTGGTGCTCGCCAGCGGCGCCTGCAACCTGCCGGTGGTGCCGGCGCTCGATGCCGCCCTGCCGGCCTCGCTGCCGCGGGTGACGGCGCTCGGCTACCGCCGCCCGGCGCAGCTGCCGCCGGGCGGCGTGCTGGTGGTCGGCGCCTCGGCCAGCGGCGTGCAGATCGCCGAGGAACTGCAGCGTTCGGGCCGGCCGGTGACGCTCGCGGTGGGCGAGCACGTGCGCCTGCCGCGCCGCTACCGCGGTCGCGACATCCAGTGGTGGCTGGAGGCCTCGGGCCTGCTCGACGAGGGGCCCGAGGACGTCGACGACCCGGAGCGCGTGCGCCGCCTGCCCTCGCCGCAGCTCGTCGGCAGCGCCGAGCACCGCCAGCTCGACCTCAACGCCCTGCAGGCGCTGGGCGTGCGGCTGGTCGGACGGCTGGTGGGGCTGCGCGACGGCACGCTGCAGTTCTCGGGCTCGCTGCCCGCGCACTGCGCGGCGGCGGACCTCAAGCTCGGCCGGCTGCTCGATGGCCTCGATGCCTGGGCCCGTGCGGCGGGGGTGGACGACGAGTTTCCCCCACCCGAGCGCCTACCCGCCACGCGGGTGCCGACAGCGCCGCGCCTGGGCCTCGACCTCGACAGCGGCGAGATCAGAAGCGTCGTCTGGGCCACCGGCTATCGCCCCGACTACACCTGGCTGCAGGTGCCGGTGCTCGACCGCAAGGGGCGCCTGCGCCACCGGGGCGGCGTGGTCGAGGCGCCGGGGCTCTACGCGCTGGGCCTGCCCTTCCTGCGCCGGCGCCGCTCGAGTTTCCTCCACGGGGCCGACGACGACGCCCGGGCGCTCAGCGCCCACCTCGCCGCCTGGCTGGCCCACGGCCCGGTCCGCGACGCCACCCTCCGAGGGCGGCACGCCGTGGCCACGGCCTGAGATCGCCCTTGCCCCGCTACGGCACCGCCCGGGAGCTCCTGGCCGGTGCCGTCCACCTCCCCAGGCTCTGTCTGAAAAGTCGACGAGCGATGGCCAGACAAGGCAAAAATCGGTGAAAAGACGGACTGGGCTCGCACGCGAGTTTACGAGCTGTAAATGAGTACTTTGATCGGACTCGCGCACGAGCCGATTTTTAACGCCGTATGGCCGAGCGCAGGCACTTTTCGGATAGAGGCTAGCGTTGATCTGCCGCAAGGTTATGCGTGCTAGGCTATGCCTTGCCATGGAGCGCACCGCGACATGCCGCTATCGTGGTGGCAAGGGCGAACTCGATGGAATGACGACTCCCGCCCATCGTTGGGTGGGGCCCTGGCGGCGACCGGGAACTGGCCAGGCCCACGGAATCGTGAACAGGGGGACGGTGGCGTGCTTCCAACGAGAATGGCCCGGTGGCTGAGGTGGACGAGGACGGCACCCGCCGGGCCAGCTGACGACAGGCGCGCCGCGCTTTCCGGCTTCTTCCTGCTGATCGTCGCCCTCATCACCCTGGTGTATGGCCTGCTCAACTGGTTCTACCTGGACGCCCCCCTGCTGGCGGTCATGGAACTGGCGGTCTGCGCCATCAGCCTCGTCGCGATGGTGGACCTGCGCCGCCATCACAACGTGCAGCGCGCCTGCTGGATCACGGTGCTGTCCGCCGGGGGGCTGACCCTCTTCTACTACTGGCACGTCCGCGCCGACTACTCGGCCTCGGTGTGGACGGCCTTCTTCGCCCTGGTCAACTTCTTCCTGCTCGGCACCCGCAAGGCTGTCCCCGTGTACCTTGCCTTCTCGGCAACGATCGCTGCCCTGGTGCTGACCCACCGCGGCGACTGGCCGGCCCTGCAGGCCAACGACACCGTGACCAACGCGCTCGGTTCCCTGGTAGCGTTCGGTGTCGCCGCCTACTATCAGGAGCGCTCCCGGGAGAAGGCGCAGGCAAAGGTTCAGGAGTTGGCCGACACGGATTCCCTGACAGGCATCGCCAATCGGCGGCATTTCGTTGAACGCTTTGCCGAGGCGCGCAAGCGGCTCATGTCCCAAGGCCGGCGCTACGCCTTCCTGCTGGCGGACATCGACCACTTCAAGCGGGTCAACGACTCTTACGGCCACGCCACGGGGGATGCGGTGATCATCGCCGTGACCCGACGCATCGCCGCCGCCGTGCGCACCGAGGACCTGGTCGGCCGCCTGGGTGGTGAGGAGTTCGGCATCCTGCTGATGGACTGCGAAGGAGAGGATGCCGAGTCACGCGCCGAGAGCATCCGCAAGGCCATCGCCGATCAACCGATCGCCGTGGGGAAAGAACGCCTCTCCGTGACGGTCAGCATCGGCGTCGCCGACGGTGACCCGCAGACACAGGACTTCCACGCGCTGTTCATCGACGCCGACCAGCGCCTCTACCTGGCCAAGGCCCAGGGACGCAACCGCGTGGTCGGCGAGCCTGCCCCGTCGCCTCGGAGCCTGCCCATCGTCGGCTCCTCCTGATAGCATCGCTGCCTCGGCACTCAACATGGATCGGGAGAGCTTCATGCACACGATACGGGTCATGGCGGCATCGGCACTCGCCAGCGTCCTGCTCACCGGCTGTGTCGTCCACGGCGGCGGCCATGGCGTGTGGGGGTACCCTGACGACGACTACGAGCACGAGTACGAAGGCGGCATTCCGCCAGGGCATCTCCCCCCTCCCGGCGAGTGCCGAATCTGGTACCCGGACCGGCCGCCCGGTCATCAGCCTCCGCCCGGCGCGTGCCGCGACCTGCAATACCGGGTGCCGCCCGGTGCGCGGCTGATCCGGGGCTGACGCTCACCGGACAACGGGGCGCCGTGCCGGAACGACGGGCGGTCCGGCGAGTCTGAGAGAAGTGCGCCGATCCTGAGGTCGGCGCATCATGTCAGGCCCACCAGACCGTACGCAGCCACCGCCATGAGCGTCGCCGTCGACAGCAGCATTCACCCCACCCGCCACTGGCATCGCCTGGAGGACGGCCGCCTGCAGTGCGACGTCTGTCCGCGCGCCTGCAAGCTGCGCGAGGGGCAGCGCGGACTGTGCTTCGTGCGCGCTCGTCAGGACGATCAGGTGGTGCTCACCACCTACGGGCGCTCCAGCGGCTTTTGCCTCGACCCCATCGAGAAGAAGCCGCTCAACCACTTCCTGCCCGGCACCGCGGTGCTCTCCTTCGGTACCGCCGGCTGCAACCTGGCGTGCAAGTTCTGCCAGAACTGGGACATGAGCAAGTCGCGCGAGATGGACACCCTGGCCGATGCCGCCAGCCCCGAGACCCTGGCCGAGGCCGCCGCGGCGTTGGGCGCCCACAGCGTCGCCTTCACCTACAACGACCCGGTGATCTTCCTGGAGTACGCCATGGACGTGGCCGACGCCTGCCGCGCGCGCAGCGTGCGCTCGGTGGCGGTCACCGCCGGCTACGTCTGCGATGCGCCGCGGCGCGAGTTCTTCGCTCACATGGACGCCGCCAACGTCGACCTCAAGGCGTTCACCGAGGGCTTCTACCGCAAGATCTGCGGCGGCCAGCTGGGCGCGGTGCTCGACACGCTTCAGTACCTGCGCCACGAAACCGACGTCTGGTTCGAGATCACCACCCTCTTGATTCCGGAACATAACGATTCGCCCCGGGAGATCGAGGCGCTGAGCCGCTGGGTGGTGGAGCACCTCGGCCCGGACGTACCGCTGCACTTCACCGCCTTCCACCCCGACTGGAAGATGCGCGACACCCCGCCCACCCCACCCGCGACCCTGAGCCGGGCGCGGGAGATCGCCGTGGCCAACGGCGTGCGCTATGCCTTCACCGGCAACGTGCACGACCCGGCCGGCAGCAGCACCTACTGCCACGGCTGCGGGGTGCTGCTCATCGAGCGCGACTGGCACGCCCTCTCGACCTGGAACCTCACCGACGACGGCCACTGCCGGCACTGCGGCACCACCTGCGCCGGCGTCTTCGCCGGCCCGCCCGGGCAGTGGGGGCGCCGCCGGGAGCCGGTGCGTCTGGCCAACGGCGTACCAGTGCAGGCGCAGTGACCCGGCGACTCACCACGCCGGCCGGCGTCGCGTGCGCCAGCATGCCGAAGGCATGGGGTAAAGAGTTCGTCGCGGCCACACCCGGCACTCAGTGCAGCGTCTCGGCCGGCGGTTCGAACAGCAGCTGGTACGTCTATCGCTCCTGAACCGCCGACGGGGCTGCCCCGCTCCCGCTGGGCCTTTCCCGCAAGGCGTCTTACTGGGAATGCCCGGCTTGCCGACGCTCGACGACCGCCTGGCTGATGCCGCCGGCGGTGCCGGAGCGGTTCGGGCAGGTCAGTCCCGTGTGTCACGCGCGAATTTCGCCAGTTCCGCATTGAATCGCCGGGGATTTTCCAGGAACGGCATGTGAGCGACCCCTTCGTACCAGGACCCTTTTGCCGTTGGGCAAACCTGCAGGATATGCTCAGCCATGGCCGGGAGGACATGCTGGTCCACCTCACCCTGCGTCACCAGCACCGGCACCCGCATAGCCTGAAGAACATCGCCATGATCGATTTCCCGCGCCAGCAAGGCCCCCCGCACCTCAGGGGGAACGACGACGTTGTATGCCAAGGTGTAGTCGAAGTCCTCCGGCGTCATGGGGCTGGCGACCAATGCCCGAACGAACTGTCGTATGGCTTCGATATTGGTCGGCAGATCCAGCTGCGTCGCCCCTTCGACATGGCCCAGAAAACCGGGTCCGTACAGGGTACTCAACGCTGCTTCATTGAGCTTCACACCGCCACCGGCAAAGTTCACCCCTGAAATGGCCTCGCATCCGTAAGCGCGCACATAATCGCCAATGACGAAACCACCATATGACCAGCCGACCAGCACTGGCCGGTCCAGGTCCAGTTCTTCGATGATGGCAGCAATGTCATCGGCCCAGAGCGGGGCCTCGGTATAGTTGCCGGCTTCCAAGGGCGCTTCCGACATTCCATGACCGCGCAAGTCCAGCGCCACTATCCGAAACTCATCCGTGAGAGCACTTTCATACTGATACCTCCAGGCCAAATGGCTCCCGGACCAACCATGAATGAACAGTATCGGAATGCCGGTAGCGTTGCCCCACTCACGCACATGCAGGCGCAGCTTGTCGCCACCGGCAATGGTGTGCTTCGTTGACATTTCGGCCCTCCAACGCATGATCCGGCAGCCGCTTCTTTGCCGCCGCTGTCAAGGAACTCGCATCGTCCACCATGGTTCAAGAACGGTGTCGCGAAAATGGGCAAAGCGTCCTTTTTTTCTCATACCTGCGCCTGAACCCAGGGCATTCGCCCCGATCAGCCGGAAATCCCGGGGCACACGCGAGAACGATGGCTCGCGCACGGCTCCAACACCTGAGCCCGCTGAAGAGATGGGAGACAGGGTTGCGGGACTCGAGCTCGACCACGACTTCCAGAGCGACTGGTACGTCTGCCGGCCCTGAGAAGCCGGGCAGAGGGCCAGGGAGTCTCTATGCTGGTAGGGGCCGCCGGCCTGACACCGCGACGTCATACCCCGGTGTCAGGCTGGCCGCGTTCGATCCTCCCATCCGGCTCAGAAGAAGAAGTGAGGCTCCCATGATGACCACTTCCCTGCGGCTCACCCTTGGCGGACTGGCGGCGCTGCTGCTCGCCCCGGCGGCATCGGCCGCCCAGGACGAGATCGACGCCGCCGGCCGTGTCACCCTCGGCCCCCGTCCGCTGTTCCTGGTCCAGGACATGGACGAGGGCAGCCAGCGCGAACGCGAGCTCAAGGCCGAGCTGCTGCGCTGCGCCGCCAGCGAGCGCCGCTGGCGACGCAGCGACTTCAGCATCGGCCACCGCGGCGCCGCGCTGCAGTTTCCCGAGCACACCCGCGAGGCCTACCTCGCCGGGGCGCAGATGGGCGCCGGCATTCTCGAGTGCGACGTCACCTTCACCGCCGACCGGGAGCTCGTCTGCCGCCACTCGCAGTGCGACCTGCACACCACCACCAACATCCTCGCCACCGACCTGGCGCAGAAGTGTAGCGTGCCGCCGGCCTTCAACGCGGCGGGCGAGTTGACCAACGCCGCGGAGATCCAGTGCTGCACCAGCGACATCACCCTGGCCGAGTACCGCACGCTCCAGGGCAAGATGGACGGCGCCGACACCGAGGCCACCAGCATCGAGGAGTACCTCGCCGGCACCCCGGGCTGGCGCACCGACCTCTACGCGGCCCGCGGCACCCTGATGACCCATGCCGAGAGCATCGAGCTGTTCAAGGCGCTGGGCGTCAAGATGACCCCGGAGCTCAAGGCCGCGAGTGTCGCGATGCCCTTCCACGGCATGAGCCAGGAAGACTACGCCCAGAAGCTGATCGACGAGTACAAGGCCGCCGATGTGCCGGCCAGCGACGTCTACGCCCAGTCGTTCAACCTCGACGACGTGCGCTACTGGATCGACAACGAACCCGAGTTCGGCGAACAGGCCGTCTACCTGGACGACCGCTACGACCGGGACGATTTCGACCACACCGATCCGGCCACCTGGTCACCGACCATGGAGGAACTGGCCGAGGCGGGCGTGCCGATCCTCGCCCCCCCGATGTGGATGCTGCTCGCCGCCAACCCCGAGGCCGGCGAGGACGAGAGCCGCATCGTGCCCTCGGTCTATGCCGAACGGGCGAAAGCGGCCGGGCTCGAGCTCATCGCCTGGACCTTCGAGCGCTCCGGCCCGCTCAGCGAAGACGGCGAGTGGTACCACCAGACCACCGACACGGTGATCGACAGCGACGGCGACAAGCTGCTCACCCTCGACGTGCTGGCCCGTGACGTCGGCATCCTCGGCCTGTTCAGCGACTGGCCCGCCACCGTCACCTTCTACGCCAACTGCACCAACCCAGGCACCTGAGCCTCCGCCGGGCCGTGCCAGGCGCGGCCCGGCTCGCCCTCTTCCCCCTATGATCGTCCCCATCCCGCTCACGCTGCCGATCGGTCAATCGCCACGACCTTGCCCGAGGAAAAAGACAATGTTGGAAAAACCCGCGGGAATGCGCCAGCATGATCAGCCTGACCTAATAGGCGAGATGCTCGGAGTATGGTCAGGAGAAGGGAATCGACCACGTCGTACCGCCCACGGGTTGTCGTGTGCGGCCGGCATATCAGGCGAAGGCACTTGCGACGTGACACAGTGCAGGGAGGCAACATGATCGTTATCTACGGCATCAAGGAGCAGCTGAATCTCGTCAAGGCGCAGCTTTCCGACGTCATCCACGACTGTATGCAGTCGGTTCTGGGAATGCCGGAAGACAAGCGGGCCCATCGATTCGTCCCTCTCGAGGCCGAGGACTTCTATTACCCCGATGGCCGTACCCCCGCCTACACCGTCATCGAGATCAACATGATGCAGGGGCGCTCTCCGGACACTCAAAAGGCCCTGATAAAGGCGCTGTTTCGCAGGATTGAATCAGACGTGGGCATCTCGCCGGTGGATGTGGAGGTGACCATCAAGGAACAACCGGCCCACTGCTGGGGGTTTCGAGGTATGACCGGAGACGAGGCGCGGGACCTCCAGTACTCCGTCAAGGTGTAGCCCTCATAATCCCCTGACCCAAGGAAAAGAGAGTCATGACCACGACAATCACGGGCCCCGACGGCAAGCCACGCTGCTTCTGGTGCGGTACCGCGCCGGAGTTCCTCGACTACCACGATACCGAGTGGGGCTTTCCGGTCAGCGACGACCACCGCCTGTTCGAGAAGTTGAGCCTGGAGGGATTCCAGGCCGGGCTGAGCTGGCGCACCATCCTCAACAAGCGCGAGAATTTCCGCGCCGCCTTCTGCCATTTCGACTTCGACAAGGTCGCGCGCTTCACCGAGGACGACGTGGAGCGACTGCTCGCGGATGCCGGCATCATTCGTCACCGGGGCAAGATCGAGGCGGTGATCAACAACGCCCGGCGGGCCCAGGAGCTGGTCGCGCACGAAGGGTCGCTGGCCGCCTTCCTGTGGCGCTACGAGCCCGACCCGCAGCAGCTCGCCACACCGCAGACGGTATCGACCTCCGCGGAATCGCACGCCCTGTCGAAGGATCTGAAGAAGCGAGGCTGGAAATTCGTCGGACCGACCACCGTCTACGCCTTCATGCAGGCAATGGGGCTGATCAACGATCATGCGGAGGAGTGCTTCATGAGGGCCGAGGCCGAACGCGTCCGCCAGGATTTCACGCGGCCAGGGGTCTGATGAGCAAGACGTAGGGTGAGTGGCCAGGAGGGAATCCTCATGCATATCGGCATCCTGACCGTCTCGATCTCCCTGCCCGGCTGTCGCTCGCTGAAGGAGAAGCGCCAGCGCATGGGCGGCATCCACGAGCGCTTCGGGCGCAACCCGGCGGTCGCCGTATGCGAGAGCGCTCACCGCGACCAGTTGGAGGCCAGCGAGTGGAGCTTCGTGGTGGTGGGCAACTCGCCTCAGCAGGTCGCCTCGCTGTGCAGCGAGATCGAGGACAAGCTGCTGCGCACCGTCGACGGGCGGGTGGGCGACATCAGCCGTGAGATGCTGTGACGCGAGGGCGTCAAACCCCGGATCACCGCCCTTGCCCGGCGTTTGACGCCCTCACCCCCTGCCACTAGCTTGAATCGATACCGCAAACAATCTAACGACACCCCCTGGTGACCGCCATGCGCCCCCTCCCCTGGCTGAACGGCGCGCCCCGGAGCTGGCTTCTGCCCGGCGCCCTGCTGCTCACCCTTTCCGCTGCGTCACTTTCCGCCCACGCACAGTCCGATCCCGAGGAACTGCCGCGTCTCGAGTCCTCCGAGTGCGCCACCTCGACGCTCACCGCGCTGGGCGCGGAGTGCTACACCTTCCATGGCGAGGAGAACTGGGATTCGCCCAACGGCAACAGCGTCGCCCTGCCCGTCGCGGTGTTCCAGCCCGAGCACGCTGAGGGCGGCGAGGTGCCGGTGTTCTTCTTTCCCGGCGGCCCCGGCTACTCGTCGCTCGACAACCGCGGCTATCTCGAACAGCTGCTCAAGGACGTCGGCAAGCGCACCCTGGTGACCATGGACCACCGCGGCTTCATCCACGCCGAGCCGGCGCTGGAGTGCCCCGACTACGCCGCCGTCTCGCCCTACCACAACATCATCCACACGCCGGCGATCACCGCTTCGCTCGCCCCCATGGAGCGCCTCGAGGCGATCGCCCCGGTGGTCACGGCGTGCTACGAGAAGCTCACCGACGAGGGCATCGACGTCGCCCAGTACAACCAGTACAGCGTGTCACGCGACGTCGACGAGATCCGCCGCCTGCTCGACTACGACACCCTCGACGCCTTCGGCTCCTCCACCGGCAGCGGCACGGTGCTCTCCTTCATCCAGTACCACCCCGAGAGCGTGCGCGCGGCGATCTTCGGCTGGCCCTGGTTCAGCCACCTGCGCAACCGCCCACCGGTCGACGAGCTCTACACGGCCAAGCAGAGCTTCACCGACGTGCTGGCACGCTGCGTGGCCGACGAACCGGCGTGCCGGGAGCTGCTGCCCGACTGGCTGCTGGCCATCGACCGCGCCCGACGCACCCTGGACGGCCACCCCTACGTGGCCACCGTCGAGGAGAGCGGCGGCAGCGAGAAGCGCCTCTACTTCGACGGCGCCGCCTTCCTCGACACCCTCTACCTGATGCTGCCCGCCGCCTATGCCGAGCTGCCGAGCCTGCTCGCCGATATCGAGGCAGGCGACTACTCGCGCCTGCACGACTTCTTCCTGCTCGACGACTACACCCCCGCCCCCAGCGCGCCCAACTATGCGCTAGGCTACTTCCTGGCCCACGTGTGCAGCGACATGGGCAGCAACCGCCCCACGCCGGCGGATTCCATCGCCGCAGTGCAGCGCGAACCGGCCGTGCTCGGCTTCGAGCCGCCGTGGCTATGCGCCTGGTGGGGCGAGGACGGCGACGTGCCCGCCGAACACAACGACCCGCCCCAAACCGAGACACCCGCGCTCGCCATCCACGGCCAGATGGACCCCTGCTGCGGCACGCGCTGGAGCGAGCACATCGCCAAGGGCATGCCCAACCTGCAGTTCGTCGAGTTCCAGGGCCTCGGCCACAGCCCGGTCAACGAGTGCCGCTCGACCATGATCGATGCCTTCCTGGCGGATCCCCATGCCCGCGTCGACGACAGCTGCAAGAACGAAGTCGCCCTGGAGTCCTGGGTGATCGAACCGCCGCAGTAGGCTTTACAAAAACTGGCACGGCCCGCCAGTTGCCTGGCGGGCCGTCTCTCGTGGTGCTGACCGGCCCGAGCGTGACGATCTCAGGCCTCGGGCTTGCGCGCGGTGATGGTCCAGGAGCTCGAGCCCATCACGATCTTGCCCTCCTTCTCGAAGGGAGCCAGGGCCTGGCGCAGGGCCTCCTCGATCTGCGGCCGCTGACGCTCTGCCTCCTCGCCCGCCTCGCGGAACACCTCCCCCGCCGGCCCCAGGGCAAGCTGGAAGCGCATGGCATTCTCCACCGAGTCGCCGACCTCCACGGGGCCGTCGTTGCGCTCGAAGGCGATATTCTCGAAGCTGGCGATCTCCAGCTGCTGGGTGACCACGTCGGGGTTGGCCATGGAGAAGGGGCCCGGGCCGCAGGTACGGGCGTCCTCGCCAGGAGGCGGCAGGAAGTCCAGCACCACCTGCTTGGGCAGCCCCAGCCAGGGGTTATCCTCGATATCGCGCCACACGATGAACATCAGCTCGCCGCCCGGGCGCAGCGCCTTGTGGACGTTGCGCATGGCAACGACCGGATGCTCGAAGAACATCATGCCGAAGCGCGAGAAACACAGGTCGTAGCGCGGCTCGAAGGGGTAGCGTTCCACATCGGCGGCCACGAAGCTGACGTTGTCGACGCCGGCCTCGGCGGCGCGCCGGCGGGCATCCTCGAGAAACTGCTCGACGCAGTCCATGCCCAGCACCTGCCCTTCGGGCCCGGTCTTGCGCGCCAGCTGGATGGCGGTATCGCCCCAGCCGCAGCCCACATCGAGGATGCGCGACCCCGGCGCCACCTCGAGCCTTTCCAGGGGGACCCGGCTGTGGTAGCTCAGGCCGTTCATCAGGATCTCCTGGAAGCGGTCGAACTTGTCCGCCAGGGTATCGTTCCAGAACTCGACGTATTCACTGACTTGTTGTGTGGTCTGGTTCATGGCGATGTCTCCGCATGCGGTGCCATGGTGCGCTGCGACGCCAGGCCGCAACGCCTGCCCGAGAGCCACCCGCCCGGGTAGCCCAACGGAATGACGCTGTCATCTACCAGTTCTAGCAGTTCCTGCCCGCTCATGTGGACACCGTGTCGGTGCTGCCGCGCTGTAACGTGACAGCTGTAACGGCGGTGTTGCGCGGCGGACAGCATCCGCGGGACATAACGCCGGAAAAGCTCTTTTAATTCAATGCATTGAAGAAAGACAGCGCAGGCGTCGCTGCTGGCATGCTCCTTGCCGTAACTCCCTCGGTGGCACTCGCCACCGACTGCTCGATAACGGCAGCAACACCTGATTAACAGTAACAACAAGGAGTCATGCCATGCCCAGTACCTTCACCAGGACCGTCAAGCGCACCGCTCTTCCCCTGGCCCTGCTGCTGGCCAGCCAGATCGCCCAGGCAGAGCTGCCCGGAATGCGCGGCACCCAGCACTTCGGTTTCACCGTGCCCGACCGCCAGGCGGCGGTGGACTTCTTCGTCGAGGTGATCGGCTGCGAGGCGTTCTTCACCATCGGTCCCTTCGGTCCCTTCGAGGATGACTGGATGACCCAGAACCTCGACGTGCATCCCGAGGCCACCATCCCCGCCGCCCACCTGGTACGCTGCGGAAACGGCACCAACCTGGAGATCTTCGAGTACACCGCCCCCGACCAGCGCACCGAGCAGCCGCGCAACAGCGACATCGGCGGGCACCACATCGCCTTCTACGTGGACAACATGGATGCCGCGGTGGCCTATCTGGAGGACCAGGGCGTGGAGGTGCTCGGGGAGCCCAAGACCTTCACCGAGGGCCCCATGGAAGGCCTGAGCTGGGTCTACTTCATGGCCCCCTGGGGCATGCAGCTGGAGATGGTCACGGCTCCCCACGGCATGGGCTACGAGGCCGAGACCGGCAGCCGGCTCTGGGACCCGCGCCACTGACGCGCATGACGGCGGCGCCGCAAGGCGCCGTTGTCAATTACCTCTCCTCCAGTCGATCCGTGGGGTATAGGCTACCGTTTGGGCGGGTTCGAAGACCCGCCACGGTTTCGCGGGCATCCAGGAGGGAGGCATGAGCGGACAGTGCTACTTCGAGATTCAGGCCGACGACACCCAGCGTGCCGTCGCCTTCTATCGCGCGCTCTTCGGCTGGCGGTTCGACAGGGTCGAGGGACTCCCCGTCGAGTATTGGCGCATCGAAACCGGCGGGGCAGGAGGCGGCCTGCTTCAGCGTCCGGCACGCACGCCACCGGCCGAGTGCGGCACGAATGCCTTCGTCTGCTCGTTCGAGGTGGACGACTTCGACACGGCGGCCCAGCGCATCGCCAGCGCCGGCGGGCAGGTCGCCCTGCCCAAGTTCGCCATACCCGGCCGCTGCTGGCAGGGTTACTTCCTCGACACCGAGGGCAACACCTTTGGCCTCTTCCAGGTCGACGATGCGGCGGAATAGCGGCGAACCGCATTGCCCCTCATTTCTTCCGGGTCGGCTTGCGCTTGCGGGCCTGGGCGCGCTGGGCGGCAGCAAACGAACGACGCGCCCAGGCCGCGGCCAGCTCGCGGTCCTCGAGCAGCGCTTCCGGGGCCTGGTAGTAGGCGACCCGTATCACCTTGCCGCCCTTGTGGTACTCGAACGGCCCCAGCCCCTCCCGCTCGAAGTCGGCGACATTCTCGTCGTCCGCCTTGAGGTAGAGCGTCTCGTCGGCGACCAGCGCGAACATCAGGCCCTCGTGATAGATGCCGTGGCCACCGAACATCCGGCGCGCCGTGATCGGCCCGAACAGGGCGAAGACATCACGCAGGTGATCGGTGTACTCGCTCATGGGTCTCTCTCACGCTACGTTCGCCAAGCGCTCCGGCCGTGCCGGCAACGCCGCGTCGATATCCACGATATCCAGCTCGGGCAGTACCTGATGCAGCGCGACGTGGCTGCCGGCCGCGAAGCGCCGATGGCCACCGGGTAGGCTTGACCACCGCCTCGGGGGTGTCGCCGACCGGTCGAGCCATGTGCCGACCCACTCGGAGATCGTGGCCAACTGCGCCGATGCCATGGTGGAATGCACCGGACTGCACCATATTCTCGACGCTGGGCAGGTCACGCCGGTCGACTGACGACCTCCCGGGGCGACGCTTGCCGCCACCCCGAAGATCGCGCTGCCGCCAATGGCGCCACCCGCCCACCTCACCCTGGGAACCTCATCATGCAGAACGTACTGCTGCTGGTGGACGTACAGAACCTGTATTACACCGCTCGCCATGCCTACGGTCGGCATATCGACTACAACACCCTCTGGGCCAGGGCGACCGAGGGGCGCCGGGTGGTCGGAGCGTTCGCCTACGCCATCGATCGGGGCGACGAGAAGCAGCGCCAATTCCAGAACATCCTCCGAGCCATCGGCTTCGAGGTGAAGCTCAAGCCCTTCATCCAGCGGGCCGACGGCTCGGCCAAGGGCGACTGGGACGTGGGCATCACCCTGGATGCGGTAAAGCACGCCGGGCGGGCCGACGTGGTGGTGCTGGCCTCCGGCGATGGTGACTTCGCGCTGCTGGCCGATACCCTGCGTCTCGAGCACGGCGTGGAGGTCGAGGTCTACGGCGTGCCCGCGCTCACCGCCGGGGCGCTGATCCGGTCGGCCACGCGCTTCGTGCCCCTCGAGGGCGCCCTGCTGCTGTGACCGGATGGCCGGGACGGTCATGACCTCGCCCCCTTCTGCCTGCGCCTCGCCGCCTTGCTCGACGCCTCTCCAGGGTGCTCTCAATTCATCGCCAGTGCTAGATGGAGGTCCCCCGTGTAGCCCTCCCCGCTTTCGGTCAAGTCCAGCACCAGTTCGTCTCCGCCACTGCGCCGGTAGATGCCGTCTCTGTCATTGCGCACATTGCGCGGCCCCCTTTCGGCATAAGGGGCCTGGCGACATCATCATTAATTTCGATAACCACCTTTGAATAATTAATGCTTGACAACAGAAAAATCCGAAAGCAGATTTTATGAAACATCAATGCTCATCGAATTACAAGATCCCTGGGCCAGGCTGAGTGCGTCAGAAAGGAGTATGAATGATGACACTATCTTTGTGGGCGAGCCTCGCGACCATCATCAGTGCATGGACCATCACGGTCCTCAGTCCGGGACCCAATTTTTTCGCCACCGTCCACATCGCCACGACACAGTCCCGCCAACTCGGCTTGATATTGTCGCTCGGTATTGCCGCCGGCACAGCCATTTGGGCAATCATGAGTCTGGTAGGTCTCGGTCTTCTTTTCGAGACAGCTGCCTGGCTCTATCACATCGTGAAACTGGCCGGTGGCGGCTACCTTGTCTACCTGGGCGTAAGGATGGTCCTGTCGACACGGCATTCACCAGTCGCCCCGGAAATGGCGGTTGGCACCGTCTCCGCCAAGGCAGCCTTTTGGCGCGGTATCGTCGTCGACCTGAGCAATCCCAAGGCGGCAATCTTCTTTACCAGTCTTTTCTCGCTAGCAGTGCCAACGAGCGCTCCGGTGTGGTTTCAGGCAATGGTCGTCGGCATTGTCATGGTCATCGCGGGTGGCTGGTACGCGTTGGTGGCATGCACGGTGAACTTCCGGCCCGTCGCCAAGGTGTTGCAGCAAATTCGAATACCGCTCGCCTATGTGACCGGCGGGGGCATCATCGCCATCGGCGCACTCATTGCGATTCCTGGGTGATCCCCGATAACCAGGACACGACCAGCTCGACTTTCCTCGCATTTTCCACCCCCCGTTTCTGTAGATCCTTCCAGGTCAAGAACGCGAGCGCATGTTGGACCGTCACCTTGACCGAACTTGCCGTTCTAGTGTCGGGCCAGAGAGGCTTGGCTAGATCATCCGCGATCTCCGTAACGTAGGTTGCGAAGTCGGCCATGGGCTCCTGCAGTGCGTCAACCGCGGACACATCGCGATGCGAAACCGTCCACATGCGCTCGGTTGCCGCATAGTACTCGTAAAAAGCTGACAGGGCCGCAGCAAGTCGCTCCCAAGGGTCGGCGATCGACTCCCATGACTGCGGGTTCGGCGGCGGATTAAGGTCCAACCAATGGCTGGTGCAGGCCTGGAATACTGCCGTTTCGTCGGGGAAGTGGCGGTAGACAGTGAGCCGCTGCACGCCCGCCCGCTCGGCGATGGCGCTGATGGTCGTCGCGCGCGGCCCCAGCTCCTCGTGCAACTGCATGGTGGCCTCGACGATCCGCTGGCGGGTTTTCTCCTGGGATTCCGCGCGCTTGCGCATTCGGTAAGGTCGTTTTTCGCTCATTGATGAACCATACATGTTTATTGAAATATTGACAAGGGGCAGATCAGGGCATATTTTCACGAAACTGTCGTGTTTACTTAATTTGAGAAAGGAGCAATGAACGTGACTGCCATCGTGAAACCCACGCAGTACGCGGCAAAACGCGTCACCAGCGCCTGGACCGTATTGCCGGCATGGCTGCCGGTACCCGGTATGGGGGTGCTTCCCGTCAACAGCTTCCTGCTCAAGGGAAGCGAGCCGATGCTGGTGGACACCGGACTGGCTGCGCTCGGCGACGAGTACCTGGATTCGCTGGCAAGCGAGATTGATCCAGAGGATCTGGGCTGGATCTGGCTCAGTCACATGGATCCCGACCATGTCGGCAATCTGGGAAGGGTGCTCGAACGCGCGCCAAACGCCAGGATCGTCACCAACTTCCTCGGGGCAGGAAAGATGGGGCTCGCAGGACTCGATCTCTCCCGAGTCAGCATTCTCGAGCCGGGTATGGCATTCGAAGCAGGGGGGCACCGGCTCATGCCGTTGCGCCCGCCCTACTACGATGCGCCGGAAACCATCGGGTTCTTCGACGAAAGGGAGCGGGTTCTGTTCGCTGCCGACAGCTTTGGCGCCCTGCTCCAGCATGCCGTGGAAGAAACATGTGAGGTCGGTGGCGAGGCGCTGCGCGAGGGACTGGTCAATTGGTCGTCCATTGACGCCCCCTGGCTGTCAAGGGTCGACCGCGCCGGGCTCGGGCGCACTTTGCGCGCAATCGAAAGGCTCGATCCGGACATCCTGCTGTCGGGACACCTTCCGGTCGCCCGACAAGGCGTCGAGACGCTCACCCGCATAATCGCCGATGCCTACGTACATGGCGTCACGCCGGCGAATGATGCGTTTTCGCTGGAACAGCTTGCTGCGACGATGGAGCGAACCCGCGCCGCAATGAGCAACACAATTTGAGGAAAGCGCCATGCAGGCTAATCAACATACCATCGACCAGAATCGTAACACCGTGGAGCGTTTCCTCACCGGAACACATCCGCTGGACATGAGCGAGATGCGACCGTTATGCGAGATCGGCGCGATCCCGGCCATGGCCGCATGAGGAACGCGTGATGAGCCAACCGGATACGCATCAGAGGCAAATCGACGTAATCAGATAATCGAATGATGAATATCACCGGGAACTCTTGCCGAGTCGCCTCCCTAGCCCACCAGGCGCTCGAGCAACCCCGGCAGCGCGGCCTCCGGATCGAGGTCGGGCAATTCCTGGCTCAGCGCGACATGGCTGCCGGCCGCAAAGCGCTGCGGGTCGCCGATGGCCGCCTGGTAGGCGTTGACCACCGCAACCAGCGCCTCGGGGGTGTCGCCCACCTGCATGGCGCCGTGGGCGAGCATCGCCATGTCGCGACTGCCGCGCACCCGGCGCCAGCGCTGGGCGGTGCCGACCAGCTTGCGTCCACCGATGCGCACGTTGAAGCGACCGTCGCAGTAGGCCCCCGGGGCCGAACCCAGGTCGACGTCCCGGACTCCCAGCGCCGCGAGCCAGGCGCACCAGGGATCGCCGAGGCGGTGATAGCCCCACTCCAGGTGGGCCGCGGAACTGCCCACCTGGCAGCGCAGCGCCAGCGCCACGTTGACCACCGCCGGCGACTGGGGCACCGGCGTGCCGCCGGTGGCGCGAAAGCGGATCGGCCAGCCCCTCTCGCTCAGGGCGCGGCGCGCCTCGGGAAAGCCCGCCACGCGCTCGTGGCGGCGCGGCATCACCAGCGCCCGATCGGTGGGCGACCAGGCCACCAGGCCGAAGCGGCTCTCGCCCTGGCAGATCGACTCCAGCAGCGCCTCCTCGAGCGCCAGGCCGGCGTCGATCGTGGGCCGCTGGAGCCGCCAGCCGGTGTCATCGGCGGTCGGTGGTATCGTCATGCCTCTCCTGCCCGGCCCCCTGGGCCAGCTCGCCGTCGAACGCCTCGGGCGGAAGCCGCTCGATGCGCTCGCACAGGGCATCGAGAAAGGCAGCCGCCGGGGCCCCGTTGACGGCGCGATGATCGAAGGTCAGCGACAGGCCGATATGCTCCGCCGCTCGCCACCCTTCCGAGTCTGGCACGGCCCGCGTCTCGACACCACCGATGCCCAGGATGGCCACCTGGGGCACGTTGAGAATCGGCGTGAAGTGGTGCACCCGCGAGCGCCCCAGGTTGGAGACCGTGAAGGTGGCCCCGGTCATCTCGCGCACGCTCAGCTTGCCGCGGCGGGCCCGCTCGACCAGCGCCCGGCGCGCCGCCGGCAGCTCGCCCAGGGTCAGTTGGTCGGCATCGAACAGGGCCGGCGCCACCAGCAGGTCGTCGGGCAGCGGGATCGCCAGCCCCAGATGCACGGCGTCGAACTCGGTGATGCGGTTGTCCTCCAGGGTGGCGTTCAGCGCCGGGAAGTCCGCCAGGGTCCGTACCACCAGGCGCAGCAGGACGTCCTGCACCGACGGGGGCTTGCCGGTCGCCCGGTGCCGCTCGCGCAACGCCTGCACGGCGCCGAGGTCGGCACTGGCGTGGTGGGTCAGCTGCGCCGACGACTGCAGGCTCTGCAGCATCTTCGAGGCGATCATGCCGCGCATGCCCTTCAGCGCCGTCTCCCGGGCCGGTGGCACCGAACCCGCCCCTTGGGGACGGGACGGGACGGAGCGGGTCGTGGTTTCGAGCTTCATGGGCTTTTCCTCACGCGTCCACCGTGGCGATGACGGTTCCCTTGGCGACCACCTCGTCCTCCGGCTTGGCGATGCCGAGCCGGCCCGAGATCGGCGCCTCGATCTCGTACTGCGCCTTCTCCACCATCACCTCGGCAACCAGGTCGCCCTGCGCCACTTCGGCACCGTCATCGACCAGCCAGGCGGTGATCACACCCTCCGTATCGCCTTCCCACAGGTCCTCGGGCACGCGGATATCGGTCGTCATGGGGTCTCTCCTCAACTCTCTGTCATCATCTGGTGGAAGGCGGCGACGATCTTGTCGGCATTGGGCAGCGCCCACTGCTCCATCGTCGGCGCGAAGGGGATCGGAATGTCCGGATAGGCCACGCGCTTGGGGGCGGCCTTGAGCCGGCAGCCGGGATGCTCGGCCACGCTGGCGATGATCTCGCCGCTGACGCCATAGCTGTGGTAGTCCTCGTCGACCACGATCAGGCGCCCGGTTCGGGCCACCGAGTCGCGCAGCGTCTCGCGGTCGAGCGGCACCAGGCTGCGCAGGTCGACCACCTCGGCGGAGAAGCCCTCCTCTTCCAGCGCCCGGGCCGCGCGCAGGCAGTGGTGCACCCCGGCGCCGAGGCTGACCAGCGTCACGTCCTGGCCCTCGCGTGCCACGGCGGCCTTGCCGATCTCGACCGTGTAGCTCTCCTCGGGCACCGGCACGGTGGCGCCCTTCTCGGTGCCCAGCCAGCCCATGCCCTGCAGCGACTTGTGGTACATGAACACCACCGGGTTGTCGTCGCGGATCGCCGCCGTCATCAGCCCCTTGGCGTCATAGGCATTGCTCGGCGCCACCACCTTCATGCCCGGCAGGTGGGCGAAGGTGGCGTAGAGGCACTGCGAGTGCTGGCCGGCATCGGAGTAGCCGCCGCCGGTGGAGGTCATCAACACCATCGGCACCTTGACGTGGCCGCCGGAGAAGTAGGTGTTCTTGGCCATCAGGTTGTAGATGGCGTCCATGCACACGCCGAAGAAGTCGACGAACATCAGCTCGACGATGGGGCGCATGCCGTCGGAGGCGGCGCCCACGGCGGCGCCGATGAAGGCGGTCTCGGAGATCGGCGTGTCGCGCACGCGCTCGGCGCCGAACTCGTCATACAGGCCACGGGTGTTGCCGAAGACCCCACCCAGGGGGCCCACGTCCTCGCCCATCACGAAGACGCTGGGGTCGGCGCGCATTGCCTGGGCGGTGGCCTCGGCCATGGCCCGGGCGATGGTCAGCTTGCGGCTGGCGGTGGCGGTACTCATGACGTGACTCCTTCGCCCGGCCGCTGGCCGGGCCGTACGATGATCTTGATGTGCGACTTGTCGTTGAGCAGCGCCTCGAAGCCCTGCTCGACCACGTCGTCCAGCGCGATGCGCGCGGTGATCAGGTCCTCGGCGCGGAAGTAGCCCCGCTGCATGAGGGCCATCACGGCGGGATAGATGTGCCGGTAGGCGATGATGCCCTTCAGGGTGCGCTCCTTGATCACCAGGTCGTTGGGCTGGAAGGCCGCCTCGGTCTCCCAGATGCTGACGATCACGGTCTCGCCGCCGGCGTGGGTGGCATTGATGGCCTGGTCGAGCACGGCGGAAATGCCGGTCACCTCGAAGGCGAAGTCGGCCCCGCCCTGGGTCAGGTCGTGCACCCGCGCCACCGTGTCCGCCTCGCGGGGGTCCACGACCCGCGCGCCCAGCTCGGCCGCCTTGTGGCGGCGCGAGTCCGACGGCTCCACGGCGACGATCCGGGCGGCGCCGGCGGCCTTGAGCGCCTCGATGATCATCAGGCCGATGGGGCCCGCCCCGAACACCACGGCGCTGTCACCGGCCTTCAGCGCGCTCTGGCGCACGGCGTGCAGGGCCACGGCCGCCGGCTCGATCAGCGCGCCCTGCTCATAGGAGAGGTCGTCGGGCAGCGGGTGGACCATGTGCTCGCCCACCACGGTGTACTCCGAGAAGCCGCCGCCGCCCCCGGAGAGCCCGTGGAAGCCCAGCAGGGGCGTCAGGTTGTAGCGCTCCATCAGATAACGACCATCCTGATTGGGCGAGAGGATGGGCTCGATGGCCACCCGGTCGCCGGGCTTGACCCGGGTGACGCGCTCCCCCACTGCCACGACCTCGCCGGCGAACTCGTGGCCCATGATGATCGGCGCCCGCTGCTGACTGAGGGGGTGCGGCGCCTCGACCGGGATGAAGATGGGCCCGGCGCTGTATTCGTGAAGATCGCTGCCGCAAATGCCGCAGGCGGCAACCTTCACCTTGACCTGGTGAGGGTCCTGCAGGGTCGGGGCCTCGACCGCTTCGACGCGGAGGTCCCTGGCGCGGTACCACACCGCCGCTTGCATCGTGCTCATGACATTTCTCCGACAAAGACCATGTCGAGCGCCGCCTCGGGCGGCAGGAATTCGCTCTGCTGGGCGAAGCGGATGGCGGCCTCGATGCGCCCCCGGGCCTGCTCGACCAACTCGGCATCGGCGGCCTCGTCGAGCACGCCGGCGTCGAGCAGTTGCCGGCGGTAGCGGGGGATGGGGTCGCGACTCTGGAGCCCCTCCTTCTCGCCCTTGGGCCGGTAGTCCTCGCCGTCGCCCATGAAGTGACCGGCGAGCCGCGCGGTCTCGATCTCGATCAGGCTCGGCCCCCGCCCTTCGCGGGCCCGGGCGATGGCCTCGCCCGCCGCGGCGAACACGCCCTCCACGTCGTTGTCGGCCACGTGCACACCGGGCATGCCGTAGGCGCTGGCACGGGCGTCGTTGCGCGGCACGGCGGTGGAGGCCTGCTTGGCCACCGAGATGCCCCAGGCGTTGTCCTCGATCACGAACACCACCGGCAGCTGCCATACCGCGGCGAGGTTGAGCGCCTCGTGGAAGGCGCCCTGGTTGGCGGCACCCTCGCCCATGAAAGCCACCGCCACGCCCGGCTTGCCCTGCAGCTTGCGCGACAGCGCCGCGCCCACCGCCGGGCCCAGGCCCTCGCCGATGATCCCCGAGCAGGAGAAGTTCACGGCGGCGTCGAACAGGTGCATGTGCCCGCCGCGCCCGCCGGAGAGCCCGCTGGCCTTGCCGAAGATCTCGGCGACCATGGCGTCGAGGTCGACGCCCTTGGCCACGGCGATGTGGTGCGGCCGGTGGGTGGCGGTGACGATGTCGTCGGCGGTGAGGTGCGCGCAGACGCCCACCGCGCACGGCTCCTGGCCGTTGGAGAGGTGCATCTCGCCGGGAATCGGCCCCTTGGCCATGTTGAAGACCGGGGTCTTGCCTTCCATGTAGAGCGCCTCGATGCGCTCCTCGAGGTAGCGGCTGAGCACCATGTGGCGGTACATCCAGCGCCGCTGTTCGGCTGTCGGTTGCATGGGGTTGGCTCCTGTCAGAGTTCGCCGCGCGACATGCGCCCGGCGATGTGGTCGGCCTGGCGCAGCGCCAGGGCGACGATGGTCAAGGTGGGGTTCTCGGCGCCGCTGGTGGTGAACTGGCTGCCGTCGGAGACGAACAGGTTGTCGATGTCGTGGGCCTGGCCCCACTTGTTCACCACGCCATCCTCGGGGCGCGCGCTCATGCGGTTGGTGCCCACGTTGTGGCTGGTGGGGAAGTCCGGCACGTCGAAGACGCGCACCGCCCCCACCGCCTCGTAGCACTTGGTGGCCTGGGCCTGGCCGTGACGGCGCAGCTTGGCGTCGTTGGGGTGGTCGCCCTTGTAGACGATGGGCACCGGCAGGCCGTACTGGTCGCGACGGGTGTCGTGCAGGGTGATGCCGTTCTCCGCCATGGGCAGGTCCTCGCCGCAGATCCACACCCCGGAGAGGTGGTCGTACTTCTCGAGGATGGCGGCGTAGTCGCGCCCCCAGCCGCCGTTGGCCGGGTCCATGAACTTGGCGAAGAACGGCAGGCCCAGCGACATCACCTCCAGGGTGTAGCCGCCGACGAAGCCACGGGAGCGGTCGAGGCGCGCCTCGTCGGAAATGATCCCGGCGAAGGTGGTGCCGCGGTGCATGTTCACCGGCTTCGGCATCTCGGCGAACACGCAGGCGGTGGCGTGGGTCATGTAGTTGCGGCCCACCTGGCCGGAGGAGTTGGCCAGGCCGTCCGGGAACAGCGAGGAGTGGGAGTTGAGCAGCAGCCGCGGCGACTCGATGGAGTTGCCCGCCACGCAGATGGCGCGCGCCTTCTGGCGCTGCCGGTTGCCCTCGCCGTCGGCGTAGACCACGGCGTTGACCCGGCCGCGCGCGTCGTGCTCGATGGTGAGCGCCATGGCGTTGGGCCGCACCTCGCAGTACCCCGTGGCCTCGGCCCGCGGGATGTCGGTGTACATGGTCGACCACTTGGCGCCGAAGCGGCAGCCCTGCATGCAGAAGCCCGTCTGCAGGCACTTCGAGCGGCCGTCGTAGGGCCGGGTGTTGATCGCCATGGGACCGGCGCGCAGCTTCTCGTAGCCGACGCGGCGGGCGCCCTCGGCCAGCACCTTGAAGTTGTTGTTCCAGTCGTGCAGCGGCATGCCCGAGGCCTCGCCGGTCACCCCCATGTGGCGCTCGGCCTGGACGTAGTAGGGCTCGAGTTCCTCGTAGCCGATCGGCCAGTCGAGCAGGTTGGCGCCGGCGATGTCGCCGACCTCGCTGTGCAGGCGGAACTCGTGGGGCTGGAAGCGCAGCGACACGCCCGCCCAGTGGATGGTGCTGCCGCCCACGCCCTTGACGATCCAGGCCGGCAGGTTGGGGAAGGTCTCGGTGATCTGACGGGGGCCGGCGGTGATCCGCTCGTCGAGCCACGAGATCTTCTGGAACATCGCCCACTCGTCGTTCTCGATGTCCTCCATGGCGTAGCGCTTGCCGGCCTCCAGCACCACGCTCTTGATGCCCTTCCTGGCCAGGGCGTGGGCCAGGGTGCCGCCCCCCGCGCCGGAGCCGATGATCACCACCACCCCGTCGTCGTCATGGTCGAATCGGGTACTCATGGCGTCTCTCCTCATCTCTCGCTTGTTGTTGTGTTGCCTTGCGTCCGTTGTCGCGTTGCCTTACGCCGTGGCGGTGCGGCTCACAGCCAGTCGATCACCAGGTCGTTGTAGCCCCGGTTCAGGTAGCCGCCCTGCTCCCAGGAGGAGCCCTCGTAGCCGAAGTACGGCTCCCACAGCGCCTCGTTGTCGTAGAGCCCCACCACCAGGGTGTTGCGCACGGTCTGGAAGAACTCGCCGTCCTGGATCGCGCGCAGCAGCGCCTCGCGCTCGGCGCCGCTCTCGATGGCGGCGTAGTCACGGCCATGGGCGGCGCGGGCGCGACGGTCCAGGTCGTCGAGTCCACCGGCGATGAGGTCACGCTGCTTTTCGAGCAGTGGCGTCAAGGGCTCGAGGTAATAGCGATCGGCGATCGCCTCGTGGGGATAGATGTCGCGCCCCAGGCGCAGCAGGCGGCTTGCCAGCTCGGGCTCGGCCAGCGCCCAGCGCGGCAGCCAGGCGCCGGCACTCAGGGCCAGGCCGCCAGCCACCAGCGCGCCCCGGCCGGATAGGGCAAGGAAGCGGCGACGGCTGATGGCCGCCATCCGGGAATCCAGCTTCATGGCATGCTCCTTGTTGTTATCGGGTCAATGTCGGGTTGACGTCTCGGCGTCGGTGCGGCCTGTCTGCCGACCGCGATCCGCGCTCGCCACCCCCAAGGCAGCTTTCGTGCCAAGATCCCGAAAAATGGAGCTAATAGATTGTTCTAGAAGATAAAAAGGAAGATCGGGCAACTGCCATCTGAACCCCACGGCGCGCTGGGGACATGACAGCTGTTGCAGAAAGGCGTGACAGGGGCGTCACAGCGGGCGTTACAGCGCTCTTTACACCTGTAACGGGGGGCCGACGAAGGTCGTATCTCGGGAGGGAATGACCAAGGCTTAACTTGAGAGACAACAACAAACCATCCCCGGACCGGTATCGCACGTCGTTGCGTCACCGGCGGAGGAGTCTCCCAATGAGTACCGCCCAGGCACAGCGCCAGCATATCGATACCATCCTCAGTTCGCTGGACTCGCCACCCGGCCCCTGCGACGACGCCGTCATCGAGCGTTCCTGGCGTCGCTGCATCGACCACTACGGGCTCGATCCCGCCCGCCCCAGCCCGCCGCGCTACGTACCGGATCGCACCCTGCGCGAGCACCAGGACCAGGCCGACGCCCTGATCCAGGTGGCCCGGGCCGGGGTCGAGCAGCTCTATCGCCAGGTGGTCCCGCTGGGGTACGTGGTACTGCTCACCGACGCCCGCGGCATCGCCGTGCAGTTCCTGGGCAGCCGCGAGGACCAGCGCGAGCACCAGCGCACCGGGCTCTACCTGGGCTCGGACTGGAGCGAGGAGCACGCCGGCACCTGCGCGGTGGGCACCTGCATCCACGAGCGGATGCCGCTGACCTGCCACCATACCGACCACTTCAGCGCCCACCACATCCGCCTGACCTGCACCGCCGCGCCGGTCTTCGACCCCCACGGGCAGCTGCTGGCGGTGCTCGACATCTCCGCCTACCGCTCGCCGGAGTCGAAGACCTCGCAGACCTTCGCCCTGCAGGTGGTCAAGCACTACGCGCGGATGATCGAGAACGCCTACTTCCTGCAGCGCTACAACGACCATCACGTGGTGTGCCTGGACCGCTCGCGGGAGTTCGTGCAGATCAACCGCCGCTACCTGATCGCCATCGAGGAGGACGGCACCCTGGTGGCCGCCAACACCGCCGGCCGCCAGCTGCTGCGGCATCACGAGCTGCCGCTGCCCGGCCCCGGCGAGGCGCGGCCGTTCAAGGCCTGGAACATCCAGGACCTGCTCGATGCCGAGATCGAGGACGTGCTGACTATCCAGCGCTACTGCGACGACCGGGTACGCGCCTTCCGCACCCATCGCCATCGCGAGATCCATTTCGCCACCCTGATCGAGCCGCAGCGCCGCACCTCGCACGCCGCCGGCGACGGCCGGGGCCGCGACTCCAGTCTCGCGCCGCTGGAAGCCCTGGCCGACGACGACCCGGCGATGCGCGACACCCTCACCCGCGCCGCCCGCCTGCGCAACGAACCGATCAACATCCTGGTGATCGGCGAGACCGGCACCGGCAAGGAGCGCATGGCGCGCGCCCTGCACGACTCGAGCCGGCGCTGCGACCAGCCCTTCGTGGCCATCAACTGCGCCGCGATGCCGGAGTCGCTGATCGAGAGCGAACTGTTCGGCTACGAACCGGGCAGCTTCACCGGGGCGCGCAGCAAGGGCATGAAGGGCCTGATCGCCCAGGCCGACGGCGGCACGCTGTTCCTCGACGAGATCGGCGACATGCCGCTGCAGCTGCAGACCCGCCTGCTGCGGGTGCTGGCCGAACAGGAGGTGCTGCCGATCGGCGCCAGCCGTCCGCTCAAGGTCGACCTGCGGGTGGTGGCCGCCACCCACCGCGACCTGCGCGGCCTGATCGCCGAGGGACGCTTCCGCGAGGACCTCTTCTACCGCTTGAACGGCGCCGCCCTGCGCCTGCCGCCGCTGCGCGAACGCGCCGACAAGGGCTACCTGATCCGACGCATCTTCGAGGAGCTGCAGCAGGAGCGTGATGAACGCGTGCGGCTGCGCGGCGATGCCATGAGCGCGCTGCTGGCCTACCCCTGGCCGGGCAACATCCGCGAGCTACACAACGCTTTGCGCTACGCGCTGGCCACCTGCGACGGCAACGAGGTGATCGTCGGCGACCTGCCCGACGAGTGCATCAGCGGCCACCTGGCGCACCCCGGCGCCCAGCGGGCGCCGCGCGGTGAGAGCGGTGCCGCCTGGGACGCGCCCAGCCGCCTGGTCGACCTGCCGGGCAACCGTGACCCGCTGCATCAGGCCCTGCGCCGCCACCACTGGAACATCAGCGCCGTGGCCCGCGAGCTGGGCCTGTCGCGCCCCACCATCTACCGGCGCATGAAACGGCTGGGCATCGTGCCACCCCAGCAGCGCGACGGTCTGTAAGCGCATCGTCCGCCGGGCGTGCTCAGGCGTTATAGGTGACGCTACCGAGTTCGCCGATGTCATAGCCTCCCAGCGCCACGGCCTGGTCGCGGAAGCGCGCCTCGCGCGCGAAGGCCAGCAGCCGCTGTATCGGCGGCTCGAAGTAGCTGCGCCGACGCATGGCGAGATCGAAACGCTCCTGGTGGAGGGGCAGGAACGCCAGGCCGTGACGGCGCGCGGCGGCCTCGACGCCGAGCCCGACATCCGCCGTGCCGTGACGGATCGCCAGCGCCAGGTCATCCTCGGAGAGCGCCGGATGCGCGGCCGACTTCAGCGCCTCCGGCGCCACGCCCGCTGCCGTCAGCAGGTGGTGCAGCAGCCGCTCGGCCCCAGCCCCCGGCTGGCGATGGGCGAGCACCAGCTCGCTGCCGGCGAGATCGCCAAGCGCCCCCACCCCGGCGGGATTGCCCGGCGCCAGCAGCAAGCCCTGGCGGCGCACCGCCCAGTGCACGATCACCAGGTCACGCATGCCGGCCAGGCCCAGCGCCTCGGGCACGTTGTAGCGGCCGCTTGCTGGGTCCCGCAGGTGCAGCCCAGCCAGCATCGCCTCCCCGCCCAGCAGGCGCTGCACGCCGTCGCCGCTGCCGTGACAGAGCAGCGCCAGGCCGGCCCCGCTCTCGCGCACCGCCCACTCGAGCAGCGGGTCCTGGCTGCCGGCCAGCACCTTGGGCACCGGCCGCTGGCTCGGCTGGTCCCCCTCCAGGTGGTTCATCAGCCACAGGTCGATGCTGTGGCGCGGAAAGAGCAGCTTGCCGGTCACCTTGGTGCAGGGGATCTGCCCCTGGCGCACCAGGTCGTAGACCTTGCGTTCCTTGAGGCGCAGGTAGTCGGCCACTTCCGTCGTGGTCAGGTAGGCATATGGCGTGGATACGGTCATGGCGCCGGCGGCTCCGCATTATCCTGTCTATGACTGCATGGATTTCAGCATAGCGTGCAGCCAACGCTTTTTCTGCACATGATGCCTATCAGCACAGGATGACAACGACAACGCCACCATACACCGGGTGCCCATGACAGTGAGTGACAACGCCTTTTCCACCGCCCTGGCCCTGATCCTCGGGCTGGACGATACCCTGCTGGGCATCGTCGCCCTCTCCCTGCGCGTCTCGCTCACGGCGGTGCTGATCGCCGCCCTGCTCGCCCTGCCGCTGGGCGCCGCCCTGGCGTTGTGGCGCTTCCCCGGGCGCAGCGCCATCATCGTCGTGCTCAATTCCTTCATGGGCCTGCCGCCGGTGGTGGCCGGCCTCACCGTCTACCTGCTGCTCTCCCGCGCCGGCCCCCTGGGCGAGTTCGGCCTGTTGTTCACCCCCTCGGCCATGGTGGTGGCCCAGGTGATCCTGATCCTGCCGATCATCGCGGCGCTGACCCGCCAGCAGGTGGAGGAGCTGCACGGCGAGTACCGCGAGCAGTTGCAGTCGCTCGGCCTGTCGCGACGACGCATGATGCCGACCCTGCTGTGGGATGCACGCTTCGGGCTGCTGACGGTGGTCCTGGCCGGCTTCGGCCGCGCCAGCGCCGAGGTGGGCGCGGTGATGATCGTCGGCGGCAACATCGACGGCGTCACCCGGATGATGACCACCGCCATCGTCCTCGAAACCAGCAAGGGCAACCTGCCGCTGGCACTGGGGCTCGGCATCGTGCTGCTCGGCCTGGTCACGCTGATCAATGCCGGCGCTTACGTGATGGGCGAGACGGCGCGGAGGCGGCTGGGATGAACGACATGCCGCGTACCCTGCCCGCCGCCACGATTCCGGCGCTGAGCCTCGAGGCGGCGAGCGTCGTCCACCGCGGCCAGACGCTGCTGAAGCCGCTGACCCTCACGCTCGACGGCTACCAACGCATCCTGGTGATGGGCCCCAACGGCGCCGGCAAGAGCCTGCTGCTGCGCCTCGCCCACGGCCTGCTCGCACCCTCCACCGGCCGGGTGCACTGGCACGGCAGGCCGCCGCGCCAGGCCATGGTCTTCCAGCGCCCGGTACTGCTGCGGCGCTCGGCCCTGGACAACCTCACCTACGCCCTGGCCGTCCACGGCGTCCCCTGGCGGTCGCGCAAGTCATTGGCGCGCGAGGCACTGGCACGCTTTGGTCTGGCGCCCCTGGAAAAACGCCCGGCCCGCGTGCTCTCCGGCGGGGAGCAGCAGCGCCTGGCGCTGGCCCGGGCCTGGCTGCTCAACCCCGAGGTGCTGTTCCTCGACGAGCCCACCGCCGCCCTCGACCCGGCCTCGATGCGCGCCGTAGAGGAGGCGGTCCGCGACTTCCACGCCCTGGGCACGCGCATCGTGATGACCACCCACGACCTCAACCAGGCGCGTCGCCTGGCCGACGAGGTGGTGCTGCTCCATGAGGGGCAGCTGGTCGAACACAGCGCGGCCGAGCGCTTCTTCGCGGCGCCGGCGTCGCCGACCTCCCGGGCCTTTCTCGAGGGCGCGCTGGTCTGGTAGGCCGGCCGCCCCTGCCGCCTCGGCGGCACTCATCAACCCCGACGCAGTGCAACAGAAGGAAGACAGCATGCCTAAAGCAGGACTCGCGCTTGCCGCACTCGGCCTGATGGGGCTCTCGCTCGGCGCCACGGCCCAGGACGAGGCGCGCTTCATCACCCTTGCCTCCACCACCTCCACCGAGAACTCGGGGCTGTTCGACGCCATCATCCCGCAGTTCACCGACGCCAGCGACATCGAGGTCCGCGTGGTGGCCGTGGGCACCGGCCAGGCCTTCGAGATCGCCCGGCGCGGCGACGCCGACAGCCTGCTGGTGCACGACACGGCCGGCGAGGAGCGCTTCGTCGCCGAGGGCTACGGCACCGAGCGCGCCGACGTAATGGCCAACGACTTCGTGATCCTCGGCCCCGGCGACGACCCGGCCGGCATCCGCGACGCCGAAACGGTCGAGGAAGCGCTCTCGCGGATCGCCGAGGCCGAGGCGCCCTTCGCCTCGCGCGGCGACGACAGCGGCACACACCGCGCCGAGCTGCACCTGTGGGAGGCGGCCGGCGTGGCACCCGGCGGCGAGTGGTACCGCGAACTGGGCAGCGGCATGGGCCCCACGCTCAACACCGCCGCCGGTATGGACGCCTACGTGATGGCCGACCGCGCCACCTGGGTCGCCTTCGACAACCGCCAGAACCTCGAGCTGCTGTTCGAGGGCGACGAGGCGCTGTTCAACCAGTACGGCAGCGTGCGGATCGACCCCGAGCGCCACCCCCACCTCAAACACGACCTCGCCGAGCAATGGCACGACTGGCTGCTCTCCGACGAGGGCCAGCAAGCCATCGCCGACTTCACGGTGAAAGGCCAGCAGCTGTTCTTCCCCAACGCGAAATGACCCACGAGCGGCGCCGGTCAGGGCGCCGCCTCCCCCACCCGCGTCAGCAGGCCGCCGATCTCGTTGCACAGGAAGTGCGGCTCCACGCACTCGGCGAGATGCCCCTCGGCAAAGCGCAGGAAGCCCAGCGCCGCGTGCGGCAGGCGTCGGTCGCGGCGCACGATGAACTGCCAGTGGCTCTCGATGGGCAGCCCCTTCACCGGCAGGATCACCAGGTCGGAATGCTCCGGCGGCAGCACGTGCTCGGAGAGCACGGTGAGCCCCAGTCCCGAGGCCACGCCGACGCGAATCGCCTCGTTGCTCGCCATCTGCAGTGTCGGCCCCAGCGACAGCCCCTGCTCCTGCAGCCAGCTCTCGAAGAGCATGCGCGTCGCCGAGCCCGGCTCGCGCAGCAGGAAGCGCTCCTCCAGCAGCGCGCTCATCGCCACGGCCTCGCCCCCCGCCAGGGAGTGGCCGCGCGGCGCCACCGCCACCAGCGGGTTGCGCAGGAAACGGCCGGCCACGGCATGGGCCAGCGATGGCGGGTGGCTGAACACGTAGAGGTCGTCGTCCTGGCGCTCGAAACGGGTCAGCATCTGGCGCCGGTTGCCGATGTGCACGGTGACGTCCACGGAGGGATAGGCCTGGCTGAAGGGGCCGAGCAGGCGCGGCAGCACGTACTGGGCGGTGTTGACCAGGGCGATGGAGAAGCGCCCGCGCTCGCCGCCGCGCAGCGCCGTGAGGTAGTCGTCGAAATCGTCGAAGCGCCCCAGCACCTCACGACTGGCGCGGTAGAGCTCGCTACCCGCCTCGGTGGGCACCAGCCGGCCGTGGCGACTGGCCAGCAGCGGCTCGCCCACCGCCTCGCCGAGGCGCTTGAGCTGCTGGGAGACGGTGGGCTGGGTGAGGTGCAGCTGGCGAGCGGCCTCGCTCACCGAGCCGCTGCGCACCACGGCCACGTAGACCTGCAGCAGGCGGAACGTCAGGTGACGGATATTCATGCGTGATCTCACCCAGTTATTGATGATCGTCTATTCAATCACGGCATGAATGTTATTGGTATCAATGCATCGCTCTCCGCACAATCCGCACCACCTTTCCAATGCACTTGCCTGACACGAGACCCCAACCATGCCCGATATCGTGGTGATGTTCTTCCTGCTCGGCCTGCTGGCCGGACTGGTGAAATCCGACCTGACCATTCCCAAGGCCGCCTACGACACCCTGAGCCTGCTGCTGATGCTGACCATCGGCCTCAAGGGCGGCATGGCGCTCTACGGCAACCTGGACTGGTCGCTGGTGCCGGAGCTCGCCGCCGTGGCGGCGCTGGGCGGACTGATTCCCCTGGCGCTGATGCCGGTGCTGCGCCGCCTGGTGCGGCTCTCCGCCGCCGACAGCGCGAGCATCGCCGCCCACTACGGCTCGGTGAGCGCCGGCACCTTCGCCGTGGCGCTGGCCTTCGCCGAGGGGCGCGGCCTGCCCATCGGCGCCGAGGTCACCCTCTACCTGGTGATGATGGAGCTGCCGGCGATCATGGTGGCCATCGCACTCTACCGCCGCTACCGGGGCGCCGAGTCCCGCGAGGCCATGAGCGGGCTGTGGCACGAGACGCTGACCAACCGCGGCGTCATCCTGCTGGCCGGCGGTGTGGTGATCGGCGCCATGTACGGCCCGGCCCAGGGCGCCAATGTCACCGACCTGCTCACCGGCGCCTTCCACGCCGTGCTGGCCATCTTCCTGCTGGAGATGGGCCTGACCGCCGCCGAGACCCTGCGCCCGATGCCCTGGCACCACTGGCGGCTGCTCGCCTTCGCCCTGGCCACCCCGCTGGTGCTGTCGCTCGCCGGCCTGACCGTTGGCCTGGCCCTGGGGCTGCCCACCGGCTCGCTGCTGATCCTGACCGCACTGGCCGCCAGCGCCTCCTACATCGCCGCCCCTGCGGCCATGCGCACCGCCATCCCCCAGGCCAACATCGGCCTGGCGATGCTCGCCTCGCTCGGCCTCACCTTCCCGCTCAATGTCATCCTCGGCATTCCGCTGTACCATCAGTTGATTGGCTGGTTCGCCGTCTGATCGGTTGGCCGCCGGCCCCGCCGGCGGCCCTTCCCTGTCTCCTCGTACTTCCACCTTGCACTTTCTCCTGCCCTCTCCTTCTACTGCCCTCGCTGCCCGACCCGGTTTCCGTATCCGGTATCGTGTGCCAGGCTTTCTGCGACCTTTGTCGAAGCCGTCCAGAGCTGCACTTTACGTCAACGTCAACCTGGCCTAGTCTTGAGGCATCGCCATACAGTGTTGAGAGCGGGTGCCTGCGTGCTTGCGCGACGACAGCCGCTCTACCTGACAACGACCGCTGACCCGACAACTGCCTTGACAACTGACTCGACAACATGGAGTTCCGCCATGCTCACGCCCTACAAGCCCCTCGACTTCGGCCTCGACGACGAACTCAACATGCTGCGCGACCAGGTGAACGCCTTCGCCCGTGACGAGATCGCCCCGCGCGCCGCCGAGATCGACGAGAAGAACGAGTTCCCCAACGACCTGTGGCGGAAGTTCGGCGACATGGGCCTGCTCGGCATCACCGTGCCGGACGAGGACGGCGGCAGCGGCATGGGCTACCTGGCCCACTGCATCGCCATGGAGGAGATCTCCCGGGCCAGCGCCTCGGTGGGCCTCTCCTACGGCGCCCACTCCAACCTGTGCGTCAACCAGCTCAAGATCAACGCCAATCCCGAGCAGAAGGCCAAGTACCTGCCCAAGCTGATCAGCGGCGAGCACGTCGGCGCGCTGGCCATGTCCGAGCCGGGCGCCGGTTCCGACGTGGTCTCCATGAAGCTGCGCGCGCGTCGCGAGGGCGACCACTACGTGCTCAACGGCAACAAGATGTGGATCACCAACGGCCCCGACGCCGACGTCCTGGTGGTCTACGCCAAGACCGACCCCGACGCCGGCTCCAAGGGCATCACCGCCTTCATCATCGAGAAGGGCATGCCCGGCTTCTCCACCGCCCAGAAGCTCGACAAGCTGGGCATGCGCGGCTCCAACACCTGCGAGCTGGTGTTCGAGGACTGCGAGGTGCCGGTCGAGAACGTGCTGGGCGAGGAGAACCGCGGAGTCAAGGTGCTGATGAGCGGCCTGGACTACGAGCGCACCGTGCTCGCCGCCGGCCCCATCGGCATCATGCAGGCGGCACTGGACGTGGTGGTCCCCTACGTCCATGAGCGCAAGCAGTTCGACCAGCCGATCGGCGAGTTCCAGCTGGTGCAGGGCAAGATCGCCGACATGTACACCACCCTCAACGCCTGCCGCGCCTACCTCTACAGCGTCGCCGCCGCCTGCGACCGCGGCCAGACGTCCAGGAAGGACGCCGCCGGCGTGATCCTCTACTGCGCCGAGAAGGCCACCCAGGTGGCGCTGGACGCCATCCAGCTGCTCGGCGGCAACGGCTACATCAACGAGTACCCCACCGGGCGCCTGCTGCGCGACGCCAAGCTCTACGAGATCGGCGCCGGCACCAGCGAGATTCGTCGGATGTTGATCGGCCGCGAGATCTTCAACGAATCTGCCTAACAGCACCTGTGGGAGGGCGCTTTAGTGCCGGTTCGACGCCTCGACGAAGCAGCGTGCAGCGCTGCCAGGTATAGGGGCGCCTGCGGCGCCTTCGCCCGGTAAACCGGCCTCCCACAACGCCTTGGTACACGACTTCAAGGATCTTCCATGAGCATCCTGCAAACCCAGATCAATCCGCGCAGCGAAGGCTTCCAGGCCAACGATGCCGCCATGCGTCACGAGGTGATGAAGCTGCGCGAGCTGACCGCGGCGATCAGCCAGGGCGGCGGCGAGAAGGCCCGCGCGCGCCACGAGGGCCGCGGCAAGCTGTTCGTGCGCGACCGCATCGACCACCTGATCGACGAGGGCTCGCCGTTCCTCGAGTTCTCGGCGCTGGCCGCCCATGAGGTCTACGAGAGCGCCGTGCCGGCCGCCGGCGTGGTCACCGGCATCGGCCGCGTCTCGGGCGTCGAGTGCGTGATCGTCGCCAACGACGCCACCGTCAAGGGCGGCACCTACTACCCGCTCACGGTGAAGAAGCACATCCGCGCCCAGGAGATCGCCCGCAAGCACCGCCTGCCGTGCATCTACCTGGTCGACTCCGGCGGCGCCTTCCTGCCCCGCCAGGACGAGGTCTTCCCCGACCGCGACCACTTCGGGCGCATCTTCTACAACCAGGCGACACTCTCCGCCGAGGGCATCCCGCAGATCGCCGTGGTGATGGGCTCCTGCACCGCCGGCGGCGCCTACGTGCCGGCCATGGCCGACGAGTCGATCATCGTCAAGCAGCAGGGCACCATCTTCCTCGGCGGCCCGCCGCTGGTGAAAGCCGCCACCGGCGAGAGCATCAGCGCCGAGGACCTGGGCGGCGCCGACGTGCACACCAAGCAGAGCGGCGTGGCCGACCACTACGCCGAGAACGACGCCCACGCCCTGCAGCTGGCACGCGCCTGCGTGTCGCGGCTCAACTGGCAGAAGCGTGGCGAGCTCGCCATGCAGGCGCCCAAGCCCCCGCGGCTCGACCCCAGCGAGCTCTACGGCATCGTCGGCACCGACCTCAAGAAGCCCTTCGAGGTGCGCGAGGTGATCGCGCGCATCGTCGACGACTCCGACTTCGACGAGTTCAAGCGCTACTACGGCGACACCCTGGTCACCGGCTTCGCCCACATCCACGGCTACCCGGTAGGCATCGTCGCCAACAACGGCGTGCTGTTCTCCGAATCCGCGGTGAAGGGGGCGCACTTCATCGAGCTGTGCGCCCAGCGCAAGATCCCGCTGATCTTCCTGCAGAACATCACCGGCTTCATGGTCGGCTCCAAGTACGAGCACGAGGGCATCGCCAAGCACGGCGCCAAGCTCGTCACCGCCGTGGCCTGCGCCAAGGTGCCCAAATTCACCGTGCTGATCGGCGGCAGCTTCGGCGCCGGCAACTACGGCATGTGCGGCCGTGCCTACGACCCCAACCTGCTGTTCATGTGGCCGAATGCGCGAATTTCCGTCATGGGTGGGGAACAGGCCGCCGGCGTGCTGGCCCAGGTCAAGCGCGAGCAGTACGAGCGCGAGGGCCGCGAGTGGCCGAAGGAGGAAGAAGAGGCCTTCAAGCAGCCGACCCGCGAGCAGTACGAGCATCAGGGCCACCCCTACTACGCCAGCGCCCGGCTGTGGGACGACGGCGTGATCGACCCGGCCCAGACCCGCGACGTGCTCGGCCTGTCGCTAGCCGCGGCCATGAATGCGGAAGTGCAGGACACCAAGTTCGGCGTATTCCGGATGTAGGAATGAACGACCAAAGGTTTGCCTGTGGGAGGCCGGCTCTGCCGGGCGAACCGCCGCGCAGCGGCGGCCCTGCTCAGGGCGCCTGCGGCGTCTTCGCGCGATGAATCGCGCTCCTACAAGGACAGCGTAGAGATAACCGTTATGTCAGAGACAACCTACTCCCGACTCGAGATCGACGCGCGCGGCATCGCCTGGCTGTCGCTGAATCGCCCCGAGGTGCACAACGCCTTCGACGACAGCCTGATCGCCGAGCTCAACATGCACCTGGCGCACCTGCACGACGCCGCCGGCCGCGGCGAGGTTCGCGCCGTGGTGCTGGGCTCCGAGGGCAAGAGCTTCTCCGCCGGGGCCGACCTCGGCTGGATGAAGCGCATGGTCGAGTACGACTTCGACAACAACCTGGCCGACTCGCGCAAGCTCTCGGCGCTGATGCACGGCCTGGACACCCTGCCCTGCCCCACCCTGTGCCGCGTGCAGGGCGCCACCTTCGGCGGCGCCGTGGGCCTGGCCGCCTGCTGCGACATCGTCATCGCCTCCGAGAAGGCCAGGTTCTGCCTCTCCGAGGTGAAGATCGGCCTCTCCCCGGCGGTGATCAGCCCCTACGTGCAGCGCGCGCTGGGCGAGCGCCAGATGCGCCGCTACGCGCTCACCGCCGAGGTGATGGACGCCCCCACCGCGCTGGCGCTGGGGCTCGTCCACCAGGTGGTCGAGCCCGAGGCGCTCGACGACGCCGTGACCGCCATGCTCGACACCCTGCTGGCCGGTTCGCCCCAGGCGCAGCGCGCCACCAAGGCGCTGCTCGCCGAAGTCGCCCGCGAGCCCGATTCCGAGACCACCCGCGAGCACACCTGCCGGGTGATCAGCGAGCTGCGAGTCAGCGCCGAAGGCCAGGAGGGCCTGGCCAGCTTCTTCGAGAAGCGCCGCCCGGCCTGGACCGAGCGTGCCGACGACAACACGAACTCCCCGGAGCGCCGCTCATGAGCCACTCTCCCGCTTCCCGCACCACCCCGTTCGACACCCTGCTGGTCGCCAACCGCGGCGAAATCGCCTGCCGGGTGATGCGCACCGCACGCGCCATGGGCCTGCGTACCGTGGCCGTCTACTCCGACGCCGACGCCAACGCCCGCCACGTGCGCGAGGCCGACGAGGCCGTGCGCCTCGGCCCGGCCGCCGCGCGCGAGAGCTACCTCAACGTCGAGGCGGTGGTAGAGGCCGCCAAGCGCACCGGCGCCGGTGCCATCCACCCCGGCTACGGCTTCCTCTCCGAGAATGGCGCCTTCGTCGAGGCGCTGGACAAGGCCGGCATCACCTTCGTCGGCCCGCCCGCCTCGGCGATCGCCGCCATGGGCGACAAGTCCGCCGCCAAGGCGCGCATGGCCAACGCCGGCGTGCCGCTGGTGCCCGGCTACCACGGCGACGACCAGGACGACGCCCTGCTCAAGGCCGAGGCCGACAAGATCGGCTACCCGGTGCTGCTCAAGGCGAGCGCCGGCGGCGGCGGCAAGGGCATGCGCGTGGTGGAATCCGCCGAGGCCTTCCAGGCCGCGCTGGACGGCTGCCGCCGCGAGTCGCAGGCCGCCTTCGGCGACACGCGCATGCTGATCGAGAAGTACCTGACCCAGCCGCGCCACGTGGAAGTGCAGGTGTTCTGCGACCGGCACGGCAACGGCGTCTACCTCTTCGAGCGCGACTGCTCCGTGCAGCGCCGCCACCAGAAGGTGCTCGAGGAGGCCCCCGCCCCCGGCATGACGCCGGAGCTGCGCCGCGACATGGGCGAGGCCGCGGTGCGCGCCGCCCACGAGATCGGCTACGTGGGCGCCGGGACGGTGGAATTCCTCCTGGACGCGGATGGTTCTTTCTACTTCATGGAGATGAACACCCGCCTGCAGGTGGAGCACCCGGTCACCGAGATGATCACCGGCCAGGACCTGGTCGAGTGGCAGCTGCGCGTGGCCATGGGCGAGCACCTGCCGCTGTTCCAGGACGAGCTCACCATCACCGGCCACAGCTTCGAGGCGCGCCTCTACGCCGAGGACCCGGAGCAGGACTTCCTGCCGGCCACCGGCCGCCTGGAGCGCTTCGCCCTCGATCTCGAGGGCGCCGGGCTCGACCCTGAGCGCGTGCGCCTGGACAGCGGCGTGGAGAGCGGCGACAGCGTCTCGATGCACTACGACCCCATGCTCGCCAAGCTGATCGTCCACGGCGGCGACCGCGAGCAGGCGCTCGCCACCCTCAACCGCGCGCTAGCCGCGCTGGACGTGCAGGGCGTGATCACCAACCGCGCCTTCCTGCAGCGCCTGGCCACCCACCCGGCGTTCAAGGGTGCCGAGCTCGACACGCGCTTCATCGAGAAGAACGAGGCGACGCTCTTCGCCCCGCGTCAGTACCGCGTGGAGGAGTACGCCGGCGCCGCCCTGGTCGGCCTCAACCAGCTGGCCCGCGAGTGCGAGAGCGACTCCCCCTGGGACCGCCACGACGGCTTCCGCCTCAACGCCCCGCACACCATCCGCATCGCCCTGTGCGATCCCGCCCACGTGCAGGACGACGAGAGCTCCGACAACGTGGTGGTGGTCGAAGGCCGTCGCGAGCGTGGCACCGACACCGGCTGGCAGCTGACCATCCGCGGCGAGACGCTCACCGCCAGCCTCCAGCACCTGGCCGGCGACGCCGTGGCGGTCACCCTCAACGGCCACCGCCGCCGCCTGCAGGCGCGGCGCGACGGTAACGTGGTGGTGATGGTCGACCCGAGCGGCGAGACGCGCCTGTTCTGGCGGCGCATCGACGCCATCGACCACGGCCACCACGAGGCGGAATCGACCCTCACCGCGCCCATGCACGGCACCGTGGTCGCCCTGCTCGTCGAAGCCGGCCAGAAGGTCGAGAAAGGCATGCCGCTGATGGTCATGGAAGCCATGAAGATGGAGCACACCATGACCGCCCCCGCCGACGGCCACGTGGAGAGCTTCCACTTCCAGGCCGGCGAGACGGTGGGTCAGGGGGACGTGCTGCTGGAGTTCGCCGCAGACGACTAGCATGGCCCTGTGGGAGGCCGGCTCTGCCGGCGGGTCGACGCTTCGACGAAGGGCGCCGCAGGCGCCCCCATGGCAAGCCCCAACAGTGTGGGAGGCCGGCTCCGCCGGGCGAAGGGCGCCGCAGGCGCCCCAACCCACGGCAGCGCTGCGCGCTGCTTCGTCGAAGCGTCGAACCGGAGCTGAAGCTCCCTCCCACATCGGCGCTCCAAACGAAACGACTGGAGAACGAAGATGGCATTTCCCAAGCGCGTGCGCCTGGTCGAGGTCGGCCCCCGCGACGGGCTGCAGAACGAGCCCAATCCGATCGACACGGCCACCAAGCTGGAGCTGATCGACCGCCTGGGCGCGGCCGGCCTCGCCTACATCGAGGCGGCCAGCTTCGTCTCGCCCAAGTGGGTGCCGCAGATGGCCGACCACCGCGAGGTGATGACCGGCCTCACCCGCCGCGACGGCGTCACCTACGCGGCGCTGACCCCCAACCTCAAGGGGCTGGAAGGGGCGCTGGAATGCGGCGTCGAGGAAGTCGCCGTGTTCGGCGCCGCCTCCGAGGCCTTCTCGCAGAAGAACATCAACTGCTCGGTGGCCGAATCACTGGAGCGCTTCGCCCCGGTGCTCGAGCGCGCCAGGGAAGCCAAGGTGCGCGTGCGCGGCTACGTCTCCTGCGTGCTCGGCTGCCCCTACGAGGGCGAGATCGCCCCGGCCAAGGTCGCCGAGGTCTCGAAGGCGCTCTATGACATGGGCTGCTACGAGGTCTCGCTCGGCGACACCATCGGCGTCGGCACCCCGCTCAAGGCCAAGCGCATGCTCGAGGCCGTGAGCCGTGACATCCCCATGGTCAAGCTCGCCGCCCACTTCCACGACACCTACGGCCAGGCCCTCGCCAACCTCTACGCCGTGCTGGAAGAAGGCATCGCCGTGGTCGACAGCTCCGTCGCCGGCCTCGGCGGCTGCCCCTACGCCAAGGGCGCCTCCGGCAACGTGGCCAGCGAAGACGTGGTCTACCTGCTCGACGGCCTCGGCATCGAGACCGGCATCGACCTGAACAAGCTCGCCGACACCGGCACCTGGATCACCCAGGCCATCGGGCGGCCCAACCGCTCCAAGGTGGGCGTGGCACTGGCGGCGAAGTAATTCCGCGGCCGAAACGACAAGCCCCCGAGCCAGATGACTGGCTCGGGGGCTTGGTGGGTTTTCTCGCCGACGTTGCAGGCAACGCCTGATCAGGCCGAATCCCTGTCCCAGGTTATATTGTTCCTGGACCGGTCGAAATAAGGGGCAAACACGGAAAGCGCCGCAAACCGCTGGCCTTCTTCGAGTATCGGGCCATGAAGTGTGTCCTGCGGAATGAACACCAGGTCTCCCTGGCTCACTTTCTTCACTTCGTCACCGACCCTGAAGTCGACATTGCCTTCGATGATGACGAGTAGCTCATCGTGGTGTTTCTGCGTATGCAGTGCATTGCCACTGTCACGAACGATGCCGACATTCGCCGTCAAATGCCTTCCATCAAAAACGAACACCCTCTTTATCGGATCGTTCTTTGTCGATTCATCGGTTTCAAGCGACTCGACTATCTGATTGAGGTTTTGAAAGTACATCACTTCAGCTCCTCCTCTGACTGTTGTCAGGACGCCTGACGCTGAAGCTGAGCCGCAGGCCGAAAGCCTTCACGTGGTGTTCGGACGGTCGGCTCCAGTGGTGGGATGGCCCCTCCCGCCCTACTCGCGGCATCAAGGTGCCCTGCGGGCAGGCCGCGAAGAACGGGATGGGTCCATACAAATCAGTATGACCGTTGCGGTGGATTTGGCCACCAGCGTCTTCGAGCGCGCCGCCCACTGCCACGCCCCCACGGCCAGGCGCTCGCCAACCGTTACGTCGTGCCAAAAGAAGGCTTCGGCGTGGTCGACAGCTCCATCGCCGGCCTCGGCACCGAGACCGGCATCGACCTCGACAGGCTCGCCGCCACCGGCACCTGGATCATCCAGACCATCGGGCGGCCCAAGCGCTCCAAGGTCGGCGTGGCACTCACTGCCAAGTAATCCCGCAGCCGAAACGAAAGCCCCCGAGTCAGTCACCTGACTCGGGGGCCAAACACATCAGCCCATTCAGCTCATTGGCGATAGCCGTCAATTACCCGGTCGCTCTCGACCGACTTGTTGGCTTCCCTGCTAGCCAGGTTTCCGCGCTAGCATGGTAGCAAACTGTAATTGTGCGCCATTGTGCATAGTACCCAGATCTTCGTTGTACTTGATCAGCTCCCACCCCTCGTAAGCCTCGCGCAACTGCCCTGCTCCAAGGGTAAAGGGGAAGCGAACTGGGCATGGATGCTCGTCAGTATTCATGGCACATACAATCGTATTGTAGCCGCCGGGCAGAGTATGATCTTGCATATCGGCAATAACCGCATCAACACGAGTTGGGTCGAGAAACATCAAGGTGACGGTGCAGACAATCAAACCATAATCCATGCCAAGCCCTGCGCTGTTGATGTCGTACACTCGGGAATTGATATTGTCTATTTTCTCCCTGCTCACAACTTGCTGCAGCATATCAATAGCGCCGGGGTTATTGTCTACTGCGGTCACATCAAAGCCAAGCTGGCTCAAGTATAAGGCATTGCGTCCATTGGAACACCCCATATCCAAGGCGCTGCACGGCGCAACAATCCTGCATGTCTCCACCACTTCACTATGAGCAGGATTCAGACCGTAACGGCTATTTATATCAGATGACATCGTAATCACTTCACTTTTCCAATTAAGGGACTGAATTTTTCTATCTTCTTGGCGCAGTTAAACTGCAATAACAAAAAATATCGAGTGCCAAAACAAGGATCCTTCAGCATGCGTTAAAATCTTGGATTGATACTCAGCGACAGCATGGCCGAGAGATGACACAACGGCCTTCCTGATTCCTGCTGCAACGCATTGAAGGCGTCTTGTACGACCTGCATGTCTCGCTGACTGGTGGGAGCCTTGTCAATAATGCCTGCGGCCACGAGGCGTGCGACCACATCACTGGTCAACAAAAACGTATCCTTTCCGACCAAACGTAAAAATCCGGCACCTGAGCGTCCGCCTAAACGAGCGCCACGTTTGGCCAGTAAACGCCACAAGCCGATGATGTCGGCACTCGGCCAGTTGGCAATGAACTCGCCAAAGCTACAGCCCTTCTCCTGACGAATATCCAGAATGAACTGGGCGTTTTTCGGGATGGTCTGCAGCTTGGTGCGATGACGGATAATTCGATCATTTTTCATATAGCCTTCGATCTGCTCTGGGCTGAGCAACACCATTTTCTCGGGGTCAAACCCCCAGAAGGCGTCCTCGAAGGCAGGCCACTTGGCATCGACCACCGAATGTTGCATGCCAGCCTGAAACACCCGCTGGCTCATGGCGGAGAGGTAGCGGTCATCTCCCTTCTGCTTCAGCTCCTCAGGAGTCAACGCTTTGGGCAGGAAGGCCTCCATGGCCTCGTCAGATGCAAAACGCTTGCGTACGGCCTCGTAAAGCCAGTGGTAGTCAAGTGTCATGTGTCATGCTTGCCTCAATGGGAGGGATGAAATCAGTAGCTACCATGTGCGCCCTGCCCTGGGGTGCGGCGGCGTGCAGTGTCTGGTGGTTCTCGATCAGGCCCTGATGACTCTTCTAAGCCTTCCCGTTTCCTGCTCGTCGGGGGCAGACTGTGGAAGCGCATATTATGTTCTCCTGAAGCTGTTCCGATGAAAGAGCACTGATGAAAACTGGACAATCTGAACTGATGAAATGCGGACAGCCTTCAGTGACGTTGACAGTAGACCACCCACTCGGTGGCCATCAGGGCGTTGAGCTGGTCATCGACGTCACCGGGCCGGGTGACCCGGTGGAGGTCGCCGGCCTTGGCGGCCTGACGTAGGGCACTGCCGGGGTACGCAGCCTTTTAGGGCTCCAGGCACGCTACCGCCCCTACCCTGCAAGCCGTGATGACCTCCTGCCATCCCTGCGGTAGTCCCTGCGTTCCCTTGATTTTGTTCGTCAGCCCGGTCGTCTCTGCGACCTTAGAGGATCAGAGTATGCAAGAGGGCCGATGGATGCAAAACGGCGATTGGTCGTAGCGGGTGGGGCGCTTCATCAAGGCGTCGAACCGGCGCTGAAGCGCCCTCCCCACCGCCGTGGGGCAATATTGGTTATGTACTGCCCTAGGCGGCAACGAGCTTCTTGACCTTGAGGTCTTTCCGGTGTTGCTCGGCATGCCAGAGTTCATACTGGGCCTGCTGATTCATCCAGCTTTCTGCCGAGGTATCAAACGCGATAGAAAGCCGGATAGCCATTTCGGGACTAATACCAGCCTTGCCATTCAGCACGGCGCTCAGGGTTTTTCGGCTGACACCCAACGCTTCTGCGGCGGCCGTCACAGAAAGGCCAAGGGGCTCCAGACAAAGCTCTCGCAAAACTTCACCAGGATGGGGAGGGTTGTGCATCAACATTGGCATTACCTCAATGGTAATCTTCGTAATTCACTATCTCGGCATTTCCATCTTCAAACCGGAACGTCACGCGCCAGTTGCCACTCACCGTCACTGACCAAATTCCGGCGCGATTGCCCGAGAGTTCATGCAGCCGCAGCCCTGGCAAATCCATGTCTCTGGCGTCTGTCGCCGCATTCAGCCTGCCAAGAATGAGCCGAAGCCTTTTCTCATGAGCGGCCTGAATCCCTGCCGTGCTGCCGGACTTGAAGAATTTTGCCAAGCCCTTGTGTTTGAAGCTCCGGATCATCCCTTGAACGTACCCTGTAACGTATCGGGTGTCAACACAGCTGCTGACAACGATTCGGCAACCCAGCCACCTCGGCCTGAACTGCCCTCCCCGTCGAGGCACGCCGCTGGAATGGGCGCTGACGGAGAGGGCGGGGAAAGGGAGGGTTGCGAGGTGGCGTTGCCGGTTCTGGCGGCGCGGGCGGCGTGCAGTTTCTGGTAGCTCTCGATCAGGCGCTGGTGCTTCTCCAGGCCTTCCAGCGCCAGGCTGGTGAGAATCAAGCCGTGGAAGCGCATGCTGTCAAGGTCACTGAGGGTTGTCCGTTTTGGGGACCTTATAGCATCGGTACGGACAGCGAAGGCCCTTGAGACGCTGGCAAGCAGGTGGACCAGCGCGTCTGCGGTATTATTTCCGTGAGCCCAACCGAGCGAAGACAGGGCGACTGGAAGCCTAGGCATTTGTCACAGGTTTGTACTCAACCACCCCCATGAGTCCATCGTCTGCGTCCCTTTGCGCCTGGGCAATTTCCTCTTCCGAAGCCAGGGCAAAGGGGCCTTGGTGCACGAACGTCTCATCATGGGGATCGGCCGACAACAGTGCAAAATGGCTTCGGCGGACACCGGAAACCTGCAGGTCACCGGCTTTCTCAACGCGAACCGAGAGAGCCTGCCCGGCCTGCAGGCGATGGACTTCTTCATGCAGACTAACTGTAATCTCACCCTCAACCGTATAGAACCAGGCAGATTGTCCATCGTTCAGCCAGTGAGCAAACATGGCTCCCCCATCAAGATAGCCATCCAGCATGGTGACTGGGACAGGCGTGTTGACGAATCCACGTTTGCCATGACTCTCTCCGGCCACAACGCGAACCCGAACGCCATGAGCTGTGATTACGGGGATGGAGGCAGCCGGGATGTAGTTGGATGAAGGAGCCATTGCGGCCAGTTTCGCCGGCAACTTTACAAATATTTGCAACCCCCGAATGCGCGCAGCTCCGGGCTGGGGGGACTCATCATGCATGGCTCCGCGCCCAGCGTTCAACCAATAGAGGTCGCCAGCGCCGAGAACCAAGTGGTTACCGAGAGAGTCGTGGTTGTAAAAATCACCTTCAGAATCTTCAAACAACAAACTCACCGCAGCTATGCCAGCATGCGGATGGGCGCCAAAAGTAGGCTCGGTCATGGTGTAATCGTCCACCATAATCAACGGGTCCATCAGACCGCCAAAATCGTCATGGCGAAAGGCCCTGGCGGAAAAGCCACTTCCCACTTCCAGGCCACGGGCCTGAACGGGGGCCGAGACTTTTACGCCGCCCTTGCGAGCAGCAGTAGCAGAGGTTTTGGGCACTGGCGTTACTCCCCTTTCCGGTCGATCCTTAACGTAAAGCTGTACGGCGCATTGAAAGGGCGCCACTAGTTCACTGCAAACGTGAGTGTTTGCCCATCCGCTGGGATCAGCAATCTATCCTGAAGATTTTCGCGCTGACAACGGCGGGCCAGGTCGTTACGGCTAACCGGGCAATGATCCAGAGCCTCCAGGTGATTGGCGACAATGATCCCCGCGCTTAGATAGCTGGCAGCAATCACGTCATCTTCACCCATGATGATTTCACCACCCAGATCAAACCGGGCACCACCGGCAGGTAAAATAGACACCTCAGGTTGACGGTGCGTTAAACACCCTTTGACGTCATCAGTCAGGACAGTATCACCGGCGATGTACAATGATGGCTCTCCCGGAAACTGAATAAAAAAACCATGACCGTGAGCCATCATGCTGCCAACAAGGCCATGACCATGAACACACGGAATGGGCACAATGGTGCCTCCCAGGAACGCCTGTGCCTCGCTACGAGCGTCCAGTACTGACACCTTTAGCCCTTTCCGCATCAGGTAATCCGCGTCTCCTTCCATACAGACCGTGGGCACCTGGTGCTCGCGCAACCACTTGACAGCGGCCCTGTCCAGGTGATCGAAGTGACCTTTCTGACAATGGGTAATCAGACAGTGCGTCACCCGCTCCAGCAATGCGCCAGTTCCCTGCGGCAGCTCCACCAACGGGTTCCTGTGCCGGCTTCTGGTGAGATACTTCAGCGCGGGAATTGCCCCCTTGGGTGCTAACATGGGGTCAAGCAATATAACCCTGTCATTGGCCTCTATGATCACAGTGGCGTTGCGCAATTGAGTAATCTTCATGGTCACCTCCCGTAGTACGAGGACCATTGTAGATAGCCCATTGCCTTGCTAGCATGGCTAAAAATGACACAAAACAGGCACTTTTTACCAATGAAGATCGGCCTGCTGCTCTACCCCGACTGTATTCCTTCCGGTTTGTTTGCCTTCTCAGACCTGCTACTGGCAGCAAACCTGCGCATGGGCACCTCCTTATTCGAGTGGTGCTGGCTAAGTGAAAAAGGCAAGCCCGTGACCTGTGCCAATGGCATGGAACTGACTGCGAGCAAGCTGGAAAGCGCTGATGTAGACGCCCTGCTGATACCGGGAGCTTGGCGTGACCAATCGAGCATCCATACCCCGAAAGACGAAAGCCTGATTCGAGCCCTCCAAGCACTCGTAGCGAGCTCGGATAACAATCAGGGAAAAAGAACCGCCATACTAAGCTACTGTACGGGCGTTTATCTGGCCGCCCGCAGCGGCGGGCTGAACCAACAAACCGCCACCACCACCTGGTGGCTGCTGGATACTATTCGCGAGCAATTTCCCAGTGTGCAATGGCAACTCAATCGCACCTTCGTTATTGATGAAGGCAATGCAACGGCAGCTGGGGTTAACGGTCATCTGCCTATTGCGCTATCGCTGATCGAACAGCACTGCGGAAAACAGATCGCCAACGACATTCAGCAATACATGGTTCTTCCACGCCCGGTTGAGCGCAACACCCCCTTTCAGGAGCTACCCAAACTTATACAAAAAGACCCCTTTATACGAGACGTGTTTCATTGGGTTGAGCAAACTCCTTACACACACCTGAAGACCGCCGCACTCGCAGAGCACCTGCACGTCACACAACGCACTCTCAGCAGAAAAATTGTCAACACGACCGGCTACAACAGTGCGCAACTCATGCGATTGATAAAACTCAATCAGATAAGCGAGCAATTGATAAGCACCAACAAGCCGATATACCGAATCAGTGACGAAATGGGGTTCGCCGATGACACTAGCCTGCGCCGCAGCTTCAAACGGATAACGAATATGACACCAGGAGAGTATCGGCGGTCATTTGGTTGAAGGGGCTGGTTACAGCATTACCCGCGGCCAGGTTCCGTATAGTCCGATATGCCTGGTATAGCATGAGTATCCTGATCATTGTGGCGGGGCATACCCAGCGCCCTGACAAGGGATTCCGGTGGTGACCTTCCCCCAGAAACCGGTCCACCGGCAATGTGAGATTTTCGCTACGTTTACCGTCTGCAAGAGGGCCGATGGATGCAAAACGGCGGCTAGTCGTAGGCGGAGCAGATGCCCCCAACTGGCCGTGCTGCGCACGGCTTCGTCGAGGCGTCGAACCGGCGCTGAAGCGCCCTCCCACATTAGCGTATCCTGCAGTGGGTTCTCAGCACAGAACCGCCCTCCCCGTCGAGACAGGCCGTGGATGGGCGCTGACGGAGAGGGCGCGGGAAGGGAGGGTTACGAGGCGGCGATGCCGGCCCTGGCGGCGCGGGCGGCGTGCAGTTTCTGGTAGCTCTCGATCAGGCGCTGGTGCTTTTCCAGGCCTTCCAGCGCCAGGCTGGTGGGGGTCAGGCCGTGGAAGCGCACGTCGCCCGTCACCGAGCCGACCACGGCGTCCATGGTCTCGGTGCCGAACATGCGCCGCAGGTTGTAGAGGTAGTCGGAAAGCTCCAGCTCGTCGTCCAGGGCGATCTCCAGCACCGCCTGCACCGCGCGGTAGAAGAGCTCGCGCTCGGCGGTGTTGTCGTGGAACTGCAGGAACATCTCGACCCGCTCCAGCGCTTCCTCGTGCTGGCCGAGTGCCAGGTTGAGCAGCAGCTTCAGCTCGAGGATGGTGAGCTGGCCCCACACGGTGTTCTCGTCGAACTCGATGCCGATCAGGGTGATGATGTCCATCTGCTCGTCGAGCTGGCTCTCCTCCAGGCGCTCGAGCAGGTCGGCGAGCTGGGCATCCTCCAGGGAATGAATGTTCAGGATGTCCTCGCGGAAGAGCAGCGCCATGTTGGTGTTGTCCCAGACCAGGTCCTCCACGGGGTACACCTCGGAGTAGCCGGGCACCAGGATGCGGCACACCGGCGCGCCCAGTTCCTCGTACACCGCCATGTAGGCCTCCAGGCCCATGTCGGCGAGGATGCCGAACAGGCTGGCCGCCTCTTCGCGGTTGGTGCCGGAGAAGTCCCACTCACAGAACTCGACGTCCGCCTTGCTGCTGAAGAAGCGCCAGGAGATCACCCCCGACGAGTCGATGAAGTGCTCGACGAAGTTGTTCGGCTCGGAGACGGCGAGCGAGTTGAAGGTGGGCGGCGGCAGGTCGTTGAGGCCCTCGAAGCTGCGCCCCTGCAGCAGCTCGGTGAGGCTGCGCTCCAGCGCCACCTCGAAGCTGGGGTGCGCGCCGAACGAGGCGAACACGCCGCCGGTGCGCGGGTTCATCAGGGTGACGCACATGACCGGGAACTGCCCGCCGAGGGAGGCGTCCTTGACCAGCACGGGGAAGCCCTGTTCCTCCAGTGCCTCGATGCCCTCGAGGATGTCGGGGTACTTGGCGAGCACCTCGCGGGGCACGTCGGGCAGGGCGAGTTCCTCTTCGATGATCTGGCGCTTCACCGCCCGCTCGAAGATCTCCGAGAGGCACTGCACCTGCGCCTCGTGCAGGGTGTTGCCGGCGCTCATGCCGTTGCTGAGGTAGAGGTTCTCGATCAGGTTGGAGGGGAAGTAGACCGTCTCGCCGTCGGAGTGGCGCACGAAGGGCAGCGAGACGATGCCGCGCTCGGCCTTGCCGGAGTTGGTGTCGATCAGGTGCGAGCCGCGGAGCTCGCCCTCAGGGTCGTAGATCGCCCGGCAGTGGTCGTCCAGGATGCCCTCGGGCAGCGCGTCGTTGGGGCCGGGCTGGAACCACCGCTCGTTGGGGTAGTGGACGAAGGCGCTGTTCGCGATCGCCTCGCCGAAGAACTGGTCGTTGTAGAAGAAGTTGCAGTTCAGGCGTTCGATGAACTCGCCCAGCGCCGAGCACAGCGCGCTCTCCTTGGTGGCGCCCTTGCCGTTGGTGAAGCACATCGGCGAGGCGGCGTCGCGGATGTGCAGCGACCAGACGTGCGGCACGATGTTGCGCCACGAGGCGATCTCGATCTTCATGCCGAGGTCGGCCAGGATGCCGGTCATGTTGGCGATGGTCTGCTCCAGCGGCAGATCCTTGCCCTCGATCCAGGTGGCGCCCTCGCCTTCGACCTTGCCCATCAGCAGCGCCTGGGCGTCCTCGTCGATGTTCTCCACGGTCTCGATCTGGAACTCGGGGCCGGTCTGCACCACCTTCTTGACCGTGCAGCGGTCGATGGAGCGCAGGATGCCCTGGCGGTCCTTGTCGGAGAGGTCCGCCGGCAGCTCGACCTGGATCTTGAAGATCTGCTGGTAGCGGTTCTCCGGGTCGACGATGTTGTTCTGCGACAGGCGGATGTTCTCGGTGGGGATGTCCCGCGCGTTGCAGTACACCTTGACGAAGTACGCCGCGCACATGGCCGAGGAGGCCAGGAAGTAGTCGAAGGGGCCGGGAGCCGAGCCGTCGCCCTTGTAGCGGATGGGCTGGTCGGAGATGACGGTGAAGTCGTCGAACTTGGCCTCCAGCCGGAGGTTGTCGAGGTAATTGACTTTGATTTCCATGGGGAGGGGGCCGGATTGGTGACTGTCGGCGCGCCAGTGGCGTGTAGCCGGCCATTATCCCGGTTTTGCCGCCGTCCGTCTTGGGCGGCGGGCAAAAAATCCGCCCGGCCCCGGTGGCGGCGCCCCGCACCGCCTGGCGACGGCGACCCGGCCAGGGCCGCGACGTCAGCGGCGCTCACCGCCCTGGCAACAGGCGGGCTCGGCACGCTTTCTGGCAATGAGAAAGAGCGATGCCTTCGTCGGCTGCCACTCGTACTCGATGCTGAAGCCGGCGCTGGTCAACAGGGACACCAGCGCCTGCTTGTCGAGGCATTTCACGTAGGGCGCGAAGCCCAGGCGCTGCAGGACCGGAATCAACCATCGCCAGTAGAACGCGATGTCGGCAATCAGCGCGGTACTGGAGACGAACACGCCGCCTTGCTTCAACAGCGCATGGACTCGCGACATCGTCGCTTCCACGTCTTCCAGAAGGTGCAAGATGTTGAGCCCCAGCACGGCATCGAAACTTTCCCTTTCCAGTTCCAGGCCATCCAGGGTGCCCTGTTGGAAGTCGATGTTGTCGATGCCCGCATCCCGCGCCTTGCTTGCGGCGATAGCCAGCATCTCCGCTGATATGTCGGTAGCCAGCACATGCCCGACGTGGGGCGCGTGGACAATGGCCGTGCTGCCGGTGCCGCAGCCGAATTCCAGCACGGCCCCGTCGGGCCGCAAGTACTCCTGCGTGATGGCCAGCTTCTTGTGGTAGATCTCCTCGTGCCGAATCCGACGTTTGGCGTAACGCGGGGCGGCCTTGTCCCAAAACTCTTTCGCGCTCTTCAACTGGCTTCTCCCTGTTCATTCCCTGCCTGCCGGTGAAGAGCGCAGGGGACTCGCCGCCCCATGCCTCGCCTCACCGTCCCGTTGCATGTCCGCCGGCGGCAGCCAACGGCAGTCGACCTACCCAGGGTGCAGCCGCCTCCAGCTCGTAGGCCAGCCCCAGCAGCAGCGCGTCGTCGCCCGGCCGCGCCGCGAAATGGCTGCCGACCGGCAGCGCGTGCGGACTCAACGACAGCGGCACCGACATCGCCGGCATCCCGCTCATGTTGTGGATCGGCGTGTAGCCGACATAGGCCTCGGTCCGCGCGATCAACGTCTCCCGATCCAGCCGTGGCGACAAGTACCCGAGCGGTTTCGGCACCCCGGCGAGCGTCGGGCACAGCAGCATATCGAAGGCCTCCGCGAACCGGTGCATCTGCTCCGCCGCCGTGCGCAGGGCCACCATGGCGCGCTCCATCGCCCCGCTCTCCTGCCTGCGATACCACTCGATCAATGCCAGGGTGAAGGGCTCCAGTTCGTCCGCGCCGACCGAGCGGCCCAGCAGCGGTTCCATGGACGCCGCCACCCCCGCCAGCGTGCCGCCGGCGAGGGTGAAGAAGGCGTCCGACAGCGCCTTGCCGTCGACCGCCGGCCCCGGCGTTGCCACCAACTCGTGGCCCAGCCCGCGGCACAGTTCGACGGTCTCGTGCAGTGCGGCTTCGACCTCGGGCTCCGGCTCGCCGCCGCTCAGGGTTCGAGTGTAGTACCCGATGCGCAGCCGCCGCCTGGCGGGTTCGCGGCAGAAGCCGACCGGCCGGTACCGTGCCTGCGCCCCGGTGGCCTCCGTCGCCGCGAGCAGGGCCGCGCTGTCGCGCACGCTGCGACTGACGCAGTGCTCGACCAGCAGCTCCGCCAGCTTACCTTGGTTCCCGGCGGACACGCAGCGCCCGGCACTGGGCATGAATCCGAACAGCCCGCACAGCGACGCCGGCCCCCGGATCGATCCGCCCCCGTCGCTGGCATGGGCCAACGGCACGACGCCCGCCGCCACCGCCGCCGCGCTGCCCCCGGACGATCCGCCGGCCGAGGCCTCGAGATTCCAGGGATTGCGGGTCGGCCCGTGCAACAGGGACTCCGTGCTCCCCAGCAGCCCGAACTCCGAACTGGTGCTGTTGCCGAGCACCGCCAGGCCGGCACCGTCCAGCCGCTCGGTGTAGGCCGACCCTTCCGCCGGCACGTACTGCGCAAACAGCCGCGACCCCATCGCCGTGCGCAGGCCGGGATAGCTCAGCAGCTCCTTGACCAGGAAGGGTACCCCCTGGAACGGGCCTTCGGCCGCGCGCGCCGCACGCGCCAGGGCCCCGGCTTCATCGGCGAACGCCACCGCATTGATCGACTCCTGCTGCGCCGACACCTGGGCCAGGGCGCACTCCATCAGCTCCCGGGCGGTCACCTCGCCGTCCTTCAGCAGCTGCGCCATACCGAGCGCGTCCAGGCCGATGTACTCCGACAGTTTCATGCCAACCTCCTTGGGCTTTCTTCTCGGGCTTTGGGGTTGGCAACGAGTCTGGGCGAGGGGGACCCCGGGCGTTAGTCCGGTCTTGCTAAGGTGATAACTCTACGTTGCGAGAGCGCCGACCGCCTCTAGGCGAAGCGCATGGGCTGGATCTTTACCCACAGCTCGACGTGGATGTGCCCCGGTCGGCACCCCGGCAGGTAGTGTTCGAGGATGGGGTAGTCCGCCGGCTCGAAACCGCTGTGCGGCATCCAGAGGGTGTAGAACTCCAGGTACTGGCGGAGGATCGACGCCTCCGGCCCCGCCACCGGATAGACGGCGAAGCGCCCGCCGGGAACCCGTAGCGAAGGCAACGGCAACGCCGCGCGCGCAGTCGGCGGCAGGGCCACGCCGGCGTCATAGCGGCACTGCTCGGGCGGCGTGAGGCCGGGGTGGTCGTGGCTGAGCGCAAACCAGCGGCAGTCCGTCTCCACCGCCACGGCGCACGCCCGCTCCCGCAGCGCGGCCCAGGTGGCCCAGACACTCTCCAGCTCGTAGCCGCGTGCGCTGGAGAGGTAGTGCAGCTCGAAGCCCTCGACCCGGCGCAGCACTACCCGCTGCTCGATCGCCTGCCGCCGGCCCGAGTCGTCCGCCGGCCCCGCCGGCACGAACAGCTCATCGGCGTTCAGCGCCTTGCCGTAGCGCCTCTGCAGCTTGCCGTCTCCCGCCTCGAGGCGTCCGCGAATCGCCTTCAGCGCCGTCGGCCGGCAACCGAACCACTGCCGGAACGCCTTGGAGAAGGCCGCCACCGACGAGTAACCGTAGTCCTCGGCCAGGGTGGTGACGGAGGCATTGGCGTAGACCAGCCGAATGGCGGCCCGCTCCAGCCGCTTGCGCGTGATGTACTCGCCGGGCGGCTCGTTCATCAGCGCCGTGAACAGCCGGTGGAAATGGAACTTGCTGAAGCAGGCCGCCTCGGCCACCTCGTCGAGGGAGATCGGCTGGTCGATATGGGCCAGAACGAACCTGACCGCCCGATCGATCCGCCGCCGGTATTCGAGCAGGCTATCGTGTCTTGGCATGTCGCACGGCAGCATCCATCGCCTCCCTGCTGATCTCGCTACGTCCCCTTCGCCTTACCGATCAGAGAGCGCGAGTCGCAGTCCGAGGGCACCGAATGTCCCCGCAAAGCCGCGCCTGAACCACACCAGTACGTCGGGCTTGGAGATGATGTAGCGACGCGTTGCCGATGCAAATGCCCCGTATCCCACAAAGACAATGAACGTCAAGAGCATGAAGATGGCTGCCAACCCGAGCATGAAGTAGGTTGGCTCGCCCGCACTGCTCGGCACGAACTGAGGCAGAAAGGCAAGGAAGAACAGCGATAGCTTGGGATTGAGAATATTCAGCACGAGACCGTCAAGAATGATCTTCCGGTTGGGCGTTGACTCGCTACGCCCCGATACCTGCAGCGCCCCTCCTGATCGCAGCACGCTCCATGCCATATAAAACAGGTACGCCACCCCCAGGTACTTGACGACCTGGAATGCCAGGGCACTCGTGTGGAGCAGCGCGGCGAGGCCCGCGATGCTGGCAAGAATATGCGGGACAATACCAAGCGTGCAGCCAAACGCGGCCATGACGCTCGCCCGCCACCCGCGGCCAATCCCGTACGCGAGCGTGTAAATGACACCCGTGCCCGGCAACAGGACGACGATGAGTGAGGTAATGAGATATTCCAGCATCATCAATGCTCTCCAAGCGTATGAGTTGCCGACTGGGCCGCCGGCCATTCATGTGGTGGTCCCTGCGTTCCATCGATGCACTTCGTCTGGCCGGCCGTTTCACGGACCTCGGTAGGCCAGCGTATGCAAGAGTAACGAGGGATGCAAAGCAGAGGAGGGTCGCAGAGGTCGGTGGCCCAACCGGTACCGTCTACTGTTGACCGGTCTGGCCTACCTGCTGCGGGAACACGGGTGTTGTCTGCTGAAACATCGTGATGAGTGCTGTCGGCTGTGGCAGTAACGCGACCGCCGGTCCTGCTGCTACGCAGGGTCGGCGGTCGATGTGACACTGAAGGGCTCTCGGGCGCGGCTAGCTCAGCGTCACACAGGAGTACCGGATACCCGGTAGATATAGCCGTCGTTCAGGCTCTCGAAGAGCGCGTTCTTCAGCTTGCGGGTGGCATAGACATGCTGAGCCTGGGTATCGGCCTCACCCACGCTGGGCGCCACCAGAATGGCAGCGACGGTGCTGTTACCACTGACGCCATTGATCTGGGCTTGCAGGTTCAGATCGCCATTGCCAGTGTAGCCCTGCACGTCGATACGCACCGTACCACGGTCGATGATTTTTCGGGGCTCCCGCCAGATATCGGTGTCAGCCAGACTGTTGATGGCCTCCACCGCATCATTGTGCTGGGTCGTGTTCAGGTTGCCATAGGCATTGGACATCGCCCCCTGCCGTTGTACCTGTAACATGGCTGCCTCCTTGCAAGGGAGTTATCGCGGATTGACGATCCAGTTGGTGCCCAGACCAATGATGGTGCCCCAGTTGCTTTTGGAGGTGCAGGTAATGGTCTGCCCGTCTACCTTGACGGTACCCTTGTCAGAGTCAGAGCCACCGGCGCCACCGAACTCGAACGGTCCGATGAAGAAGCCGCCCTCGCCCCTGACCTTCTGCTTGACCTCCTCGGCGAAATCCGAGCCGGCATTGATGGTGATGGTGGGCCGGTAACCGACGATCATCTGCGAAACGATGCGCGCCAGGTTGCCACCCTTGCCGAAGTAGTAGACGTCGTCACCGTTCTTGAAACCGGAATGGTTGGGCATGAACGGTCCATTGACGTAGTTGGAGGGCATGGACGAGTCAAACCAGGGCCCCGGGGTCACGGTAACGACCGACACGTCTTGAAAGGCAAAGGTAATGTCGTACTCACTGGAGAAGTGTTCGGTGGACACTTTCTCGACCCTGCCGCCGGCTTCAAAGCCGAAGAAATCGAACAACCCGCCCATTTCGCCTTCGGAATAGACGGAGCTATCGGACCACTGCTTGGTGGACGAGCTGAAGGAGAAGGTGCGAGCGGAGCCGGCGCTGGCATCGCTGCCAAAGCTGTTATCGGTGATGCGCTTGATGTAGTCCCAGGGCGTTTCGCTGATCTGGAACACCGGCTGATCCTTCAGGGTGGTGCCCGCCTGCCCGACCACCGTGGACAGGTTGTCGTTGTATTGCTTGAGGGCATCGGTAATCGGCCCTTTCAGTTTTTTCATGTACTCGTCATAGGTTGCCTGGGCGCTTTGGTACGCCTTCTTGGCCTGCTCCAGGTTGGCGGCCACCGCCATGCCCTCGTTTTTCAGCCAGTCCGCGTAGGATTCGGTGCTGCCGGTCTGTTGCTGAAAGTTCTGGTAGGCCACGTTCACACTGGCTTGGGCGGTGGCCATGTTCTGGGTGGCATCGTAAATGTTCTGCTGCAGCTGCTTGCCTTCAGAACCGCCATCGGTGACCAGCAGAGAATTCAGAAACCCCTTGTACTGACTGCCGAAGTCCTGCTTCATGCCGTAGGTGTTGGGATCTACCAGCGGGCTGACGGGAACGATATTGAGAAATTGCACCTGCTGGTAGGGAACGGAACCGATCGGCGGGTTCTTGCCACCCCAGTTCCAGGGCTGCGGCCCGGTCAGCATTTGCGGAACGCCTTCGATCTTCATCTGATCGTCGAAGGCAGTCATGAACTGGCCCCAAAGCGTTTTTGTCAAGTCGCTCATCGTCTTGCTCCTGATAACAGTTAAGGGGAATTTTTATGCCCTTGTGGGCAGCCGATCAATGAATCGGCGATGTCAGTGTATGAGCAAGAAAATGACCCGGTGAAATTATCACTACTGATGGTTGCCATCACGAAGCATGAATAATCTACTGTGATTATTACCATTACCATCAATAATGGTTAATCACTTTTCTGCACAAAAAAATCGGCTAGTATGAAGAATTATCTAATACAAATTGGTTGCCTTACCTGAGTTGACATTCGTAGCTTCATGATCATTAAAAAAGGATGCCATCATGACCACGCCGGAGTTATTCGCAACGACACCGGAAACTCTGCTTAACGCCCAACGCCTGGCTGCCCTGCCCGCCACCAGCACGCATGCCCTGCCACCCGTGGACTGGCAGAAGCTGGGCGTGGCGGACGACCGTATTCCCACCGCGGTCTCCCTCACCGACTGGCAGGCCAATTCGCCCTTTCCCGAAGCGGATGTGGCGGTGATCACCTGGACCAGCGCCGAGTGGGCGGCCATGAACCAGGTGCTCACCAATCGCCGTGAACCGCTAACCCCGGAGCAGGCCAAGGGCCACGACTGGCGTCACGGCTGGGAAAAATACCAGCGTAATTACTGCCAGATTCATCAGTACATGGTGGACGTGTCGAAAACCTACCAGGGCGGCGCCCCCTCCCTCTATGACCAGGCGTGGGGCAGTGTGCGGATGGTGACCATCGGCGAGCTGAAAGTGTTGCTGGTGAAATCCGGTATGCACCTGGCCCAGGACGGCACCAATCTGCCCCTGATCCAACTGGTCGACCAGCTTTGTCAGGAAGCCCGGCCACGGCTGGTGCTCTCCATCGGCACCGCCGGTGGCGTGCGTGAGGAAGATGCCCTGGGCTCGGCGCTGATTACCAACCAAGCCTACTTTCATTGCCTGAAACATTTCGCCAACGCCGCATTCAACCACAGTACGGTGCAATCGCACTGGCAACCCGGTGAGCATTACCTGCCCCAGGCCCAGGAAGGCGTGATCCAGATCCCAGGCCCGGAAATTCTGCCGGTGAGCCCACAGTACCCCGCCGGCGCCCATATCAGCCCAAATGCGCCAAACAGCCGCATCAAGGTGGTCGCCGACCAGCCCATCATTACCACCGACACCTTCCTGTTCGGTACCACCACCAACGGCCTACAGCAGTACGGCTGCATCGTGGAAATGGACGATGCCGTGGTCGGCATGGCCTGCGAAAAGCATCAGGTAGCTTACGGCTTCGTCCGCAACGTGTCCGACCCGGTCATCAATGGCCAACTCCCGGATTCCCTGCAGGACAGCTGGGCCGGTTACATCTATCGGGAGCAGGGGCTGTACACCAGCTACAACGGCGCCCTGGCCACCTGGGCCTTGCTCGCCACCGAGGCGGACCGTCAGGAGGCGCACCATGACTAAGCCCAGTTGGTACCAGCTCAGCCCCGAGGCACAACGCAACCAGTATCAGCTGGCCACGGTCAGCCCCACCGGAGCCGGCTTTCTCGATCAGGTCAGCGCCCTGGCCAGCCACGGTTGCAAGCTTTTCGTCAGCAGCACCCAGGGCCAGCTGGCCGAGCTAGTGCTGAACCCAGACACACTGACCTTTACCCCGGGGGCGGAACTCAACGAGAGCCTGGTCTACCAGTCCCTCAGCCCCTTTCTGCTGGGTGGGCAGCTGCACCTGCTGGCCTACACCAGGGACGAGGGCATCCTCGATTTTTTCCGGGTCACCGCCACTGATTTCCAGCACCTGTACCGCTATCAACGCACCTATGGCGACACCACCACGGGCTTCACCACCGTGCATGCCTTCGGCTACCGCGATCAGTGCCTGTTCATGGGTTACAACGCCGACACCGGCGCCAGCCGGATCTACGGCATTCGGGTGCCACCTCAGGCCCCGCTGAGCATCAGCCAGCTATGGCAAAGTGACTGGGCAAAAGGCTGGCAGGATTTCTGTTTTTTCCAATTCGGCGGCGAGAATTTTTTCTTCAAGCACAACCCCACCTACAAGGCGGTCAATATCGACCACTACATGGATGACCCTGCCCAGGGTTCCCATCCGGTGTGCACCGGTCTGCCGCTACCCCAGGAAACCAGCGCAGCTGCAACACTCGCCTTGCAGGAAGGCCCCGGTTTTGCCGGTTATCGGGCGGACAACGGCCAACTGACCATCAACCGCTTCCACAGCGATTGCCGGGGCTGGCAACAACAAGCCCAGGTGCAGGCCGAACGGGGGTACTCGCACCTGCTCACCATTCCCTGCGGTGAAGGCACATCGCTGCTGGCACTGTACGGCTGACCTATTTGTCGGCCACCATGTCGAAGAACCAGTCGATTACCTGCTCCACCCGGCGCGGGTAATCGTGGTCCTTGATGGTGATGATATGGATATCATTGAGTAGTGGCTGGCTGGCCTGATGGCGGTACAGCGTCTCCTGCTCCAGCAGGGATGCCACGCAATGGCTGGGAATCACCGCCATTCCCAGCCCACCGGCCACCATGTCGATGGCGCCATTGATGGAGTTGATTTCCCCGGCAAAGGTCAGCGAATAGGTGTTGAGATTGCAGCGCTCGGGAAATACATGCTTGAGCCAGCGATCATAGTAGTAACTGGAGCCGGGATACCAGATGAAGCGCTGCTCCAGAATGGAACTGTCGGTTAGGTTCTGCAGCGACGCCGGATCGCTGGACACCAGCACGTACTCTTCCTGACAGAACAGTCGGTAACGCAACAGTGGATGATTGTTGTTTTCCGTGACGAAACCGAAATCCACCTGATTCTCCAGCAGCATGCGCACCACCTCCTGGGTGGAGGTGAGGGTGATGCTCAGCTCGATGTCCGGGTGTGCCCGGCGTCTCTCCAGCAGCATGGGAAAGTGCGGCGACATCAGGCAGCTGGGCGGCATGGCATAGGACACCAGCCCCGCTACCCGCGTCTCCATGGCATGCACCCGATCCATGAACTGCTGGGTGCTATGCACCTGCTGGCGCACGTAATGCATCAAGGCCTTACCGGCATCGGTGAGCACCACCTTCTTGCCGATGCGCTTGAACAGGGTGACGCCGATCTGCTCTTCCAGCTTGGCGACGTGCTGGCTGACTCCGGACTGGGTCATGTGGGCGCGGGTGGCTGCATGGGTAAAGCTTTGGGTCTGCGCCGCCGCCATGAAGGCCTTGAACAGGCGCTGATCCAGCAGCATGAAATCCCGGTTGGAAAAGCTCATCAGCAACGCCCCTCACTGGCCGTCGGTGACAGCGGAAATTGCAGATTGAAGGCCCGTCCCGGCCCCACCGGCAGGCCGGCATACTTGGCAAAGGGAGACGACGGGACCTCCACCGCTGTGGCGATGTCGGCCCACACCCGTTCCCCGACAGTGTCAGCCAGTAATACCTCGCCCTGCTGCTGCCAGTGGGACCAGACCACCAACAGGTCGTCATCCAGAGAGAAATACACCCCCAGCAGCCCCTCTCGCGGCTGGGCACGCAAGGTGCGCATCGTCTCGCACACCACCTGCCGGAAGGCCGCCACGCTTTGCCCACTACGCAGCCAGACCTCGCTGAACACCGCGCCTTGCTGCCAGTTGCCTCCAGCATCGAATAACTGCACCGGGCCGGACTGCTCCGGCTGACCAGCAAAGGGTGCGGGAAAATCGCTGTGGCTGGCAGGCCGGCCATCCCGGGCCTGAAAACTGAACACGGTACCGTGCAAGGCCCCGTAGGCACGCCCAGCCACGGTGGCATGGCTGGCCTGCTGGTAACACTGCCGACTGGGGTAAAACACCAGCGCGATTTCATCCGGCACTTTGGGATGATCGCTGGGTGGCAGTACCGAAGGCACATAGGCCTGCAGCCCCTGCGGGGCCATCAACTGTACGGTGGCAGGGATGAAAATCTCCCCCAGTTGCTGGTAAAAACGCTCCCGGCCGACCGCTTCGGCCAATTCCGGCTGGGCATAGCCCAGCCACACACGCACCGCCCGCGTCGCTGGTACTTCTCCTGTCATCACACTCTCCCTGATTGCAGCCGCGTGGACGAACCACTAAGCGTAGTACGAAAAGCTGGCAAGCGAGGGCCAGGATACATCACCCCGCCAGTTTGAAAGCTCCCGAGGTACGGGTCCTTGATGCCTCGTCTTCCGCTCGAGGCCCGACGTGGATGGGTCTGGTCAATGACGGGAGCAGCCGATGCCATCAGCCAGCGTCTCGACCAACGCTTGGGCACGGCGCAGGTACTCGACGTCGAGGCCGTCAAAGCGCTCGATACGCGTGGTGCGGATAACACCCTCGTCCACCGGTGCTCAACGTGCAGGGTCCATCACCCCGGCGTAGCGCACGCCGCTGAGCAGCGCCATCTCGCGGTTCCAGGTGGCCAGGTCGTCGGGGTTGAGCTTGGCCAGGCTGTCGTGGCCGCAGGCGCGCGCCATCATCTGCATCAGCGCCACCGAGGCGCGCAGGAAGGTGTCGAGCTGCTTGGCCGACTTGTCGACATCCAGCCGCTGGCGCAGGTCCTTCCGCTGGGTGGCGATGCCCGCCGGACAGTTGTTGGTGTTGCAGATGCGCGCCGACACGCACCCGATGGATTGCATGGCGCTGTTGGCCAGCGCCACGCCGTCGGCACCCAGGGCCATGGCCTTGACGAAGTCGATGGGCACGCGCAGGCCGCCGGTGACGATCAGGGTGACGCGGCCGCTCGCACCCTGCGCGTCGAGATAGCGCCGGGCGCGGGCCAGCGCCGGAATGGTCGGCACGCTGATGTGGTCGCGAAACATCGTCGGTGCCGCGCCGGTGGCGCCGCCACGGCCGTCGAGGATGAGGTAGTCGGCGCCGGCGTCCAGGGCGAACTGGATGTCGCGCTCGATGTGGTTGGCACTGAGCTTGAACCCCACGGGAATGCCGCCGGTGACGTCGCGCACCCGGTCGGCGAAGCGCCGGAAGTCCGCCACACCGTGCAGGTCCTCGAAGGTGGCCGGGGACTGGGCCGGTTCGCCCTCGGTCAGGCCGCGCACCTGGGCGATCCTGCCCACGTTCTTGTTGCCCGGCAGGTAGCCGCCAGTGCCGGTCTTGGCGCCCTGCCCGCCCTTGAAGTGGAAGGCCTGGACCTTCTCGAGCAGAGCCTCGTCGTAGCCGAACCGGGCACTGGCCAGTTCAAAGAAGTAGCGGGAGTTGGCCTGCTGCTCCTCCGGCAGCATGCCGCCCTCGCCGGAGCAGATGCCGGTGCCGGCGAGCTCGGCGCCCCGGGCCATGGCGACCTTGGCCTCCTCGGAGAGCGCACCGAAGCTCATGTCGGAGACCAGCAACGGCATCTCGAGCGTCAGCGGCTTTTTCGCCTCGGGGCCGACCACCAGGCGGGTCGCCACCTCGGCATCGTCGAGCAGCGGCTGGGTGGCGAGCTGCGCCACCATCAGCTGCAGGTCGTCCCAGTGCGGCAGGGTGTGCCGCGGCACGCCCATGGCGGCAATGGGCCCGTGGGGCCCCACGCCTTCCAGGCCCTCCCGGGCCAGTTGGTGGATGAACTCCACCGTGGGCTCTTCCGCGGTGTTCCGAGCCTTGGGGGCTTTATCCGGGCCTTCACCGCCCTCGTCGCTCTCGGGTTCCGGCGCCGCCTTACCGACCTGCTCCCGGCCGAACTGCTGATGGGTGCCGTCGCAGAAGGGCGCATCGCCGGTCTGCTTGCACTGGCACAGGACGGCCTCGCCGTCCTCCTCCGCCACGAAGCGCTTGGGCGAAAAACCGGTGCCCTTGTGGGAGCCATCGCAGAAGGGTTGATTCCGCGAGCGACCGCAGACACACCAGAAGTACTCCTTACCCTTCTTCAGCTCGACCTTCCTGGGCTTGTTGTCGGCGATGACCGGCTGGCTCATGGCGAGCTCCTCTGTCTGGAAAACGACGGTGTCGTCGACAGTCTGGAAGAGGGCCGGTGGCCTTGCCAGTCGCGACCGCGCACTGCGTGTCCTTCGCTCAACGCCCGCTGCCTGTCGAAATCGCCACGGCCCGTTCGACCAGCCATCGACGGCCCATAGGGTCATCACGATTTCCTCAACCCGCTGGAGGTTCACCATGGCACGCATGATTTTCGTCAACCTGCCCGTCGCCGACCTCGACGCCTCGGTCGCGTTCTACACGTCGCTCGGTTTCGAGAACAACCCGCAGTTCACCGACGCCACGGCCGCCTGCATGGTGTGGAGCGAGACGATCAACGTCATGCTGCTCACGCACGCCAAGTGGCGCACCTTCACCAGCCGCCCGATCCCGCCGGCCACCTCCAGCGAGGTGATGCTGGCCATATCGTGCGACAGCCGCGACGCGGTCGATACAATGAACGAGGCAGCCGCCGCCCATGGCGGAACCGCCGACATCAACCCCGCCCAGGACCTCGGCTTCATGTACAACCGCAACCTGGCCGATCCTGACGGCCACGTCTGGGAAGCGATGTGGATGGACCCGGCCGCCATGTCCGCGGACGCCGCGACGGGCTGAGAAGCGCCCCCGGGCCGCCGTCGACGAGGGCCGATCGCTTTCGGCTCCCTGAGGCCGCTCAGGGGCGTTCGGCCCGCCACCGCCCTGGTCTTCGCCTTCTCCACCATGGCTCGTTGAACCTTCCGCCGCTTCAGAGGCATGGAGCTCGCCTCGTCTGCTATAAGATGGACCTCATGATTCCGATCTGGATTTCCACGCGACTGTCCATCCGCAGCCTGCCCGCCATGCCCGGTGGCCGCGGGGCGTTCGCGTTGCTCCTGGCGCTGCCGTTGGTGGTTATCGGCATTCTGGCGCTACACGTCGTGGAAACCGACTATGCCGTGCTGCGCGCCCGCCAGAGCACGGCGGCCCAGGAAACCCTGCGTGGCATAGGCACGGCCGCGCGGGCCGTCGTCGAGCGCGCCGCCGATGAAACGGTTCGCCGGGTTCTCGATGTTGCGGACCGAACCGGGGCACTGCGCAGAGCCATGCTCAACGAGGAGATCAATTTCGCCACCCTGTACCGAGACGGACAGCGGCTGTTCCCACCCGAGGATGGCGAAAAGATACTGGTCATGGAGCGGCAATGGCTCTCCGTGGCAGCGGGGGCGATTGCCAATGCACGGGGGAAACTCGAGACCTCACCGCAGGCCTGGACCTGGCTGCCACTGCAGGAGGAGGACGGCGCGCTGGTGCATTGTCGCCGAGAGGACGCACGCACGGAGGTCTGTGTGCTGCTGCCCGTGTTGCAGCTGCAAGGCGCCCTGACCGAGGTATTGGCCTCGGAGCGACACGATGAAGACTGGACGCTGGCGCTCGTGGCTCCTTCCGACCGCAATCTCTGGACGCTGGGGAACGGCAACTCTGCCGCCACCGAACGCCTGTCGCTGCACGGCCCACTGCAAGGCTGGGAAGCCAGGGCGCGCCTGGATCCGGCCGGCACCGTCGGTCGCCCACCGGCATTGACCCTGGCGACCGTGATTGTCCCCCTGGTGACCGTCTGGCTGCTGTTTGCCTGGCAAATGCAGCGTACCCAGCGGGCCCGGCTTGCCGACAGCCGCCATCGCGCCGAGATTGCCGCGCAACTGTCGCATGAATTGCGCACGCCGCTGGCCAATCTCAGGCTGTACGCCGAGCTGATTCGCCATGGGGCGGATGATGCCGGCACAGTACGCGAGTATTGCGACGTGCTCGATGCCGAGGCCGAACGCCTGAGCCGGCTTGCCAACAATGCCACCGCCTTTGCCCGAGGCGAAGCCGCCCCCCGTGCCGATCACAGCGTTGCCGAGCCCGACTCGCAAGTCAGGGACGTCATCGAACGCCTGGGTCCGCTCTGCACGGCGGCGAACTGCCCGGTGACGCTGCACGCCAATGCCGCGGCAATGCGCCGTTTCGATGCCGCCGCCGTCGAACAGATCCTGACCAACCTGATCGACAATGCCTGCAAATACGCCTCCGGCCAGCCCATCGAGGTATCGACCTGGATCGCGCCGACCGATAGCGGAGAATGGCTTTACCTGACGGTTCGCGATCAGGGGCCGGGCCTGACGGCGCCTCTTCACCCGTTGGTTTTCGAGCCCATGGTCCGAGGCAGCGGTACAACGCCGGGATTCGGCCTGGGGCTCGCCGCCGTGCGGCGGTTGGCACGCGCCAACGGCGGCGACGCCCGAGTCGAGGACGCTCGGCCGGGAGCCCGCTTTACGGTCTGGCTGCGACTCGATGCGGTAACGAATAACACGAACCGGTCACGGGGACATCGATGCGAATCTTGATTGCCGAGGACGACGCGCACTTGCGCAACGGCCTGGCGAAGCTGCTCGAGCGGGAAGGCCATACGTGCATCACCGCCAAGGACGGCGCCGCCGCGCTCGCGACCTTTCGCGCCCAGGCGCCGGATTTCTGCTTGCTCGATGTCGTCATGCCGAGCCTGGACGGCATCGAGCTGTGCCGGGCCATCCGCGACGAGGACGCCGACGTGCCCATCCTGCTTCTGACCGCTCGCGGGCAGGAAATCGACCGGGTGCTGGGGCTGGAGTCGGGCGCCGATGACTACGTGCCCAAGCCGTTCAGTACCCGGGAGTTGATCGCCCGCATCCGGGCCATCGCGCGGCGCAGCAACCGGCAGTCGGGCACACAACGCCGCTTCCGGCTAGGCGATCTGGAAATCGACCGGGAGGCGCTGCGGGCCTTTCGCGGTGTCCGGATGATCGACCTCACTCGCCGCGAAGTGGCACTCTTGGCGGTGCTGCACGCTCGCACCGGTCTCGCCGTCAGTCGCGACGAACTGCTCAACGTATGCTGGGGGCGCGATCACCTGCCCAGCAGCCGGGCACTCGACCAGTACGTGTCCGTGCTGCGCCGCAAGATCGAACGCGACCCGTCCAACCCTCGCCTGATCCGCACCGTGCACGGCGTCGGCTACCGCTACGACGGCTAACGGCGCACCTGACAGTTTCCTGACACTATTCTTCCCTCGATCTGACCCCTCGCCTGGGTGCCGGGACCATACTCAAGGTCCCCGACGAGATACCTCGACAAGCCGCCTTGCGCACGGGACGACGATCCCGGGAGCCGCACGGCAGGTCTTCGAGGTGGCCATGGAGGAACTCACCATGCGTAAGCTTTGCTTCTTTGCCAGCCTGATGTGTGCCTTCGTTGCTTCTCCCAGTCTGGCGCAGTTCGCCGAGGAGAATGCCGACGAGTACGGCGTACTGAACCCTGCCGATTTTTCCTGGCGTCACTACCTCGAGCAGATGGACCGCTTTCCGGAGCGGATCGGCATCATCTGCTACAACGCCTATCTCCTCGACAAGACCGGTGAGAGCGCCGCCGCGCTGAAGTTCTTCAAGGAGTGCGCACGACGCGGCAATCCGCCCTCGATGATAGCCTTGGCCACCCTCTATGAAACCGGCCATGGCACGCGCCGTGACCTTCGCGAGGCGGCGCGCTGGTTGCGGCGGGCCGCTGAGACGGGGTACGCACCGGGTCAATACCACTACGGTGTCGCCCTGCTGCTTGGCCAGGGCGTGCCGCGCGACGTGGCGTCGGGCAAGGCCTGGATAGCCAAGGCCGCCGCCCAGAATGATGCCAGCGCGCTACGCCTGATACGCTCGGGGTTCGACCCGGCACTGCTCGATTCCCAGGCCATCCCGGCTGCGTCCCACCCCGATCAGACCACCAGCGACCTGAGCTACGAGTCCTGGATCGACAGTCGTCACCGCTTGAAATGCCTCTATGGCTACGCGGCGAACAAGACCGGCGATCACGCCTCGGCGATACGTATCTTCGAAGACTGCATCGCCCGCTGGGACGACGTGTACTCCATGATCTCGTTGGCCCAGATCCATGAAAACGGAGTCGGCGTACCGCGGAACCTCGCCTACGCCACCGAACTGCTCAGGCGCGGCGCCGAAACGGACGACGAGGCCGGCTACAGCAGCCTGGCCCGCTACCACTACGGGGTAGCCCTGGCAGAAGGCAAGGGCGTCGAAGCCGATGCGGCGGCTGGCCTGCGCTGGCTGCAACGGGCAGCGGCGGAAGGGGTCGAGGATGCCGCGCGATACATTGCGCAGCACTATTCCAGCGCGACGGAGTGAGCCGGCACCGCAATTTCGTTCAATACCGCCCGCGACCGCCATCGCACACTTGGGCCATTGCCACCCCCGGAGGATGACGATGAGCCTTGCCATGCTGTTGCCGATGTCGGCGTTTGCCCTTGCGGCCTCCATTTCACCCGGCCCCGTGAACCTGGTGTGCCTGAGCAGCGGCACCCGCTATCCCCTCGCCAAGGGGCTGGTCTTCGTCACCGGCGCTACCCTGGGGTTCGTCGCCCTGTTCCTTGCCATCGGCCTGGGGCTCTACTCGCTGCTGGCGGTGGTACCGGGGCTGGAGGAGGCACTGCGCTGGGCCGGCGTGGCATTCCTGCTCTACCTGAGCGTTCGCCTGGCCCGGGATGACGGTCGCCTGCCGGAGGGCGACAGCCAACGGGCGCCGGGCTTCATGACCGGGGCGCTGATGCAGTGGCTCAACCCCAAGGCCTGGCTGGCCTCCGCCTCGGGCATCGGGGCCTACACCAGCGGCCACGACCTGACGCAGGTGATGCTCTTCGCCGCGCTCTATCTACCCATCTGCTGGCTATCGCTGGGTAGCTGGGTCTACGCCGGGGCCTTCCTGCGCCGTTACGTCCACCGGCCCGCGGTGCTGGTGACGATCAACCGCACCCTGGCGGCACTGCTCGCCGCCAGCTGTATCTACCTACTGATCGAATGAGGGCTGCCGATTTCATGCCCTTCCCGGCAGGCAGGAGAAGATATAGAGCACGGGGAAATCAGGTCAGGAGACGGTGCCGGCGCTGCCATCACGTCAGATCCTGATAGGGGTTGTAAGCCACTTCCCAATAGTGACCCTCGGGATCCTGAAAATACCCGGAATACCCTCCCCAGAATGCCTCCTGCGCCGGCTTGACCAGCTTCGCCCCCGCGGCCACTGCCTGGTCGAGCACGTCGTCCACCTCTGCCTTGGTGGCAACATTGTGCGCGAGCGTAACGCCACTGAAGGAGCCTTGCGTCGCATCGGCCAGTCCGATGTCCTTCGCCAGTTCCTCACGGGGGTAGAGTGCCAGCCAGGTGCCTTCCAGGCTGAAGAAGGCAATCCCCTCGCCTTCGAAGTCGTATTTCGGCAGGCCAAGCCCTTCGCCATAGAAACGGGTGGCCCTTTCCAGATCGTTCACGCCCAGGGTGATAAGGCTGATTTTTGGCTTCATGACTCCTCCTTTGAGCGTTTGCCTGGTTCGGGATGGCGGTCGACCGGGGGCTGGGTCTACTACCTACTGCTCGAGTGAGGGCTGCCGGTACTGGTTCGGGGTGGCAGCCACCAGGCGCTTGAAGGTGCGCTGGAAGTGCGGCTGGTCGCTGAAGCCGGCGTTCAGTGCCGCCTCGGCGATGGGCGTGCCCTGCTTGAGCTCCCGCTGCCCCAGCTGAATCCGGCGGTTGATCAGGTAGGCATGGGGCGTGAGCCCGAAGTGCTGCTTGAAGGCACGGATGAGGTGGCCGGGGCTGTAGCCGGAGCGCTCGCACAGCGCGTCCAGGGAGATATCCTCGGCCGCGTGCTCGTCCAGGTAGGCGGCGAGCGCCTGCAGGGTTGTCGGCGCCTGCGACAGGGACTGGGCCGGCTGGCCGGCCAGTGCGTGCATCAGGGCGGAGAGGTATTCGACCACTTCCGTCTGCTTGTCCAGCAGGTCACGCTGCGTGTCCAGGAGGCAAGCCGCCATCCGGCAATACCCTTCGTACCATTCGGGCTCGCGGATCACGGCCGTCGCGATATCCTGCCAGCGCGGCGCCTCCAGCAGTCCTGCCTGGTATCGCAACTCGGTCAGCCAGTCGGCATCGACGTACAGCATGAGGTAGGCCCAAGGACGGTCGTCGATGGGATTGCAGGCGTGCACCCACTCCGGGTTCATCAGCACCAGGGTTCCGGCACTGATGTGGTGACGATCGTCACGGTAGCGAAAGGTGCTCTCGCCCGCGGTGATGGCGCCCAGCGACCACTGGGTATGGCTGTGCGGTGCATAGCAGACCTTGCGGCCGTCATCGACCTTGCGCAGCTCCACGTGGGGCATGCGTGAATCGCGCCAGAACAGGGGCTTGTTTGGAGTTTTCATGGTCTGGTTATACCTGAGTGGCCACCTGATTACCCGGGATCCCATGGCTTACCTCAATATACCACTTGAGCTTCATGCGACCTCGATCAGCCCGCCACCGGCTTGATGTTCTGGTTGAAGCGGAACACATTCTCCGGATCGTAGGCGTTCTTCAGCGCCACCAGCCGCTCGTAGTTGGCTCCATAGGCCGTCCGGACCCGCGCCTCGCCCTCATCGCCCAGGTAGTTGACGTACGCGCCCTCCTCCAGGAAGGGGGCCACGGCGTGAAAGCAGCGGCGCCCCCAGGCGATATTCGCTTCCGACTCCGCAGGGTCGTCCCACATCCGTAGCACGAGGACGCTGTGCTGCGCCTGCCGATGGGCGAAGGCAGTGTCCTGCGCACCCACGCGACTGACCGCGCCACCCAGGTGTTCGATGGCGATCGCGGCAAAGGGCGCCGGCGTGTCGGCGCCGAAGAAGTTCAGGAGCGCGTCGATGGCGTCGTCGCTGAACTCACGCAGGAAGCCGGCCTTCCAGTAGTGCAGCAAACCCGGCTGGAACACCGGGGTGAGCAGATTCTGCACCGTGGCGTAGGGAACCGGCGCCACCGTATCAAGCATGGGAGAACCGAACTCACGTATGGGCCGCAACGCGGCCTCGCCCTCCTCGAGGGCCCCGCAATGGCAGACGATGATGTCCAGCGCCGGACCTTCAGGCCCGGACAGCAAGGTGGCATCCGCCCGTACTTCATCGGGGGCCGTACGGGACCAGTCACGATAGAAGCGCAGGACTTCCCCGGCACGCTCGAGGGGATAGATGATCTCCCCACCCAGCACCGGTCCCACCGGGTGCAGCCGGTACGCGAAGGAGGTCACCACGCCGAAGTTGCCGCCGCCACCGCGCAGGCCCCAGAACAGGTCTGGATGCTCGTCGGCACTGGCCGTCACCAGCCGTCCCTCCGCGGTCACCACATCGGCAGACAACAGATTGTCGCAAGCCAGGCCATGCTTGCGGTTGAGGTAGCCGATCCCGCCCCCGAGGGTGAGCCCGGCGATGCCTGTCGTGGGCACGACGCCGCCGGTGGTCGCCAGCCCGAAGGCCTGGGTTTCATGGTCGAAGTCCCCCCAGGTGGCACCGCCCTCGGCACGCGCCACGCGTTGGTAAGGATCGACCCGCACGCTCCTCATCGGCGACAGGTCGATGACCAGGCCATCGTCACAGACGGCACTGCCCACCACGCCGTGGCCACCGCCACGCACGGCGAGCGGCAGCTCCGCCTCCCGCGCGAAGTTGACGGACGCGATTACGTCAGCCACCCCGGCACACCGCACGATCATGGCAGGGCGTCGGTCGATCAGGCCGTTGAACACCCGGCGAGCCTCGTCATAGTCCGCCTGTTCCGGCAGGACGAGCGGTCCCCGCAACCTGTCCCGGAACTGCTGGATGGCACTGTCGTTGATGGTCATGATCGCCCTCCCCTCGTTCAGGTCATCTCCACACCTCAAGACGGCGACAGGAATGCCGGGCAACGCTTTGGCGTACCCACTCTATTGCACGCAGGCGACTGGGTAGTTTCCACGAGGCGCCGGTGAACGTGTCGACGGTGATGGCATATACAGCAAGTGTCGCCCACCGGCCGCGACTTTGCCCCCCATGCCCTGTCGAGATCGCGGCCTCCTGTCGGTGCATCGAGCCGGATCAACCCCGTCAATCGGGAGACGTTCGAACTCCTACACTGAACCGTAGGAAGGAACCGATTCCCGGAGGCCCCGATGCAACCGCTAGCGAATGCCATCGCCCTGATCGGCAACACGCCGATGCTGCGGGTGGCCAACATGGACACCGGCCCCTGCGAGCTCTACCTGAAGCTGGAGAACACGAACCCGACCGGCTCGGTCAAGGACCGCATCGGACTGTCGATGATCGAGGCTGCCGAGGCCTCGGGCGCGCTGGAGCCGGGCGGCACCCTCGTCGAAGGCACCGCCGGCAACACCGGGCTCGCCCTGGCGCTGGTGGCACAGCAGAAGGGCTACCGCGTGGTCCTGGTGATCCCCGACAAGATGAGCCGCGAGAAAATCTTCCATCTCAAGGCCATGGGGGCCGAGGTAGTGATGACGCGCTCGGACGTGGCCAAGGGCCACCCGGAGTACTACCAGGACAAGGCGGCGGCCATCGCCCGGGAGATCCCCGGGGCGGTGTTCATCAACCAGTTCGGCAACCCCGCCAACCCGCTGGCCCACGAGCGCGGTACCGGCCCGGAGATCTTGCGCCAGATGGAGGGACGCCTCGACGCCGTGGTGTGCGGCGTGGGCTCGGCCGGCACCATGACCGGCCTGTCGCGCTGTTTCGCCAAGGCCGCGCCCGCGGTGGAACTGGTGCTCGCCGACCCCGAAGGCTCCGTGCTGGCCGAGTTCGTGCGCACCGGACAGATCAGTACCGAGAGCGGCAGCTGGCTGATCGAGGGGATCGGCGAAGACTTCGTGCCCCCCATCGCCGATCTCTCCCGCGTGAGCCAGGCGATCACCGTCTCCGACCGGGAGAGCCTGCTGTGCGGCCGCGAGCTGCTGCATCGCGAAGGCATCCTGGGCGGCACCTCCACCGGCACCTGCGTGGCGGCGGCGCTGCGCTACTGTCGCGCCCAGACCCGCCCCAAGCGGGTGGTGACCTTCGTCTGCGACACCGGCAACAAGTACCTCTCCAAGATGTACAACGACCACTGGATGGAGGACCAAGGCTTCATCGAGCGGCGCCAGTACGGCGACCTGCGCGACCTGATCCGCCATCCCTATGCCGAGCACGACACCGTGGTGGTAGCGCCCGACGAGCCGCTGACCACGGCCTACGCACGCATGAAGCTCTACGATGTCTCTCAGCTGCCGGTCATGCAGGGCGACCGGGTGGTCGGCATCATCGACGAGTCGGACGTGCTGATGGCGGTGTATGGCCACGTGGACCATTTCACGTCGCCAGTGCGCGAAGCCATGATCACGCAGCTGCAGGAGCTCGCCCCCGGCGCCAGCCTGGACGACCTGGTGGCGGTGTTCCAGGAGGACCACGTCGCCATCGTCACCGAGGCCGACCGCTTCCATGGTCTCATCACGCGGATCGACCTGCTCAACTATCTGAGACGCCGGATCGACTGAAGGAAAAAGGAGAGAGGCGATGAAGGACGACAAGCGAGACGAACGCCATCGGCTGGCGACCCGGGCCATCCATGCCGGGCAGGCGCCGGACCCGAGCACCGGCGCCATCATGACGCCGATCTATGCCACCTCCACCTACGTGCAGGAAAGCCCCGGCCGGCACCAGGGCTTCGAGTACTCGCGCAGCGGCAACCCCACCCGCCTGGCATTGGAGCGCTGCATGGCGGACCTGGAAGGCGGCACGGCGGGCTTCGCCTTCGCCTCGGGCATGGCGGCCACGGCCAGCGTGCTGGAGCTGCTCGACCACGGCAGCCACGTGATCGCCATGGACGACCTCTACGGCGGCTCCTATCGCCTATTCGAGAACGTCCGCCGGCGCTCCGCCGGGCTGGACTTCAGTTTCGTCGACCTGAGCTGCGAGGATGCCCTGGAAGGCGCGCTGCGCGACGACAGCCGCATGCTCTGGGTGGAATCGCCCACCAACCCGCTGCTCAAGCTCGTCGACCTGCAGCGCGTTGCCGCCTTCGCGCGTGACCACGGCCTGATCAGCGTCATGGACAACACCTTCGCCACCCCGGCGCTGCAGCGCCCCCTGGAACTCGGTTTCGACATCGTGGTGCACTCCACCACCAAGTACCTGGGCGGCCATTCCGATATCGTCGGCGGGGCTGCCGTGGTCGCCGACGACGCACTGGCGGCGCGGCTGGCCTTCATCCACAACGCCGTGGGCGGCATCGCCGGGCCGTTCGACAGTTTCCTCGCCCTGCGCGGGCTGAAGACCCTGGTGCTGCGCATGCACCAGCACTGCGAGAACGCCCGGGCGCTGGCCGCCTGGCTGGACGAGCACCCAGCGGTGGAGCGGGTCATCTACCCGGGGCTGGCCAGCCATCCCCAGCACGACCTGGCCACACGCCAGATGAGCGATTTCGGCGGCATGCTCTCCCTCGTGGTGCGCGGCGGCGAAGCGGCGGCCCGACGCATGCTGGAGCGCTGCCGGCTGTTCGCCCTGGCCGAGAGCCTGGGCGGGGTGGAGAGCCTGATCGAACATCCCGGCATCATGACCCACGCCTCCGTGCCTGCCGAGACCCGCGAGCGGCTGGGCATCGAAGGGGGGCTGATCCGGCTCTCGGTGGGCCTCGAGGCGGTCGACGACCTGATCGCCGACCTGGATCAGGCCTTGCGGAGCGCCGCCGGCCCACCGTCGTGAGATCGTCGCCTGTCGAGTTGTCTTTTCCAATTGAGCTCGTCGCCATGCCTCAGGCAGGATAGGGAACAGGAAGGCAGGGCAAGGACGGATGAGCCACGGCATACCGCTGGAGGAGCCATATGCAACCGCTGAGTTATTACTACCACAACGTACTGGAAGGCCTCGAAAAGCCGTGCGACGTGCCGTCGACCCGCCTGCAGGAGGGCTACGACATCCTGTATCGACATGGCGGACGCATCGAAATCGACCTGATGCGCAAGGCCGTGGACGGCAACGCAAGGGGCGAGCCGTACCACTGGTACGAAGCCCTCGATGCCGAGCAGCGGGCGAAATTGCACAAGGCTCTCGATGACGGCGACCCCGCGAAGATCCTCAAGGTCATGCAGCGCAACGGGTATGCCGGCGTTCTGTATCACCACGCCTGGGAGCACTTTCAAGGAGAGACGGGGGCCGCCTAGGTAGCTCGCTCCCGCCACACCCCAAGGGCCCGCGATCATTCGCGGGCCCTTGGGGTTGTGCGCATCATCAATGTGAAGCAGACGACATAGCGCTCAGTGAGCACCCAGCCCCGAGCCAGCCCGCAACTTCACTGCATGACCGAAATCTTCAAGACCTCTCCCCATCCATGGGCCAGACTGTTCTCATCACAGGCAACGCCAACCATGGATATACCGATGGAAGTGCGCTCAGCCAGCATCACCCTTGTCACCTGCAACCTCCCGGAAACCCGGAGATTCTACGAGGAGCACCTGTTTGGCCGCGCAACATTCGACTGCGGATGGTATGTCGTACTTAGACTCGGTGCCTCTGGGACCCGAGAGTACCATGCGAATATTATCAAACTCAGCTCCCGTTCCGAGCTGCCTACTTTGCAAAGAGACTTTCGCATGGCATGAGGCTTAAACGACTTCCCGCAAGCGTGTCCTGAGGCGCGGCACGGCCCAGTCCACGAAAGCACGCACCCGCGACGACAGCAGGCGGGAATGGGGATAGACCAGGTTCACAGGGACAGCGGCGGGCTCGAAGGGCTGCAGGATGCGCTCCAGACATCCGTCACGCAGCAGACTGCTCGCCTGATAACTGAGAAAGCGGCTACAGCCGAGTCCCTTCACGCAGGCGTCAAGGGCCGTATCGACCTGATTGGTTGCCAGAGCACCGCGGACCGGCACCTTGACAGTCCCATCCTCAGTGTCAAAGCTCCATTCCGCAGCCGGCGTCAATGCGGTGAATCGGACACAGCGGTGATGGATGAGATCGGCCGGCTGCTCGGGCCTGCCGTGTGACGCCAGATAGGCCGGACTGGCACAGACGATGTGTCGCATCTCACCCACCGGGATGGCCACCAGGGAGGAATCGGGGAGGTGGCCGATCCTCACCGCCAAGTCCATCCCCTCGTCGATCAGATCCACCATGCGGTCGAGCAGCAGCAGTTCGGCATGCACGTCGGGATAGGCGCCGAGAAAGTCACTGACCAGCGGACCGACGTGCAGACGCCCGAACATCACCGGCGCGGTGATGGTGAGCTTGCCCGAGGGCATGGCTTGGTGCGCCGACAGCGCCGCCTCGGCCTCCTCCACCTCGGTCAGAATGCGCCGACAGCGCTCGAGATATTCCCGCCCCTCTTCGGTCAGCGCAATGCGACGCGTACTGCGGTTGAGCAAGCGCGCGCCCAGCACCTCCTCCAGGGTGGCCAAACTGCGTACCACCGAGGTCAACGAGGTATCGAGCGCCTTGGCGGCCCCGGTGAGGCTGCCCGCATCGACGATATGGACAAAGACGGTCATGGCTCGAAATTTGTTCATGCGCAAGGATATTAATGCGAAAACCGCAGTAGTTCTATAACCACACGTCTATTTATTGCCCTATTCGTACGAGCCACAATCGGTTTCACCTGCTGCAACACCCCCGGACCTGTCGCAGCCCGATGATGAATGGAGGCTCTCATGCGTCGCCGCTTTACCGAGATTACCTTCACCGAGAGCGTGAAGCGCGCCCAGCAGCATTACGGCACCCGTGACCGGGCCGCGCGGCGCGAGTCGCGTCGCAGCGGGGATATACAGCTCGGCTCCCGGGAGACGGCTTTCATTGCCGCGCGGGACAGTTTCTACATGGCCACGGTCAGTGAAACCGGCTGGCCCTATGTCCAGCATCGGGGTGGCCACACCGGCTTTCTCAAGGTGCTCGGCCCCACCACATTGGGGTTCGCCGACTTCCGCGGCAACCTGGAATATCTCAGTGTCGGCAATCTCGCCCACGACGACCGGGTCGCCCTGATCCTGATGGATTATCCCCACCGCCGCCGCCTCAAGTTGCTCGGTCGTGCCCGCAGCCTCGACCTTGCCGCGGTTCCGTCACAACTGGTGGCACGCATGGCGCTCGCCAACGATCCAGCGCCCGTCGAGCGGGTGATGCTGATCGAAGTCGAGGCTTTCGACTGGAACTGTGCCCAATACATCACGCCGCGTTTCACCGAGCAGGAAATGGAACCGGTGTTGCACCCACTGAAAGCGCGCATCGCCGCGCTCGAAACCCTGTTGCACCGGGCCGGCATCCGGCTACCGGACGACAGTGACGTCGTACCACCACTCAATGAGGAGAAAAACAATGAAACTCTATGATCTGGAACTTTCCGGCAACTGCTACAAGGTGCGCCTGTTCGCCAGTTTGGCCGGTATCCCCCTCGATATCGAGGCGGTGGATTTTCTTGATGGCGAGCACAAGCGCCCGCCCCTGATCGAACTCAACCTCTGGGGTGAGATCCCCATTCTGGTCGATGGCAAGGTGGTGCTGCGCGATTCCCAGGCGATCCTGGTGTATCTCGCCACCCGCTACGAAAAAGAGGCGTGGCTGCCGCGCGATCCCGCGCAAATGGCCGAAGTCGTCCAGTGGTTGTCGACGGCGGCCAACGAAGTCCAGAACGGTCCCAATGCGGCACGCCTGGTGGACAAGTTCGGCTATGCGATCGACAAGGCCGACACCCTGCACCGCTCGGCACACATCCTGCCGCTGATCGACACGCACCTGTCCCGTCACCACTGGCTGGCACTGGACCGACCCACCATCGCCGAGTGCGCGGTGTTCCCCTATGTCGCCCTCGCCCCCGAAGGCGGCGTATCCCTCGAGCCCTACCCGCACATTCGCCAGTGGATCAACCGGATCAAGGAACTGCCCGACTTCCTGCCGATGCCGGGCGTGTAGGTGATCGACGAGTCATACGGAAGCCCCCGGCTCTATGAGGGGGGCTTCCCGAGATCAGGAAAGCTGGCGGTCCAACCGCTCGCTCCAAGGTATAGAAACCTTCGCGCCAAGTAACAACCAGCCAGAACGAAATCCCCTTGCCTTCAAAGTCGTATTTCGGAAGACCCAGCCCTTCGCCATAAAGCGAGAGGCCCTCTCCCTCTCCAGATCATTCACGCCCAGGGTGACGATGCTGATTTTCGGCTTCGCGATCTATCTCCAGCGATCATGAGATTCAAGCGTAAGCGTGGAGCCCAGCCCCTGCAAAGAAGCCAGCGGTATCTCGGCATCGGTGACTCGGGCAAACCGTGTGAACGTCTCGTCGACGCTCTGCTTGATCCGCTCGACCTGCTCGGGACCGTAGTGATCGGCACGGTAGCTCATCATCACTCGGACATCGTTCTCACCCTCGACCACCTCTTCTAGTACCTCGAACTGCAACCCCAACAGGGATTCGTCCTTTTCCGGATCGATCTGGCGGAACTCGAGGCGCTTGCCATCCCGCAGCGTGAAGGCGCCGTTCAGCTTGTTCTTCGCATGCAGTTGGATAAAGACCTCGAACATGCGATCACGCCCGCGCTCCGTCCCGGTAGCTAAGGCTTCCTCGACCAGGTCGATGGGAATGTCGGCATGAGGCATGGATTCGTTGATGGTGTGCTTTACCTGCGTGATCAAGCCAGCCAGGGTCATGGTTTCGGGAAAACCGATACGATGCGCCACCACCGTGGTGAAATAGCCGATAGTGTCGAAGAAGTCCGCATCGGTCCGGCCCGAAGCCGAGGTGCCGATGACGATCTCGTCCAAGGCCCCCAGGTGCTGAATCGAAGCGGCAATCGCTGCATAGACCACATTGAACAGGGAGGCGCCGTTGCGCTTGGCCAACCCATAGAGGCCAGCGGCGACATCGCGTTCCAGCTTGAATTCCACCCAGCCCCCCGCGCTGGACGCCAGTTCGCCCGCCCCTCTTGCAGTCGCTGAGTCCGCCCGCAGCGGCTTGGGCGGCGGGGCACCACGCAACCTCTCCGTCCAGTAGTCGAGATGCGCCTGGTTCACTCCAGCAGCGTGCTGCCTTAACGCGAATTCGTGGAACGGCAGGGGCTGTTGCCGCCACGCTGGCTGGTTGCCCGCCACCCGGTCGCGGTAGGCCTGCTCCAGCTCCTCCATCATGAGATTGACCGACCACTCATCCAGCACGATGTGATGGAAGAGCAGCGAGACGATCTGCTCGCCCGTTTCCTCATCGATCAGGAAACGAATGCGTAAAGGCAGCTCACGGGCCAGGTCGAAGCGATGCGATGCCTCTGCCTTCAGCGGCACTCCGCGGGATTCATGGGAATACCAGAACCACTCGTAGCGCAGCACCTCGTCGAATGGCACCACTTCCTGCCAGACCTGCCCATCGTGTTGGTGAAACAGGGTGCGTAACCCGGGGTGACGTTCCAGCAGATCGAGAAACGCATGCTTGAAGGCTGCCTCGTCCACGCAATCCAGGAAGCGGAGCGCAAAGGGGATGTTGAAGATCTGGTTGAACCCGAAGGCCGCGTAGACCTTCCACAGCGACCGCTGCGCCAGCGACAGCGGCACCCGATGCATCTCGCTGCGGACGACCGCCCCGCCCTGCTCTTGCCCTTCGGCGCGGGGCAGGTGCCGCGCATGCTCGGCCAGGGCCGCTGCCGTCGGATAACTGAACAGGTCGTTGAGGTGCACTTCGATACCCTGCTCGCTCAACAGCCGCCCGATGATGCGCGTCGCAATCAGCGAATGCCCCCCGAGATCGAAGAAGTCGTCATCGGCAGTCATATCGGGGGCATCCAGCGCCTGGCGAAACGCCTCGAGCAGCAGATCGAGAATCTCGCTGCCGCCCACCGCGGTGTCGCGGCCTGCCACTGCTTCCTGATAGGGGGCCGAGACATCCGTTTCGGTCTCCTGTTGACTCCAGCCCGAGAGCGCCGAACCGAATCCTCCAGGTGCCGCGCCCTCCCCCTGCACGAAGCTGGCAAACCGCTGGAGCCACGCCGCAGATGCCGTCATGTCGATGACCCGATTCACGATCAGGCCGAGAATCGCCGCATCCGGCGTTAGCAACAGGCAACAGCGGAGCGGGGCTTCCTCGGCGAGATCCCAGGGTCTCTCCTGCCGGCGCACCAACGCCTCCATGGCCTCACTCGTCGACTCGACGCTCATGCAGGTCAGGCTCGGCCCGTCTGCCGCCCCCTCGGCGCTCAACCGGCGTAACACCCCATCTTCGCCGAAACGATATCGGACGTTGAGTTCGGGGGCCCTCAGCGCCTCCTGTACGGCAGCATTCAATGGGTCGACGTCGGGCCGCCCCACGAGCCGATAGGTCAGGGCATGAGCGTGTACCGCTTCCGGATACTGCTGTTGGAGCAGCCACATGCGTTGCTCGTGCTCACCAGCCGGCCGGCCACGTTCTCGCGACCCCGTCGCATCGAGCGACTCATCAACGTAGTCCATCACTTCCACTCCTCGTCCTCCGGCCGACGAACGGCCAGTTGATTCCACATTCACGCCAGCCGACGACACCACTTCGGTCAGGATCACGCCGGCCGTACCACCGAACAGTGCGCTGGTTCACAGGCACCCCAGCGATGTCGACAGGGTGCCTGTCGCCACGGCCCGCGACAGGAATGCCGGCAGTTCACGTCGATGCCGGTCGAAAGCCTCCTGGGCGATCGCTGCGGGGTCAGCATCGAGGCTGAGGTGCAGCGACGTACCGTCACTGCGCCCGCGATAGGTGAGGTCGAAGCCATCCCCCGGACCGCTGGCGAGAACCCGCCGAGTGACGCGACAGTCCTCGAAGGCCGGCGGATCGAAAGGCAGCACGTTGATCAGTGGCGAGAACAGGAACCGAGTGCCCTTGGCCAACCCTCTATCGGCGGCAATCTGCTCGATGCGATACCGTCCGTGGCGACGCTGCTGGCGCAGGACGCGTGCCACCCTTTTCAAGAAGTCTCCCAGGGGCTCTCCGCTCACTGCGCTCAGGTGGAGCGGCAGGATATTGACCGCTAGCGAGGGAATATGGGCAGCGACGCTCCCCCAGCGGCTCATGAAGGGGAGCCACACCGGCAACGAGTCCTTCTCGCCCGTCGCCATCGAGTACTGCAGGAGGTAGGCTCCCGACAGCATAACCAGTAGATCCGGCCAGCCGATCCCGGTCGCGTCCGACAGCTCTCTCAGACGATGAGCAAACTCTCCGGGGAGCGCCACCTCGGCATGCAGTTCCTCTGTCGCGTCGGTGTCGGCGTCAGCCCCCTTGCGCAGCACGGGAAGCTTGGGGCTGGCATCGAGATAGGCCTGCCAGTAGCGCCGGTCTTCGTCGAATCGCCGACTGCCGCGATAGGCTGTCTCCTCGTCGAGGAAACTGGCGAACGGGCGCAGCGGCTCTCCGGCCTCCCCAGCCCCCAGCAGATGGGCGTACAGCTGCGCGCAGCGCCGTTCGAGCAGCACCATGCCGTATCCGTCGAGGATGATGTGATGCCCGCGGCTGTACCAGAGATAGCGGCGTTCCCCCACACGCAACAGCCACTGTGCGGATAGCGGCTGCCGCATCAGGTCGAGCCGGGACTCTAGGTCCTCTCGCATGAGCCGTCGCGCGGCCTGCAGCGGGGCCGGCTGCCCGCGAAGGTCGCGCAGCTCCAGCATGGGTGCCTGCACCGTGTCGCAGCGCTGCTGCGGTTCGCCCCCACCCGACTGCAGACGAAAGCGCACCGACAGAATGTCGGCCTCATGAACCGTCCGAGTGATGGCCTCGACCAGCGCCGGCTGGTCGACCGCACCCTCGATATCGAGGCAGTGCGCGACCGTGGAGACCGACTGGTCCGGGTGCAACGCGTACTCCTCCCAGAAATCCAGCTGTGCCAGCGTGAGCGGCATCCAGCCACGGCTCGCACATAAGCGCCTTTCCTGGCCCATTGGCTCCCTCCTCAACCATCGACGGACAGACGTTGGGCCGATTGCGCCTCCGTGGCGCCGCCAGCCGGACGTGGCAGCAGACGCTGCAACAATTGGGCGACCTCCTCCGCCGTTCGGCAACGCATCAGCGTCTCAATCGGCGGACGCACACCGAACGCCTCGTCCAGACGGGATGCGATCGCCCCCAGGTGCGAAGGCAACAGCCCCATGGCCAGGAAATTCGAGCGCTTGTGAAGGCTTCCCTGAGCGGGCTTGCCGATGATCTCACGGTAGATGGCCAGCACCCGACCGGCGGGCGACGGGTCGGCGCGCCAGCCGGGTCGGGAGGCATCGCCGGCCATCGCCAGGAGGCGTCTCGCCTCCTGGCGGTCCGGCTTGCCGTTGCCTGACAAGGGCAAGGCAGCAACGCGCAGGTAGCAGCCGGGCACGTGGGACTCGGGCAGGTGGTGCCGCGCAAAGCGCCTCAGCTCGGACGCGGGAATCTCGTCGTCGCCTGTGGCGACGTACAGGGCCCCCAGGGCCGTCTCGCCCAATCGCGCATCGTGGTCCACGACCAGTACCTGCCGCACCCCGGGATGCCCGGACAGCTCGTTCTCGATGTCCGGTAGCGACACGCGCACGCCGCGCACCTTCACGTAGCCGTTGACCCGCCCGGCGAAGAGCAGCGAGCCATCCCGGCGATAGCGGCCCAGGTCGCCGGTTCTGAACGCCCGGACCGGCCGGCCGCGCTCGTCGGACAGCGTGACGAAGTCGCTCTGCTGGAGTTCGCCGTCCTTCAGATAACCGAGCGCCAGGTTGATCCCGGCGGTGTAGATCCTGCCCACGACCGACGGGGGACAGTGCGTCTGCGCCTCGTTGCAGACGAAATAGCGATTGCCCGGCAGCGGTCGGCCGTAGGGAATGACGTTCACATCGTCCCGGGTGATCTCGTGCCAGATGCTCCAGATGGTGGTTTCGGTGGGCCCGCCCAGCGAGAACAGCCTGACATTCGGCAGCAGCCGGCGCAGCGCCGCGATGGTGGCCGGCTTGATGTAGTCGCCACCCTGCGCGATCAGTCGCAGCGAGCGCAGCGAATCGTCCCTTTGGCAGGCCAGCAGCATTTCGAGGATCGCAGGCACTGAGCACCACACGCTGACGCCGTGCTCTCGCACGAGACGGTTCCAGTGAATGGCGTCCTTCTCCTCCTCGGCGGTGGGGAGTACTAGGGTCGCCCCCGCACTCAGCGAGCCGAAGACGTCGAACACCGACATGTCATGGTGCAGCGGCGTCGCCGAGAGGAACACGTCCTCGGCCCCGATCCGCCAGGCCGCCTGGGTGCGGCCGATGACGTTGGAGGTCGCTCGGTTCGACAGCACCACGCACTTCGGCCTTCCGGTGGTGCCGGACGTGTAGAGGTAATAGGCCGGGGCGGCGTCGCTGCTGCGTTCGACCAGATCCTCGAAGCTCGGGCGCTGGGCCGGAGCAGCCTCGAGCAGTTGCTCAGGCGAGGCCACCCGAAAACCCTCGACTGGCGCCAAGGCCACCACCAGGTCGGGGTGGCAGTTCGCCAGCAGGTAGCGTCTGCGTTCATCGGGCGCCCCTGCCTCCACCGGCACCCAGATCACGCCCTGCAAGGCGCAGGCGAGGGTCAGCATCAGGTGTTCGGGACCGCGCGGCAGGCAGATCGCCACCACGTCCCCCTCGGCCAGCCCGTGCTGCTGCAGTCCCGACATGACCCGCGACACGGCGCCCCCAAGCTCACCATAGGTGATGCGGCGATCACCGTGGATCAGCGCCGCCTTGCCGCCATCGCTGTCGAACAGGCGCTGAGCGGTATGTGCCAGAAAACGCGAGCACTCAACGTCGTCCTCTGCGCTATCCCAACGGCACTGGGCAGGGTCGAGACAGTCGCCCTCCGTCAGAACTAGCTCTCCGCGACGAATGACGGCCCCGATCGCACGCTCGATCGCCTCGAGCACGTCGCGCACCAGCTCGGTGTCCAGCGCCAGCTCCGCGTGATCGATGCTCAACACCAGATTGCGCTGCTCATCCAGAGTCAGGCGGATGTCCATCGCCGTCTGGGGCGTCTGAGTCAGACCGCCATGGCACCGAACCGGGGCGTCCGGCGCCAGCGTCTCCCATGACAGGCCGTTGGTGACGGCCACCGGCAGGGCCACGCCGCTTCCGTTGCGGCGCAGCAGTAGCCGGTTGATGTCAACGCCGGAGAAAGCCAAATGCTCGAGCGCCTGCAACACGTCGGCCTGGACCCGGCGGGCGCGCTCGAGCAGCGTGCCCCCCTTGGCATCGTAGTGCAGGGCAATGAAGGTCGAGTCGTTCGCCATGCGCCCCTCCCGTGCCGGCAGCGCCACGGGTACCGCGACACACGGTTCGGCATCGCTCGTCCAGCGCGCCAGGACGTCGAGCACGATGGCGGTCAGCACGCTGTTGCGAAGCAGGGAGTACGCCGCCCCCAGCCGGGAGAGGCTGGCCAGATCAGCGCGGGACAGGGTCAAGCTCTCGCGCCGGTAGTGGGACACGCCGAGGGTATCCAGTGGCCGCTTCCAGGGCAGTTGCGGCGGACCGGTGACGCTTCGCAGCGTCTCCGCCCAATAGGCCGCGGCCTCGTCTCTCGGGCGCGTCGGCATGGCGGGAGGCGCGGCAAGGGAGGCCACCCCGTCCTTCCTGCCGCCAGAGGACTCATGAGTCGCGAACAGGGTTGCCATCAAGTGGGCGATCGCCCGCCCGTCCACGATCAGGGCATCGAAGCGAACGAAGATCACGCAGTTGTCTGCGGTCGGATCTTCCGGCTCGGGCAGCCGAAACAGCAGCAGATGCCAAGGTGGACGCGACGGGTCGAACAGGCGATGCGCATAGTCGCCGCGCATGGCCGCGATGCGCTCCCACGCTTCGGCACGCGGGACCTCGCGCAGGTCCAGCTCATCCAGATGGAGCACGGCCTCTTCCGCGACGCGCTGCGTCAGCGACTCGATGTCGATCCAGGTCCGCAGGGCATCGTGGTGGCGCACCAATTGGGCCAGTCGCCGGCGGAGTACCGCGGGGTCGAGACGCCCCCGATACTCCCGGAACTCCTGCATGGCCACGCCTCCGAGTGGCAGCCGTTCGCTCCTGCCCAGCAGATACGCTTGCTGCAGGGGCGTCAGGGGGCGCCCACCGGTTGCCATCTTGCGATGCGCTCCAGACCGATCAGCCCCCGAGCCGCGCCCGAAATCGATGGCTTGGCGCATGGTCTCGGGTGAGCCCGCGAGCCGCTTGACCCGTTCCACATAGGCATCGAACATCGACCTCAGCCAGGGCTCGGGGATGGCGTCGAGGCGAACGTCCCAGTTGATCAGCACACCGCCATACGCCGATGCGACCTGCGCATCGAGCGCCACCATGGGGCCTTGCGACACGACCCACGCCAGTTTGCCGAAGTTGCGGGTCACCCGCTGCGAAAAGAGTTCGCCGCCCGGAACATCCAGGCCGGCGGTGAAGACCACGGGCGATACCTGCGTACTGCCATGGTGGCGCGATAGGTCGCGCATGACGCTGACGCCGGAATAGTCGGAGTGCGACAGGAGCTGGGCCATCTCGGCGGCGAGACGCTCGCCGAGCGCTGCCAACGACGCCTCCGGGGTCAGCTCCACGCCCAGGATGAGGAGGTTGGAGAAATCGCCCACCAGCTTCTCCACCCCCTCACAAATGGGATGACGGTAGAACATGGGCACGTTCAGGCGAAACCGGCTCGCGCCGGCGGCCGTCCCCAAAACGTCGGCAAAGAGGGCCAGCATGAGCGTCGATAGCGTCAGGCGATGACGCCGCGCCGTGACCTCCAGCGACCGACGCTCCTCCGCTCCCAACCGCGCCGAAAACCGCTCGCTGTGCACCGGCCCGGTGGCATCACGCCACGGCAGGGGTGGCGCCGGCGGAATCTGCGCAAGGCGCCCACGCCACCATCGCCGGTCGCGCTCCCGTAGCCGCGCAAGCTCGCGGTCACCCCGCAAGCACGCCAGATAGTCGAGGTAGGAAACGGACGGCATGACGAGTCGGTCTTCGGGCGCTTCGTAGCATCGGGCCAGATCCTCCATCAGCACGAGAAAGCTCGCGGGGTCAACGGCGATCATGTCGACGTCCACATGCAAGCGCCAGCGCCCTTCGGGCAGTACGCTCACGCTAATTTCGGTCGCGCGTCCTCGATCCAGCGCCAGCCGCTGGTGCGATTTGCCCCGCCGCTTGCCCGCCAGCGAAGCCGCCAGGGTCGGCGGATCGAGGTCTCGCATGTCATCAACCACCAGGTCGTGCATGGCATCCTGCGAGCTCACCGACGGCCGCCCCTCGTCGGTGACCTGCAGGCGTAGCATCGGGTGCGCCGCATAGAGCTGCCTGACTGCATGGCGGAGGCGCCCTACATCCAGCCGGGCATCGCTGTCGAATTCCGCGTACAGATGGGCGGCAACGCTCCCCAGCCACTCCCTGGACTGCCGCCCCACCCAGTAGGCGGCCTGAATCTCCGTCAGTTCCGTCATCGTCCACTTGCCTCTTGACAACTCACGCCGAATATACTCCCTTAAATAATATCGTCAACAATTCTCATTAGCATTCTCGCAGGAGAAGTCACATGGGAAGCTCCAAAGCAAGGGATTCGCTGGAGACCGAGACGGTGGAAGCACCTGCCAGGGACGACCGGCAGTTGCTGTTCACTTCCACACACCGTGAACTGACGGCGACGGCTCCCGTGAAGGCGCTCACCCTGCCCCCCTGCGCGGGTGACCGGCCGGACAGCCCCTTCCAGCTCGCGATCCGTCAGGCCCTCGAGGGGGCACGCCGGGGAGGACAGGCCAACCCCATCGTCGTGGGAGCCATTCCCTTCGATGAACACGAACCCTCGTGCCTGTACGTCCCCCACCGTTACGAATGGCGAGCTCGCGACGTACCTAGGCGTCGAGCGGATACGGCAAAGGCGCTGCCCCTGCTGCTCGAACAGCGCAGCCTTCCCGACGAGCGGGGTTTCAAGAAGGCGGTCGAACAGGCCATTGTCAATTTCGGTTTCGGCGACGTTCGCAAGGCGGTTCTGTCGGTGATGCGCGAGCTGCATTTCTCCGCGCCCCTGGACGTCGACCGGCTACTGGAGGGACTCAGCGCCCATAACCCGGACGGCTACCGTTTTCGGATTCCGCTGGCCGACGGTGCCGACCTGATCGGCATCAGCCCGGAATTGCTGCTCGGCAAGGAAGCCGAGCGGGTCGTGTCGAACCCGCTGGCCGGGACGGCCAGGCGCCTGCCCAGCGCGGCCCTCGACAGGGAAGCGGCCGAACGGTTGCTGCAATCGCCCAAGGACCACTACGAGCACCGCCTGGTGGTCGATGACGTGCTGCAGGCCCTGGAACCGCACTGCGCTGAGCTGACCAGCCCCGAACGGCCATCCCTGCTCTCCACCACTGCGCTTTGGCATCTCTCCACGCGGATCGAGGGGCGCCTGCACGACCCCGATGTCACGGCGCTACAGCTAGCCTGCCGCCTCCATCCCACACCGGCCGTGTGCGGCTACCCCACCCAGGACGCCCGCCGTCTGATCAGCCTCATCGAGCCGTTCGAGCGGGGCCTGTTCACCGGCATGGTCGGCTGGTGCGACATGGCGGGAAATGGGGAATGGGTGGTGACCATCCGCTGCGGCACCGTGAAGCGGGACGTCGTTCGACTATTTGCCGGTGCCGGCATTGTCGAGGCGTCGCAGCCCGACGCCGAGTGGGCGGAGGTTCAGGCCAAGCTGGGCACCATGCTCCAGGTGTGCGGCGTCCCAGCCGAGGAACGCACCCTGCGCGTCGATACGGGGGTGCCATCATGATGCTGGAACATACACCCTGGCCCCACGAACTGGCCCAACGCTACCGAGACCATGGCTATTGGCTCGATGAACCCTTGACCCGCGGCCTCGATCATCAGGTGCGGCACCGCCCCAAAGCGACAGCCCTGCTCTGCGGCGACCGCCGGTTCAGCTATGCAGACATCGATGCCCTGTCCACCAACCTGGCGATGCGCCTTGGCGCCCGTGGCCTGGGACACGGTGATACAGCCCTGGTCCAGTTGCCCAATGTCGCCGAGTTCTATCTGGTCTTCTTCGCCCTGCTCAAGCTGGGCGTGGCACCGGTCAATGCCCTGTTCAGCCACCGGCAGTTGGAGCTGAGGGGCTATGCGCAGCAACTGCACCCTCGTCTGTTGATCGCCGCCAGGTGCCACGAACTGTTCGCCGGCGACGCCTTCATCGACGAACTGGCAGACATCTCGCCCCAGCTGTCGCAGGTCCTGCTCCTTGGGGAGGCCGCTCCCTCGCACAACCTGGAGCACTGGCTCGCCACACCGCCCGACCATCCCGTGCGACATTCCCCCACGCCGGCCAACCAGGTCGCCTTCTTCCAACTGTCGGGGGGCAGTACCGGTATGCCCAAGCTGATCCCTCGAACGCACAACGATTACGACTACAGCGTCCGGGCCAGCGCCGAAATCTGCCAGCTTGGCCCCCACACGCGGTTCCTGTGCGCCTTGCCGGCCGCCCATAACTTCCCCTTGAGTTCGCCCGGGGCACTCGGCGTCTTCCATGCGGGGGGATGCGTGGTGATGGCGGCGACCCCGGAGCCCCAGTCGTGCTTCCAGTTGATCGAGCGTCACGCCGTGACCATGGCGGCGCTGGTGCCACCCGCGGTGATGCTCTGGCTGCACGCCGCGGACAGGCAGCCGGGCGATTCCCTACGCTCCCTGCGCTTGCTGCAAGTGGGAGGCGCCAGCTTTGCCGAATCGCTGGCCAGGCGTGTCCCGGGCACCCTGGGCTGTTCGCTCCAGCAGGTCTTCGGCATGGCCGAGGGGCTGGTGAACTACACCCGCCTGGACGACGAGGAAGAGCGAATCTTCACCACCCAGGGGCGTCCGATCAGCCCCGATGACGAGGTCAAGGTCGTCGATGACGAGGGGCGCGAGGTAGCGGATGGCCAAACCGGCATGCTGGCCACACGCGGTCCGTACACCTTCCGCGGCTACTACCGCAGCCCCGGGCAGAACGCTCGAGTGTTCGACACGGCGGGTTTCTATCATTCCGGCGACCTCGTGCAGCGCACCGCCGACGGCTACCTGCGGGTGGTGGGCCGGGTCAAGGACCAGATCAACCGCGGTGGCGAAAAGATCGCCGCCGAGGAGATCGAGAATCTGCTGCTGCTGCATCCGCAGGTGACTCACGCCGCCCTGGTCGCCATGGACGACCCCCTGCTGGGCGAAAAGAGCTGTGCCTTCCTCGTCACCACGGGGCATGACCTTCGCCCCGCCCCCCTGCGCCAGTACCTGCTCGAGCTTGGCGTGGCCGCCTACAAGCTGCCCGATCGCTTCCGCTTCGTCACCGCCATGCCGCTGACCGCCGTCGGCAAGATCGACAAGCGACGGCTGCGTGAACAACTGGCACCACGAGCCACCTCAACCGCCAACCCATGCGAGACTTCCTCATGAGCATTCCCCTTCTCGACGATTACCCCATGCCATCGCGCGACGCCTTTCCCGACAACCGGGTCGCCTGGCAGCCCAACCCCGCGCGAGCCGCTCTGCTGATCCACGACATGCAGCGTTATTTCTTGCGCTTCTATGGGGAAGAGAGCGCGCTGGTGCGTCGACTCATCGCCAACCTCGTGAGTCTGCGACGCTGGTGCAAGGCGCAGGGCATCCCGGTGATCTATACCGCCCAGCCCTACGAGCAGTCGGCATTCGATCGTGGACTGCTCAACGATCTGTGGGGCCCCGGCCTCACCACCGCCGATCCGCAGCTCCAGCAGATCGTGGAAGCGCTGGCACCGGAGCACGACGACCACGTCCTGGTCAAGTGGCGCTACAGCGCCTTCCAACGCACCGGGCTGGCCGACCTGCTGGGCGAGCTCGGACGCGACCAGTTGCTGATCGGGGGCGTGTACACGCACATCGGCTGCCTGGCCACGGCATTGGATGCCTTCATGCAGGATGTCCAGGCCTTCGTCGTGGGTGACGCTACGGCCGATTTCTCCGAGGCCGAGCATCTGATGGCGCTGCGCTATGTGGCCACCCGCTGCGGCAGCGTCACCGACACGGCCAGCCTGGTCGGCAGCCAATCCCGGAGCCTCACCCGCGAGTGGCTCGAAACGCGTGTACGCCAGTTGATTGACGATGACGATACGCTGGACCCTGCCGAGAACCTCATCTATTACGGCCTCGATTCGATTCAGGTCATGTCGCTGGCAGCGGAGCTCAAGAAGCGGGGCATCGCCCTGAGCTTCGAGGAGCTGGTGGGAACACCGACCGTCGATGCCTGGTGGTCCCTCATCGAACAGCAGCGCACCGCCTCCCGGGAAGTGGTCGAATGAGGGATCGTGCAGTGAGGTATGACGATCTGACCGGCAAGCGCGTCCTGGTCGCGGGAGCCGGCGGCGGCATCGGCCGCTGCGTGGCCGAACGCTTCATGGACCAAGGCGCGGACGTGGTGGGTTTCGACCGCAACGTGGACGGGCGGGCAGTGCCGTTTCGGCTGCTGGCCGTGGATCTTGGCGAGCATGCTCGGGTGGCGGAGGCGTGCGCCCGCCTGCAGGCCGAATCACCGCATCTCGACGTACTGGTCAATGCTGCCGGCATCCTGCGCCTGGGACGCACCGAGGAACTGTCCCTGGATGACTGGCACGCCTGCCTGGACGTCAACGCTACCGGTGCCTTCTATCTGCTGCGCCAGTGGCTTCCCCTCTTCAAGCAGCAGCGCCGCGGCGCGGTGATCCACGTCGCCTCCAATGCTGCCCACGTGCCGCGCATCGGCATGGCGGCCTACTGCGCTTCCAAGGCGGCCCTGGCGAGCCTCAGCCACTGCGTGGGCCTGGAGCTGGCACCGTACGGTGTTCGCTGCAATCTTGTCTCTCCGGGCTCCACCGACACGCCGATGCTGCACGACATGTGCCCGACCCCGGCCGACCGCCAACGCCTGCTGCTCGGCCTGGCTGAGCGGTACAAGCTGGGCATCCCCCTGGGCAAGCTGGCCACGCCCGGCGATATCGCCGATGCCATCGTCTTCCTGGCCTCAGAGCGGGCCGGCCACATCACACTGCAGGACCTGGTGATCGATGGCGGCGCCACGCTCGGAGCCTGAGGTGCCCATGGTCAGCCAACCTGTCAGCGCCGACACACGCCCCACCGAACCGCCCCGATGACGGCCTGTCCGCCCGTCGCTCCCCCGTGGCACGCACCACAGGGGCTGCCCGAGGGGTTCGTGCCCTCAGGATGCCGGCTCGCGGCAGCACGCTTCGCTCCGGGTACGGGTTGCCAGGACAGTACGGACATCCCGCTGCCGACCGCGCTCGAGCAAGCCACCCGGCAACGCCAGGCAGAGTTCGTCGCCGGGCGACGCTGCGCCCGTGCGGCATTGCTCGACCTCACGGGGCGCCCCGACTGCCCGGCGATGGGACCGGAGCGTGCGCCGCTCTGGCCGACTCAGGTGGTCGGCTCCATCAGCCATTGCCGAGACCAAGCCATCGCGCTGGTCGGGCCGACGGATCGCTACCGGGGGCTGGGCATCGATCTCGAGCAGCCATTCAGCGCCTCGCAGAGCGAGGACCTCGGCCCACTCGTGCTTGCCCGAGGCGAGAGCGCCCCCTGGAACGCCGCACTGCACCCATTCCTCGTCAGCCTGAGCTTCTCCGCCAAGGAGAGCCTGTTCAAGGCGCTCTTTCCCCTGGTGCAGCACCGCTTCGACTTCGCAGCCGCGGAGCTGATCGAGTGGGACTTGCAGGGACACGCCGTGTTGAGGCTGCGCAACAGCCTGGGGGGCGAATGGCAACCCGGGGTCCGCTTTCCCGTTCGCCATTGCCGCTTCCAGGGCCTCCTGCTGACGCGGATCGCCATTCCCGCATCGACGGCTCCCACTCACGGGAGCGTCGCATGACATCCGGCCCCGCCCCGAGCGCCCCGCCACCTCGAACACAGGCACTGACACGCACACAAAAGGAATCGACATGACCGCATCGACGACTTCGTCGCAACCGGAAGAAGACATAAAGCAGCGCTACATCCCAGGCTTAGCCCCATGGGCCCACCTCAGCCTCCTGAAGCGGAAGGCAACGATCGCAAGAAGGGGTCCGTGGTGCCCCACACTTCACGTCGTAAACCAGCCAGCAGCCACGGCCCAGCTGGCCAGCCATTTGGAGAAAAAATAGAATGAGTCATCAGCCGTCCACGAGACTGTCTGCGGGCATAGGCCTACTCACCATTTGCATTAGCGGGGCCAGTTCGGCAACGGCGCAGGACACGGCTCACGGGGCCGATCAACCAAGCGAGCTGGCACCGATTTTCGTCACCGGTGAGAAGGTGAGTCGTCGCCTCAAGGACACGGCAACCTCGGTCACGGTGCTGACCGCTGACGACCTGGAGCGGAAAAAGGGGGCGGCATCGGTCTCGGACGTGATCAGAGACATCCCGAATGTGATCATCACCGACACACCAGGTGCTCCCGTGATCCGGGGACAGGATGCGCAGGGTCCAAACTTTGGTTCGACCGCCTTCTTTGGCGGCACCCTTCCACGCGCCACCATCAATCTGGATGGACATTACCTGTCGTTCTACGAACTCGTCTACGGTGCGACTTCCATCTGGGACGTCGACAGTATCGAAGTTTTCCGTGGGCCACAGACGTCGACCCAGGGGGCCAACAGCATCGCTGGCGCGATCATCGTGAATACCAAGGACCCAACCTTCGAGCGGGAGGGGGCGGCACAGCTGCAATATGGCAGTCGCAACAAGCGTCGCGCCTCATTGGCGGTGTCGGGGCCGCTATCGGATCAGTTCGCGGCGCGCTTGTCGTTGGATTACTCGGGACGCGACACCTTCATCGACTACACCAACCCGAATTATGTCCGGGGAGCGACCGACCCGGATTTCGAATACAAGAACGCCCGCATGAAACTGCTGTGGTGGCCTTCTGATCTGGCGGGGCTCGAGGCGAAGCTCACTTTATCCCACACGCAGAACAACGCGCCAACGTGGGAATCGGCCTCTGCCCCGCATGATGATCTCGACAACCTGACGACTTCAATGCCCAGCTGGAAGCAGCGAGGGAATACGGTCATTGCCGATGTCAGCTATGATTTCGGCAACGGTCTGCGACTCATTGAGCAGCTGCAGCATACCGACTTGCATGTCAACCGCATCGCCGAGCCCGCCTCGAGTGGTTCCGCGACAGTCGACCAGCACAACGTATCGAATGAAGTACGGCTGCAGTTTGGCAACGCCGGTGACCAACTTAGCGGTGTCATCGGAAACTATGTGGCCCGCACTGATTCAGACGATGTTCTGCGTGTACGAGGGCTTTCACAGTTCGAGGACGAAAAAACGAATCTGGGCATCTATGGTGAGGTCGTCTATCGCTTCGCGGATCGCTGGTCGCTGACCGGCGGGCTACGATACCAACGTGATGATGTCACCCGAGCCGGGACATCGTCCTATGCCAGCGTACCGCTCGATTTTGACGAGACGTTCGATGCCTGGCTGCCCAAAGTCTCGCTTTCCTATGAAGCCAGCCGAAATGTGACTCTCGGCGCACTGATCAATAAGGGCTATAACCCGGGCGGCGTTAATCTGAGCTTTGCCCAGCAGGATTACGTCACTTTTGACAAGGAAACCGTCTGGAACTATGAACTGTTCAGCCGCGCCCGCCTGCTGAATAACCGACTCATCGTGTCCGGCAACCTGTTCTACAGCGACTACAAGGATTCACAGCGCCAGCTGCCGGACTACCTGAATGGCCGCCAGTTCGGTAGCGTTGCCGTCAACACCGAACAGGCCAAGGCCTATGGTCTGGAGCTGTCGGCGAACTATCAGGTGCAGGATCGGCTGCGGATCAATGCCGGAGTCGGCCTGCTGGAGACCGAGATCGAGGAGCTCTCCAACCTGGGGGGCGACGTCTATGAGGGCAATGAATTCGGACGCGCGCCGGGTTACATGTTCAATCTCGGCGCGGACTGGGACATAACATCCCAATTCCAGTTGAGCGGTGACCTGCGCTACACGGACGGGTACCACTCGACGGACGAGAACGCCCCGGGCTACGAGGTCGATGGTTACACGATAGCGAACGCGCGTCTCACCTATGCACCCTACGAGCACCTCGAGCTCTTCGCCTTCGCACACAATCTCTTCGACAAGCGCATACCGGCCTATTTCTATGACGATCGTTCGGTCGGTGGAAAGGTAGCCAACATGGCGCTGCCGCGTGAGGTGGGCATCGGCGTGAAGATGACCTACTGACATCAATGGTCCTACCTGCAGGGGGGGGGGGGGAGTCCTTCACTCCCCCTCCTCTGGGACTACCTTCACGTGCTCCCGTGAGCAGCATGGCCAGGCATCGTCAGATGGACTTACCCTTGTGCACCCCGCCCGTACTGCGTCGGTTACCGCCATTTCGGCTCATTTTTCGACACGTCTCTCTCGATCCGCCACCCATTCGGCGATCGCATCCAGCGTGTGTTCGGCACTGGCAATCGAAGGGGTCGTGACCGAAACGGAGTCCAGGAACAGGATCCGCCCTTCCCGCGCGGGTTTCAGAAACCGCTCCCACCCCGGCAGAATGCGGTCCAGATCGGTGCGGATGCCCGCCTCGTCACGGTTTTTCCCCGCATAGCTATTCATCAGGATGAGCAGATCGGGGTCGAGCTTTCCAACCAGTTCGGGGCTGAGCGGCACCAGCAGCGTCGAGCCCAACCCGACGAGCCCCTGCTTTTCCAGCTTCAGTCTGGTATAGCCCAGATCCTCGACCGCCTGCACGACCCCGGACATCTCGCCCAGGGCATTCAGTTGATCGGTCAACAGGATCGCCAGATAGGTCTTGCCGTGAGGATCCTCGGGCAGGCTTTCACGAACCTGAGCCAGGCGCTGCTGATATTCCGCCTTGCGCTCGTCGAATACCGCTTCACGGCCCAGCAGTCGGGCCAGCGATGCCTCGGATTCAAAGCCGCGGATGCGCCCGGTGCTGCTATTCTGAACGTAGACGGGCGCGATGCCGGAGAACCGCTTGGCCTTGTCTAGATCGTATTCGGTGCAGACGATCAGGTCGGGGCGCAGGGCGCGAAGTTTCTCGATGTCGATCCCGCCAACCGGACCGATCCCCTTCGGCGCCGGCGCATCCTTGCCCAGTACCGTGCGATAGAAGTCGACGGCCATCAGGCTGCCGCCGTCATCGGCGCGGCCGTAGCTGCCTACCGGCACGATGCCCAGGTCCGCCATCGGCACGCCCAGCAGCGGCTCGTGCAACACCACGATACGTTCCGGGCTCTCCGGCACGGTCACTTTGCGTTCGGCATCATCGATGACGACACGCTCATCCGCGAAAGCCAGCGGGACGGTAACCGCCGTGGTCAGCACTACGAGCTGCAGGGTGGATAGAATCAAGTGTCGCATGGTCGGCCTCTCATTCAGAGCGCAGGGTAGCCAGCGCCCGCAGACGCAGGGTCAGGATGAACAGGGGCACGCCGATCAGCGTCAGGCTGAGCCCGAGCGGCAAGGCGAGGTCACTAGTGGTGGCACGGACCAGCGTATCGGCGGCCACGACCAGCAGCCCACCGGTCAGGGCCGACAGGACCAGCCGCGCCCGCCCCGCCGAGCGCGACAGGAAACCCGCCAGATGCGGGGCCATCACTCCCAGAAAGACCAGCGGCCCCACCGCGGTGACCGCCGCCGAGGTCAGCAGCACCGCCACGAAAAGAATCAACGGCTTGGACCAAGTCACGGGCACGCCCAGAGCCATCGCCGTGTCATCGCCCAAGTCATAGCAGCGCATCGCCCGTCCCAGCAGCAGGATCGCGGGCAAACTCAGGGTAAACCACGGTACCAGCGCGGCAATGCTGCCCCAACTGGCCTGGAACAGCGATCCGGCCAGCCACGCGGAAACAGCGAATGAAATCTCCGGCGGTGCGTAAAGAATCAGAATCGACGAAACCGAAGACAGCATGGTATCGACGGCGATGCCCATCAGCAGCAGCGTCAGACCGCTGTTGCCGTCTGTGCTGCCACCCATCAGCCAAACCAGCAGCGCCACCACCGCCAGTCCGCCCACGACCGCCGCCACCGGTATCAGTCCCAGGGGCGCCGAGGGCACGAACAGAAGCAGCAGCAGGATCGTGACCATCGATCCCTGACTCAGCCCCAGGAGTCCGGGATCGGCCAGCGGATTCTGCGAAAGCGATTGCAACATCGCCCCCGTCAACGCGAGGCACCACCCCGCCATGAAGCCCAGCACGATGCGAGGCAGGCGCACGTTCAGCAACGCGAACTGCAACTCGTAGTCCTGCCCGTCGTGCCAGGCAGCGGCCAGGTCGGTCACCCGCGTGTCCGCAAAGCCGACAGTCAGCGACAGCGTCGTCAACACCACGGCGGCCACCGTCAGAACCGCCACGGCGGCAAGGTTGCCCAGCCCGATTTCAAGCCCGCTCGTGAAGCGCAAGACCGGGCGACCGTCGATGGCGCGTTCGCATCTCATCCCGAGGCCCGCCTGCCCGCAGTCAGGTAGTAGCGGCGCACGATCAGTGCAAAGACCACACCGCCAACCAGATCCAGCACCAACCCGGTGTGCACGACGGCGGGCAGGAAGGCGTGGCGGGCAATGAGATCGGCCAGCAGGCAAGCGGTCGCCCCCACCAGCGCCGCGCCGGGCAAGCTACGCGTCAGATCGGCCCCGGCGAAGGGACGTACGATATGTGGCACGACCAACCCCACGAAGCCGAGGGGCCCGCACACCGCCACGGACGAGCTCGCCGCCAGGACGACCGCCAGCAGCGCCAGACACCTGACCCAACGCACGTTGACCCCTGCCGATGCGGCCTTGTCGGTGCCCAGCATGATCAGTGTCAGCGGGCGGGCCAGCACGCACAGCAGCGCCAACGCAGCCAAGCCTATCCACCAGATACGAAACAACTGGTCGGCATATACATGGTTGATATTGCCCGATACCCAGCCAAGGAAGTCCGTCCTCCGCGTCGGATCGGTCAGCAGGATGGCATTGGCGATACCGAAGAGCAGCATCGAGGTCAGCGCCCCCGACAGGATCAGCGCCAGCCCGCCCTGATCCTGTACCAGGCCCGCGAGACGTGCCACGCCAAGGCAGGTGGCAAAGCCGAACATGCCTCCCAGCAACGCCGCCGCCCCTCGCCCGTCGATGCCGAGGTTCAGGAAATACGCACCGGCCAGAACGAACAGCATCGCCCCGGCGTTGATGCCCATCGTCGTAGGGGAAGCCAGCGGATTGCGAGTCAGTCCTTGCAGCACCAAGCCACCGCAGGCCATCAGTGCGCCGGCATGAAGCGCGATGAGCACGCGCGGCAGACGCTGATACAGCACAACGTAATGGTCGTAGTTGTCCGGATCGAAGCTCAGCAGGGCATCGGCCACTACCGACACCGGGATGGTGGTCGCGCCGAGACAGAACTCAGCCAGCAGGGCGGCACACAACACCATGCATGCGCCGGCGGTGAACCAAGCCCCCCGTCGACTCGTGACAGGAGTCACTGGACGGCAACGTGAGGCAAGCAAACCAGTCGTCCATCGCGTCTGAACACATCCGCCCGAAGGTCGAAGACATGCGCCACCGTCGAGGCAGTGATCGTCTCCGCCACGCTCCCTGCCGCCACGACCCGACCGCCACGGAGCATCACCACCTCATCGGCAAAAGCGGCAGCCAAGTTCAGATCGTGCAAAACCGCAATGACGGTCTTGCCGTGGTTCAGGGTCAGTGAGCGTACCAGTTCCAGCACGGCATACTGATACTTGATATCCAGATGGTTGACCGGCTCATCCATCAGCACGACCTCGGCATTCTGAGCCAGTACCATTGCGATCCAAGCGCGCTGACGCTGGCCACCCGACAGCGAGTTGACCGGTCGGTGGACCATGTCCACCAACCCGACCGTTTCCAGCGCCTCGTAGAACAGCCGTCGGTCCTTCTCGCTCGGCCCGCCCAGAAGCGAGTAGCGCGCATAACCACCCAGCCTGACCAGTTCCCCCAGCGTCAAATAGTCCGGACAGTGATTGGCCTGCGGCAGATAGGCGATGCGTCGGGCCAACGCCCGACGACCCAGTGTCGATGCCTCACGACCGCCGATGCGTACCATGCCGCGCGTGACGGGCAGGAAGCCCATGATGGCTTTCAATAGTGTGGATTTGCCACAGCCATTGGCCCCGACCAGAGCCGTCAGTTGCCCCTGCCGAAACTGGGCAGAAAACTGCTGCAAAACCATATCCTTACCATAGGATGCCGCCAGATCTTCAACGACTAGCATGACTCTTCCCTTCCAGCCTCGCCTGCGCACTTGATTCGCATCCGGTTCCGACTGTAGCATTTAATGCGAATACCAATCAATAACGGATGACACAGGCTTTCACGAATCATCCGGAAAGAACGTCCGCCTACAGGCCCTTCCCGAGAAGGGCCGCACCGGGCATGCGGTCGGGTGGGTATGACAACGATGGAATCGAGGGATATGCGAGGCACGCGCCTTGCCCCATTGGGGCGAGCCCTTTCATTCGAACAACAGGGAGGATCGCGGCATGGATGACCGACCGCCTCTGAAGCTCATGCAGCAGATATCGGCTTACCGGACCTCACAGTGCATTCACACAGCGGTAGAGCTCAACATACCCTCTCATCTCAGCCATGGACCGCAATCCGCCAGCGAACTCGCACGTTCCACCGCCGTTGAAGAAGGCTTGCTGTCCCGACTTATGGATCACCTCGTCAATGAGGATATTTTCGCACGCGACGAATCCGCTCGTTACGAACTCACCGAGGTATCCCGGTTCCTCTTGCCGGAGTCCGCGAACTCCCTCCACCCCTGGGTGGAGTGTGAGCTTCACCCTCTTTACTGGCAGGCGTGGACACACCTGACCGAACAACTGCGCAGCGGCACTCCTGCCTTCGAACTGGCCCACGGTCGGTCTTTCTTCGACTATCTGAGTCGGGATCAGATGGCTCGCAAGAGATTTGACGCTGAAATGCGTGCAGCCTCCTTGGGAATGGGGCGCCTCGTCGCTCAACAGCTGGACTTTCCTGAAGGCACGACGATCGTGGACGTGGGAGGGGGAGATGGCTACTTTCTTGCGCAGGTATTGAAGAGAAACCCCGGCACGAAGGGTATATTGTTCGAACTGCCGCGCACGAATGATGACTTCCACCCCGACATGACCGACATGATTCGAAACCAGCGCGCGATAGTAGAGTATGGCTCTTTCTTCGAATCCCTTCCGCCGGGCGGTGACGCCTATGTTTTCAGCAGGGTATTCCATGACTTCGATGATGCAGCAATCAGCCAGGTGTTGGAGAAGGCACGTGCCGCCATGCGGACACAAGCCCGGCTTTTCATCATAGACATGATGCTGGAGCGCACCCAGGCGAACACTGGCAAATCCTCGCAGGACATGGTCATGATGCTGTTGCTTGGCGGGCGAGAACGAACGCGGGAAGAATTCTGTCAGCTGCTCGCCAAAGAAGGTTTCGAGTGCATCAGCACCACACCCACCAACACGCCGCTCAGGATTCTCGAGTTTCGCCACGGAGTCATCAATGGGGAACCAGCGACCTGACACGCCTTCATTGCCGAGCGAAAGAAGTGAAGGCAGCGCGGATATCCACGCTGCCTTCACCATCTGATTTTACCCTTCCACAATCAGAACTCCCTCCACTCTGAAGTGGACCCCATCCCTTGGACCACTTGACAGGTCATCTAAGCTCGAATCGGATCATTATCGGCACCAGGCCGCTGCCGGACCAGTTCGCAGCCCGCTTGACAGACGCAGCCGTCTCCGGGGCGCGCCCCGGAGACGGCAGCCTTCACCGCCCGCGCAGGGCATCAATCTCGGGTGGCTCGACTACCGACCGGATGAGTGTTGGAGAGAAGATCAGCGGGCACCAGGTGTTAGACTCGATCCACTAGCTTCCGGCAAGGTGTCCGGTGAAGACGTTCAGCGCAATGTCACTCTACTGCCGGTACGCCCCGTGCATCCACGGCCTTGGCGAACTCCGAGTAGGACGCCAGTCCGAATTCTGACTCCATTGTTTCACGCCACCGTGCATTGAAGGCGGCGCGCAAGTCCTTAGGCAGCGTCACAGTGCCATCAACCGTGCGACCGCCATCCGCAACTTTGCTCGCAGCACCCCCAAATGGCAGGCCGCAGGCAGCGTCTCGACGCGCGCGGACGAGGTGGTCGTCGAACTGTCGCTCAAAACGCTTCATGAAATCGAAGCTCGCCTGCCTCGTGGCCATCTCGCGCGCCTCTGCACCGAACCTCGGGTCGATGAAATCCGCTACCTGATCTACCACTCCTGGCAGGTCGGCTTTCATCTGTTCAAACGTCACCATTAGCACATCCGATCGTTCCCGCTGCCGCCACCACGAGGCAGCGTGGCCCCACCAGCCTGGACCCTGAGCTAGAACGTATCGTGCGTACTCAGCAAGCGTAATGCTGCCGGCTTCGAAGAACCAACCTTCCAAGAAACGATGCATTGAACTCAACGCAAGTAGGCGTCACTCCCCTGGTGTGGGCGCGTCATCAATGCTTTCTCTGACTTCGGCGGTCCGGCTTGCGTCTCCATGGACCAGCGCTAACAGCAACACCGCTATCAACATATAGGGGGCCGTCACATCAACGGCATAGATCAAGGTACCCAGCAACGGCCCGAGCACAGTTCCCAGTCCCTGGGCGGCGCTGACGGTGCCGGCGGCGGTTCCCTGTTCGTGCGGTTCCACCGCATTGGCGGCCATCGCCGAAATGGACGGCCACAACAGTCCCATGCCGGCCGCGGACAGGAAATAGCATAGGTACAGCAGGAGGGGCGTGTCGGCGAGAACGGCGCCCAGAAAAGCCAGGCCGGCAAGTGCCGCGCCGAAGCGGATCAGAACTTCCGGCGACCAGCGGAGGAAGCGAACCATGCCCAGGGCAAGCATCAAGGCGATGCCGACACAGGTCAGGGCGATACCCGCGACCCGAGCGCCCTCCTGCGGCGCCAGACCCAGCCGGTCGATGGCGTAGAAGCCGACCACCATCTGGGCGGTCGCGACGGCGAACATGCCGACGAACGCCAGGATCACCGGCCGCCGCAGCCGCCGATCGGTCAGGCGTGGCGGCGACTGTAGGCCGGCCGACCGATGCGGCTGCCCGGTACGTGGCAGCAACCACCAGGAGGTACCGAAGGCCACTACCGGCAACGCAGCGGCCACCAGCAACGGCAACACCAGATCGTAGGACGCGACCAGGCCAGCCACGGCCGGGCCGATGACCATGGCGGACGCGCTCGCCATGCCGAGCGCCGCCATGGCCGAGGCGCGCCGGGCAGGCGGCACATGGTCGGCGATCATCGCCGCGCCGGCGGTCGGCACGGCGGCAAAGAAGGCGCCGGCCAAAGTGCGCCCAGCGATCAGCCCAGCAAGCGCCATCAGCGCGGGCATGCCGTCCTCCAGCGCCAGTGCGGTGACCAGGCACAGCCCGGCGTAGGAGACCGCGAACCCGCCCAGGCCGGCGAGCAGCACCGGCCGCCTCCCGTGGCGGTCGCTGGCGCCGCCCCACACCCGCGCGGTCAGGATCCAGGCGATTCCTCCCGCCGTGACTGCTATCCCCATGTGCCACGGCGCCAACCCCAGGCTGCGGCCGATCGGTCCGGCCAGGGCCGCAAAGGTCATGATCGCCATAGTACAAACGAAGGACTGGAACATCAGCGGTTTCAGACAGAACGGCATCTTGTCCGGGCCGCCCGCGAGATCACTTGTCCACATGCTCTCTCCCTTTCAGGGTGGGGGGCCAAAGAGACGAGGGGGTCTCCGGGGGGTGCGTCTGCGCGGACCGGCCGCGGGGGATCATCAGAGGCGTGTGGCTCACGGGGTCTTCGATGATCACGCAGTCCAGCGCGAAAACCTCCGACACCAACTCCACGGTCATCAGTGTCGCCGGGTCCCCTTCGGCGACGATGCCCCCGTTGGCCATGACGATCAGGTGATCGGCATATCGGCAGGCCTGGTTGAGGTCGTGGAGGACGGCGACGAGGGTATGGTCGGCGGCCCGGTTAAGGGCTCGGAACAACTCCAGGAGGTCGATCTGGTGAGCGATGTCCAGGAACGTCGTCGGCTCGTCGAGCAGCAGCAGCGGGGTCTGCTGCGCCAGGACCATGGCCACCCACACCCGCTGGCGCTGCCCGCCCGACAGCTGGTCGACCTCCTGTTCGGACAGCTCCGCCACACCTGTCGCTGCCATGGCTTGGCTGACGGCCGCGGCGTCCTCGTCGCTCCATTGACGGAATAGGGCCTGGTGCGGATAGCGTCCACGCGCCACCAGGTCGACGACGGTAATGCCGGACGGCGCCTGGGAGCTTTGCGGCAGCAGCCCCATCTGCCGGGCTAGCTGGCGCGTGGGCAAGCGGTGGATGTCCTTACCGTCCAGGCAGACCCGCCCGGCCAACGGCGGCATGAGCCGGCACAAGCTGCGCAGCAGGGTCGACTTGCCGCAGCCGTTGGGGCCGACGATGGCCGTGAACCGGCCATCGGGAATGCGCACCGAAAGGTCCCGGCAGATGATGTGCTGTCCGTAGCCAAGGCTCAGGCCCTCCGCCTGCAGGCGGGCGGGCGCTACGACGTCGAGTGCTTCAAGCGCGGTCATGGCGGTGGCCTCAGCGGTCCGGTCGCAGCGCCGCCACCAGCCGCTCGGCGTCGAGGGCGCCGGCCAGGCGGAAGGTGATGCCCCGGGAAAGGCGCTCGGACGGTGCCTGCTGCTGGGGGAGCCAGGCCCCTTCCTCACGCTCGCGCGGCGGCAGGGCCTGCTCCGGCCCGGCCGTCAGCGACATGTCCATCGTTCCCACCGTCTTGATCTCCCGTTGCCCGGCCGGCGCCGGTCGGTTTTCCGCAGCCGCTGGCGTGGGGCCGCGGCAGGCTTAGAAGCGCAACTCCAGCGAAGCACCGATGACGCGCGGCTGCTGGAGAAGAGGCGTGGTCTGGTCGTTGTTGAACACCAGGAGCCGGTCGTCGGCGTCGAACAGGTTTTTGGCATACACCGAGACCCTGCCGAAGTCGAAGTTGTAGCCCAGCTCGGCATTCGCCAACCAGTGAGCCTGGATCTTGCCCCGGTCATCGTTGTCCACGCCAGAGAAGTAGTGGCTTGTATAGGTCACGTTGCCGCCAAGGTCGAAATTCCCGGCGAACATCCACGTTGCACCCATGGCGGCGGAGAGCTTTGGCGCGCGCGGCAGGTCGTGCCCCTCCGCTTCGAGACCGGCTACGGCCTCCTTGATCTCGGTCCGCAAGGCGCCGGCCGAGCCGAACAGCTCCAGCTCCGGAAACGGCCGCCAGCGAGCGCCCGCCTCGAGACCGTAGGTCACAACCTTCTCGGCATTGCGAATCTCGATGTCACCCGGCCCGAGGACGATGGGCAGTTGGTAGCCGTCATAGGTGTTGTAGAACAGGTTCCCGGTCAGCTCGACACGGTCGTCGGCCAGCCGCTGGCGGCCGTACAGCTCGTAGTTCCAGACGTATTCTTCGTCATAGGTGTACGAGTTCCCGGTCATGAAGGTGACGCCCGCGCCGCCGGCGTTGAAGCCGCGCGCAACCTTGACACCGTAGGTCTGGCTGGCGCTGGGCTTCCAGGCTATGTCCAGCTTGGGCAGGAATGCGCTGAAGGTTTCGTCGAAGTCGATGGTCCGGGTGCGGTTGGCGTTGGCCCCCGACCGTTCCCGGTGCTCCTGCTCGTAGCGTCCCGCCAGGGTGACGTCCACCTCGGGCGTCACGGCGTAGGTCAGCTCCGCAAACCCGGAACCGGTCCGCGTCGTGTCGTCGAAGGTGTAGGCCGAGACCGGCCGCGGCGGCAGGTTGTCGACCCATTCGTCCTGGTTGCTGTGGAAGTAGCGCAGCCCCGCCATGCCGCGCAGTCGCTCGTTGTCGGCGGTGAAGCGCGCCAACGGCTCGATGGACAACTCTTTCCCCTCGATATTCGCCGACGGAAGGCCAAGGGCAGCCAGGCGATCATTTGAAAAGGAGGTGTAGACGACTTTGTTCTCGAAGGAGAGGTTTTCGGACTGTTCCCACGACAGATCCCAAATACCTCCGGTCGACTCGACCTCGATCACTGGCTTCGACGGGTCGAAGCGAGGATGGCCCGGCGGTGTCGGCTGCGCCTCGTTCTGGGGCGCCCGGCTATCGTAGTGGGAGACGGTGAGCATCGATGACATATCCGGCAGCCCCTCGGGCTCGAGCAGCAGCTTGGCGCGCGCGGTCGTGCTCTCGAACTCGCGCGGGTCACCGACCGGATCATAGCTTGGCAGGTCGACGAAGCTCTCGCGCTGCTGGCGGTCGACGGCGATGCGAAACGACAACTGGTCGTCGACGAGAGGGCCTGACAGCATGGCGGCGGCCTGGCGGGTCTGCTGGCCGCCGGCACCGAGTTTCACCGCGCTTTCCCAGTACGGGGTCGGGTTCTTGGTGTCGACGATCACGGCGCCGGCGATGGAGTTACGCCCCTGGAGGAGGCTCTGGGGGCCGCGGTGAACTTCGACCTTTTCGACATCCCACAACGAGCGCGGCCCTCGGGACTGTTCGGTATAGGTCAGGGAGCGACCGTCGATGGACAGGTTCAGGCGCGGACGACTGCCGGCCAGGAAGGCGACCGCCCCGGTCGCCGGCCCGGATCCATCGATGCCGCGCACTGTCGGCAGGTCGTTGCCGCCACCGGTGTCGATCACGTTGGGGGTCAGGGAAAGCACGTCGCGGACGTAGGTGGCGTTGGGCGTCGACTCGATACGCCAGTCGTCGAAGACCTCGACGCTGGAACTCGTCTCCAGAATGGTGCGGTCGACCTTTTCGCCCGTGACGCTGATTGTGGGCAGCGTATAGGCGGCGCCGGTCGCGGAGGCCTCCTCCTGCTGTCCCTCGACCGCCTGCGCCCAGACGTCGCCGGCGGCCACCAGGATCAGTGCGCCGGCCATGAAGCCGGACAATGCCGCAACACGCTGGGTTTCGTCACCGGCCGCGCGGCGCCGCGACCCGGAGTGCTTCGCTCTCATCGATAACCTCCTCCACCTAGAGACTTATTGGCTTGCGCCCTGGTCCTTGTGCCGGTTGGACATCTCCTGGTCTGGAACACGGGGCGGAACATCTTTGGGCTACTTCAGCGGGCGGCCAAACAACCATCAGGGTTATAACCCTATGAGGAGTATACTCAAATGCAAATGATCCGCAATTGCATATTAGTACTTTCGCTGCAACTCTTGCTCGGACGAGGAAGAATCCCTTACAACTGGCGACTGCGGGTCAGCAGCCAGATGAGGTAGATGCCGCCGACGATCCCGGTCATGCGGCCGATCGGCACGCTGACGGCCAGAGGCAGCGACTGGGTCAGCAGGTCGGCAGCGAGCAGCAGGACGCCGCCCATGAGGCCGGCCGACAGGACCGGCAGCCCAGTGCCGCGGCACAGTCGGGCGGCCAGTTGGGGCGCGGCCAGCGCGACGAAGGCGATGGGGCCGGCCGCGCCAACGGCCAGCGCCGCCAGGACCACGGCTGCGAAGATCATCACCAGACGCACCCGCTCGACGCGAATGCCCAACTGGCTGGCGATGTCGTCGCCCATTTCGATAATCCGGAGGGCCGATGCGCCGGCAAGGACCACTGGCACCAGCAGCGTCGTTCCAATCATCACCGGCCATACGTGGTCCCAGGTCCGCGCATGCAGGGAGCCGGCGAGCCAGAGGTTGGCCATCACCGCATCGTCCAGATCGCCCCGGACCAGCATCAGCCCGTTGAGGGCGGTCAGCACGGCGCCCACTCCGATGCCGGTGAGGATGAGGCGGTAGCTGCCCACCCCCCCGCCCTGGCGCGCCAGGACATAAACCACCACCGCCGTCAGCACGCCGCCGAGCACCGCGGCCAGCGCGACGCGGAGCGGTTCGGGACCGAACAGAATGATCTGGCCCAGCGCCCCGGTCGCCGCGCCGGTGGTGAAGCCAATGACGTCGGGCGACCCCAGCGCATTGCGGGATACCGACTGGAAGACAGCGCCGGAAACGCCCAGCGCCACACCGACGAACAACGCCGCCAGCACCCGCGGCAGGCGGATGTTGAGGATGATGTGGTCGCGCAGGCCGCCGTCGCCCTTGCCGAGCAGAACGGCGAGGACGTGGCCGGGGCCGATGTCCATCTTGCCCAGCGTCATGACCAGGGCCGCCGCCACCACGATGAGCAACGCGAGGACGGTGCCGACAACAAGCGCCCGCGGCGAATAGAGCAGCGACCAGCCGCCGCATCGCCACAGCCGGGCGTTCAGGGGGGCTGTCAGGGGGGGGAGCGCCTTGCTCATAGCCGCACCATGCGCCAGCGCTGCACCAGGACAATGAAGAAGGGCCCGCCAATGAGGGCGACCATGATACCCACCGCCACCTCGCCGGGATGACCCACCAGCCGTCCGAGCACGTCGGCGCCCACCACCATCAGTGCCGAAAACACCATCGAGAACGGCAGCAGCCATCGATGGTCGGGCCCGACGACGAAGCGCGCGACGTGCGGCGCCGTCAGGCCGACGAAGCTGACGGGGCCGGCCGCGGCGGTGGCCGTGCCGGCCAGGACGATCACGATCAGCGCGGAGACGATCCATACCATCCGTGGGCTGGCCCCCAGGGCCTTGCCGGAATCGTAGCCCAGCGCCATGGCGTCGAGCATCCGCCCCAGGGCGACGGAAGCCCCCAGGGCCAGGGCGATAAGCACGGCGGTCGGAAGGAGGACGTCGAATCCGCGTCCCTGCAGCGATCCCACGACCCAGTGACGGAACTGGTCGAAGACCTGCTCGTTGCTGTTGACTGTGATGATCTGCGTCAGCGCCAGCAGCACGACGCTGAGGGCCGAACCGGCCAGAACCAGCCGGACCGGATTGAGCCCGCGGCGGATTCCGCCCAGAAGGTAGACGCCGCCCCCGGCCAGGGCGGCTCCGGCGAGGCCGAACCACAGATACCCGGTGACGTCGATGATGCCGAAGAAGGCGATGGCCGCCACGATGGCCAGCGTGGCGCCGGCGTTGACGCCAAGGATGCCGGGGTCAGCCAGGGGATTGCGCGTCAGGGCCTGCATGAGGGCACCGGCCACGCCTAGCGCACAGCCGACGACGATGCCTAGCAAGGCGCGGGGGAGACGCAGATGCCACACCAGCAGGTGTTCGCTGCTGGTCGGGTCGTAGGCGACGATCGCCTGCACGGTGACCCGGGGCGGGATCGAGCGAGTGCCGATGAAGACGCTGGCCGCCGCCATCGCCGCCAGCAGAACCGCGCACAGCGTCAGCCCCCAATAACGGCGCCTTGCCCGAAGGGCACGTGGATCAGCTTCCTCCTGACTTTGGTTCGGCCCGGTACGGCTGGTGGGAATCGTTGCCCTCGTTTCGGCCACGGCGTTACGTCCCGCCATCCGGCGTCTGGACAGCGCTCTGGCCATCGTCGCGGGCGAAGCGCGCGACGATGCCGTCAACGATTTCGCGGGCACTGAAGAAGTCGATGCGAAATGAGTTGACGCCAAGGCCATACACCTGGCCGCTACGAACGGACGGCAGGTTGGCCAGCACGGGATCGCGCCGGAAGGCCTCGGCACGGTCGTCGCCGGCGCTGAGCAGGAAGGTGGTCGGCGCCGTCAATTCGGTCAGATGCTCGTACTGGGCGCGAACGAAGCCGCTGATGGGATTGGCGTCGCCGTGCCATTCCTGCGATGGCGACTCCAGCGTGAAGCCGAGGGCGGTGAGCAGCCTGCCGTGGACGCCGTCGCTGGTGGCGATGGGGTTGACCGCCCCGGGGCCGTTGTAGCTGACGATGTTGGCCCGGCCGGGCGGCACGGCGATACGCGCCCGCGATTCGGCGAGATAGGCATCGAAAGTGGCCAGCTTCTCGGCGACCCGCGCCTCAAGACCGGTGGCCTCGCCGAGGCGCGTGGCAAGCTCCTGCCAGGTCAGGCCGCCATAGTCCAGGACGATGGTGGGCGCGATCAGTCGCAGTTGCTCGACCTGAGCCAAGGCAGAATCGGCTCCCCCGGCAGCCACGACGATCAGGTCTGGACCGACGGCGTAGGCGGCCTCCAGATCGACGCTCCCGGCGGGCCAGAGCTTCTCCACCCCGCGCGCCTGGGCGATCGCCTCCCACTGGGCGAAGAAGTGCCCGCTGGTGGTGGTTGCAGTCGCGACCAGCGGGGCATTGATGGCCAGCAACGTTCCGGTGATGGTCACCGAGGTCGACAGGATGCGTTGCGGTCGGTCCGGAATGGTCGTCCGACTGCCGTCGGCATTGATCACGGTGCGGGGCCAACCGCTCGTGGCATCGGCCTCCTGTGCGGCATGCGCGGCATGTACCACCACCGCGCCCACCAGGGCGACGATTGCCGCTACCCGCGATATCAGGGTCAACATCTTCCCCAAAGGCACGCTTTCCTCCTTACGGACTTGATCGGGCAACGGTTCGGCCGATCCCATAGCGAGGTATCCCTGAATATTAGCGAGTAAATGTATATCGTTTCAATATGTGAATGGTGTTCGCTATCATTGAAGCAGTGTGCCAGCCCGCCGCCACAGGGACCCGCTCACGCCCGGGCTGCAGGGCACGAGGCACTGCTGGCGGGCTATCAGGACCAGGAGCCGGGGTTGGTGAAGCAGGCGAGACGTCAGAAGCGAACTTTGCGGCTGACGTTCCCACTTTACAGCCTACTGCGGGGTTGGCAGCGCCTGTTAGTCCAGGGCCGGAGGCCTTCCACAGACTCTGGCGAAGGCCTCCAGGCTCCGAGAAGCGAACAGGGTGTCTTTTTTCACCCTCGGAGGGGGTATTGCCGATGAAGCACCAGAAAAAAGGAGTGATGCCAGAGAGATATGGAACATTGATAAAGCGATTGATTCGCATTAACATATACGCATGAAACAGTTGCGTGGCCCCGGGAACCGCCGGTTGTGACCGCCGCGCCCGGAACGAGAGACCTGGACCATGAACGCATCGCAAGCCGCCCCCCCCCAGCCCCCACCCGAAACCGCACCGGAGGCCGCGCCAGATGGCGCTGCCTCGACGTCGCACCGCCGCATAGACGCGTGGTCGATCATGCGCCCCGTGCGCGGGCAGATCCGCTATGGCATGGCACTGGCGGCGGTCTCGTCACTGCTGGGGCTGATGACCATGGCCCTGCTGGCGCTGACGGTAGAAGCGTTGATCGAGGCTCCCGACCAGTGGCCATGGGCTCAGATGGCAGGCGTGCTGGCCTGCGCCGTCGGCACCTACATGGCGCGCTTGGGCGCCTTCAACCAGTCGCATTATGCGGCGTTCCGGCTGGAGCGCATCCTGCGCATGCAGCTCAGCGAGCGGCTGGCCCAAGTGTCGCTGGGATACGTGCAGAGTCAGGGCGCGGGCGCACTGACCAAGGTCATTCATGACGACGTCAAGGCCCTGCACGTGTTCGTGGCCGACAGCACGCCGCTGTATGCGCGGGCCTACGTCACGCCGGTGGTCGCCTTCGGCCTGTTGCTGTGGCTCGACTGGCGGCTCGCGCTGGCGGCCCTGGCCGTTGTGGTGCTGGCCTTCGGCATCCTGCGCCCAGCCCTGCGCCGGCGCGGCGAGATGGCCCGCCTGTACAACGACGCCCGCGAACGGGTGAGCGCGGCGGTCGTCGAGTTCGTCCAGGCGATGCCCGTGGTCCGGACCTTCGACACCGGGCATGCGACCTTCGGGCGCTATGAGAAGGCCCTGAATGCCTATCTGTCCGTCCTGACCCGCTGGTATCGGGAATCGGGTTTCCCGGCCCGTTTCTCGTGGGTGATGTTGAGCCCGATGCCAACCCTGGCTGTGGTGCTATGGCTGGGGGCCGTTCTGGTCTGGCAGGAGGACCTGGAACCGGTGCGCTGGCTGGCGGCGCTTCTGCTGTGCACCGGCATGGCCGAAGCGATAATGCCGGCCATGATGCTTCGCCACATGGTCGAGAAGGTCAAACTCAGCATCGCCCGTATCCAGGAGGTGATGGCCGCACCGGTTCTGTCGGTTCCCGAAGGTGCGAGGGAACGGCCACACGACGCCAGCGTGCGTTTCGACCGCGTGAGCTTCCGCTATGCGGCCACCGACGCCGAGGCCCTCAGCGACGTCAGTTTCGACGTGCGCCCCGGCACGGTCACCGCCCTGGTCGGCCCCTCGGGCGCCGGCAAGAGCACCGTGGCCCGGCTGATCCCGCGCTTCTGGGACGTTACCGACGGGCGCATTCTGGTCGGCGGGGTCGACGTGCGGCGGGCGCACTCCGACGATCTGCTGCGGCACGTCGCCTTCGTCTTTCAGGACACCTTTCTGTTCGCCGACACCATCGCCGCCAACATCCGCCTGGGGACCCCCGATGCCGGCATGGACGACGTCATCTCCGCGGCCAAGGCCGCCCAGGCCCACGACTTCATCATGGCGCTGCCCGAGGGCTACGACACCAAGGTCGGGGAGCGCGGCATCTTCCTGTCGGGGGGGCAGCGGCAGCGCATCACCATCGCGCGCGCCCTGCTGCAGAACCGGCCGATCCTCGTTCTGGACGAAGCCACGGCCTTCGCAGATCCGGAGAACGAGGCCGCTCTGATCGAGGCGCTGTCCCGGCTGATGCAGGGCAAGACCGTTATCATGGTGGCCCACCGCCTGGCGACCATCCGCGACGCGGACCAGATCCTGGTGTTCGATCGCGGGCGTCTGGTCGAAGGCGGCCGGCATGACAACCTTGTCGTCCAGGGCGGCACCTATGCCCGTCTGTGGCGCAACTATGAAATGGCCCAGTCCTGGTCGCTGGGCAAGGCCGGGCAGGCTCCTCTCGCAACTCAGGACTCGACGCCATGAACACAAGCGCCGCTCGTCAACGCAGGGCCGGTCCGACGCCCTGGCACACGACCTACCGCCAGTTGATCGACACCGTCGGTCCCGGGCGCGCCCGTCTGCGCCGCAGCCTGATCGGGCTGCTGGCCGCAGCGGTCGTGCAGGGCCTGGCGCTGGCCTGCATCGTTCCGCTGTTCTCCGCCCTGTTCACCCAGCGCGACATTGTCACCGCCCTGGCCTGGCTGGGGGCGACGACGGGGCTGATGGTGCTCAGTTCGGTGCTGCGCTGGCGCGCCCAGGCCTTCGACTTCGACGGCCAGATGGCGCAGGCGACCCACCGCCTGCGCACCCGCTTGGGCGAGCGGCTGCGCCGCATCCCACTGGAAGTCCTGCAGGACAAGCGCACCGGCGAGATGAACTCCATGGTGCTGAACAACGTCGACGAAAACCTGCTGACCACCCTGACCATCCTCAACCTGATCTTCATTGCGGTGGTCACCCCCCTGACCACGGCGGTCGCGCTCCTGGCCGTGGACTGGCGCATGGCCGTAGCCCTGTTGCTGGTGTTTCCCGCCATCGTGCCGCTCTACCGCTGGCGGCGACCGGCCCTGGGGCGCGGCAAGCGCATCCTGGGCGAGGCGCATCAGCAGGCCAACGCCGACGTCCTCGAATACATGCAGGGGCTGCCGGTGCTACGGGCTGCGTGCCAGGCCGGCGTCAAGGCCGACCGCTTGGCCGCGACATTCAAGCGGCTGGAGGAGATCCAGACCTACGGGCACCGCAAGGGCGCCAAGCCCAACATTCTCGTCGCCAGCATCGTCGAGCTGGGCCTGCTGTTCGTGCTTGCTGTGGGCGTGCTGTTCGTGCTCGACGGTTCACTGGATATCACCGTGCTCGCCGCCCTGCTGGTGATCATGGCGCGCTTCTTCGAGCCGCTGTCCACATTCATCCTCTACACGGCGATCCTCGAACTCATCGAATCGGCCTTGGAACGTATCTCGGCCCTTTTCGCCATAGAGCCCCTGGAGCAGCGCGAGCCCGCCACCGTGCCGACGCGCCACGACGTCGCCTTCGAAGGCGTCACCTTCCGGTACGCCGGCGCCGACAGCCCGTCGATCAGCGACTTCAGCGCGACGCTGCCCGAACACAGCCTGACAGCCCTGGTTGGGCCGTCGGGGTCGGGCAAGACGACCCTGACGAGGCTACTGCTGCGCCACTTCGACCCACAGGCCGGCAGCGTCCGCATCGGCGGCATGGATCTGCGGAGCATTCCGGTCGACTGTCTGAACGACCTGGTATCGGTAGTCTTCCAGGACGTCTACCTGTTCGACGATACGGTGATGAACAACATCCGCATGGCCCGTCCCGATGCCACCGACAGCGAGGTCCGGGCGGCGGCCGAGGCCGCGCACTGTCTGGACTTCATCACCCGCCTGCCGCAGGGCTGGGAAACCCGCCTGGGCGACATCGGCGGGCGCCTGTCCGGGGGCGAGCGGCAGCGCATCTCCATCGCCCGAGCCCTGCTCAAGAACGCCCCCATCGTCATTCTCGACGAGCCGACCGCGGCCCTGGATACTGAGAGCGAGATCTCGGTCCAGCGCGCCATCGACGCCTTGGTGAGCCACAAGACGGTGCTGGTGATTGCCCACCGCCTATCGACCATCGTCGGGGCCGACCAGATCCTGGTGCTGGAAGACGGCCGGCTGGTTGAGAGTGGCCGCCATGACGACCTACTGGCCGCCTCCGGCCGCTATCGCCGGATGTGGGACGCCCAGCAGAGGGTCAAGCACTGGCACGTCAACGCCACCGGGGCGGGCGCTGCGGTCTGATAAAGGCCCGCAATCATTCGCGGGCCCTTTTGCCATCCCATCATCGTCAGAACTCCGTCCACTCCTCGACCTCTTCCGCCGGCTTCTTGTAGCTCTGGCCGGGCTTGGGGTCGACGGCCAGCGCGGCCGGCGCTTCCGGCCGCCGCTCGGCAGGCCGAGCGGCAGGCTGGTGTGCCAGTCGCGCGGCCTGGGGTGCCGCCATGGCCTGGGGTGCAGCCGCCGCGGCCTGGCCGTCGACGCGGAAGGTGGCGATCAGGTCGGCGAGGCGCTTGGCCTGCGCCTCCAGCGAGGTGGCGGCGGCGCTGGTCTGCTGCACCAGGGAGGCGTTCTGCTGGGTCACCGAGTCCATTTCGGTCAGGGCGCTGTTGATCTGCTCGATGCCGCTGTTCTGCTCGCGGGTGGCGGTGGAGATCTCGCCCATCAGGGTGGTGACCTGGCGAATCGACTCGACGGTCTCGCCGATGGTCGCGCCGCTGCGCTCGGCCTGTTCGGCGCCGCTGGTGACCTGGGCGGTGGTCGCTTCGATCAGGGTACGGATCTCCTTGGCGGATTCGGCACTGCGGCTGGCCAGCTTGCGCACCTCCTCGGCCACCACGGCGAAACCGCGACCGTGTTCGCCGGCACGCGCCGCCTCCACCGAGGCATTGAGCGCCAGGATGTTGGTCTGGAAGGCGATGGAGTCGATCACGCCGATGATGTCGGTGACGCGATTGGCGCTCTCGGCGATCTCGCGCATCAGCTGCACGGTGCGCTCCACCTCCTGTCCGCCGGCCTCGGCGGTCTGCGAGGCCGAGCTGGCGAGCCGGTCGGCTTCCTGGGCGGTCTCGGTGTTGCGGCTGACGGTACTGGCCATCTCCTCCATGCTGGAGGCGGTCTCCTGCAGGGCGGACGCCTGCTCTTCGGTGCGCGAGGAGAGGTCCTGGCTGCCCGAGGCGATCTCGCCGGCGCCGCTGAACACGCTGTCGCTGCTGCTGCGCAGCGAGACCACCAGTGTCTTGAGCTTCTCCTGCATGCGACCGAGCGCGCTGAAGAGCTGGCCGATCTCGTTGCGGCCGCGGTCCTCGATGCGTGCGGTGAGGTCGCCATCGGCGATGCGCTCGAAGTGCGCGATCGCCTGCTTCAGCGGGGTCACTACCACCCGCATCATCGCCAGGCGGAGCACCAGCGCCGCCGCCAGGGCCGCGACCAGCAGAACGACGTCGATGATGCCCACGGTGCGGCTCAGGCTCGCCACCTCGCCGATCACCGCCTCGCCGCGCTGATCCGCATAGGCGATGAAGTCTTCCATCGCCACGTCGAGGTCCGCACTCAGCGCGCTCAACCGCTCCTGGTTGCGCATCACCTGGAACGGCGTCTCGTCCAGCAGCGGCACCAGCCCTTCCCCGACGAAGGCGTCGTAGGCCTCGATGATCGCCGCGACGTAGGGCGCCCGAGGATCCGACGACGCCACGGGGATCTGCCGGAAGGCCTCGAAGCGCTCCTCGGCGGCCGCCAAGGCCTCCTTCGCCATCGCCTGGTTCTCGCGCCCCTTCTTGCTGTTGCCCTGGGTGCTGTAGCTGGCGAAGCGATCCAGGAAGGTCTGCGCACGCAGCACGTTCACCTGGGTGCGGTTCGCCAGGTTGGCGAGTTCGACGTTGGTCTCGGCGAGCTCGTGCAGCGCCTCCTGGCTGGTGGCACTCGAGTAGAACCCCAGCCCGCCGATCAGGCCGATCATCAGCACCAGCACCGCCAGTGCCGCCGTCAGGCTCCATTTGATGGACAGTTGCTTCATCGCTCCCCCATGCCTTGGTGTGTCGTCAGAGTCAGGACTACCTAGAGAACATCGGCAGGGGGCGCGCGAAATTGAGCGACAAGGCGTTGAGTTGCTGTCATTGACCTCCCCCGCCCCGCATCGCTCGGCTAGACTGGAAGGCTTTGGTGACCAGGGAAGATGCCATGTCCGCCGCTCTGGAACAGCGCACCCTCAAGCACTCCATCGTCGCGACGCTGACCGTGTCGGCCCTGGGGGTCACGCTCGGCCTGCTGGCCGGCTCGCAGTCGATCCTCTTCGACGGGGTGTTCTCCACCATCGACGCCGCCATGTCGGGGCTGGCTCTGCTGGTGGCACGCCTGGCGGAGCGCGAGGCGAGCGAGCGCTTCCAGCACGGCTACTGGCACCTGGAGCCGATGGTGGCGGCGCTCAACGGCAGCATCCTGCTGCTGCTGTGCTTTTACGCCTTCCTCAACGCCGTGCGGGGGCTACTGGAGGGTGGGCGCGAGCTGGCCTTCGGCCTGGCGCTCGTCTACGCGGCGGTGGTGGCCGTGGTCTGCTTCGCCATGTTCGTCTACGAGAAACGCATCAACCGCCGCGTCGATTCGGAGTTCCTGCGCATCGACGCCCAGAGCTGGCTGATGGCGGCGCTGATCACCACGGCGCTACTGGTGGCTTTCGTCGTCGCCCTGGCGCTGGAGCGCACCGCCTATGCACACCTCACCCGCTACGTGGATTCGCTGCTGCTGGCGCTTCTCACCCTTGGCTTCCTGCCGGTGCCCATCGGCATCGTGCGCCGCGCCCTGCGCGAGATCCTGCTGATCGCGCCGAGCGACCTGGACCGCGAGGTGCACGCCGCCATGGTGCCGGTAATGGCGCGCGAGGGGCTGCTCGACTACTACAGCCACGTGGCCAAGAGCGGGCGCGGCCACTTCATCGAGATCCACATCGTCACCACGCCCGAGTTCGCCGCGGGCCAGGGGGTCGCCGTGATGGACGAGATCCGCGAGGAGATCGCCGCCGGCCTGACGCCCCCGGCAAAGCGGCGCTGGTTCACCGTGGCGTTCACCGCCGACGAACGCTGGGCCTAGCCGAGCCGCCTGTCGGCCTTGCTGCGGAGCTATCCGACAGGCGGCCAGGGCTACTCGTCCACGATCCGCTCGAAGCCGCCATAGATCAGCCGCTTGCCATCGAAGAGGGAGAATAGGGTGGCAGTTCCCGCACCGGGCGCACTTCGATGGTGCCGAAGCGGGCCGGCGGAATGCGGCTGGCCAGTTGCAGGGCTTCCTCCAGATCACGGGCATCGAGCAGGTAGAAGCCGGCCAGCTGCTCCTTGGTTTCGGCGAAGGGGCCGTCGGAGACCAGCACCTCGCCGTTGCGTACCCGCACGCTGGTGGCGGTGCCCACCGGCTGCAGGGCCTGGCCGCCGAGGAAATGGCCCTGGTCCGTCAGGCGCTCCACGCCGGCCAGGCACTCCTGGTTGAGGTCGTGCCACTCCTGCTCGGTCATGGCGTCGATGTGGCTTTCCAGGTAGTAGACCAGTGCTGCGTACTTCATCGGGCTTTCTCCTCCTTGGGAATCGACATGGCGGGACGTTCCCTGTTGGGACGAATGGCAGGCGGGAAATCGACACCGCGCCGGGGATTTTTTTGGTTTGTCGCCGATCAGCGGCCTCACTGCAGGCGCTGCCGCAGGCTGCGGAAACGCCGCCGGTACTGGCTGGGGGTGAGCCCCACGCGCCGGGTGAATAGCCGGCGGAAGAAGCTCGGGTCGGCGTAACCGACCTGCTCGGCCACCGCCTCGATGGACGCGTCCTCGCACTCCAGGAGCTGCTTGGCCTCCTCGAGGCGCAGGGTGTGCACGTACTCCATGGGCGTCATGCCGGTGGCCGCCTTGAAACGCCGCTTGAAGGAGCGCTCGGTCAGGCCGCTGAGCTTGACCATGCCGGCCACCGGCGAGGGGGTGTCGTAGTGCTGGGCGACCCACACCTGGCAGCGCGCGATGCAGGCGTCCGCCACCTGGCGCGCCTGGCTCAGGCTGGCATAGGGCTGCTGGCCGTGCTGGTGCCAGTCGATCAGGTGAATGCGCGCCAGGTGCATCGCCTCGTCCACGCCCACCAGCCGCGCCACCAGGAACAGCGCCAGGTCCACCCAGGTGGTACCGCCGCCGGCCATGATCAGCCGCTGCCCCTCGCCGCTCACCACCAGGGTGCGGTGGGCATGCACGTTCACCCGGGGGTGCCGGCGTGCCAGCGCCTCGCAGTAGGCCCAGTGGGTGGTGGCGTCCTGGCCGTCGAGCAGCCCTGCCTCGGCGAGCAGTAGCGCCCCCGTGCACGCCGCAGCGAGCAGCGCCCCCCGCGCCTGGCAGCCGTGCAGCCAGTCGATCTCCACCGGGTAGCGCCCCGCCAGCGGCTCGTCGGGGGCCACGTAGAGGTCGGGAATGCACATCGCCACGGGCGCCGGGCAGTCGGCCAGGCAGGCGTCGGGCTGGATCCAGGCGCCGTTGAGGGCGCGAAAGCCGCGCCCGTCGCGGGAGACGATCACCGGCTGCAGCAGCGGCCGCCCCACCTCGCCGTGCATCAGCAGGGGCCAGTCGCGGCCCGCCGAGCCGAACAGGTCGTACATGCCGTACAGCGTCGAGGCGGTCGCCTCGGGCGTGGCCAGCAGGGCCACGGTCAAGGGAGCCGTGTCGGCATCGCGGGAGTCGTTCATGGCACGAAACGCCCCTTTGCGTCGCAATGCACTTTCCCGGTCCGTTCCGCCCGGTCGTAAGGTGCTCCCTGCACCCCCCACGACAACGGAGAACAACCATGTGCGATATCCACTTTTCCACCTCCGCTCAGGCATCGACCGAGGCCTTCGAGGCGCGGCTGGTTCAGGCGCTCAACGAGAGCGGCCTGATGCTGCTGATCTCGCTGGGCCACCGCACCGGGCTGCTCGAGGCACTGGCCGGTGAGGCTCCGATCACCAGCGAGGCCCTTGCCGCACGCACCGACCTGCACGAGCGCTACGTGCGCGAATGGCTGGGCGGCTTGGTGGCCGGCGGCGTGATCGAGACCGACCCGGCCACCGCCACCTACTGGCTGCCGGACGCCCATGCCGAACTGCTCACCGACAAGGGGCCCGCCAACCTGGCCATCTATGCCCAGTTTATCGCCATGCTGGGCAGCGTGGAGGATGACGTGGTGCGCTGCTTCCACGAAGGGGGCGGCGTGCCCTACTCCCGCTACCCGCGCTTCCAGGAGGTGATGGCCAGCGACAGCGGCCAGACGGTGCTGCCGGCGTTGTTCGACGGCATCCTGCCGCTCGCCCCGGAGCTGCCCGCGCGCCTGGCGCACGGCATCCGCGTGCTGGACTGCGCCTGCGGTCGCGGCCGCGCCCTGCTCGCCATGGCCGAGCGTTACCCGCAGAGCCGCTTCGTCGGCTACGACCTCTCCGCGGAAGCAATCGCCTGGGCCACCGAGCAGGCCGAGCGCGCTGGGCTCGACAACGTCCGCTTCGTGGTCCGCGACCTGAGCGACTTCGATGTCACCGCCGAACCGGCCGCCTTCGACCTGATCACCACCTTCGACGGCATCCACGACCAGGGCCAGCCGCGCCGGCTGCTCGCCGGGATCCGCAAGAGCCTCGCTGAAGATGGCGTCTACCTGGTGCAGGACATCCACGCCTCGAGCCACCATCACCTCGACCGCGACCACCCGCTCGGCACGCTGCTCTATGCCGTCTCGGTGAGCCACTGCATGACGGTGTCGCTGGCCCAGGGCGGCGAAGGGTTGGGCACGATGTGGGGCCGCGAACGGGCGCTCCAGTACCTGGAGGCAGCGGGCTTCGGCGACATCCAGGTGCACCAGTTGGAGCATGACATCCAGAACGATTACTTCGTCTGTCGCCCCTGAAGAGACCCCGCCTACACTGGGGAACAAGCAAGGCCCCCGCTGCAGCGGGGGCCTATGTCCCCTGTCACCGGAGGCCCCATGATCGACCTCGAGCAACTGCAGCAGGCGCAGGCGCGCATCGCCGACACCCTCCTCCCCACGCCCCTGATTCCCGACCACGCCCTCTCCGAGCAGCTGGGGCGACGCGTATGGCTCAAGGGCGAGCCGTTCCAGCGCACCGGCTCCTTCAAGGCGCGCGGCGCACTCAACTGGGTGCGCACGGCCACGCCCGAGGAACTGGAGGGCGGACTCGGCGCCGTCTCCGCCGGCAACCACGCCCTGGGGCTCGCCTGGGCGGCACGCGAGGCGGGCGCGGCGGTGACCATCGTGATGCCGGAGAACGCCAGCCCCTTCAAGGTCGAGGGCGCCCGCGAGCTGGGCGCCGAGGTACGCCTGCACGGCGACATCAACGACGCCTGGACGCTGATGCACCGCCTGGTGACAGAGCGCGGCCTGACCCTGGTGCACCCCTACGACGACGAACGCATCATCGCCGGCCAGGGCACGGTGGGCCTGGAGATCCTCGCCCAGGCGCCCGAGGCGACGGCGATCCTCTGCCCCGTCGGCGGCGGCGGGCTCATCTCAGGCATCGGCGTGGCCGTCGACGCCCTGCGTCCCTCGCTCACCCTGATCGGCGTGGAACCGGCCGGGGCGGCGAGCATGGCCCACGCCTGGGCGAGCGGCGGACCGGCGCGGCTGGCTTCGGTCGATACCTGCGCCAAGAGCCTGGCCGCGGCCATCGTCGGCGAGCACACCTATCCACTGTGCCGGGCGCATGTCGACGCCCTCGCCAGCGTCGACGAGGCGGCCATCCACCGCGCCATGCACCACCTGCTCTACGCGAGCAAGCTGTTCGCCGAGCCGGGCGCCGCCGTGGGCGTGGCCGCCCTGCGGGAAGGCGCCGCCACGCTGCCACCGGAAGGCGACCTGGTGGTGGTCGTCACCGGCGGCAATATGGGGCGCGAGGAGTTGGAAGAATTTCTGTAGGGCTTTATTGCGCTATTCGTAATGACTCCAGAGCCGCAGCACCTTGACGACCCGCTCCTCCTCCAGCACCTGATAGACCAGGCGGTGCTGGATGTTGATGCGCCGCGAATAGGCACCGGCAAGATCGCCCACGAGCTTTTCGAAGGGCGGCGGCTTCTGGAACGGGTCTTCGGCCAACAGGACCAGCAACTCCTGCGCCTTGGGTTTCAACCCACTCGACGCCAGCTTCTTGGCATCCTTTTGCGCCTGCTTCGTGTAGGCCAGGCGCCACGTCACCACTCCAGGTCCTCACCGCACTCGTCAACGGGTGTCTCCATACCTTCCCGGATCGATTCGCGCATCCCGGGGACCGAGAGCAGGAACAGCGTCTCCTGGATCGCTTCCCAGTCTTCCTCGGCAATCAACACCGCCTTGTTGCGCTTGCCCGATATGTGCAGTGGCTGATGCGAGGAGGCCACCTCGTCGATCAGGCGATACAGGTTGGCTCGGGCTTCGCTGGCCGTCATCGTGGGCATGGCCTGTCTCCGGTCGTTCTCTCTAGTTGAGAGTACGTCATCCAGTACGTACGTCAATCAGTACGACTGATTGCCGGATGGAAAAGTTCAACGCCCCCTGACCCACCGCCATTATCACCCCGTATCACTGCCCGCGAAGCGGTCCGACAATCATCCCAGAATGAAGATCACGCAGGCCGCGGTCAGCCCGCCCATGACACCGTTGAACACCCGCCAGGCACGCGGACCGTCGAGCCAGCGGCCGATGGCGGTGCCGAAGCCGGCCCACAGGGCGATGCACGGCAGCCCCACCAGCTCGGCGAACCCGGCCAGCAGCAGCGCGTTCGTCACCGTATTACCGCCCTCGGGCAGAAAGCCCGCCATCAGCGCCAGCCCCATCACCCACGCCTTGGGATTGGCGAACTGGAAGGCGGCCGCCTGCCAGAAGCGCAGCGGCCGCCCCTCGCCGCGGCGGCGCAGGTCGGGCGGGGGCGCGGTGGCGATGCGCCAGGCCAAGTAGAGCAGGTAGGCGCTGCCGACGATGCGTAGCGCCGTCTGCACCAGCGGGTAGCGCTCGAAGACCAGCCCCAAGCCCAGGGCGATGCCGGCGAAGAGCAGGAAGCAACCGCCGAGGATGCCGAAGATGTGCGGCAGCGTGCGCAGGAAGCCGTAGTTGGCCCCGGAGGCGGTGAGCATCACGTTGTTGGGACCGGGGGTGATGGTCATCGAGATCATGTAGAGGGCCGCGGGCCCGAGGACTGCCAGGGTTTCCATGATTTTGTATCCATACATTTTTGCATTGACTGGCTGTAAATGCCGACAAAATCCAGCATAATGGGTACAAATAGGGCGTCAAAGGTTTTATTGTCACCATGACAATCTGGATCCCCCACCTGGTCGGCCAGGGCCCCCGCTACCGGGAGATTGCCGAGGCCATCGCCCGCGCCGTGCAGGCCGGCGAGCTCGAACCCGGCGCCCGCCTGCCCCCGCAGCGCCGCCTGGCCGACGCGCTCGAGGTCACGGTGGGCACCGTGACGCGCGCCTATGCCGAGGCCGAGCGCCAAGGCTGGGTGGCGGCCCGGGTCGGCAGCGGCACCTATGTGCTGGGCGGCGAGACAGCAGCGCCCAGCCCCTTCCTGATGACCCATCGCCCGGTCGACGAGGGGATGATCGATCTGAGCCTCAGCCTGCCGCCGCCACACCCGCTGCGCGCGGCCGCGCTGGGGCGTGCCCTGCAGACGATCGCCAACGACGCCGAGCTGCTGCAGCGCGCGGTGGACTACCAGGACGCCTGCGGCGTGCCCGCCCACCGCGAACAGCTGGCGGCCTGGATGGGCCGGCTCGGCATGCCGGTGGACCCGGCAGCGCTGTTGATCACCCAGGGCGGGCAGCACGGCCTCAGCCTGGCCCTGCGGGCGCTGACGCGCCCCGGCGAGCGCATTGCCGCCGATGCCCTGACCTACCCCGGGCTGATCAGTGCAGCGCGACAGGCACACCTCAAGCTGCTGCCGGTGGCGCTGGATGCCGGCGGCATGGATCTCGATGCCCTCGAGAGGCTGTGCAGCCAGCAGCCGCCGCGACTCGTCTACGTCACCCCCGACCAGAACAACCCCACCGGGGCGATGCTCGATGAAGCACGCCGCGAACGACTGGCCGAACTGGCGCGCCGCCACGAGTTCTGGATTCTCGAGGATGGGGTTCAGTACCTGCCCGCGGAGGAGCGCGGCACCCCGCTTTACCGGCTGGCGCCGGAGCACACGCTGTTCGTGTTCAGCACCTCCAAGGTGCTGGCCGGCGGGCTGCGCATCGGCACCCTGACGGCACCGGCGCCGCTGCGCGAACGCCTCGGCGCGGCACTGCGCGCCCAGAGCTGGATGGTGCCCCCGCTGATGGTGGAGGCCGTATGCCGCTGGGTGGCCAGCGACGACAGCGAACGGCTGCTGGCGTGGCAGACCGAGGAACTGGGCGCGCGGCAGCGTCTGGCGCGCGAACGGCTGGGCGACTTTGCGGTGAGCGGACGCCCCCACAGTTCCAACCTGTGGCTCCCGCTGCCCTTCGAGCTGCGCAGTGCCGCCCTGCAGGAGGTGCTGGAGCGGCGCGGCGTACGGGTGACCAGCGCCGAACCCTTCTGCGTGGGCAGCGAGCCGGCCCCTCAGGCGCTGCGCCTGTGCCTGAGCGCCGCCGCCTCGCGCGAGGCCCTGACCCGGGCCCTCGACGTCCTCGTCGAGGCCTTGGAGGAGCCGCCCCCCGCCCCCTGGCAAACGCTATAGACGGGGACGGGGATTCACCCGGCGAGGCTGCGCGCGGTGTGCCAGGCGATCATGCGCTCCTCGTCGGTGGGGATCACCCACACCCCGACGCAGCTGTCCGGCCCGGCGATGCTGACGGCATCGGTCGCGTTGGCATCGGGGTCCAGCGTCGCCCCCAGCCAGCCGCAGCCTGCCACCACGGCAGCGCGCACCGGCGCCGCGCGCTCGCCGATGCCGGCGGTGAACACCAGGTGGTCGAGGCCGCCCAGCGCCGCCGCCAGGCTGCCGATCTCGCGCACGATGCGGTAGACGAAGAGCTCGATGGCCTCGGCCGCCTCCGGCGCCGGGCTGGCCAGCAGCTCGCGCATGTCGCCGCTGATCCCGGAGACGCCCAGCAGGCCGGACTCCTTGTAGAGCAGGTGCTGCACCCGCTCCGCCGAGAGTCCCCTCTCCAGGATCAAGTGGAGTACCAGGCCGGGGTCGAGGCTGCCGCTGCGGGTCCCCATCATCAGCCCGTCGAGGGCGGTGAAACCCATGGTGGAGGCGACGCTCGCGCCGTCGCGGATGGCGCACAGGCTGGCCCCGTTGCCCAGGTGGGCGACGAGCGTCCGGCCCGTGGCGCCCCCCACCCAGCGCGGCAGCGTGCGGTTGATGTAGTCGTAGGAGAGCCCGTGGAAGCCGTAGCGCCGCATGCCGCTCGTGGTGAAGCGGCGCGGCAGCGGGAAGGTCTGCGCCACCGCCGGTTGGGTAACGTGAAAGGCCGTGTCGAAGCAGGCGACCTGGGGCAGGCGCGGGCGCATCTCCTTGAGCGCCTGCACCGGCGCCAGCCCATAGGGCTGGTGCAGCGGCGCCAGCGGCACCAGCGCCTCGAGTTCGGCGAGACGCGCGGCATCCAGGCGCAGCGGCGCGCAGTGCTCGCGACCGCCGTGCACGATGCGATGGCCCACGGCCGTGACGTCGGCCAGCTCCGGGTGCGCCTCGATCCACGCCAGCAGCCGCGACAGGGCCGCGTCGTGGTCCAGGTCGGCGGCAATGCGCCCCAGCGGGGTGCGCGAACCACTGTACTCGCGGCGCCGACCCGCCGCGTCGACCAGGGTCAGTCGCGCCCGGCTGCCGAGCCCGGCGAAGTGGCCGCGATAGCGCATTTGCAGGTCGTCCAGGCCGGCGCCCTCGGGCACGCCGAACAGGGCGAACTTGAGGCTCGACGAGCCGCTGTTGATGACCAGTATCTCGTTCATCAGCGCCCCACCCTCTTCTGGTACTCGGTGACCAGCAGCGCCAGGGCGCAGGAGGCCAGGCGCGTGATGGCGTCGTCGGCGCGGCTGGTCAGCACGATGGGCACCCGCGCCCCCACCACCAGGCCGGCACCGGACGCGTCGGCCAGGTAGGTCAGCTGCTTCATCAGCATGTTGGCGGCCTCCAGGTCGGGCGCCACCAGGATGTCGGCGCGCCCCGCCACCGGAGAGACGATGCCCTTGGCGGCCGCGGCCGCTTCCGAGACGGCGTTGTCGAAGGCGAGCGGCCCGTCGATCACGCCCCCCACGATCTGGCCGCGCTCGGCCATCTTGCACAGCGCCGCCGCCTCCAGCGTCGAGGCGATCTTGGGATTGACGGTCTCCACCGCCGAGAGGATCGCCACCTTGGGGACCTCGTTGCCCACGGCGTGGGCCAGGTCGATGGCGTTCTGGACGATATCCACCTTGTCATCGAGGGTCGGGTAGATATTGATGGCCGCATCGGTGATGAACAGCGGACGCGGGTAGGTGGGCACGTCGAAGGCCATCACGTGGCTGATGCGGCGCTCGGTGCGCAGCCCGCTGTCGTGCTTGAGCACCTCGTGGAGCAGTTCCTCGGTGTGCAGCGCCCCCTTCATGAGTGCCCCGACCTTGCCGGCGCGGGTGAGCGCCACCGCCTCGGCGGCCGCGGCATGGCTGTGCGGCACATCGACCAACGGGAACTCGCCGATGTCGATGCCCGCCGCCTCGGCCGCGGCGCGGATCTTCGCCTCGGGCCCCACCAGCACCGGGTGAATCAGCCCCTGGCGCGCCGCCTCCCAGGCCCCCATCAGCGAGACCTCGTCGACCGGGTGGACCACCGCCATGGACACCGGCGCCGGATGGTTGGCGGCGCTCAGCAGCTCATGGAGCCGCGCTCGCTCGGCCATGCGCACCCGCGGCAGCACGGTGCGTGGCCGGCGGATCTTCTCGGTGGGGGCCTGCACCTCGGCCTTGCCCTCGATCACCACGCGACCGTCCTGGTTGACGCAGCGGCAGTCGAAGGTGATGCGCTTGCGCTCGGCGTCCTTGGCCCGCGCCGTGACGCTGACCTTGAGCACGTCGCCGAGGCGCACCGGCTCGCGGAAGCGCAGCGTCTGCCCCAGGTAGATCGTGCCGGCGCCCGGCAACTCGGTGCCCAGCACCGTGGAGATCAGCGCCCCGCCCCACATGCCGTGGGCCACCACCTCCTGGAAGCGGGTGCTCTTGGCGAAGTCCTCGTCGAGGTGCGCCGGGTTGATGTCGCCTGACATGATGGCGAACAGCTTGATGTCGTCGAGCGTCAGGCGCTTCTCGATAGCCGCACTGTCGCCCACCTGGATCTCGTCGAAGGTCCGGTTCTCGATCTGCCCCGCGTCCGCTGCCGTCTCGTGCGCCATGCTCGCTCCTCCCAATCACCCTGTCAGCCAGCATACTGCAGTGCAGCATCACCCTGCCATACCCTTCGCCGGTGACGTGACACCGCGGACGATGGCACGACGCGGACAACGAAGGCATGACAGATATCAAGAAAAGCACAGGCACGGCGAGCCTTCTATAGTGAGCCAGGCAGGTGTCTTTCATGGCCGCGAAGGAGGCTCAATGCCGCAGTATCACAACGTCCCCACTCTGGAAGTGCCGGTCTTTCCGGGCAGTCACGTGGTCATCGACGACGACTACGTCTTCGTCTCGGGGCTCACGGCCACCGATATCCAGGGCGGCGAGACGGTGCTTGGCAACATCACCGAAGAGACCAAGTGGATCCTGCACCGCCTGGATCGCATGCTCGAAATCGCGGGCGTCGACCTGGCCGACACGGTGCGCGTCGACGTGCACCTCGCCAACCTGGACGACATCCACGAGTTCGACGCCGCCTACGCCGAGTTCTTCGACCGGCATCGCTACCCCGCGCGCACCTGCACCGAGTCGCCGCGCCTCTACGGCGGCTCGAACGTGGAGATCACCCTGATGGTGCGCCGCCGTCGCGACGCCCCGGCCGGCGACGAGGCGGCCGGGGGCAACGACTCGGTCTCGGAGACTCGAGCAGCGGAAGAGTGAGCGGGCCTCACGCCGCCGCCGGATGACGGCGCGGCCCGGCGACGCACGCCGCGAGCAGGATCAGCCCCGAGAGGGTGGCGATCGTTCCCGCCGCGCTCAGCGAGGCATCGAAGCCGAACCAGCCCGGGCCGTAGCCGGCGAGCACGTAGCCGAGCACCGAGGCCAACACCGCGAAGCCCTGGCTCCAGGCGATCTGCGTCGCCAGCCGGTCGGTCATCAGCCGCGCCGCGGCGGCCGGACAGATGAACATGGCGATGACGATGATCGAGCCCACCGCCTCGAAGGCGGCGATCGCCGCCACGGCCACCAGGCTCACCAGCAGCAGGTCGACGAGGGCGGGACGGGCGCGCACGCTCGCCGCGAAGTCCGGGTCGAAGCTGCCGAGCACCAGATGGCGGCGGAACACCGCCACGAAGGCCACCACCAGCACGCCCACCAGGGCGACGCGCGGCAACTGCCGGGGCAGCCCGGCGAGCGCCGTCGGGTCGAACAGCGCCGCGAGCCCCGTGCCCTCGAACCAGATCAGGCTCTCCAGATTGCCGTAGAGGGCGTGCTCCACGTCCAGGTGCACGCCGGTGGCGTCGTGCCACTCGAGCAGCAGCACGCCCAGGGCGAACAGGCTGGTGAAGGTGACCCCCATGGCGGCGCTGGTCTCCACCCGGCCGAGCCGGCGGATCAGCTCGATCATCGCCACCGTGACCAGCGCCGACACGCCGGCGCCGAGCATCATCGCCGTGGAGGCGAGCATGCCGGTGAGGATGAAGCTGACCACGATGCCGGGCAGCGCCACGTGGCTGATGGCATCGCCGATCAGGCTCTGGCGCCGCAGCACCAGAAAGTTGCCGAGCAGCGCGCAGGTCATGCCGATGATCACCGCCACCACCAGCGGCACCAGGCTGAACATCATGAAGTCGCTCATCCGCGCACCTCCGCCGTCGGTGGCAGTTCGGCTTCCAGCGCCATGATGGCATCCGGCGAGAGCACCTCGGCGATCGGCGTCAGGCCCGAGTGCTCCTGCTGCAGGGCATCCTCGGGCTCGCGCTCGCGGTAGAGCGCCCACAGCCGCTCCTCGTGCTCGGCGTCGCGGGCGGCGGCGCGGCCCGGCAGGGTGGGCACGCCGTCACGGCGCAGGTAGCCCTGGCGCCGCAGGATCTTGAGGGTCAGGTTGTCGAAGATCGGCTCGTCACGGGCCAGCGCCAGAAGCCCCTGGCGCAGGTGCACCCGACGCCGGAAACGCTGATAGGCGAGCAGCGCCGCCAGCACCCCGCGCTGCGACGAGAACAGCATGGAGACGAAGAACAGCGCGAAGGCGGCGAGCACGATCAAGGGGCCGGTCGGCAGACCTTCCGTCACCGAGGAGAGCGTGACGCCCAGGTAGCCGGCCAGCGCCCCGAGCAGCGCCGCCAGGGCCACCATGCGCATGGGGCGGTCGGTCCAGAAGCGCGCCGTCACCGGCGGGATGATGGTCAGCGCCACGATGAGGATCAGTCCGGTCACCTTGAGGCCGATCACCACCACCACCATCAGCAGCATCAGCATGGCCAGGTCGACGCGCCCGGTGGCCACGCCCTGGGTCCGCGCGAAGTCGGCATCGAAGCAGACCAGCAGGAAGTCGCGGCGCATCACCACGATGGCGAGCAACACGCCCAGCGCGCACAGGGCGATCAACTGCGCCTCGGCGGCCAGCATGCCGGCCGTGGCCCCGACCAGGTAGCCGGTGAGGCCGGCCTGCCCCGCCACCGACATCGACTGGATGACGGTGATCAGCACCACGCCGAAGGCGAAGAAGGTGGAGAGCACCGCGCCGATGGCGGCATCCTCGCCGAGGCGGGTGCGCTCGCTGATCACCTGCACGGCCCACAGCCCGAAGGCCGCGCTCAGCGCCGCCCCGGCCAGCAGCGCCGGCAGCCAGCGCCCGTCGCCCTGGATCAGGCCGACGATGATGAAGGCCAGCGCCAGCCCCGGCAGGGTGGCGTGGCTGACCGCATCGCTGATCAGCGATCGCTTGCGCAGCAGGACGAAGGTGCCGATCATCCCGGCGCCGGCCCCCAGCAGCATGGTGCCGACGGTGACCAGGCTGGTGTTGTAGCCGAGGCGAAACGTCAGCGCGAGCCACCAGGTCTCCATCATCGCCCGCTCCCCGCGTGCGCGACGTCCGCCGGCTCCAGCAGCCGCGCCAGCTGCACCGCGCTGAGCCGGCCGCCGTAGGTGGCCTGCAGGTTGCGCTCGGTGAACACCTCGTCCACCGGCCCTGCCGCGATGCGACGCACGTTGAGCAGCAGCACGTGATCGAAGTAGTCACGCACCGTGGCCAGATCGTGGTGCACGCAGAGCAGCGTGCGCCCCTCGCGCTTGAGCTGCTTGAGCACCTCGACGATGGCCTTCTCGGTGGCGGCGTCGACGCCAGCGAAGGGCTCGTCGAGGATCGTCAACTCGGCCTGCTGGGTCAGCGCCCGCGCCAGGAAGACCCGCTGCTGCTGCCCCCCCGAGAGCTGGCCGATCTGGCGGTCAGCGAAGGCCTCCATGCCCACCCGGCTGAGGCTCTCCAGGGCGCGCTGCCGGTGATGGCGCCGCGTCAGCTGCCACCAGTGCAGGTCGCGGAACAGCCCCATGGTGACCACGTCGATCACCGTGGCCGGGAAGTCCCAGTCGACGCTCGAGCGCTGGGGGACGTAGGCCACGTGACGCGACATCGCCTCGACGGGCTCGCCGAAGACGCGCACCTCCCCGGTGAGACGCCGGGTGATGCCGAGCACGGCCTTGAGCAGGGTCGACTTGCCGGCCCCGTTGGGGCCGACGATGGCGGTCAGGCTGCCCGGCGGGGTGACGAAGTCCACCGAGTGCACCACCGGGTGATGCGCGTAGCTGACTGTCAACCCGTGGATCGCCAGGGGGCTTTTGGCGACTTCCTCGCTGATGGGTGGTGCCTGGGTCATGACCCCTCCTTGTCGAGCGTCAGCCGCGCCAGGCGACCGCCGTCGGGGACCTCCCCGCCCAGCGCCCGCGCGATCAGCGTGATATTGTGGTCGAGCATGCCCAGCCAGGTGCCCTCGTAGGTCCCCGCCGGGCCCATCGCATCGGAGAAGAGCTCGCCGCCGATGCGCACCTCGTGTCCCTTGGCCCGCGCCCCCTCGATCAGGGCGCGTACGTTGCGGTCCGACACCGAGGATTCGATGAAGATCGCCCCGATGTCGCGTTCCACCAGCAGGTTCACCATCGCCTCGATGCGCGCCAGGCCAGCCTCGCTCTCCGTGGAGAAGCCCTGGATGCCGAGCACCTCCATGTCATAAGCGTCGCCGAAGTAGCCGAAGGCGTCATGGGCCGTCACCAGTACCCGCGACCCTTCCGGCACGCTCGCCAGTACCTGGCGAGCGTAGTCGTCGAGCGCCTCGAGCTCCACCAGCAGGGCCTCGGCGCGCTCGGCGAAGGCGTCGGCCTGCTCGGGCACGAGCTCGCTCAAGGCGTCGCGCACGGCCAGCACCACGTAGCGCCAGCGGGATGGATCCATCCACACGTGGGGATCGTACTGGTTGGCGTACTCCTCGTCGGCGAGGCGCTCCGCCATGGGCACCGCCTCGCCCACGGCATACACCGGGCGGCGCGCCGCGAGCCGCTCGAGGAAGTCCTCGAGTTGCGCCTCCAGGTAGAGACCGTTCCAGAACACCGCATCCGCCTGGGTCATGGCGCGCACGTCGCTGCGCGTCTGGCGGTAGAGGTGGGGATCCACGCCGGGCCCCATCAGCCCCTGCACCGACACCGCATCACCGCCGACCCGGCGCAGGGTGTCGGTGATCATGCCGGTGGTCGCCACCACCTGCAGGCGCTCCTCCTCGGCCTGGGCCGGCAGGCTCGCCACCACCCCGAGCAACATGACGACCAGTCCCCGCATGAGGCTACGCATGAATGCCATCGACGCACTCCCTATCAATGAGAATTAGACACGTTTCCGAATCAGGGTAGCACCTATAGACCACAAACTAGGAACTGGTTCACACCTTGACAGTTCACGCGCGGGCTACAGGGTCTTCCCGGGTTCGATGCGATAGCCCAGGTCGATCACGCGTTCGGTGCCGGGCGCGCCGCAAATGGCCGCGAGCAGCGCGCGGGCGGCCTGCTCGCCGATGGCCTGGCGCGGCGTGACCACGCTGGCCAGGCGCGGGCTCATCACCTGCCCCACGTCGTGGCCATGGAAGCCGGCGATCGCCAGCTGCTCCGGCACCCGCACGCCGCGGCGCAGGCACTCGAAGTAGGCCCCCACCGCCACATCGTCATTGGTGCAGAAGAGCGCGTCGGCCTGGGGATGGTCGGCCAGGATCTCGCCGAGCAGGGCGGCGCCAACGCTGTAGGAGGAACGCTGGCTGCGCTGCAGCGTGACCGGCGTGAGGCCCGCCTCGCACATGGCCTGGCGATAGCCCGCCTCGCGCTGGCGGGTGCGTTCGTCCAGGCGCACCGCCAGGTAGAGCACGTGGCGGCGACCGCGGCGGATCATCTCGCCGACCATGTCGTAGGCGGCCTGGACGTTGTCGAACCCCACCGCCTGGTGCAGCGGCGGGGTGCGCGAGTCCATGATCTCGACGGTGGGAATGCCGGCGGTTTCCAGCATGCGGCAGGTGCGCGGCGTGTGCCGGCTGTCGGAGAGGATCACCCCGTCGACGTTGTAGGAGAGCAGCGACGCCAAGCTGCGCTCCTCGAGCGCCTGGCTGTAGCCGTAGTGGGAGAGCATCAGGTGGTAGCCGGCCGGCTCGGTCACCGTCTCGATGCCGACCAGCACGTCGGCGAACACCTGGTTGGTCAGCGACGGCACCAGCACCCCGATGGAATGGCTGGTGGCGCGGGAGAGCAGGTCCGGCGCACGGTTGGGGATGTAGCCGACCTGCTCGGCGGCGGTGAAGATACGCTCGCGCAGGCCCTCCGAGACGGTGGCGGGATCGCGCAGGCAGCGACTGACGGTCATCTTGGTCGCGCCGACGCGATCGGCGATATCCTGGAGGGTGGGACGTCGTTTCTTCACGGTGCCATTTGCCTGATGAACCTCTCGACCAGCGCCTCGGGCGACTCGGCGATGGGCAGCCCCAGCGCCTCGTCCGCCCCGGGCGGCTCCAGGTCGGCGAGCTGGCTGTCGAGCATCGCCTCACCCTTGAAGAAGTGCCCCTCGCGGGTGGTCAGGCGCTGGAGCAACTGCTCGCGACTGCCATCGAGGAAGAGGATGGCGAGCTCGGGGTCGCCCCGGCGCAGGATGTCGCGATAGCGGCGCTTGAGTGCCGAGCAACCGATCACCACGCCGGCGTCGCGCCGCCGGTAGTCGGCGAAGCGCCCGGCCAGCGTCGCCAGCCACTCGCGGCGGTCCTCGTCGCCGAGGGGGATGCCGCGCGCCATCTTGGCGATGCTGGCCGGGGCATGGTAATCGTCGCCGTCGATGAAGTCGATGCCGAGCCGCGTGGCCAGCCGGCGGCCGATGTGCGACTTGCCCGAGCCCGACACCCCCATCACCAGGATACGCTGCGATACCGTCACGCTACCCCCTCGTCAGTTGCCGCTCACGGCGGTCAGGTCGGGCAGCCAGGTGACCAGGCCCGGGAAGGCGACCAGGATCACCAGCACCACCAGCAGCGCGCCGTAGTAGGGCAGCATCGCCCGGACCAACTGCTCCATGGTCACCTTCCCTACCCCGCAGCCGACGTAGAGGCAGGTGCCCACCGGAGGCGTCAGCAACCCGATGCCCAGCACGAAGGCCATCAGCACGCCGAAGTAGACCGGGTCGATGCCCACCGAGGTGACGATCGGCGTGAGCATCGGCGCCATGATCACCATGGCCGGGGTGAGGTCCATGACGAAGCCGACGAGTAGCAGCAGCCCGGCGACGATCAGCAGCAGCCAGAACGGCTCCTGGGTGATCGCCTGCACCTGCCGTACCAGCGTCTGCGGCACCATGTTGATGGTGAGGAACCAGGCGATCACCGTGGCGAAGGCCAGCAGCAGCAGGACCATGCCGGTCAAGCGCGCGGTGCGCACCAGCATGCCCCACAGCTCGCGCACGGCGAACTCGCGGTAGACCACCAGCGAGATGAACAGCGAGTAGAGCAGCGCGGCCACTGCCGCCTCGGTGGCGGTGAATACCCCGCCGATGATGCCACCGATCACGATCACCGGCAGCAGCAGCGCCAGCCACGCCGCCTTGAAGGCCTGCCACAGCAGGTCGAGGCGGAAGCGCCGCGTCTGGCCGGCGTGCTCGATGCTGGCCATGATGAAGGTCGTCACCATCAGGGCGACGCCGATCAACAGCCCCGGCACGATGCCGGCGATGAACAGCCGGCTGATCGAGGTCTCGGTGACGATGCCGAACAGGATCAGCGGGATCGACGGCGGAATGATGATGCCGATCACCGAGGAGACGGTGTTGATGGCGGTGGCGTGCGGGCCGGAGTAGCCCTGCTGCTTCATCGAGGGAATCATCATCGAGCCGGTGGCGGCGGTGTCGGCCACCGCCGAGCCGCTGATGCCGCCGAAGAACATGGAGCCGGTGATCGCCACCTGCCCCAGCCCACCGCGGACGAAACCGACCAGCGCACCGGCCAGGTCCATCAGTCGCCGGGCGATGCCGCCGGCGCTCATCACCTCGCCGACCAGGATGAAGAAGGGGATCGCCAGCAGCGGGAAGTTGTTGACCCCGCGGATCGACTGCTCGATGAGAATCGACAGCGGGATGTCGGAGAGCACGGCCAGCACCACCGCCGCCACGCCGAGCCCGAAGGCGATGGGCAGGCCGATGGTGATGGAGGCGAACAGGATGCCCAGGAAGATCCACAGCATGGCTCAGGCGCCTCCATCGCGTCGGGACAGGCTCGCGGGCGCGCGCATCAGGCGCACGCACTGCACGGCGCGCCACAGCGCCACCAGGGCGATGAAGGCAGCGCACAGCACCAGCGAGACGTTGATCAGGTTCCAGGGCACGCCGAGGATGGCGGTGCGCCCGGTGGAGCGGCTCATCACCAGGTAGCCGCCCCACAGGATGACGCCCATCAGGCCGGCGATGATCAGGTGCTGCAGCAGGTAGAGCGCGTAGGCCGCACGCGGCCGGAGCTTGCGCACCAGCAGGTCCACGGCGATGTGTTCGTAGCGCACGAAGGCCGCCGCCGCGCCGATGAAGATCAGCCAGATGAACAGCATGCGCGCCAGCTCGTCGGCCCACGGCAGCGAGTGGTTGAGCAGCGAGCGGCCGATGACGTTGGCCGAGACCGAGACGATCAGGGCGACGAGGATCACCGCGATCAACTGCTCCATGGCGAAGGTCACCCAGCGAAACAGCGCCGGGCCGCGGCGGGCCGCCGGGTCGATCTCGAGCGGCGCCCGGTGGGGATCCTCGAGATACGCCTCGGGCTCGACCGCGACGCGGTCGGAGGTGGTCGATGCAGGGGTTGTCATGCCGAACTCCGATGGCGGGCCAGGGACACGCCCCGGCCCGTCCTGTGCGTGGGGAGGGGTATCAGTCGTTCGTGGTCTCTTCGACGACGGCCTGCACCTCGGCGATCAGGTCCTCGCCGATGCGCGGCCCCCACTCGTCGTAGACCGGCTGCACGGCCTCCTGAAAGGCGGCGATCTGCCCGTCGTCGAGGCGCGTGATCTGCATGCCGCGCTCCTCGAGCTGCTGGCGCGACCAGTCGTCGTACTCCGCGGAGAGCTGGATCTCGTACTCCGCGGACTTCTTCGCCGCCTCCACGACCAGCTCCTGGTACTCCGGCGCCAGGCGGTCCCAGGTGCGCTCGGACATCATCATGATGAACGGGGTGTAGACGTGGCGGGTCTCGGAGCCGTAGTCCTGCACCTCGTGAAAGTTGGAGGTGAGGATGGTGCTCCAGGGGTTCTCCTGGCCGTCGACCACCCCCTGCTCCATGGCCGAGAACAGCTCGCCGAACGCCATCGGCGTGGGGTTGGCGCCCAGCGTCTCCCAGATGGAGAGGTGCACCGGGTTTTCCATGGTGCGGATGGTCAGGCCGCTGACGTCGAGGCCGCCCACGTCCTCCGGGGTTTCCACCGGGCGCACGCTGTTGGAGAGCTGGCGATAGCCGTTCTCGGAGAAGGTGAGCGCCTTGATGCCGCTGCCGTCGAAGGCGTCGAGCATCCCCTGCGCGACCTCGCTGTTCATCACCGCGACGGCCGCCTCGCGGGTCGGCAGCAGGAACGGCAGGTCGAACACCGCCAGCTCCTCGACATAGGTGGTCGCCGGCGAGGAGGAGGGATAGCTCATGTCCAGGGTGCCGGTCTGCAGCATCTCCATCATCTGCACGTCGTCGCCCAGTTGGCTGTTGGGGAAGACGTTGACGGTGATGCGCCCCTCGGTGCGCTTGTCGAGGATATCGGCGAAATACTGGCTGGAGAGATACTGCGGGGAGGACTCGGCCAGCCCGATGCCCATGCGCAGGGTATGCGAGCCATGGTCGCCGACCACCTCGCCGTCGATGGCGGGCGGGTCGGAGAGGTCCGGCGTCTGGGCGTGGGCCATGCCGAGCGAGAGCGTGGCCGCACCGGCCAGGGTGAGCGTACGGCGCCAGAGGGCTGTCATGGCGTGATCTCCTTTCGAGCGGATTGTTGTTGAGCGTCTTGCGGAGCGGGCCCCGGCGATGCCGCCGGTCACCCGGTGGCCCGGCTAGGGAAGGGGCCGTCGAATGTCCGTCCTGGTGTTTGTTACCGGTAACATTCCCTTCGAACGTAGTGCCCGCCCTCGAGGCTGTCAATGCACTGGCGCCCTGCCTAGACCAAGGTCTTATCCACCCCATCGCCCGTCACGAGCCACAACGGACATGACACGGCGCCGCTCAGCCGGCAGAGTGATCCCATCGATCTCCTCGAGGAGCCACCCGATGCCCTCCAACGCCCCGCTGGGCTGGCTCACGGCCAGCGGCAGCCACCACGCCATCGGCCTCGTCCTGGGCCACCACGGTCGGGCCACCGTGCATGACGTCCTGGTGGGCAGCGCTGCCTGGCGGGCCAGCGTGGCGCACGCCCGCTCGCCCACGGTCGAGCGCATGCGCGCCGCCACGGCCCGCCACTTTCCCTGGGTGATGGAGGAGCTCCACGGCCTGGCCGAGGGGCTCGCGCTGCCGTTCGACGCGGTGTTCGCCTGGCACTGTCGCGGCGAGCTGCTGGCCAGCGTGCCGGATGGCTGCACCAGCGTGCTGCTGCCCGGCGCGACGCCCTGCCTCGCCCACAACGAGGATGGCCTGCCGGCCCTCGACGGCACGGCCTTCCTGGTCCACGCCGCCCCCGACGACCAGCCCGCCTTCCTGTCGTTCGGCTATCCCGGCTCCCTGCCGGGTCATACTTTCGCCCTCACCGAGGCCGGCCTGGTGCAGACCGTCAACAACCTGCGCCTGACCGGCCTCGCGCCGGACATCCCCCGGATGGTGCTGGGCCGCGTCATGCTCACCTGCCGCTCGGTGGCCGAGGTCCTCGCCCTGCTCGCGGCCGCGCCGGCAAGCGCCGGCTTCCATTTCGGCCTCGCCCGGCTCGGCGAACCGCAGCTGACCAGCGTGGAGATCGGCGGCGGCCGGCTCAGCCACCGCGAGGTCACCGCGCCACTGCTGCACGCCAACCATGCGCTGCACCACCCCGACGGCGACGCCGGCCAGGTGATCACCCGCTCCTCGGCCGACCGCCAGCGCCGCGGCGAGGCACTGCTCGCGGCGGGCGAGCGCGATCCCCTGGCGATCCTCGGCGACGAAGGCGACGACGGCCTGCCGATTTTCCGCCGCGCCCCGGACGACCCCGACGACGAGAACACCCTGGTCACTGCCTGCTTCCGCCTGCGGCCCGACGACATCCACTGGGCCGTGCACGTCCCGGGCCAGGTGACGCCGTGGCGCGGCACCCACCGGGCGCTGTTCACCGCCGCCAACTGATGCCCTGTCCAAGCCGGCCTTTAACGCTATGCTGGTGATGAGGAGCACACCCTGAAGGGAGGCACATCACTCAATCGTTCATCGGCCCCTGTGGCCGAAGGAGTCAGGTGCCATGGCCATCCCGATGACCTTGCGGGAGTACCTACGAGCCTGTGACATCGATTACGAGGAGGTCAAACATCCGCGTGAGGTAAGCACCAGCCGTCTGGCCCAGCAGGTCCACATCACCGGTGACCAGTTGGCCAAGGCCGTGATGGTGCACGGCGATTCCGGCTACCACCTCGCCGTGCTGCCGAGCAGCTGCGATGCCGACCTCGACGAGCTGTCACGGCTGTTCAACGAAAAGGTCGAGCTCGCCAGCGAGGACGAGGTCGTCCATCGCTTCAACGACTGCGACCCGGGCGCCACCATCCCGGTGGGCCAGGCCTACGGGCTGCAGGTCTACATCGACGACATGCTGCGCCAGCAGTCGGACATCTACTTCGATGCCGGTGACCACGAGACGCTGTTGCACATGAGCGGCCGCGAGTTCGAACGGCTGATGGGCGACAGCCGCCACGGCCAGTTCAGCCGTCACCACTGAGCGTTATTTCGTGGGAGGGAGCTTCAGCTCGTGAAGCAGCGCGCAGCGCTGCCCAAACCGGGCGCCTTTCGGCGCCTTCGCCCGGCAGAGCCGGCCTCCCACACTCAGCTTCACGCCTTCGGTGGTCAGAGGCACACATCCATCACTGTGATAGCCCTGGCCGTACCGCTTGCCCCCTCCCGGCTTCCCACCTACACCTTGAACATGGAGACGCTTCCCGCAAGCCAGGCGCCCACGCGGGGCGTGATGGGCATGGCGCGCTTCCTGGCGCTGGTGCTGCTGGGAGCGCTGGTCGGCGGCGTGGCCGCCTTCCTCGCGGCCGGCTTCGTGAGCGCGGTGCTGTGGCTCAACGAGGCGCTGCTGATCTCGCCGCGCAGCCGCATGATGTTCGACCACCCCGGCCTGCTGCTCGCCGCCACCATCGCCGTGCCGGCGCTGGGCGGCCTGGTGGTGGGCCTTCTGCACCGGGGCATTCCCGAGGGGCGCCCCCACACCCCCGCCGACGTGATCGCCGCCGTGCAGACGCGGCGGGGCCGCCTGCCGGCACGTGCCGGCGGCCTCTCGGCGCTCTCTGCGCTGGTCTCGCTGGGTGCCGGCGCCTCGGTGGGCCAGTACGGCCCCCTGGTGCACCTGGGCGCGACGCTGGGCTCACTGGGCACGCGACTGCTGCGCCTGGGCCGCTCGGAGGACAACATCACCATCGCCTGCGGCGTGGCCGCGGCCATCGCCACGGCCTTCAATGCCCCGCTCGCGGGCATCGTCTTCGCCCACGAGGTGGTGCTGCGCCACTACGCCCTGCGCGCCTTCGCACCGATCGCCGCGGCGGCCATCGTCGGCCACGTGATCGCCAGCCAGGTGCTGGCGCGCGGCGCCCTCTTCCACGTCACCGACACCGCCGTGCCGCACCCCTGGGAGTTCGCCCTCTTCCTCGCCATCGGCGGGCTCGGCGCCCTGGTGGCCGGCGCCTACATGCGCGCCATCCTGGGCGTCGCGCGCCTGGCCGGCCGCCTGCCGCTCGGCCCCACCCTGCGTCCGGCCGCCGCCGGCGCACTGCTCGGGGTCACCGCCCTGTGGGTGCCCGACATCCTCGGCATCGGCCAGGAGACGCTGCGCTTCGCCACCATCGCCGGCGCCTACGGCAGCGGCGAGCTGCTCGTGGTGCTCGCGCTCAAGATCGCCGCCACCGCGCTGTGCCTGGGCCTGGGCTTCAGCGGCGGCGTGTTCAGCCCGGCGCTGGTCATCGGCACGCTGTTCGGCGCGCTGTGCGGCAGCCTGGTGGGCGAGCTCGGCGCCCTGCCCGCCGATACCTTCGTGTTCTACGCCGTGTGCGGCATGGTGGCCGTGACCGCCCCGGTGATCGGCGCGCCCCTGACCAGCCTGCTGATCGTCTTCGAGCTGACCGGCAGCTATGCCCTGACCACCGCCGCCCTGGCCAGCGTGACGCTGGCCAGCCCCATCGCCGCCCAGCTCTTCGGCCGCTCGCTGTTCGACATCCAGCTCCGCGCCCGCGGCCTCGACCTCTCCGCCGGGCGCGGGCGCGCCCTGCTGCAGGGCACGCCGGTGGGCGACTACCTGACCCGCGACTGCGTGACCCTGTCGCCGACCACGCCGGTCGCGGCGGCAATGGCCCGGCTCGGCCAGGCCCGCCACGGCGAGGCGTACGTCGTCGACGCGCGCGGCCGCTACCGCGGCTGCGTCACCCTGGCCGACCTGGAGGCGACCCGCGCGGCGCGCGACGGCCCGCCCACGGTCGGCGCGGTCGCCACCAGCGAGCGCCCGGTGCTGCACCCCGCCACCTCGCTGTGGTCGGCCATGGTGGCGCTCCAGGAGGTCACCGGCGAGGCGCTGCCGGTGGTCGACGAGACCGACGGCGAAACCTTCCTCGGCGTGGTCTTCGAGGCACACATCGCCCGCGCCTACCTCGCCCACAGCGACGCACTGCGCCGGGAGGAGCATGGCACCGTCTAGTCGACACCGCGGCGTCGCCGGCGCCCTGCTGCTGGGGCTCACCCTGGGCCTGGCAGCACCCGGCGCCGGCCAGGAGACCGCCCCCACCCTGACCGTGCTGAGCTGGGGCGGCGCCTACGAGCGCGCCCAGCGCGAGGCGTGGTTCGAGCCCTTCACCGCGGCGACCGGCATCCCCGTCGAGGCGGCGCGCTACGACGGCGGCCTCGGCGCCCTGCGCCGCGCCGTGGCCAGCGGCGAGGTGCCCTGGGACGTCATCGACATGACGCGCACCGAAGCCATGGCCGCCTGCGAGGAGGGCCTGCTCGAGCCACTCTCCCCCGCGCTGCTGGCCCCAGCGCCGGACGGCACGCCGCCGCGGCAGGACTTCCTGCCGGACTCCTTCGGCCGCTGCGCCATCACCCACACCCTCTTCGCCACGGTGGTCGCCTACCGCCGCGACGCCTTTCCCGGCCAGCGCCCCACCAGCATCGCCGACCTCTTCGACCAGCGGCGCTTTCCCGGCCCGCGCGCCCTGCAGCGCACCCCGGCGGTCAACCTGGAGTGGGCCCTGCTCTCCTACCGGGTGCCGCATGAGGAGCTCTACCGGCTGCTCAGCACGCGGCGCGGACTGGCGCTCGCGCTCGCCCGCCTGGACAGCCTCGACGAGATCCGCTGGTGGGAGGGCGGCGAGGAGCCCCCCGAGATGCTCATCGCGGGCGAGGTGGTGATGGCCTCGGGCTACAACGGCCGCTTCTTCGACGCCATGATCAACCGCGACGCGCCCATCGAGATCCTGTGGGACGGCCAGGTGCAGGAGCACGAGACCTGGGTGATCCCGCGCGGCAGCCGCCACCCCGAGGCGGCGCGCGACTTCATCCGCTTCACCACCACCACCGAGCGCCTCGCCGAGCTGGCGCGACGCATCCCCTACGGCCCGGCGCGCCGCTCCGCCACCCGGCAGGTCACCACCCACCCCGAGACCGGCCTGGACATGCGCCTGCACATCCCCACCCACCCGCTCAACGCGGAGCGCGCCATCGTCAAGGACGAGGCCTGGTACGCCCGCACCCTGGGACGGATCCGCGACTACTTCCGCGACTGGCTGGCCGCCCGCCCGGAGCCGTGAGCCGCGCCGGTGGGCGTGGCGAACAGCGTCTCGCGAAGCGCCCTCCCGACCGCCGCCAGGGCGCGCTCGGCCCGGGCCTCGGCCGCACCGCGCACGCAGGCGACGATCGCCACCCGCTGCCGGTCGTCGCCCGCTTGGCGGGAGGCGATACCGGCATCGCAGGCGCGCCGGCGCTGGGTGCCGGTCTTGTGGGCGAAGCGAATCCCCGGCCCGAAGCCGGCCTCGAGGCGCCGCTCGCCGCGGCGGGTGCGCGCCATCACCGCCAACAGCCGCCCGGTGGCGGCTTTGCCCAGCGCCCGCCCCTCGCCGAGGGCGGCGAGCAGCTCGGCCATGGCGTCGAGCCGGCCGCTGTTGAGGCCGCTGGCGTAGTAGGCGTCGAAGGCGGCGTCGAGCGACGGCCGGTGCAGCGCGGCGGGCGCGAGGTCGAGGCGCTCGACCAGCCAGGTGAGCCGGTCGGCGTCGCTCTCCTGCTTGTGCAGCTCGATGAAGTCGAGGCCGGTGAGCGCCGCGGCGCGCGGGTGCAGCTGCCGGTAGAGGTGCCGGCGCACCTCGACCAGCGGCGTGATCGGGCCCAGCGGACCGTGGCGCGGCGGGATCAGCGCGCGGGCCCGGCGATTGACCGCGGCGACGCCGAGACGGCGTATCAGCAGGTCGGTTGCCGTGTTGTCGCTCTCGGTGAGCATCGCCTCGAGCAGCGCGCCCAGGGCCAGTTCGCTGCCCGGCGGCGCCCAGTTGGTGGGGCCGGCGCCGTCCACGTAGTCCGCCGCGCGCAGCGCCAGCCGCTCATCGAGGGAGAGCGTCCCCGCCTCGACCCGCGCCATCAGCTCGATGGCCACCGGCACCTTGACCAGCGAGGCCAGATACCACGCCTCGTCGGCCCGCCAACCGAAGTGCGTGCCGCCGTCGAGCGGGCGCACCGCGACCCCCAGCTCGCCGTCGAGGCGCGACTCCAGGGCGCCCAGCCGCGCGGCAAGGCGTACCGCCCAGTCGGGCTCGGCCAACGCCGCCGACGGCGCGAGCAGCAGCACCAGCACGAGCAGGAGTGCACGCATCACTTGTGCTCCCGTATCCAGCGAACCAGGGCGATCCAGCCGGCCGTGGCCAGGATCAGCGCCAGGGCGATGCCCAGCACCTGCGGGTAGGTATAGACCTGCCAGGCACCGAGCAGGAAGCGCAGCACCAGGAAGATCGCCACGATATGGAAGATGAAGGCCATCAGCGCATCGGAGCCGACGACGGTGAGCGGGCGCAGGGCGACCGCCGCCCGCCCACCGCCCAGCAGGCAGAGCGCCAGGATCACCAGGGCCCCGCCCAGGCTGAACAGCATGAAGGCGAGTTCCGGCGGGTGCTTGCCGACGTTGCCGGCCACCGCCACCAACGCCGCGCCGAGCCCGGGCAGCGACAGCGCCACGAACCCCGCCAGCAGCGCCCCGCCCGCCCCGGTCAGCGCCAGCACCAGGCGGCGCCGTCCCGGCGGGTCGGGGGTGCGCAGCAGCGCCTCGCCGATCAGCAGCCCGACCATCACCAGCGGCAGGCGGGCGAGCTGCCCCCAGGCGTAGTGGTCGTCATCCTCGACGAGGATCGCCTTGAGCGGCTCGCTGCCCCAGAACTCGACCTGGCGCTCCAGCCAACCGGAGAGCAGCGCCACGGCAAGGGGAGCGAGCAACCGCGACCAGAGTGGCAGGCGCCGCCACAGCGGCAGCACCCAGGGCAGCCACAGCAGCGCGATGGCGTAGAAGCCGAGGATCTCCACCCAGATCGGGAAGCGCCGGTAGAGCAGGGTGTCGAGGATGTCCTGCGGGGCATAGAGCGGCAGCATCTCGACGACGGTCAGCACCTTGTACCAGAACAGCACCTCGAGCCCGCGCAGCAGCAGCTTGCGGCGCCGGCGCGGCCAGTCCGGTGCGTCGGTCCGGGGCAGAAAGGCCGCCGCCAGGGCGATGCCGAACACGGTGATGAACAGCGACGAGGAGAACTTGGTGAGCAGGTGGACCGGCACCAGGCCCCAGTCGGGCAGCTCGCGGATACCCAGCAGGCCGCTGACCGTGTGGCTCAGGATCATCAGCGCGATGGCCACCCCACGCGCCAGATCGATCGACGCGATACGCCCCTGGGCCGGAGGAACCTGCGGGATCTGCCGCCACCACGCCACTACCGCCCTCCCTTGCCCGCCCCGTCTCTCCTTGGCGATGCTCACTCAGCTTCGGCGAGCGGCACCACGCGCTCGAGGGTCAGCCGACGTCCCTTCTCGGGCGAGAAGCGGAACCGCCCCACCACCCGCACGGCCTCGCCCAGGTAGGGGGCGATCCGCTCGTGGGGCAGGATCTCGACGCGGTGCAGGTCCTCGTCCTCGATCCAGTAGTGCAGCGGCTCCGCGTAGTGGCGCACGACGCCCTGGGTCGCCACCCGCTCGCCGTCGTGGGGCCCGGGATTGTTGGCCAGCACCGGCAAGGGCACCTCGGCGGGCCGGTCCTCACCGCTGCAGCCCAGCAACAGACCTGCCACGATGAGGCCCACTACGAGGCCCCACCGCGCCGCTCGGCGCCGCGTGTCACTCATCGAGCGTCTGGCCCGAGCCACCCATCTCCACCGGTACGTCCCGCATCTTGGGCAGGCCGTCGCGCAATGGCAGCACGGACTCCTGGTAGTGGACGTGCAGCCCCGGCGCAAAGGGGAAGTCGGGAATGACCGCGGCATAGACGTCGATCAGTCCCATCTCGGGGTGCTCGGTCATCACATGGCCACCGCAGGTCTTGCACCACAGGCGCCGACTGGCCGGGGTCCTGCTGAAGCTGCCCAGGTTGTCGGCGCCCTGGGTGACCTGCACGGCTTCCGGCTTCCATAGGGTGAAGGCGTTCACCGGTCCGGCCGACCAGCGTCGGCACGATTCGCAGTGGCAATAGCCCATGCCGGCCGGCTTGCCGGTCACCTGCACCTGCACGGCACCGCAGAAGCAACCGCCGCGATAGCGTTGCTCGTTGCTCATGGCACACCTCCCAAGCGTGTCCCGCCCTGCCGAATGGCCTCTTCAGTGTAGCCAGCCTGACCGGGCCGGGCGGGCCCGCGTGCCCTCTACGACAACAGGCGCCGCCTCTCAGCGATGCAGCCAGCAGGCCGAGCGGTGGCGGCGGCGCGGCTCGAAGTCGGGCGGGTCGTGGCGGTCGCACACCCCGGCCATGAAGTGCGGACAGCGCGGGTGGAAGCGGCACGCCGCCGGCGGGTGCAGCAGGCTCGGCGGCTCACCGGCGGGCACCTCGCGCAGCCGGGTGGCGTTGGCGGCGTCGGGGTCGGCGATGGCGGCGAGCAGCGCCTGGGTGTAGGGGTGCTGCGGGTGGTCGAGCAGGTCGTCCACCGGGGCGCTCTCCACCACCCGCCCGGCGTACATCACGAAGATGCGCTCGGCGTAGTGGCGCACGGTGGAGAGGTCGTGGGTGATGAAAGCCAGCGTCAACCCCCGCTCGCACTGGATGTGCCGCAGCAACTCGAGGATCTCCACGCGCACCGAGGCATCGAGCATGGAGACCGGCTCGTCGGCGATCACCAGCCGCGGCGCGAGGATCAGCGCCCGGGCGATGACCACCCGCTGCTGCTGGCCGCCGCTGAGCATGTGCGGGAACTTGCCGAGGTACTCCTCGGCCGGCGACAGACGCACCTCCTCCAGTGCCGCACGGATGCGCCGCTCGCGCTCGGCGCGGTCGCGCACGCCGTGCACGATCAGCGGCTCGGCGAGCAGGCGTCGCACGTCCAGGAACGGCGGCAGCGCCCCGTAGGGATCCTGCTGCACGTAGCCCACCTCGGCGCGGTACGCCTTGAGCGCGCGCCCCTTGAGCTCGCCGAGCGATCGGCCGGCGAAACGCACCTCGCCGCGGGTGGGACGGTGCAACCCGAGCAGGGTGCGCGCCAGCGAGCTCTTGCCGCAGCCGCTCTCGCCAACGAAGGCCACCGCCTCGCCGTGCGCCAGGGTGAAATCGACCCCATCCACCGCGCGCACCGCGCCCAGGCGCAGAAAGCCCCACTGGCGCAGCTCGAACCAGGTGTGCAGGTCGCTGGCGGCGATCAGCGGGGCCTGGGCATCGTCAGGGCGAGGGACGGCGGACGGGCTCATGGGGCACCTCCGGCTTCGCCATCGTCGGCGTGCAGCCAGCAGCGCGCCCGGTGGCGCTCACCGAGCGCGAAGGCGGGCGGATGCTCGGCGCAGCGCGCAAAGCGGTATGGGCAGCGTTCGGCGTAGCGGCAGCCGGCCGGCGGCTCGAAGAGGCTCGGCGGTTGGCCGGGGATCGCTTCGGGCCGGGCGCGCTGGTGCAGTCGCGGCACGCTGGCCATCAGCATCTGCGAGTAGGGGTGCGCCGGCGCGGCGAAGAAGCGCCCCGCATCGGCCACCTCGACGAGCTGGCCGGCGTACATCAGCGCCACGCGGTCGGCGAGCTCGCTGGAGGTGGCCACATCGTGGGTGATCAGGATGAAGCTCGTGCCTAGCTCACGCTTGATGCGCTTCAGGGCGTTCATGATGCTCGCCTGGGTGAGCACGTCGAGCGCCGAGGTGGGCTCGTCGAGGATCACCAACTCCGGCTCGGCGACCAGCGCCATGGCCAGCACGGCGCGCTGGCGCATGCCGCCCGAGAGCTCGAAGGGGTAGCGGGCGAGGAAGTCCGTGGCCACGCCCACCAGCTCGAAGACCTCGGCGGCGCGCGCCAGGGCCCGGCGCCGCGACCAGCGACGCTGCACGCGCAGCGGCTCGGCGACCTGCTCGCCGACGCGCACCACCGGGTTGAGGGCGTTCATCGAGGCCTGCATGACCAGCGCCAGGCGCGTCCACTGCACCTCGCGGCGAAAGCGCTCGTCGGAGAGCGCGGTGGCGTCGAGGTCGCCGAGGCGCACCCGGCCGCCGGTGCGCGCCACGTTGCGCGGCAGCAGGCGCATCAGCGCCTTGGCCAGCGAGCTCTTGCCACAGCCCGACTCGCCCAGCACCACCAGCGCCTCGCCCCGCCGCACATCGAAGCTCACGCCGTCCACGGCGCGCACCGTCCCCTGCCGCGTCCGGTAGTGCAGCACCAGGTCCTCCACGTGCAGCAGCGTCGCTGCGCTCATTACAGGCTCCTCAGCCGCGGATTGAACACACGGTCCAGGGCGAAGCCGAGCATGGCGAAGCCCAGCCCGGTCAACATCAGCAGCACCGCCGGCGACACCACCCAGTAGTAGTAGCCGTTGTAGAGCGCGCTCTGCGACTGGGCGTCGTTGAGCACCTTGCCCCAGGTCGGCAGCAGCGGGTCGCCCAGCCCCAGCACCGCCAGCGACGCCTCCAGGAAGACGAAGGTGGGAATCAGGGTGACGAAGGTGGGAATGAGCACCGGCAGGATGCGCGGGATCAGGTAGCGCAGCACGATACGCGCATTGCTCGCCCCGTAGGCGCGGGCCGCCTCGATGTAGGGCGCCTCGCGGATCGGCAGCAGCATCGCCCGGTACATCTTGATGCTGGCGCTGAAGATGCCCAGCACCACCACCACGCCGAGCATCAGCCAGATGCTGGTCGAGTAGAGGGTACCCACCATCACCAGGATGGGCAGGATCGGCAGGATCATGTTGACCTCGGTGAGCCGCTGGATGGTCGCATCGACCCAGCCGCGGTACCACACGCCCACGGCGGCGATCACCAGGGTGGTCACCGTGGTGCCCACCGCGGCCAGCAGGCCGAAGGCGAGCGCCACCGGGGTGCCCCACAGCAGCGCCAGGCTCAGGTCGCGACGCTGGTGGTCGGTGCCGGCGAGGCCATGCACCCGGCCGTAGAGCACCAGTTCGGCATCGACCCGCGCCGCCTCGTCGAAGAGCAACACGTCCATCAGCAGCGTGTAGCGCCCCGGCAGCACCGACGGCGCGGCCTCCGCCGCCCGCTCCGCCGTCATCCCCGGCTCGGCCAGCAGCCCGATGTGCGGCACCAGACCACCCAGCCGACGCTCCAGGGCGCGATCCTGGGAGAGCGAGATGCGCTCTTCCGCCCCGATACGATAGCCGCCCAGCGGCACCTCCCGGCCGTCGGGCGTCTGCCACAGCAGGCGCACGAAGGGACGCTGGTCGTGTCCCCGAGCGTGCAGGAAGAGGGTCAGTTCGCTGGGAAACTGCTCGGCCTCGTAGTCGAAGGCGAGCGGAATGCGCAGGCGTCGCCCGCCGGTGAAGGCGCTCTCCTCGACCTCGGCCTCGGCGCTGGTCACGACCTGGGTACGCGGCGCACCGCCGCCGGCCAGGCGGTCGAGCCATACCGGTGCCGCGTTGACGGGGTTGCGCTGCCACACCTCGCCGCCGCGCCACTGGGCCAGCGCCTCGGAATAGGGAATGGCCACCACCGTGTAGAACGAGATCGCCACCAGCGCGGCGATGATCGCCAGCCCCATCAGCGCCGAGGGGTAGCGGCGCAGCTCGCGGAGCCCCTCGCCCCAGCGTCCGCCCATCATGACGGCCCTCCCTCGAGGCGCACGCGCGGGTCGAGCAGCGCGTAGAGGATGTCGAGCACGAACACCGTGGCGGCCAGCAGGTAGGCGAAGATCACCACGGCGCCGATGATCACCGGGGTGTCGCGGTAGCCGATGGCGCGGAAGAGCAGCGAGCCGAGTCCTGGCCAGTTGAACACCTGCTCGAGGATGATGGCTCCGCTCCACAGGCCGATCAGCATCAGCAGGAAGCTGGTGACGATCGGCGAGAGCGTGGGGCGCAGGATGTAGCGCCGCTCGATGGTGTGCGACGGCAGCCCCTTGGCGCGCGCCATCTCGACGTAGTCCTCGCTGGAGTGGATCAGGAAGAAGGTGCGCCAGGAGTAGATGGAGATGAAGATCTGCGACAGGAACATCGCCGCCACCGGCAGCAGCATGTGCCGCGCCACGCTGGCGGCATACTCCCAGCTCGCCTCCGGCGGCGGCACGGCCACCATGCCGCCGGGCGGCAACAGCGGCGTCACGAAGGCGAAGACGAGGATCAGGAAGATGCCGTAGAACCAGCCTGGCGCCGCCGAGGTGGGCGCCAGGGCGACCACGCTGCGGTCCAGCGCGCTGCCGTAGCGCCGCGACAGCCACAGCGCCACGAACACCGAGGTGAAGAAGACCAGCAGGTTGGCGGTGCCGAACAGCAGCAACGTCGCCGGCAGGCGCTCGACGATGATGTCGTAGACCGCGCGGGAGCCGCGGTCGCTGTGCATCTGCTCGGCGCGCCCCAGGTCGAGGCGCATGGCCTGCTGGAGGTAATCGACGCTGCGCACCGCGAAGGGTTCGTCGAGGCGCAGCCGCTCCACCTCCAGCGCCACCTGGCGTTCGATCAGGGCGTTGCGCTCCTCGGCGGGCATGTCCTGGAAGGCCGGGTCGGCGCGCACCGCCTCGGCGGCCTCGCTGCGGATCTGCACGCGGCGCAGTTCGTCCACCTGGCCGCCCATGTTGGCGATGACGATGGTCAGGTAGACGCCCACCAGGACGGTGACGAAGAGCGCCAGCAGCCGCTTGAGCGTGTAGGCGAGCAGGCGGCGCAGGTCACGCAGCCGCCCCCGGCGGGCCGGGCGCTGGATCGCGGACGCACCGGATTTGCGGCTCATGGCGATGCCTCCTTGCCGCCGGGCGGCACCGTGGCGAAGACGTGCGTGGCGAAGGTCGGCAGGGCCACCCGGCGGCTGGTCACGGCGACTTCCAGGCTGTTGGCGCCGACGCCCAGTGCGGCGAGCCTCGCCGGCGATAGCGCGATCCGCCAGCGCCCGGCATCCCGCCGTTCGGCTTCGCCGCGCTCGGCCAGCTCGCCGCGGCCATCGAAGAGCAGGAACTGCACCCGCGCGATCGCTTCGGCGGGATAGGGCTCGCCCTCGAAGGTGATGTCGAGCGAAAAGCTCACGCCGCCCGGCGACTGGGGATCGCGCTCCACCACCAGCGGGCCGTCGAGGCCGAGCTCGGGGATCATCGGCCGGCTGAAGCGCAGCCACTTGTCGGCCGGATCGGGAAAGTCGGCGAAGCGCTCGAGTACCAGGCTGCCCGCCACCGGGTGGACGGTATCGAGCAGGAAGGGGCCGTTGCCGATCCAGAAGTGGCCGCGCTCGGCATGCCAGTCGGCGAGCGCCCGGTAGCGCGCCGCGGCCTCGTCCGCCGCCAGCAGGTCGTCGAGTTCGGCAGGCAGGTCCGGGCCGCCCTGTTGGCGTACCGCCTCGAGATGGCGGGAAAGGATCGGCAGGCTGGGGCCGGCCACCAGGCTCAGCCAGTCGACCCGCAGGCGGTCCGCCTTGTTGGAGGAGAAGGCCAGTTCGCCGTTGCGCTCGGCACGCATGGCCAACGCCAGGGTGTGCCAGGGCTGCGGCCCCGGCGCCCGGGCCGCGACGATGGTCTCGGCATCGGGGAAGATCTGGTCGCTGTAGATGTCGATGACCAGCGGCTCGCGGGAGACGATGCGCCAGCCGCGGAAGTGGCGCTGGAAGACCTCGAAGGTGGGCAGGTAGGCCGCATCGAAGAGCCGGCTCGACTCGTCGGCGCGCTCGAAGGCGAGGATCAGCGGCAGCACGAAATCGGCCAGCGACAGCGTCGTGCCGTCGTGCCAGCGCTGCTCGAACAGCCCCTCCTGGTAGCGAACCCGTACCCGTGTGCGGGCCGTGAGCGGCGCGTCGTGGCGTTCGCCGACGCTGACGAAACGGCCCGCCTCGCTGTCCCAGTCGATCCAGGCCTCGGCGGGCACCTCGATCCGTTCCTGCCGCGTCACGCTCAGCCAGTCGAGAGAACGCTCCACCGCCACGTCGTCCTGCACGGTCACCGCGGCGCGGGCAATGCGCTGGGGGCGGTAGAGGCCAGTGAAGGGGTCGGGCAGCGCCACCGGGTCTTGGGTGGCACGCATGATCATCTGGTCGAAGATCCAGTTGCTGCCCGCCACTGGGTTCCACGGTTCGGTCAGCAGTCCCGGCGTGCCGAACACCATCTCGCCGCCCACCCGGTCCGCATAGCGCAGAGTGTAGGGCCACAGCGCCGAGCCCGAGAGCCCGCCGGCGAGGTCGACCGCCACCTCGACGTTGGCGGCCCGCGGCGAGGCGATCAGCTGGTCGACGAGCCAGATCCGCGCCGAGTTCTCCAAGGACAGCTCGAGCGCCCGCGCCATCATCGCCTGGCGCTCCTCCCAGGTCGCATAGTCGCGCCGCTGCAGCCGCTCGGCGAGGGCGTCGAATTCCGGACTGGGCTCGTAGGCCTGCCACAGGGGTTCGGCGCGGCCGCGCGGTGTGTAGTAGAAGCTGAAGACCTCCGCCTGGTCGCGCACGATCTCGATGGTGATCCAGCCACCGGTGTAGAGGTGCCACTGCCCCGCGTTGGGGTCGGTGGCAATCCAGATGCGCGAGGCCTCTTCCGCCGTGCGGTAGCGGCGCTCGACCACGAAGCCGAGGCCCGCCAGCAGGTTGGCGGCGTAGTCGCCCACCAGGCGGCGCTGGTCCTCGGTGCGGATCAGCACGATCAGGCGCACCGGCTCGCCCTCGTAGTGCCAGCGCCCCTCGCGGCGGCGTGCCCCCAGGGCCTGCATCTCGGCGAAGATCGTCTCGCGGGCCGCCTCGGGGTCGTGGGCATAGCGCAGCTCCAGCTCGCGGGCCACGGCGGCCAGGCGCGCATAGTCGGGCAAGGCGGTGGAGAGCGGCAGGAAACGTGGCTCGGCCAGGCCGCCGTAGATTTCCTTGGCGACGTAGTCGCGATCCACCAGGCGGTTGAGCGCCTCGCGGATGGCCGGTACGTGGAAGGGATTGAGCGAGCCGTCGGCCAGCTCGGGTCCGGCCGGGTTCAGCGTCAGCTCGCTGGAGGTGCCGTAGGAGAGGTCGTAGTCGGTGGCCAGCGAGTCGCGCAGCCGATGGAAGATGCTGGGGCTGGAGATGCCCTGGGTGAAGACTTGGTGGGTGCCCGCCTCGATCAGCCCCGTCACCCGCCCCGGTTCGTCCTCGCGGGTGAACACGACCTGATCCACCAGCGCCCCGCGGCGCTCGGCAAGCGCCCCCGCCTCGGCGACCCGCCCCTGCTCGGCGACCGTGGACGACGTGCCGCCGGGCGGGCGCAGCGCCACCACGACCACGCCCGTCAGCACCAGTACCGCGCTCAGAAGCAACAGGCCTCTCATCGATCGCCACTCGCCGCCCGGGTTGCCTGACTCTCCCTACACCCTAGGCGAGATGGCGACGAAGCGGCGAAGCGGTTTTCAACGGCCGGGTTGGGCCTGCCGGCTTCGACCGTGATCCAGCGCCGGCACTCATGCCTCCGGAAGCTCGGCCAGGATGGCACTCTGCCGCTTAGCCAGCTGTCGAGTTTCGGCCAGGTAGTGCTCAAGGCGCATAGCGCTGCTCCAGCATCCAGTGCTCCATGTCCTGCCAGGTGCGCTTGAGGAACAGCGCCCAGGCCAGCGAATCCTCCCCGTACAGCGGAATCCCATCCTCCGCGACGGCGCCGCGCAACGCCAGCCCAGCCCGGTGCAGGTCAACCACGTCGACCCTCTCTTCACCAACGTCCAGGCAACGGGCCAGCTCACGGCGCAAGGTCTCGTTGCGGCCGAAGAACTCCATGGGGTCTTCCGGCATGCCCTGCCATTGTACGGCGATATCCCAATCGCTCTCGGCACCAGCCCGCCCGGTGGCGCGGCTGCCAAAGAGCACGGCAAACGCCAGCCCATCGAAGTTCAAGAGGCAACGCCGAAGCGCGGCCTGGGGCCCGGGAGTGTCGAAGCATCGTGTCATGGCAGTGCTCGCAGACGATAGTCTGTCTGGGGCCTCACGCGAGGCTCATGGCTTCAGTCTACTACGCAGCGTTACGCTGACGGCAACCTCTTGTCCCCGTGCCAGCCGCGCCAGCGCCTGGGTCAGCCACGCCATGCGGGCATCGTCGAGCCGCTCCCAAGTGTCGCTGGGGCCGTGGTAGTGCGGGTTGCAGAAGTCGGTGACAAGCCCGCCATGCTATCCTGTGCCCATCCGCGACCACCCGCTCAGCAGCCGTATGGCGGGACTGGCCGACACCGAGAGATGGGACAACGATGCACGACGAGACAGCCATGCTGCAGGCCCTGACCGACCTGGCGGCCCGAGACGACGCCATCGCCGTGCTGTGGCTCTACGGCTCGCGTACCAAGGGTACGGCCACGCCGGACAGCGACTACGACCTGGCCGTCGCGTTTCGCACCTTCGAGAAGGACGCGCTGGAGCGTCGACTGCGGCCCGAGCTGCTGGCGCAGGCCTGGCAGGATGAACTCGGCGTGGAGGAAGGGCGGCTATCGATCGTGGACATCAACCTGGCCCCGCTCCCCCTGGCGCATGCGGTGATCCGCACCGGGCGCGTGCTGCAGGCCAATGATTGCCTGCGGCTGGCCCGCGAGGAGAATCGCATCACCTCGATGTGGGAGATCGACTACCAGTACCATCTCCAGCAGTTCGCCTGACGACACCACTTCGTGGATAACCACACCACTTCAGATAGCCGACCGGGGGTTACGCGCCGTGGAACCGGAATACATCGACGTCATGCGGGAGCATATCGCCACGCTGGCCGAGGAGCTGGCGCAGCTCCACCGGGCGGCATCGCGCCCTGAAGGGCTGGACCCGCTGCTCTATCGAGCGGCGGAACGCAACCTTCAGCTGCTGACCGAGGCCGGTATCGGCATCGCCAAGCAGCGGCTGAAATCCCTCGGTGCCGTGGTACCCAGCGATGCCCGGCAGGCCTTCGCCAAGCTGCAGGCCCTGGGCCACGATAGCAGCGATACCCCATGGAACAAGGTGATCGGCCTGCGCAATGCCCTGGTGCACGACTACCTGAACCTGGATGCCGAGATTGTCGAAAGCATCATTCGCCGGCGCGACTATCAGAAGCTATTCGACTTTGCCGAAGCGCAGCTGCAAGCGGGTTGACCATGCCTCCGCTCGACACCCTCACCAGTTGAAGCGGTAGTCGGTCTACGTTGCCACGCCCCTCATCCCCGCGCCAGCCGCTCCAGCGTCTCGGCCAGTGCCCGGGTCAGCCGCGCCATGCGGGCGTAGTCGAGCCGCTCCCAGGTGTCGCTGGGGCCGTGGTAGTGCGGATTGCGGAAGTTGGCGGTGTCGGTGAGCATCATCGCCGGGTAGCCGGCTTCCCAGAACGCCCAGTGGTCAGAGCGCAGGATGTCACGCAACAGCTCCGGGGCGGCGAGCCCTTCCGAGGGCAGCTCGGCGTGCTCGCGAAAGATGCCGATGGTCTCTCGAACCAGGGGGCGTGCGTTCAGGTTGCCGACGAAGGCAATGAAGTCACCGCGGTCGGGATAGACGAGGTCGAGCAGCGGCGGGTACGCCTGGCTGCCGGGCACGTCGGTGTAGTAGCCGAGCATCTCCAGCGAGATCATGCCGACGATGGCGTCGCCCTGCGCCCGGGCGTCGCGGGCATAGGCCAGGCTGCCCATGGCGTCGCTGGCGAAGAACGGCTCCTCCTCGTTGACGAAAGCGACCAGGCGCAGTTCGCGATCGAGCGCGGCCCCCTGCAGAAGCCGCGCCAGCTCCAGCAGCACGGCCACGCCGGAGGCGTTGTCGTCGGCGCCGGGGGTGTCGCGCACGGTGTCGTAGTGAGCCCCGACGACCAGAATCTCGTCGCTTGCCCCACGGCCGGGCAGGCGCACCTCGAGATTGTGGAACACCCGCCCGCCCGTCGTCACCGGCAGGCGCCGCGGCTCGAGGCCAGCGTCGCGAAAGGCTCGCTCGATGTAGTCGGCGGCCGCATGCAGTGCCTTGGGACGCCAGGCGTGGCGCTCGCCGATCGCCACGGAGAGTTCCCGCACGTGCGACCGCAGGCGCTCGCGCAGCGCCTCGCCACGAGTATCCAGGGGCGGCGGCGTACCCCGGTAGGAACTGCCCGGCATCTGGAACATCAGCCGGTAGCTCCCCCCCAGCGCCGCCGCCAGCAGCGCCCCCGTCACCAGCAACCACACCGTGCTCCGGCGCCTCTTGACGACCATCGGCAATCCTTCCGGCGTCGCGCGGGGCCGGTCGGCCACCGCTCCTGGCCAGTATGGTTCAGGCGGGCACGGTGCGCAGCAGCAGGTTGCGCGGGGTGAGCTCGCGGGTGCAGAAGGTGCCGAGTTCCACCGCCAGGCCCGCCTCCTCGAGGCGCAGCAGGCGATCCAGCGCCAGCCACACCTCCAGCGGCCGGCGAAAGAGGTGGCGCACGAGTTCGAGCCGCGCGACCTCGGCGAGGCGGCGCTGCCCTTCGCGCTCGAAGCGTGCCCAGTCGAGGCCCGTCGGCAGCGTGAGTCCCTTCTGCGCCGCCGCCCAGCGGCAGAAGGCGGCGAAGGTGTCCGGCAGGCGGCCGTGGGCGAGGCTCGGCACCGGCAGGTAGGCGTCGATGCCGCGCACCTCGCGCTGCAGCCGGTCGAAGCCGAGCCGCCAGGCGTTGGCCCGTTCGCGGCGGCGCCGGTCGCCGCGCGGCGCGGTGACGGTCTCCTGCACGGCCAGCGTCAGGTCGTCGCGGCCCAGGGCCAGGCCGTGCTCGGCGGCGAGGCGCCGGCCATGCCGCGAGAGCGGCCGGTAGCGCTCGGCGGCGGTGCGGTGATAGCAGCACGGGGCGAGGGTCAGCGCCCCGCCCTGCTGGGCGACGAGTTCGATCAGCCGGGCGTGCAGATCACCGCAGGCGTGCAGCGCCGCCACGTGCGTCGCGCCGCCGAGCCAGCGCCCGGCATCGGGCGCCATGACGTCCTGCTGCGCCAGGCTCACGCTCACCGCCTGCCGTGCGGCCAGCTCCCGGCCCGCCGCGCACAGCGGCGCCTGCCACTCCAGGGCTGTCACCGGGCCATCGTGACGACGCGCCAGGGTGCGCGCCAGGTGGCCCTTGCCGGCGCACCACTCCACCACCGGCTGCCGCGTTGTCAGTGCCACGTGGGGCGCGAAGGCGGCGATCTGGCACCACTTACGGCCGCCCACGTGCGCCCCCCACGCCTCCGGCAGGGCGAGCGGCGCGGCGGGCAGCGCCGGCAGGTCGCAGAGCTCACCGAGTTCGGCCACCGGCAGCCACGCCACCAGCGGCGAGGCGTCGAAGGGATCGGCCTGCAGCCGCGCCACTGCCTGCTCATCAAGCCGCCCCAGCGCCTCCGTCAGCCCCGGCAGGCGCGCCTCCCAGGGCAGCGTCCGGTGCTGGAACGGCAATGGGCGCCACGCCGCCTGCCACTCGGCCAGCAGCGCGGTCAGGCGGGCGAAGCGCTCGAGAGGGGGCGGCAACAGTGGCATCTCGCTCTAGCGTCGATCCATGAAGACTGCGGCAAATTGCCGGAACTGGTCCAGATGATCACGACAGATCGTAAAGACCACCTGCCAGTTCACCGCCTCGTAGTTGTGCACGACGATATTGCGAAAGCCCACTGACTTCCTCATGGCGTCGGCCAGCTCACGGCTGATGACGCCACGCTCCGCCAAGACCTCGAAGCTCTGTCCCATGGTGATGGGGGACGTCAGCTCGTGGTGCTCGGCAATCCAATGAGAGGCGATGTCGACGCAGAGCTGAACGGCCCGCGTCAGATTCAGAGCCAGGATATCCTGGGCATCCAGGTCGGCCTCCAGCGCCTCGACGGTGGCAGGGCAGCGGTTCCTCAGGCGCTCGACGCAGCGGCGCAGCGACTCCAGTTTCTGATTGATCAGGTCTTGATCCATGCTTCCTGCCTTGCCTTGAGGATCCGGCGCTGCAGCGGTACGAAATCTTCGTTATCGAGAATATTGCGATAGAGCAGTCGCGCCCAGGCCGTATCACTGCCCATGAGACGCACGCCGGTCGTGACGATCTGCGTCAGCAAGGGTTGCCCAGCCGCATTGAGATCCACAAGGTCCACGGTGCGCCCCAAGGCCAGTGCCAGCGCCTCGGTCATGGCCAGGCGCTGCTCCGCCGTCAGCGGCCTGGTCGCTTCCACTGCCACATCGACGTCGCTGTCGATTCGCGCCTGCCCCCGGGCCAGCGAGCCGAACAGCACGACCTGCTCGATCTCGTCGAAGCCGCCGAGGGCCAGGAGCACACGCTGCCCCACGTCCTCGGGGCTCATGTCGTGAAAGTCTTCCATTCTTGCCCTCTGCCAGTGCGGTTTCGCCTGTAGTTTACTCCGCTCGGATCACTCCCGCTCGTCAACGACTCGTCGCGAGGAGCGTTCAAATCGCGTTGCGCAGCCCCAGCTCGTAGGGATGCGGGTCGAGGTAGGTCTGGGCGCGGATGTAGGCCGAGCCGTGGCGCTTGACGTAGTGGTTGATCATGCGGATCGGCACCGCCAGGTGCACGTGGCCCTGGCGGTAGTCGTCGATCGCCGCGAGGAGGTCCTGCTTGGTCTCGCTGTCCAGGGCCCGCTTGAGGTAGCCGAACACGTGCATCAGAGCGTTGGCGTGGGTCTTGCGGGTGGCGGGGCGAGCGAGCGCTGCCATGAAGCGCCCCAGATAGTGCCCCATCGCCTCGTCGAGCGGGCGATTGCCGGCATCGGCCAGGTAGCGCCCCAGCTCGCGATAGGCCTCCACGTGGTGGGCCATCAGCAGGTACTTCTGGCGGCTGTGGAACTGCAGCAGGGCGTGGTGGCTGGGGTCGGCCTCCACGTGGCGCTTCCAGTCGTCGAAGGCGTAGACGCGGGTGATGAAGTTCTCGCGCAGCACGGCGTCGTTCATCCGCGCCTCTTCTTCCAGGGGCAGCTCGGGGAAGTGGCGACGCAGGGCGCGCACGAAGGCCCCCGAGTCGCTGTGGCTGGGCATGCCGTTGGCGTGGTAGACCTTGACGCGCTCGAGCCCACAGCTCGGCGAGCCCTTCATGAGGATGAACCCGCGCAGGTGGCGGTGCTGATCGGCGAAGGTGGCGCTCACCTCGGCCAGGCGCGCGGTGACGTCGAGGCTCGGGTCCTTGGTGCCCACTACGCGCGGCTCCTCGCCGGGGGCACCCACCAGGCGAATGGGATCGCGCGGCACGCCGAGGCCGGCAACCAGCTCGGGGCAGAAGGGCTCGAAGCGAAACCGCTCGGCGAGCACCTCCAGACAGTAGCGGGAGCGCTTGTGCCCGCCGTTGTAGCGCACCTGCTCGCCCATCAGGCAGGCGCTGATGCCGACCGGAATGCCCTCCGCCGAGTCATGCTGCTCCGTCATATCGTGGCTCTCCCAAAGGCCCATCACCGTCACGCTGCGACCACACCCGCCGCCAAAAGGTCGGCCAAGGCATTGTGACACAGGCACGGGGAGCGGTCAGTCACGCACGAGACCCAACCGCTCATGCCACTCGGCGAGGCTCTCCTCGGGATAGCCGGCGAAGCACTTGTCGCCGTCGCGCGCCTCGACCTCCACCCAGTTCGCCTTGCTGTCGAGCAGCAGGTGCACGCGCTCGGGCGGGATCGGCAGCTCGCTGTCGATGGCCGAGGCGAAGGGGTGCACCAGCTCCGGCCAGCGCGGGTCGAAGACCCACAGCGCGCTGGCACAGTGCACGCAGAAGTGCCGCTCGCCGGGGCTCTCCTCGCCGTCGATCACGGCGCGATAGATCCGCCGGTGCTCGGCGCCCTCAACCTCGAGGGTCTCGGCCCGCCCAGAGAGGTTGATGGCATAGCCGCCACCACCGGCGGTCTTGCGGCAGATCGAGCAGTAGCAGCGCTGGTAGGGATAGGGATGCGGCGAGTCGACGCGAAAGCGCACGGCGCCGCAGTGGCAGGAACCTTCGAGAAGCATGGGAATACCTCCTCTGCCATTGGTCCCCTGGCAGCATAGCTGGTCCAGATCGTCGACTACTCCTCGGGCGCCTCCAACGGCTCGGTGGGTACCTCGACGTCCTCGTCGCGCAGCACCCTGGCGAGGAAGGCGGCGACCCGCTTCTCGGCCCTTTCCGGGAAGTCGCCGTGTTCGGCGCCGGGCACGGTGACGAAGTGGCTGATCACGCCGGCATCCTGCAGGGCCAGGTCCAGGCGCACCGCCTGCTCGTAGGGCACCACCAGGTCGTCCGTGCCGTGCAGGGTGAGCACCGGCGGATCGCCTTCGCTGACGTGAGTGATCGGCGAGGCCGCCTTGGCCCGCTCGGGGCTGTCCGGCAGGGCGCTGCCCAGCAGCCGAGCCTCGGGGGCCTCCGGGCTCGAGCGGTCGAAGGCACTGGGATGGTCGACCATGGCGGGCATGTCGGTCACGCCGAAGAAGTTCACCACGCCGGCCACCGCGGCGTTGCGGTCGGTGTGGGTGCCCAGCTCGCCTTCCAGTTCCGGCGCATCGCCGGTCAGCCCCAGCATCAGCGCCAGGTGCGCTCCTGCACCGCGTCCCCAGACGGCGATCCGCTCCGGGTCCAGGCCATGGTCGTCGGCATGGGCCTTCACCCAGCGGATCGCCGCCTTGCCGTCGTCAAGCTGGGCCGGCCAGGTCGCCTCGTTGGCGAGCCGATAGCCCGCGGAGACCGCGGCATAGTCACCGCCGGCCACGAAGGGCAGCACCCGCGCCGCCCCGTCGCCCTTGTCGCCCTGCCGCCATCCGCCGCCATGAAGGAAGACGATCACCGGCAGCGCCGTCTCGGCGGGCTCTTCCGGCAGGTAGAGGTCGAGCCGCTGGCGGGGGTTGTCGGTATCGGCATAGGGAATGTCCAGTTCGAAGACGACGGGCGCCGCCTCCAACGCCTCCCGGCTCATCGCCCCCGACCCGCCAAGCTCGAGCTCGTCGCCGGAGGGCTGGGCAAGCGCTGTCGAGACGCCCATCGCGAACACGGCACAGGCCGCCGCGAAGCGGCTCATGAGCCCCCTCCCCGTGCCTCGCGCAGCTGTGCCAGCATTGCCTCGCCCACGCCGCGGGCGGAGGCCGGGTTCTGTCCGGTCACCAGGCGCCCGCTGACCGTCACCTGCTCGGCGAAATTCTCGGCCGCCCGGTGAATCGCACCGCGCTCGGCGAGCCGCGAGGCGAGCAGGAAAGGCACCACGCCATCGAGTTCCACCGCCCGCTCCTCGGCGTCGGTGAAGGCGCTGACTTCGCGCCCCTCGACCAGGTAGCGGCCGTTCGTCAGGCGCACGTTCACCAGTGCCGAAGGCCCGTGGCAGACGGCACCGACCACGGCCCCCGCCTCCCAGGCCTCCCGGGTGAGCCGCTGCAGCGTCGGGTTATCGGGAAAGTCCCACATGGTGCCGTGGCCGCCGGCGAAGAAGAGCGCCGAGTAGCGCGAGGCATCGAGCGCCTCGAGCGGCTGCGTGGTGCTCAGGGCGTCGCGGAAGGCCGGGTCGTTCCAGTAGCGCGCATTGACCGGGTCGTCCAGATCCAGGCCGTCCACCGGCGGCTCCCCGCCCTGCGGCGAGGCGAGCTCGACGGGAAGGCCAGCCTCTTCGAAGACGGCCAGGGGGTGCGTGAGCTCGCCCAGGAAGAAGCCCGTCGAGCGACCGGTATTGCCCAGTTCACCGTGACTGGTCAGCACCATCAGGACCGGCCGCGTGGCCGTACCGGAACGGGTTGTCGTGGCTGCGTTCATGGGAGCCTCCTCCGAGATGTCGCCGCTGCCGGGCCGGTGTGTTTGCGCCTTCCGGCGGCAGCGGCGGGGAAGTCGATCTGCCCGCAGGCAGTCAGCCCCGCATTGGGCTTTCCCCCTAACAGATTGCGACATGTCCGGCCGCGTTCAACCGCACGGCATCGCCGTTGCTCCCCGCCCCCTGAGCCCGAATTCCTGGGGATGGCGCCACCAGGCCGGTCACGGTGCTATCTTGAGCCGAACAACCATTGCCCAAGGACCCCGCCATGATCGACCTGTGGACCTGGAGCACCCCCAACGGCCGCAAGGTATCCATCATGCTGGAAGAACTCGGCCTGCCCTATCGTCCCCATGCCGTGGATATCACCCAGGGCGAACAGCACCAGCCACCGTTCACCGAGATGAGCCCCAACCACAAGATCCCCGCCATCCGCGACAACGACACCGGCATGGTGCTGATGGAGTCGGGCGCCATCCTCGTCTATCTCGCCGAGAAGACGGGGCAATTCCTGCCCCGCGACCTGGAGGGCCGACACCGGGTCATGGAGTGGCTGATGTGGCAGATGGGCGGCTTCGGGCCGTTTCTCGGCCAGGTGCACCACTTCGTGAAGTTCCATCCCGGCAAGGCGCCCTACGCCGAGGAGCGTTTCCACCGGGAAGCCCGCCGTCTCTACGGCGTGCTCGACGAGCGCCTCGCCGGCCGGGACTTCGTGGCCGGCGACTACAGCATCGCCGACATCGCCATCTGGCCCTGGGCCTCGCGCTTCGAGTGGCAGCGGATCGACCTCGACGACTACCCCAACGTCAAGCGCTGGTACGTGGCGATCGCCAGGCGTCCCGCCGTGGAACGCGGCTATCACTGCCCGAAATGGGTCAACGAGGTACCATTGCCCTGATTCGGCATCGATCTCAGCCCTCGTCGGCCGGCTCGGCAGCCTCGGCATCGCCGGTGTCTTCCGTCTCCTCAGAGGCCGCGTCACTCTCGCTCGTAGCCTCGTCCTGCTCGTCGGCCGTTTGCGTCCGCATCTCCGGAGGCAGCATGGCGTCCGCCACCTCGAGGCCCTGCTCCCGGTAATAGCGCACCGCCCCCGGATGGAACCAGAGCACATCGTTCTTGTCCTGGTGCTTTGCTCGGGTCTCGACTGCCGCCGGGTGGATCGCCTCCATGGCCTCGGGATGATCCAGTACCAGTGTCATCAGTTCGTAGACGAAGCTCTCCGGGAGGTCCTTGTGGCCGATGGCGAAGTTCCACAGGGCCACGGAGGCCTGGGGCGCCTCCATCGACGGGTAGGTATCGGCGGGTATCTCGAAAGGTTCTACCGGAAAGGCGTCGACCAGCGTCGCCTGCTGCTCCTCGCTGAAAGCGAACATGCGCACCTCGTGAAACTCGTCCAGGCGCGCGAAGGCGCTGATCGGCAGGCCGGCACAGAAGGCGAAGGCATCGCTGAGGCGCGAGGTCAGGTAGTCCGCCAGGCGGCTGGCCCCGGCATACTGCAGCCGCACGTCCTCGACGCCCAAGGCGTCGAAGAACCGCTCCCAGTAGGTGGCACAGGTGCCGCCCATGGGGCCGACGCCGACCCGCCGGCCGCTCAGGTCGTCGACGGTTTCGATACCGCTGTCGGCAAGCGCCACGATATGGAAGGGCGTCCGGTACATGGGAAACAGCGCGCGAACATCGCGCATCTGCTCGCCCCGGGCGAATTCGGCGTCACCGTCCCACAGCTCCTTGGCCGGCCCCAGCGTCACCAGCCCCAGCTCCGCCTCGCCCGTGTGCACCAGCGTCATGTTGTGGTAAGGCCCACCCGTGGCCTGGGAGATGCCACGCACTCCGAGCTCCTCGGTGATGCGTGCCGTCAGGCCATCACCGTATATCTGGTAGGTACCACCCAGGGAGGCCGTGCCCAGGCGGACCTCATCCGGCCAGTCCGCACGCTCGTCGGCGGCCGCCCCGCCAGCCCAGAGGGCAAGGCCACAGGCGGCGAACCACAGTGGCAGCGACTGCACTCTTCCATTGCTCATGACAACGCTCCCCTTGGCGCTGGAAACCGCGCCAGCACGACATGGATCGCTCATGGAAAACCGACGGTCCCGGTGGGCTGCCGCCAGCATCCGCAGTGCCCCTTTGCTATCAACGGTAGCCGATCCACCGAGCTGGCGCCTTCCGGACCCGATGTGCAGCGAGCGCAGCCCGCATCCACGCCCACAGATGCTATCCTGCCCTTCCATTCCCGGCCCCGTGCCGATCTTCAGGAGAGCGACATGACCCAGGCAACCGCCCGTCATATTCTGGTGAGCAGCAAGGCAAAGTGTGAGGCCCTCAAGGCCGAAATCGAGGGGGGACGCGACTTCGCCGAGGTGGCGCGCGAGAACTCCACCTGCCCCTCCGGCCGTCAAGGCGGCGACCTGGGCAGCTTCGGCCCGGGCCAGATGGTCCCCGAGTTCGACAAGGTGGTGTTCTCGGGCGAGCTGAACAAGGTGCACGGCCCGGTGCGCACCCAGTTTGGCTATCACCTGCTGGAGATCACCAGCCGCTCGTGAGCATCCGTGAGGCAGGCCTCGCGCCCGATTGCAACGCCGCGTCCGGGAAACTGCCGCGGCGTTCGTCACTCCATCCCGCACGTCGAAGGCTATCCCATGAATGACGACACCTTTCACCACAGCATTCGTAAATTACTGAAGAACGTGGGCGTCAACTCCCAGCAGGCGATCGAGAAGGCGGTCCAGCAGGCGCTGGCGGAGGGTCGCCTGGCGGGCGACGAGTCGCTGCCGGCCACCGTCCGGGTACAGGTCGAGGGCCTGGAGGTGGACCTCGAGTTCAGCGGAGAGATCACCCTTGAGTGAAGCGCCAATGGATGAGGCGCTTATGATCCGCGTCGAGGGGCTGTCGAAGACCTTCGCTGGCGGTTTCCAGGCACTCAAGGACGTCGACCTGACCATCCGGCGTGGCGAGATCTTCGCCCTGCTCGGCCCCAACGGCGCGGGCAAGACGACGCTGATCAGCGTGATCTGCGGACTGGTCAACGCCAGTCGCGGCCGGGTACTGGTGGACGACCACGACAACGTGCGCGACTACCGCGCCGCACGCCGGCTGATCGGTCTCGTGCCGCAGGAGCTCACCAACGAGGCCTTCACCACGGTGTGGGACACGGTGAGCTTCAGCCGCGGCCTGTTCGGCAAGCCCGGCGACCCCGCTCATATCGAACGGGTGCTCCGGGCGCTGACGCTGTGGGACAAGCGCCACAACCGCCTGCTGGAGCTCTCCGGCGGCATGAAGCGCCGGGTGCTGATCGCCAAGGCACTCTCCCACGAGCCCCAGGTGCTGTTCCTCGACGAGCCCACCGCCGGCGTCGACGTGGAGCTGCGCCGCGAGATGTGGGAGGTGGTACGGGCGCTGCGCGCTGAGGGGGTGACCATCATCCTCACCACCCACTACATCGAAGAGGCCGAGGAGATGGCCGACCGCATCGGCGTGATCCGCGCCGGCGAGATCGTGCTGGTGGAGGAGAAGCACGCCCTGATGCGCAAGCTCGGCAGCAAGGAGCTGACCCTGCACCTGCACGAGCCGCTCGACAGCGTCCCCCCGGCACTGGCCGGCCACGCCCTGGCGCTCGCCGAGGAGGGCCACGCCCTGGTCTACACCTACGACGCGACGAGCGAGCAGGACGGCTCGAGCATCTCGGGGCTGCTCGCCGACCTGGAGGCGGTGGGGCTGCGCGTCAAGGACCTGCACACGCGCCAGAGTTCGCTCGAGGACATCTTCGTCAGCCTCGTCCGGGAGCGCCGATGAGCATCAAGAACCTGAACCTGCAATCCGTGAAGACCCTCTACCTCGCCGAGATGGCACGCAGCCTGCGCACCGTGCTGCAGAGCATCGTCTCGCCGGTGATCTCCACCTCGCTCTACTTCGTGGTGTTCGGCGCCGCCATCGGCACGCGCATCAGCGAGGTCGACGGCGTGAGCTACGGCGCCTTCATCGTGCCGGGGCTGATCATGCTGATGCTGCTCACCCAGAGCGTCTCCAACGCCTCCTTCGGCATCTTCTTCCCGCGCTTCTCGGGGTCGATCTACGAGATCCTCTCGGCGCCCATGTCCTACGTCGAGATCGTGCTCGGCTATGTCGGCGCCGCCGCCACCAAGTCGCTGATCCTCGGCGCCATCGTGCTGGTCACCGCACGGCTCTTCGTGCCCTACTCCATCGACCACCCGGCGATGATGGTGCTGTTCCTGGTGCTCACCGCGGTGACCTTCAGCCTGCTCGGCTTCATCATCGGCATCTGGGCCGACGGCTTCGAGAAGCTGCAGCTGGTGCCACTGCTGGTGATCACGCCGCTGACCTTCCTCGGCGGCACCTTCTACTCCATCGACATGCTGCCCCCCTTCTGGCAGGCGGTGACGCTGGCCAACCCGGTGGTCTACCTGGTGAGCGGCTTCCGCTGGAGCTTCTACGGCATCAGCGACGTGAGCCCCCTGGTGAGCCTCGCCATGATCCTGCTGTTCCTGGGGGCGGCGCTGGCCGTGGTGGCGTGGATCTTCAAGACCGGCTACCGGCTCAAGCCGTGAGCCCACCCACCCCGTTACCTTAAGCCCGCCTGGTTTCTCGCCACGACGGGCTATGCTGTAACGACTCTTGTCTCTTCGTATCTCACCGCAGGGAGCCCACGCGATGAGCCGCATCCTGATCCTGCAGGGACACCCCGACAGCCGTCAGCCCCATCTCTGCCATGCACTGGCCGCGCATTACCGCCAGGGCGCCGAGACGGCGGGGCACGAGGTCCGCTCGGTGAATATCGCCGAACTGGACTTCCCCCTGGTGCGCAGCCAGGAAGAGTGGACGCAGGGCAGCATGCCCGCCTCGCTCGAGGAGGCGCGTGACGCCATCGGCTGGTGCGAGCACTTGGCGCTGGTCTTCCCGCTGTGGCTCGGCGACATGCCGGCGCTGGTCAAGGGTTTCCTGGAACAAGTGATGCGCCCGCATTTCGCCTTCGAGTACGAGGAGGGCAACCCGCTCGGCCGCAAGGGGCTCAAGGGCCGCTCGGCCCGGGTGGTGGTCACCATGGGCATGCCAGCGCTGATCTACCGTCACGTCTTCCGGGCCCACAGCGTCAAGTCGCTGGAGCGCAACATCCTCGGCTTCGTGGGCTTCTCTCCGGTACACGAGACCCTTATCGGCTCGGTGGAGAAGTTGAGCGAAACTGATTGTCGACACTGGCTCGCCAAGCTGGAACGGCTTGGTACTCAGGCGAAGTGAGCATGCCGTCATCCCGTGCATGCACGGGTGGGGCAAGCGCCTAATTGCACGGAAAAGAGTGAGAACATCTCGGATAAACGACTGATTCTTCCTGTCAACCCTGCGCTGTAGGCGTTCGCTTACAAAACCTGTCAGTTCTGAATGACATCTCTTCATGACACTGGCAGACACGACGATTCCTGACCAAACTTCGGTTTGTGTAACGGCGCCCTGCCGATTGCAGTGATCGGCGCGGGCACGACAACGAGGCAGAGCTGAAGGGATGGGACCGGACCGCCGCCGTACGGTAGCGGTCAGCAGCCCTCAAGGACGTTGGTGAATGGCAGCATGTACACCCGAGGTGGAGGTGGAAGCGCCCGCGCGGCCGCGTCTGAACTGGCGCGCCGAATTCCACGAGACGAATATCGAGGCGCTCTACCGGCGCACCATGCAGGCGCATGAGGCCTGTCAGCTGCGCTATGCGCTGTGGGCGGCGGCGGGGCTCTTCCTCGCCTTCAGCTTGGCCGACTATGCACTGCTCGGCCTGGGCGACGTTTTTTTCACCCTCTTGGCAATGCGGGTCGGCATCGCCGTGAGCTGTGTGGTCCTGGCCGTGGCAACCCTGAAGCGCCCGGCAATGGCCCAGCGCCCCCTGACGGTCAACCTCATCTGCCTGCTCTGCCTTACCGGCCTGATGGCCACCATTCCGCTGCGTCCCGACCAGATCGGCATCCATCTGGCGTCCATGACCTTCGCCAGCATGGTGCTCTACCTGTTCGTACCCAATCGCTTACCGTGGATACTGGTCTGGAACGCCTACCTGGCCGGCGGCGTCGTAACCGCCATGCTGTTGTGGTCGACGCTAGCCCCGGAGCTGATGTTCACCAGTCTCCTGCTGCTCGCTTTCGTCAACCTGCTGGGTGCCCTGACGCTGACCCGGCTCAACCGACTGCAGCGCAGCCAGTTCGCCTCGCTGCTGGAGGAGCGCGAGACCAATCGCCGGCTGCAGAACGAGATCGAGGAGCGTCGCCAGCTCGCGGAGCGGCTGGGCCACATGGCCACCACCGACGAACTGACCGGTATCGCCAACCGTCGTCACTTCTTCGAGCTGGCCGGCCGGGAACTGAGTCGCGCGCTGCGCGAGGGCACGCCGCTGGTGATGTGCATGGTGGACATCGACTTCTTCAAGAAGCTCAACGACCGGCATGGCCATGCCACCGGGGATCACGTGCTGGCCGCCGTGGCGGCCTGCTGCCAGTCGGTGCTGCGCGATACGGACATCATCGGCCGTTACGGCGGCGAGGAGTTCGTGCTCGCCCTGCCCAATGCCACCCTGGAGACCGCCGCCACCATCGGCGAGCGCCTGCGCGAGAAGGTCTCCAACCTGACGCTGCCCACCGTGGGCGAGCTCGAGCGCCTCACGGTGACGGTCGGCATCAGCCGTATCGAGGCGGACGAGAAGAAGCTCGACCCGGCGCTGCTGCGCGCCGACCAGGCCCTCTACGAAGGCAAGGCACGCGGCCGCAACTGCGTCGTGGTGGCCTACCCGGAAACGCCTTCGCTCTCCGCCGTCCGGGCATGACGGCGCGGCTACGCCCCGCTCCCCCTCACTCGGCCTCCTCCCCCTTGCCAAGGCTCGCTTCGGCACCAGCCAGCCACTCGCGGAACACCTGCTGCCCCCGCGCTTTCAGGGTCGGCCCGAACCGCTGCGCCTGCTCGCGGATCTCGACGGGATCGAGCCCGGCCGCTGACAGCTCGGCGGCGTGGCCGATCAGCCACTGCTCGATCCGCTCGGGGTCGACCTCGAGGTGGAACTGCAGCCCCAGCACCGTCTCACCCAGGGCAAAGGCCTGGTGTGCGCAGGGATAGCTGTAGGCCAGCCGCACGGCCCCCGGCGGCGTCTCGAACATGTCGCCGTGCCAGTGCAGCACCGTGTCGGGGTTGTCGAGATGGCCAAGGACGCTCGCCTGGCCGTCGCGGGTCAGGCTCACGTCGCCGAAGCCGATCTCCTTCTCCGCCATGGGGAAGACCCGGCCGCCCAGGGCCCGGGCGATGAGCTGCGCGCCCAGGCAGATGCCCAGCAGCGGCCGACCGCTCTCCAGCCGCCGGCGAATGGCCGCCAGCTCCGCCGCCAGGAAGGGATAGAGCGCCTCGTCGTTGGCCCCCACCGGCGCCCCCAGCACCACCATCAGCTCCGGGCTGTCGACGTCGAGCACCTCGAGCGCCGCCGGGTCGAGCCGCCCGGCGTCGAGGTAGCGGATACGGTAGTCCTGCGCCTCGAGGATCGGCTCGAAGATACCGAGGTCCTCGAAGGCGACGTGGCGAATGGCGACGACACTCTTCACGGCATTGGCGCTCATGCGAGGGAACTCCCTTCCAACGTGGTGAAATCAGCCTAGCCTCTGCCCGAAAAGCCGGCGAGCGCAGCCAGTTTTCGGGCAAAGCCTAAATCTCGACGACCCGATCGGGAACGAACAACGGCGGATCATGCTCTCCCGGGTAGCCACCCGGGTTGGCGATCACGCGCGTGCCGCGGCACATCAGGTCCACGGGGTCGTGCACATGGCCGTGGATCCACAGGCGCATGCGTCCCATCAGGGCATCGAGGTTCGAGCCAAAGGCAGCGGAGAGAGGATCGCCCCGGTAGCGGGCGGGCAGGCAGTCGGCCAGCGGGGCGTGGTGGCTGATCACCACCCGGGGGACTCCGTCGTCCGCGGCCAGCTCGGCCTCGAGCCAGGCGCGCGCCTCGCGGTGCAGCACCTGGCTCGCCCGGGGCGTGAACGTCTCACCGGGGGGATGCTCGATGAGGCGGAAATCGGGCATCAGCAGCTGCGCCTCGATGAAGGCCAGTTCGGTGTCGAGATCCGGCTCGTCGGCATGGAGCGCGAAGTCGGTCCACAGCGTGGTGCCGAGAAAGCGCACGCCACCCAGCGTCACGGCCGCGTTGTCGAGCAGGTGGATGCCCAGCTGCTGCGCCGTGGCGGCCAGCTCGGCCCGCAGCGCCGACATGCAGGTCCCGTAGAACTCGTGATTGCCCGGCACGTAGAGGATCGGGGTCGGGGCAAAGCGCTCGGCAGCCCATTCGAGCCCCCGGGCATGGCTGTGGATGTCGCCGGCCAGCACCACCACATCGGCCTCGGCGGGAGGCAGCTCGCGCTCGCCGCCGAAGTGCTCCAGGTGCAGGTCGGACAGGATGCGCAGTCGCATGGCGTCCTCGTGGCGTCTCGGCTCTACCGACAGCCTCGCGGCAAGTCGCGCCGAAATCAATGGTCGTTCGGCGATGAAAGCACGACGCCCCCCATCGCCTCATGCAGCGGCCCGCCGGGGCTGGTATCGTGCCGACATGAGCCACGCCCCTTCCCCGCAGTCGGGCGCCATGACGCGCCCCGACCCTCGCATTCTCCTGCGCCTGCTGACGCTGCTGCGCCCCCAGCGCACGCACCTCATCGTGGCCGCCCTGGCGCTGCTGGTCGCGGCGGGCTGCGTGCTGCTGCTCGGCCAGGGGCTGCGCCTGATCATCGACCAGGGCTTCCTCGCCGAGGACCGCGCCCGGCTCAACCAGGTGCTCGCGCTGATGGTCGTGGTGGTGGTCGTGCTCGCCGGCGCCTCGGCGCTGCGCTACTACCTGGTCACCTGGATCGGCGAGCGGCTGGCCGCCGACCTGCGCCGACGGGTCTTCGACCACCTGCTCGACCTCGAGCCAGGCTTCTTCGAGCACGCTACCCGGATCGCCCAGGGGCCCGGCGAGATCACCTCGCGCCTCACCGCCGACACCAGCGTGCTGCAGACGTTGTTCGGCTCGTCGATCTCGCTGGCGCTGCGCAACCTGATGATGCTGATCGGCGCCGTGGGGCTGATGCTCGTCACCCAGCCGTGGCTCTCGGCGCTGGTGCTGCTGGGCATTCCCGCCACGGTGCTGCCGATCCTGTGGCTCGGCCGCCGCGTACGCCGGCTGTCGCGTTCCAGCCAGGACCGCGTGGCCGAGCTCGGCCGCTACGCCGGCGAGGCGCTCGGCGGCATCCGCACCGTCCAGGCCTTCACCCACGAGGCGATCGATCGTCGCGACTACGGTGCGCGCGTCGAGGACGCCTTCGCCACGGCCGTGGCGCGCACCCGCCAGCGCGCCTGGCTGACCGGCCTCGCCCTGCTCGCGGTCTTCCTCGCCGTGGGCGTGATGCTGTGGCAGGGCGGCGAGGCCGTGCTCGCCGGCGACATGACGGCCGGCGAGCTGGCCACCTTCCTCTTCTACGCCGTGCTCGCCGCCGGCGCCGTGGCCACCCTCGCCGAGGTGGCCGGCGACGTGCAGCGCGCCGCCGGCGCCGCCGAGCGGCTGCTCGAACTGCTCGACACCGAACCGGCCATCCGTGCCCCGGCCCACCCCGTTCCCCTGCCCTCGCCGCTGGCCGGCGAGATCACGCTCGAAGCGGTGAGCTACACCTACCCCGGCCGCGAGCAGCCGGCGCTCGCGGCCCTGGATCTCACTATCCAGCCCGGGGAGCGCGTGGCCCTGGTGGGCCCCTCCGGGGCCGGCAAGAGCACCCTGCTCGCCCTGCTGCTTCGCTTCCACGACCCGGACCGCGGGCGCATCCGCCTGGACGGTATCGACCTGCGCGACCTCGACCCGCACGCCCTGCGCGGCGCCCTGGGGCTGGTCGCCCAGGAGCCGGTGCTGTTCACCGGCACCGTGGCCGAGAACCTGCGCTACGGCAAGCCCGAAGCGAGCGCGGCCGAGCTGCGCCGAGCGGCCCGCGACGCCAACGCCCTGGCCTTCATCGAGGCCCTGCCCCAGGGGCTCGACACCCCGCTCGGCCCCGGCGGCGTGCAGCTCTCCGGCGGCCAGCGCCAGCGCCTGGCCATCGCCCGCGCGCTGCTCAAGAACCCGCGCGTGCTGCTGCTCGACGAGGCCACCAGCGCCCTGGACGCCGAGAGCGAGCGCCAGGTACAGCAGGCGCTCGACCGCCTGATGGAGAAGCGCACCAGCCTGGTGATCGCCCACCGCCTGGCCACCGTGGTGGCCGCCGACCGGCTGCTGCTGCTCGACCAGGGCCGCCTCGTCGCCACCGGCCGCCATGCGGAACTGCTCGAGACGAGCCCCCTCTATCGCCACCTCGCCGAGCTGCAGTTCGGCGGCGAGCCGGCCAGCCCCCGGCGCGCGGGCTGAGCCCGCCCGGCAGCCAGCGCTGGCCCTCGGCCCTCCCCTGCTAGACTGAGGCACTACACGGCCGCCCACCACACGGCAGCCGAGGAGGGCTCATGGCGCGTCTCAACCTGACCCGCAAGCTGATCGACGCCCACCTGGTCTCCGGCCGCATGACCCCGGGCGAGGAGATCGGGCTTGCCATCGACCAGACGCTGACCCAGGACGCCACCGGCACCTTGGTGATGCAGGAGTTCGAGGCCATGCGCATCGACCGCGTGCGCACCGAACTCTCGGCCCAGTACGTCGACCACAACCTCTTCCAGGAGGATTTCAAGAACCCCGACGACCACCTCTTCCTGCAGAGCGCCTGCCGCAAGTTCGGCGTCTGGTTCAGCCCGGCCGGCAACGGCGTCAGCCACCCGGTGCACCAGGAGCGCTTCGGCATTCCCGGCAAGACCCTGGTCGGCTCCGACAGCCACACCCCGGCCGCCGGGGCGCTGGGCATGTTCGCCACCGGCGCCGGCGGCCTGGAAGTCGCCCTGGCCATGGCCGGCCAGCCGCTCTACCTCACCATGCCGGAAGTGGTCGGCGTCGAGCTGAGCGGCGAGCTGCCCGACTGGGTGAGCGCCAAGGATGTGGTGCTGGAGATGCTGCGCCGCTTCGGCGTCAAGGGCGGCGTGGGCAAGGTCTTCGAGTATTACGGGCCGGGGCTCGAGGCCCTTTCCGCCATGGATCGCCACGTGATCGCCAACATGGGCACCGAGATGGGGGCGACGACCACGGTCTTCCCCGCCGACGCCGAGGTGCGGCGCTTCCTCACGCAGCAGGGGCGCGGCGACGACTGGCGCGAGCTCAGCGCCGACGACGGCGCCGACTACGACGACCACGTTGCGCTCGACCTGGCGCGACTGGAGCCGCTGATCGCCCTGCCCAGCAGCCCCGGCAACGTCCGGCCGGTGCGCGAGGTGGCCGGCGAGGCGATCTACCAGGCCTACGTCGGCTCCTCGGCCAACCCCGGCCTTCGCGACTTCGCCGTGCCGGCGCTGATGGTGGAAGGACGCCAGGTCGCGCCCGGTGTGTCGTTCGACATCAACCCCACCTCGCGACAGATCCTCGAGAACCTCGCCGACCAAGGCTACCTGGCGCGGCTGATCCGCGCCGGCGCGCGTCTCCACCAGGCGGGCTGCAACGGCTGCATCGGCATGGGCCAGGCGCCGGCCACCGGCCGCAACAGCCTGCGCACCGTGCCGCGCAACTTCCCCGGCCGCTCCGGCACCCCCGAGGATCGCGTCTTCCTGTGCAGCCCGGAAACCGCCACCGCCTCCGCCCTGACCGGCCGCATCACCGACCCGCGCGACCTGGACAGGGCCTGTCCGCGCTTCCACGAGCCCAGGCAGGTGGCGATCAACCGCGACATGCTCCTCGCCCCCGCCGGCGACAGCGGCCTGGTGGAGCTGATCAAGGGCCCCAACGTGAAGTCGCTGCCGGACTTCGCCCCCATCCCGTCGCCGTTCTCCGGCCCGGTGCTGCTCAAGCTGGGCGACGACGTCTCCACCGACGCGATCATGCCCGCCGGGGCCGAAGTGCTGCCGCTGAGGAGCAACATCCCCGCCATCGCCGAGCACGTCTTCCGCGGCGTCGACCGCGACTTCGCCCGGCGCGCCCACGACCTGATGGGCGACGGCTTTTTCATTGTCGCCGGCCACAACTACGGCCAGGGGTCGAGCCGCGAGCATGCCGCCATCGCGCCCCGCTATCTGGGCCTGCGCGCCGTGTGTGCGCTCTCCTACGCGCGTATTCACTGGCAGAACCTGGCCAACTTCGGCGTGGAGCCCCTCACCTTCGCCGCCCCGGAGGACCTCGACAGCATCGATCAGGACGATGAGCTGGTGCTGGAAGACATCATCGACGCCCTCGACCGGGGGCGGGCGATCCGACTGCACAACCGCACCAAGGAGCGGACCTATGCGATGCGTCACGCCCTCTCGCCCCGCCAGGTCGAGATGATCCGCCACGGCAGCCTGATCGAGCTGGTGCGCCGGGAGGGCTGAGACGCCTACTACGGCCGGAATAGGCCTCGGCCTACAACGAAGGTCGCATTGTTTCACCTCACTCACCGGCGCGATGGTGGCCTATAAAAAAGGTCCCCCGAAGGGGACCAGTAGGAGCACGCCAGCTCACTCGTTGTATCGCCCGTTGCGCTGCATCCTTATGCTGCGCCGCCGCTCTCCGGGCGATGTGGTCATAGGATCCGCAGTCATAGCCGTCATGGCTGAGCTGCGTTCGGTGACCGTCTGCCCGATCCAATGCGCATACCGTGCCACTCACATATAAGTGATTTAAAAACAAAGGCCTAGGAAAAACAGGCACGCCGGAGGCGGTACGCATTCCGTCACTCCGTCACTTTCGGTTGCACCAGCGCGGTCCCCGCTCATGCCGCAGTGCACAAGAGCGATGCATGGCCGCTCGTCCCTGCCTTCATCGCCCACCGTTATATGCCTAACGCGGTTTATTCTTTGTGGTGCGCTCCACTCTTTTCTTAGAGTCATAAGGACAATCCCGCGTCGGGAGTGCCGTCATGTCTGACTGCTGCCATGATCTGCAGCCGCGGGAGCGCGGCGAGCTGGACATCCTTCACGTCAGCCGCGGCTTCAACCGCCGCTCGGTGCTCAAGGGCATGGCCGGCGCCGCCGGCCTGGCGGCCCTGGCCGGCCCGTTCCCCGCCTTCGGCCAGGAGCTCAAGCACATCCGCCTGGCCTTCTGCAGCCAGCTGCTGTGCGTCGTGCCCTACGAGGCCACCCGCGCGGCAGGCTTCTTCGCCGAGGAGGGGTTCGACGTCGAGCTGGTCTACACCCGCGGTGGCAGTGCCGCCCTGCAGGCGCTCAACGGCGGCGCCGTGGACTACGCCGCCACCTCCTTCGATGCGGCGCTGAACGCCTTCGCCAGCGGCGCCGAGATCGTGCGCGTCGCCACCACCGGCCGCCTGCCGCTGTTCGCCCTGGCCACCAGCGTGGAGGGCGCCGACACCATCACCGAGGTCAGCGACCTCGCCGGCAAGACCATCGGCGTCTCGGCGCTTGGCAACGCCGACCACGCCTTCGTGCGCTATCTGCTGCAGCGCGCCGGCGTGGACCTCGACAGCGTCGACTTCGCCACCGTCGGCACCAACCTCTACGACGCCCTGCGCCTCGGCCAGCTCGACGCCGGGATGGTGCAGGAGCCGGCGCTGTCGCTGCTCCAGGAGCGCGGCGCCCGGGTGCTGGTCAACGGCATGGACATCGACGACGCCAACGAGTACCTCGGCGGCGCCTACGAGTTCATGGGCGTGGCGGTGCGTCGCGAGGAGCTCGACGCGCGCCGCGAGGAGATCCAGCGCCTGGCGCGTGCGCTGGCCAAGGGCCTGCAGTACGTGCAGGAGGCCAAACCCGAGGAACTGGTCGAGGCGCTGCCGCGCGAGATCATCACCGGCGGCGACCGCGAGACCGTCGCCGAGAGCCTGGCGCGCTACCGGGGCTCGCTCTACCCCCGCGACGTCGAGCTCGACCTGGAGGCCATGCAACGCGTGATCGACGTGCAGAAGGCCGCCGGCGGCCGTGGCGGCAGCGTCGAGCTCGAGCAGATCGCCAATCCGGACATCGTCGCCTCATGATGCTGGACATCCGCGGCCTGCAGATGAGCTACGGCACCGAGCCGGTGCTGGAGAACGTCGACCTCGAGGTGAAGCCCGGCGAGTTCGTCAGCCTCATCGGCCCCTCGGGGTGCGGCAAGAGCACCCTGCTGCGCGCCCTCATGGGCCTGCAGAAGCCCAGCGCGGGAGACGTCTACCTGGGCCTGACGCGCCGCGAGATCGGCCTGCTGTTCCAGGACGACGCCCTGCTGCCGTGGCGCACCGCCCGCGACAACGTGGCGCTTGGCCTGCGCATCCGCGGCACCGCCAAGGCCGAGGCGCGCCGCACCGCCATGCAGTGGCTCGACTCGGTGGGGCTCGGCCAGTTCGGCGACCGCTACCCGCGCGAACTCTCGGGCGGACAGCGCAAGCGCGTGGCGATCGCCCAGGTACTGGCCCTGCGCCCCAAACTCCTGCTGATGGACGAGCCCTTCGCCTCGCTCGACGCCATCGTGCGCCACTACCTCACCGAGGACCTGCTCGACTGGGTGGAAAAGGAGCACCTCACCGTGCTCATGGTCACCCACGACCTGGAGGAGGCGGTGGCCGTCTCCGACCGGGTGGTGCTGCTCGGCAACGGCCCGCGCGCCCACGTCAAGGGACGCTGGGAGATCGACCTGCCGCGGCCGCGCGACCTGCTGCGCGTGAAGGAGGAGCGCCAGTTCGCGGTGACCGCCCGCGCCCTGTGGGACGCCCTCTCCGAGGAGGTGCGCGCCCCCGCCGCGCGGCAACGAACGGAGACGGAGGCCGCGACACCATGAAGCGAGAGACGCTCTGGCTGCAGCTGCGCCGCGCCGGCGCCCTGGCCCTGGTGCTGCTGCTCTGGGAGGGCATCAGCGCGCTGGGCTGGATCGACCCCTTCTACGCCCCGCCGCCCTCGGCGATCGGCGGCGCCATCGCCGAGCTGTTCGTCGAGGGCGACATCTACGAGCACCTCGAGGCGACCTTCGGCGCCGCCCTGCTCGGCCTCTTCCTGGGGCTGATCGGCGGCGCCCTGCTCGGCTTCATCGCGGCCCTGCTGCGCCCGGTGGCGGAGCTGCTCGAGCCGGTGATGGCCATGCTCAACGCCATCCCGCGGGTGATCCTCGCCCCGCTGTTCATCATCTGGCTGGGCATCGGCATCGCCTCGAAGGTGGCGCTCTCCTTCATCCTGGTGGTGGTGCTCACCTTCTTCGCCGTCTACAACGGCATCCGCGACGTCGACACGCGCCTGGTGGAACGCGTGAAGACCCTCGGCGGCGGCCCGCTGGTGCTGCTGCGCGAGGTCTACGTGCCCTCGGTGGTGGCCTGGGTGATGGGCAGCCTCAAGGTCGCCGTGGGCTTCGCCTTCACCGGCGCCGTGGTGGGCGAGTTCGTCGCCTCCAGCCGCGGCCTGGGCTACCTGTTGGCCTTCGCCCAGAGCACCTACAACGCCGCGCTCACCTTCGCGCTGATCGTGCTGGTGCTGGTCTTCGTGATGATCCTCTTCGGCCTGGCCGGCGTCCTGGAACGCTACCTGCTGCGCTGGAAGTACCGCTGATGGCGGGCGGCAACGGCGCCCCGCCGCGCCCCCTGCGCCTCCATGACTGCCTGGAGCGCGGCCTGCGCACGCGTCGTGCCCCGCCGCTGCCCCATGCCGGCGAGTGGATCGAGACGCCCCAGGGCCTGCGCGCCCGCTTCAGCCTGGCGCTGCGCGACGCCACCATCGCCGAGGCGCGCTTCGAGGCCACGCCCTGCGCCACACTCGTCGCCTACTGCCAGGCGCTGGCCGACCACGAAACCGGCAGGCCGCTGCACGCGACGCCCGGCCTGGACGCCGACGCCCTGGCGGCCCTGCTCCAGGGCGTGCCGCCCGCGCGCCAGGACCGCGCCACCCTCGCCGTGGCCGCCCTGCGCGCCGCCCTCCTCACCACCCACAAGGAGTGTTTGCCATGAAGGTCGCCTACCTCTTCGCCACCCAGCGCCACAACGTCTCCTACGTGCTCGCCAGGATGATCCTCCCCCAGCTCGAGGAGAACCGCCACGGCGCCGAAGTGGTCGGCATGTTCTTCTTCGAGGACAACAACTACGTGCTGGTGGCCGGCAACCCCATCGGTGAACGCCTGCGCGCCGTCGCCGAGATGAACGGCATGCTGCTGATGGGCTGCGACCAGTGCTGCTACGAGCGCGAGATCGCCGACCAGCTGATGCCCGGCGTGCCCATCGGCTGCTTCCCCGACCTCTACGCCGCCCTCGGCGGCAACCCGCCGGATCAGGTGATCACGCTGTAGGGGAGCAGGCATTCCCCCACGGCTCATCCCACGACCTGGACCCGATTCCAGTCACCGCCGAGGTCATCCAGCAGCCGGGATAACGCCTTGCTGGGGTAATGCACTTGGGGATCCTCCCAGCGCCGCTTCACGCTGTGGTGCAGGCACGGCTCCACCTTCCGCGTCTCCGAGCGGCGCATCAGTCGGTAGAACCCCTTGTACTCATTGTGTTGATCCGCGGCATGGTCAGGTGCCATGGAAGCGATGAAATGCGGTTCGAACGCCAGTCCGTAGCGTTCGGCCTCGGCGGCCATCCATTCACCGGCATGGTCGCCCAGCGCTCGGTCCTTGTAACCGCCCCCGATATCGGTATGCACCCCGGCGAACCAGACCTGCTGCAGATCCAGGCCCGGCTTGGTCGTCCACAGTGCCGGCTCGAAATCCTCCCGGTTCTCGTCAATGGAGACGGCATGTCGGGCGTGCTGGATGATCTTGCTGGGTGCCGTGTCGTGAAACAGGTAGCGAGCGCTGCCCAAGGTGCCAAGAAATGGCGCGGGAATGCCCAGGGCACCCACGGTATCCCACACGCCGACGAATTCGATGGGGGTCACGTCCGCCACGGCATGAGCACGCCGAAACGTCCTGGCCTTGGGTTCACCGGGCGCCGAGCTCTTCGAGCGCTGCCGATACAGCGCATAGGCGGCCGGAATCTTGTCGGCGTATTCACGACGCAGCACACCGCATTGGCGAATGAGCCCGGCCAGCGAGCGCACGGTATAGGCGCCGCGGCTGAAACCGAACAGAAAGAGCTGATCGTCGGGCTCGTAGTTGTGAACGATGAAGCGGTAGCAATCCATGATGTTCTTGTCGATGCCAGCCCCGGTTGCCCCGCCCCGGACGCTGTCGCCCTCGGTGCCGACGCCCCAGTCGTAGTACACGACCTGCTTGTTACCGCCGGCATCTTCCGGAGCGATGCCTCGGGCCAAGCGCAGCACATGCGTGGCATTGTCGCTCTCGGGGGACTGCCAAGTGCCATCGGAGCAAATGACGAGTCTCTTCATCAACCAAACTCCCTGTTTCAAGCCAGCTTTCCCTGCCGGGTTGCGTCAATAGGCAGCCTTGCACGAGCACTTTCTTTTTTCTGTGAGAGGTCGAAAGCAGCCATTTTGACGATAACCGACACACTCCAGCCAACGTAGTGGCTGTGCGACTGCCCCGCTATTCACAATCGGTAAAAGTTTGACATGGGTCGTGCGATTGTCAGCGTCGGCTGACAAGGCGCAGGGATTTTCCTACAACCATTGGACTAGGAATCTCCATTTTTCTACAAGGACAATCCCCACATACCGGTTGGCAACACCACCACTGGCTGACTTCCCCCCCCCCCCCCCCCCCCCCCCCCCCACCTCCAATCCACAATTGTCTCCGTTCAACGCTCCCGGTTGAAAACCAATGAGACGGACTCCCCTTGAGCGCGCTACGGAATCAATGCAACACGCTGAGGACTGAGGCGATCCTGGCTATCTCCGGAGCGACCTTGCGCTTGCTGATGGCGGGTAACGGCCAGAAGCGGCCATTGAGATTCTTCTGATGTTTAACGATGGCGTAACGAGCCGATTTGTGGAGCGCCAGCGGGACAAATCTGTCCCGTTGACACTCTTGTTAAGTTTTACGTCGGGATGAACGCTAACTTTGAACGCCTCACTGGCGATTTAAGACCGTACTTTTTGCAGAGATCGGCCACAGCACTCACAAATGACTCGTCAGCTTCGGGAGAAACAACAATACTCCTGACCAATTCATTTATATCGCCCAACTTCATCTTAACACCCATTGGGTTTTGCGATATGTCATTCAGATTTGTCAAAACAACCCGAAGTTCATTTTCAAACTTATACGCATCACTTTTATATTGAAGGACGTCCCTGTATGCCCCTATTGCGAAGTTGGGTGGCTTTGAATGATCTATATATTTGATCTTGTATAAATGGACAGAGCGGTCCCATCTGGAGAGAGTGCTTACTAGCCGGTCAACGGTTGTGGTAATGGCAACGCTAGACTTAACGCCACCATACAACTGCCACAATGCCATATTGTCACGCGCACCGATAGTCCAGCAGCAGACGTAACTACCCTCTCTCGCATTACGATAAAAGTCACTTGAACGGGTTTTTAGATTCCCCTTCTCAAATTCTTCATCTATCGCCTCTCTGAGGCTGGGAAAAAGAGCACCCTCTAGCCGATCAGAGAATCCGTCGGCTCGGCGCAAGTACAAGCTTTTGGTATGCAGAAGATCCAAGAGCTTCGGCAAGTCCACGTAACGCCTCAAGATTGATCTTCCTCTAACCTCTGGATCTGCCGTGATTACCGATTTACGCATTTAGACTGAACTCATATTAATATTAACGCCTAGGCTCAGCTACCGGTTGGAGCGCCAGCACAAACCGGTCAACTGCAGCCCCTGGTTATGTGAAAACTAGAACGGAGGTGTATAGCAAAAAAGCCCCCCTCCATCCCATGTAACAAATAACTATCTGTTTCATTGGGGTTTTTGTCAAATTCCTAGATAAGGTAATCAACCATTGTAATGACCCCCTGGTTTCTGCACACCCTACGCGGCTAATGCCGGGTGTGCTCGGGGTGCCACGTAGTCCAGAGACTGATGTGGCCGCTCTTCGTTGTAGTACCGGATCCAGCGATCGATCACGACCCTGGCTTGGCCCAGCGACTCGAAGCGATGGAGCCATATGCACTCTTCCTTCAAGGAGCGGAAGAAGCGCTCCACGAGCCCGTTCTGTTCCGGTGTATACGGCGTCGTGAACTCCTGCGTCAGGCCATAGGCCTTCACCGTGCTCGTATAGTGGCGACTGCTGAACACGAGCCCGTTGTCGGAGCGCAGTGCCAACGGTTGCTGAACGCGCCCCAGCGCCCCGAGCCGATAGATCAGCGCTTCCTCCAACGCCGCCTCCGCGGTCTTGCTGCTGCCATTGTCCGATAATCGCCAGCCGAGGATCTCTCGTGTGCAGCAGTCGATGATCACCGCCAGGCTGGCTCGCCGATCCTTTCCACACCACACGTGGGTGAGATCGGTCGCCCATCGCTCGTCAGTGTCAACGCCAATGAAGGTTGTCCGCATTTCATCAGTTCAGATTGTCCGGTTTTTATCAGTGCTCTTTCATCGGAACAGAT
>SBLD01000049.1 GCA_004551485.1 Billgrantia azerbaijanica | reverse complement strand
AAAGCAGGGAGGGTACCGGCGCTGGCCCTCCTGCCTCCACCGTGGTGCCCAAAGTGCTGCGGTTATTCTATGAATCCAGGCTCAAAGATCGAGCGCGGATAAACGTTTCAATATCCCGTGCACAGGAAAGACTGATAATAGTTGGCGCTGCTCATATGTGGCAAAATCGCAACGCGACAAGTGCACTCGGTGAGGTTCTTTCCTACATTCGAGATAGATTTAACGAGGGTGACCCCAACTACCAGATTGTTTCCAATCCCATACTTTCCGATCAGCTGGGTAACCCGCGGATGGAGGTCATGACCAATGGATAACTTTGCTGGAGATTTTCAAAGTAATAGTTCTGGTCTAAAGCGACATGTCAACACTGTCTCTTTGCTGCTTCCCGCAAAACAGTTCAGCCTAAATTGTTCGTGGACAACTGAGAGGCCCTTGCCAGCTATTGAAGAGTTTTCATGTAAACTGATACTTCTTTTTGATGGTGTTACTCCTTTTGAAGTTAGGGAGTTCTTTGGTTTGTCTGAGTTTGAGTTTAATGGGCTTTTAGATAGCTTATTGAAAAAGCGTCTTGTAGAGATAGATCCTGAAGGTTTGATCAAAGCATCTTCTGTCCTTCGGTCAAAGTCTAATGGTGGTCAAGGTTTTCCTACGCTAACAACGTATAGTATACGCGAGGAAAATGTTGTTTTTGACCTCTTGACGCTGAGTGTTATTCCTCGTCGAAACTACCAAGGTGTTAAATACGGTTTGCCAGAGATTCCCCCTCCTTCAAAATTCGGCTCTGTAAATATTGAATCAGTTGTAGAGGAGTTTGGCAGGCAGTACAGAGCTCATTTAGATAGTACAAGAAGTGGTCGTTCCGATAATACACGATTATACAAAGTTTCTCATTGTCGCCCTGTTAGGACAGTGCAAGTTCCTATTGATATGGAAATTTATCTTGACGTTGTTCCAGGGGAGGGGGTTCGCGTTTATCGTGATGTTGTAGAGCGTGTTGGTGACTCTCGAAAACATGCTCTTTCTAATGAGCTAGAGGCGCAAGTTGCAGACTATCTCGCCAATCTTTCTATCCCGGAAAGTAGCTTTAGCTTTAGTGATTTCTGTGAGGCTATCGGTGACGAGGTGTTGCTTAATTATGTCAACTCAACAGGTTTTGATTTGGCATCATGGTTGAGTGATAGGAATAAAAGAAAGACAGGTTATGGGTCTGATTCTACAAGGGGTATTCTGGGGCCTGTTTACCTACCCACGAATGCTATGGCAATATATCGATATCTCGGTGAAGCTGCTGGCGAGTATGCTGAAGAACTTACCAATGCGTATTGGTACCCCTCTTCTGTTCCTTTATGGGGAGCCAGTGGCACTGATTTGGAAAAGTTTGTCAGGAGGTTCGAAAACGAACTTAGCTCTTTTGCAGATAGAAAGCAAAACTTAGTCACTTTCTTTAATATACAAGATTCAAGTGAGAGTAAGGCAATTAAGAAAGCATTTAATGCGCGTCTTCCTCATGGTGTTTCTCTTAGAGGTGGAAGTCCGCAAGATCGAGTTGAAATTCTTGTTGTTCCTGGTTTGTTGGCAGTTGCCCAATATCATGTTCAACCTAATAGTAACAGCAGTGTGACTGTGCCTGTCGGTCAGCTGACTACAGATCCCGAGCGTATAGAGAAAATTGAAAGGCTTTTTCAGTCTAGAGTACATACATCATCTGGTAGCGACGTTCTCTGGTCAAATAATAGTTCTCATAACGAAGGTCTTCTTGATGGAGATTTTCTAGGCTTGGAGTTGAAGCCTGGTAAGGGGAGAGATGTGGTAGCTTCTAAGGGGAATAAAAAAGAACCAGTTATTAAATATAAGCCTAGCCGTGATAGGTGATTGTTTTTTGTACATAAACCATTGTGATGTCTATGAAGCTTGCTCAGCAGCCGTTAAATTATCATTTTGTACCGATTGGAGCATTCTGGACACCTGTCAGTCTATGGCCACAAGTAGGTTAGCGCTCACTCGACAGCTCTTGTTGGGGTGTGAATAGCTACCTTTCTCGTGCTGCCATGCTCGCTAGCGGTGGGTGCTGACAGGGCCACAAACGTGTACATTGCCGGGCTGAAACAGTTCTTGTGGGGTTTTGCTCAACAGTTCTCTCAGATATGGTGAAGTGACCCCCTCCACAGCTGCACAGGGTATAGTGCAGCGATCAGGAGGACAGGATGAGCGACGACAACCCCATCAAGCGATGGACCGCCAAGCGCAAGGCCGCCGTGGTCATGGACATCTTCAAGGGCAAGACCACGGCTGCTGAAGTGTCTCGCCAGTACGACCTCACCGTCTCCGAGGTCGAGGGCTGGATCGATGAGGCCCAGCGCAACATGGAAAACGGGTTCAAGGCCCGCCCCAAGGACATCCGTGAGCAGTACGAATCCGAGCTCCGGGAGACCAAGGAGGCACTGGGCGAGGCCCATCTGCAGATCTATGCGCTAAAAAAATTCAAGCGCCTGCTCGACGAGGACGAGAACTCGTAAGGTCGCTGCAGGCGCAACTGGCCGAGGAAGGCCATGTGGTATCGCTCGTTAAGCTTTGCCGCTGGCTGGGGTTCCCCCGGCGGAGCCTGTATTACCGGCCCAAGCCGCGGCAGCGTGTCATCAATGCCGATCTGGCAGCGCGGCTGAAGCTGGCCCTGGAACGGTTCCCCTCCTATGGCTATCGCCGACTGGCGTGCGTCCTGGGGGAGAACCGCAAGCCGATTCAACGCATCCTGCAGCTCAAGGGCTGGCAGATGCGCAAGCGGCCACAAGGCTTCCGCCCTCGTGCCAGGAGTCTGCCATCAGTCGCCTCGAGGCCTGATGTCGACGCCGGAGCTATAAGTCCATAAATCATCAAAACAGATTGTCCCCCCGACCCGCATGACCTTTCCTTGCTGGTGAC
>SBLD01000048.1 GCA_004551485.1 Billgrantia azerbaijanica | reverse complement strand
AGTGCCTGACGATGACCTACTCTCGCATGGGGAAGCCCCACACTACCATCGGCGCTGAGCGGTTTCACTGCTGAGTTCGGCATGGGATCAGGTGGTTCCCGCACGCTGTGGTCGTCAGGCGAAAAACGGTGAATCATGCCGACACGAGCGTCTCGTCGTATCCGTCAATCGTGCGCGTCATGCGCAGACCCCTTGGGGTTATATGGTCAAGCCGCACGGGCCATTAGTACCGGTTAGCTCAACGCCTTGCAGCGCTTCCACACCCGGCCTATCAACCAGCTGGTCTCGCTGGGCCCTTCAGGAGGCTCGAGGCCTCGGGGATGTCTCATCTTGAAGGGGGCTTCCCGCTTAGATGCCTTCAGCGGTTATCCCGTCCGCACATAGCTACCCGGCAGTGCCACTGGCGTGACAACCGGAACACCAGAGGTGCGTCCACTCCGGTCCTCTCGTACTAGGAGCAGCCCTTCGCAAACATCCAACGCCCACGGCAGATAGGGACCGAACTGTCTCACGACGTTCTAAACCCAGCTCGCGTACCACTTTAAATGGCGAACAGCCATACCCTTGGGACCGACTTCAGCCCCAGGATGTGATGAGCCGACATCGAGGTGCCAAACACCGCCGTCGATGTGAACTCTTGGGCGGTATCAGCCTGTTATCCCCGGAGTACCTTTTATCCGTTGAGCGATGGCCCTTCCATACAGAACCACCGGATCACTAGAACCTACTTTCGTACCTGCTCGACGTGTCTGTCTCGCAGTCAAGCACCCTTATGCTCTTGCACTCATTGCACGATTTCCGACCGTGCTGAGGGTACCTTCGTGCTCCTCCGTTACGCTTTGGGAGGAGACCGCCCCAGTCAAACTACCCACCACACACTGTCCTCGATCCGGATCACGGACCGGAGTTAGAACGCCAATGATGCCAGGCTGGTATTTCAAGGTTGGCTCCACCCGAACTGGCGTCCGGGTTTCCAAGCCTCCCAGCTATCCTACACAAGCAACATCAGCGTCCAGTGTGAAGCTATAGTAAAGGTTCACGGGGTCTTTCCGTCTAGCCGCGGGTACACCGCATCTTCACGGCGATTTCAATTTCACTGAGTCTCGGGTGGAGACAGCGTGGCCATCATTACGCCATTCGTGCAGGTCGGAACTTACCCGACAAGGAATTTCGCTACCTTAGGACCGTTATAGTTACGGCCGCCGTTTACCGGGGCTTCGATCAGGAGCTTCGCTTGCGCTAACACCATCACTTAACCTTCCGGCACCGGGCAGGCGTCACACCCTATACGTCCGCTTACGCGTTGGCAGAGTGCTGTGTTTTTAATAAACAGTTGCAGCCACCTGGTATCTTCGACCGGTTCGTGCTCCGGGGGCGAGCCCCTTCACACTACGCCGGCGTGCCTTCTCCCGAAGTTACGGCACCATTTTGCCTAGTTCCTTCACCCGAGTTCTCTCAAGCGCCTGGGTATTCTCTACCTGACCACCTGTGTCGGTTTGGGGTACGGTCCCACGTGGTCTGAAGCTTAGAGGCTTTTCCTGGAAGCGTGGCATCGATGACTTCGGCACCGTAGTGCCTTCGTCTCGCCTCTCGGCCTAAAGGGTCCGGATTTGCCTGAACCCTCAGCCTACCGGCTTTCACCAGGACAACCAACGCCTGGCCCACCTAGCCTTCTTCGTCCCCCCATCGCAACCACGTGAGGTACGGGAATATTAACCCGTTTCCCATCGACTACGCCTTTCGGCCTCGCCTTAGGGGCCGACTCACTCTGCTCCGATTAGCGTCGAACAGAAACCCTTGGTCTTCCGGCGGGGGAGTTTTTCACTCCCCTTGTCGTTACTCATGTCAGCATTCGCACTCGTGATACCTCCAGCCGACCTCTCGATCGACCTTCATCGGCGTACACGACGCTCCTCTACCGCGCATCATTCGATGCACCCGTAGCTTCGGTACCTGGTTTAGCCCCGTTACATCTTCCGCGCAGGCCGACTCGACTAGTGAGCTATTACGCTTTCTTTAAAGGATGGCTGCTTCTAAGCCAACCTCCTAGCTGTCTGAGCCTTCCCACATCGTTTCCCACTCAACCAGGATTTGGGGACCTTAGCTGACGGTCTGGGTTGTTTCCCTTTTCACAACGGACGTTAGCACCCGCTGTGTGTCTCCCACGCTGCACTCACCGGTATTCGGAGTTTGCCTCGGGTTGGTAAGTCGGGATGACCCCCTAGCCGAAACAGTGCTCTACCCCCGGCGGTGATACGTGAGGCGCTACCTAAATAGCTTTCGAGGAGAACCAGCTATCTCCGGGCTTGATTAGCCTTTCACTCCGATCCACAAGTCATCCAAATCTTTTTCAACAGATCCTGGTTCGGTCCTCCAGTTGATGTTACTCAACCTTCAACCTGCTCATGGATAGATCGCCCGGTTTCGGGTCTATTCCCAGCGACTGGTCGCCCAGTTAAGACTCGGTTTCCCTACGCCTCCCCTAATCGGTTAAGCTCGCCACTGAAAATAAGTCGCTGACCCATTATACAAAAGGTACGCAGTCACCCGTCGAAACGGGCTCCCACTGCTTGTACGCATACGGTTTCAGGGTCTATTTCACTCCCCTCTCCGGGGTTCTTTTCGCCTTTCCCTCACGGTACTGGTTCACTATCGGTCAGCCAGGAGTATTTAGCCTTGGAGGATGGTCCCCCCGTCTTCAGTCAAGGTTTCACGTGCCCCGACCTACTCGATTTCACGACACTCAGATTTCGGCTACGGGACTATCACCCGCTATGGTCGACCTTCCCAGATCGTTCGCCTATCGGTTGTGCCGCTTAAGGGCTACTCCCCGGTCGCTCGCCGCTACTGGGGGAATCTCGGTTGATTTCTTTTCCTCGGGGTACTTAGATGTTTCAGTTCCCCCGGTTCGCCTCCCAACACCTATGGATTCAGTGTGGGATACCCTGCTGGTGCAGGGTGGGTTTCCCCATTCGGAAATGCCCGGGTCACAGGTCGTTTGCCACCTCACCGAGCCTTATCGCAGGCTACCACGTCCTTCATCGCCTCTGGCTGCCAAGGCATCCACCGTATGCGCTTCATCGCTTGACCATATAACCCGAAAGGGTCTGGTCGGCGATGACGTCACGACAATTGCCGGATACGCTTGAGACGTATCGTATGTCCTTTCCT
>SBLD01000047.1 GCA_004551485.1 Billgrantia azerbaijanica | reverse complement strand
GAAGCACTCCCTCGGCTCCTGCTCAAACCCCACCACCATCGGCTGTTCCGTGCTCCCCGAGAACGCCACCAGCACCCGGTCTCCGTTCTCGAACGCGGCGCCATTGCAGTCCATGTACATGATCGGCACGCCGGTGTAGCTGCCCTGGGCGTTGACGGGTAGGCCCTGCTGGCTGCTGGTCGCTGCATCGAGCGTGATGTCGCACAGGTCTTCGTTGATGTTACTGATCGTGGCGATGCGGAACGTTGGCCGCCAGCGCTGCCAGCCGGGCATCATCGCCAGGTTGTAGAACACCGAGGCCGGAGTTCCGGCCAGGGCGGGCTGGATGGCGCCGTCGGCGCTGGGCGACCACGCCGCGCCATCGCTGAATCCCGGTTTGATGATCACCTGGCCGATCTCGCCCGGCACCTCGGCGGTGGCCACCTCGCCGGAGAGATCTTCGGTGTAATCGGCGCACCAGGCCTCGATCTGGCGCAGCGGCGGCAGGGCGTCGATGCGGTCGATGCGTGATTGGGCGGCGGCGCGCTGCACCTCGAGCAGTCGTTGCTGAGTGCGCAGGCTGTCGCGGTCGCGGGCGGCGTCGAGCACGGCCTGGGCGTGCTCTGCCAGGTCGATGTCGCTCTCGCCGGCCTCGTCCATGTCGAGCCGGTACTGCTCGATGGCGGCATCCTGATCGGCGGCAGCGGCGTCAACGGCGGCCTGGGCGGCGCTGATCTTCTGGTCAAGGTCGTTGATGCGGCCATCGAGCTCGGCGACACGCCGAACGGCCAATGCCCGGGCGCTCTCGGCCCGGGCGCGGTCCTCGGCGATCTCGATGGTGTAACGCCCCTCGCCATGGGCGGCGAGCACCCTACCCTTGCCCATCTTCGAGCACCTCCATGAACTCGCTGCGCGCGCCGACGAAATACTGGATCGTGCCGACCATGAACGAGCTGCCGTCGCCATCGATGGCCACCTGCCCGGGGCGCAGCAGCAGGTCGATCTGGCTGCGCACGCGGCGCACGCCCTGGTTGATGCTGCGGTACGAGATGCCGCGCAGCTCACGGGCGAGGCTGCCCTGGGGTGGCAACGGCCCATAGCCGGAGACGGTGAGCGTGTCGCGCCCCCCGCCCTCGTCGTGGCGGACGATCTGCAGCGGGGCCGAGGCGATGGCCTCCAACTCGGTCAGCGTGTCGTCGGGAGCGCGCAGCCCCATCAGCACCTGCATCGGGGCGCCATCCACCAGCGCGGCCAGGTGCTCGCTGCCGTTGGGGATCACCGCCTGCAGGAACGATTGCCCCTGGCGGCGCATGGTGGCCTGGAACGAGCTCATCGGCACGCGGTAGTCGCCGATCTCCAGCAGGTAGACGGTTCGCAGCTCGAACTCGGCCGGCGGGTGCTCCACCGTCCCCGGCACGTAGACCAGGCGCCAGCCGGCGCCGTTGATCGGCCGGGTGTTGAGCGCGGCAGTGCCGATCCCGCCGGGGCGCGGCCGGCGCTGGTAGCCGCCCTCCGGCTCGCTCTCGACGCCAGCCGGCACGGTGGCATTGAGCGCCGCCGCGTTGAGCGGCTGGGCGTTGAGCGCCATATCACAGCTCCATCACGTAGCCGCGGAAGACGATCTTGGCCTGGTAGGTCGTGCCGGTACCGGCCACGGCCGTGGCCACGCGCAGGCTGGTCACGCCATCGGCGACGAGCGGGGTGTGACTCTCACGCCCGCCCACGGCGGTCTTAGTCACCGGCGTGCTGGCCAGATACGCCGCCGGCGTCACGTCATCGGGCCCCACGGAGATCTCGGGACTGCCGCCGGCCGTGTCGCTGGCGACGATCACCACGTCGATGCTGTCGATGAACAACATGGCATTTGCCGGCATATCCAGAGTGACGGTGTCACCGGCGGTTGTAAGGTCGAGCGCATGAGTCGCTAGCACCACCTGGGCTGCTGATTGACGGCAGGCCGCTGGCGAGGTGTATCCGGATTCCCACCCAGCCGACACCGGCACCTTTGCCACGTAGGGCAAGGCTCCCATCGTCATGCCACCTTCAAGCGTCGTATCCGGACCAGGGCCGAGAGCCACAGATTCAACCGCTGACGCTCTAGCGAACACCCCGAATGCAGACGCCCTCACTGCCGTGGCTGCAGAAGCCGGCCCCAACGCCCCAGCGTAGTCAGCCGATGCGCCAGACTGTCTACCGACTGCAACGGCCTCGACACCACTTGCTGACGCGCCGGCCCCAAGTGCCACCCCGTAATTTTTCGTAGCCGACGCCCCCGCGCCCGCTGCAATGGCCCCCATGCCATCCGCCTGGGGATCGCCACTTTGCGAGCCCACCGCCGCGTCGTAGCCAATAGCGATGCTCTTCTCGCCGAATGCCTCAGGCATGGCGCCAACCGCAGTCGCACCGAGTGCCGCCGCAACAGCATAGGCACCCAGCGCTGTCGATTCATCGCAGTCGTCTCCATAGGGGCTGCCGGCATAGGCGCCCACCGCCGTCACACCGCTACCCCGCCCGATGGCCCAGGAGCCGACGACGGTAGAGCCTCCCCAGTACTCGGAGGCGCCATCGTACAACTCCGGCGCCTGTCCGATGACCAGAGTATCGGCTGCCCAGTACTGCAGCCCAGTTGGTGTGAGCTTGCTCATATCATGATCCAGCCCCACCCATCTGATGGCTTCAGCATCGTGATCTGCAGGCAGCCGGGGCAGTAGCTCGTACCGGCCCAACACCTCCGCCGTCAGCCGCTGGCTCACCCCATCCCCCACGGCCCAGGCCTGGGCGGTCGTGCCCTCCTTTGCTCGCTCCACCGTCAGGGTGTCGCCGCTCACGCCGGTCACGTGCACGATCTCGCGGGCGGTCTCGTTGCCGTTGCTGTCGACGTGGAACAGCGTCAGCACATAAACCAGATCGGCGCTGGCGTTGCTCATCTGGCTGCCGCCGCCGTCCAGGGTGATGGTGGTGTCGGTGTCGGCCACCGCCTGGGCGAGGATCTGCTCGAAGTTATTGATGAAGGCGTAGCGCATGGGTCACCTCGGAAAACGGGCATGAAAAACCCGCCGGTCGGCGGGCTGTGGGTGCGTGGAGTTGGCGGGGCTCAGGCCGTGCCGGTCACCAGCAGGGTCAGGCGTTGGTCGCGGTCGCTGTACTCGCTCGCGGTGGCGGTGTAGGCGCCGTCCGCCAGCGAGACGATCAGGCCGCCGTGCAGGCGCAACAACCGCTTGGCGCGCGCCACCATGGCCGGCGGCTGGCCCTCGAGCGAGATGCGCAGCGTGCGGTCGGCGGGCGTGTAACCGCGGTTGGTGATCGCCGCGCCGCCGTCCAGCGTGGCGGTGCGGCTCACGCGGCGGCTCAGGCTGCCGGTGTCGTTGTCGGGGTGGCGGGGGATGAGCAGCGCGCCTTCGGGGTCGTAGCTGCGTGCGGCCAGGCCGATCAGGTGGCGCATGGGTGGTCTCCTTTACAGGCCGAGCAGGAACTCGGCGCCCTCGGCGTTGGCGCGCAGCTGCACCTTCTCGATGATCTGCCACATCACCATCTCGAG
>SBLD01000046.1 GCA_004551485.1 Billgrantia azerbaijanica | reverse complement strand
AAAGCAGGGAGGGTACCGGCGCTGGCCCTCCTGCCTCCACCGTGGTGCCCAAAGTGCTGCGGTTATTCTATGAATCCAGGAATCCCAGCGACGCATAAGGGCTATATCATTAGCCAGTTCTTCATGATACCCTTTATACTCTTTATACAAACCATTCCTATGGTTAAACCATGGTGTAGGGTCCGCAATAAAATGATGAGCCCTATATTCTTTTGGCTTAACTCGATGGCCTCCAAAAAAAGCACGAAAAATGGGAAGACACTCTTGACTATTAGGCCTTGGCTTACCACTTCTATCAAAAATAAAATATATTGCTTTACTTCTGTCCTCGACTAAAGCTTCGTACTTATCTCTACCTGATATTTCTAGAAAATCATCAAGATTATGGACGTAACGTTTTTCTGAAGAAGACAGGTTATCTGGTGTTGCAGTACCACATAGCACCACGTGGGCTTCAACTTGAGGATAGTAGCCTAATTTGTGCTCCAACTCACTCTGAATTAGTTTTTGCAGCCGCAGGGCATGCACACGCTTAATTTCATAAGGGCTTTTACCCCTAGACATACCATTTAAGTACCACCGCCCATCGAGACTCTCAAGCTTCCCATTCCATTCTTTGAGCTCAACAAGAAGCAATCTATCATGGGTGATTATTAGCGTATCTACATCCATTGATCCTTGGTCATCAGCTACTAATAGGCTAGCATATGCAAACCAGCTCCCTCTTAGCTCAGCCCTCATTCTTTCTACAGCTTTAACTTCGCTCGCATGAAGGCCAGTTCCACCTAGTATTTTTACTTCCATTTATCCCTACTCCTTTCACAACCAAAGTAAAATGCTTTTTTGTATGTTGTCATACCAAACAAAATAAAAACAGGTCAAGACTTAGATATTTTTAAACATAAAAAGTCGAATTATTTGACAAACCTTCTCCCAGTAGAATATCTCAAATCACAGCCATGCTACTTTCGACTAACTTTTGGTAGCGGCCGCTCAAAGTTCAGTGTTTCAATGCGAACATTGTGGCAGTATGATCTTACCCAATGAACGTGCTCGCTGCCTTTGCCGGCATGTCGGCTTTGGGTCGACAGCCGCCCTTCGCCCGATAAACCGGCCTCTCACGAAACCTGCGCCCTTCGCTGAAGAAAATCCCCGTTCCCTGTCTTCACTGCTCTGCCCCGCTCTCCCGTCGCTTCATCCAACTTAGCGCTTTTGCCACGTTCTTACCATCCACCACCAGCGAAAGGTTGATTCGGGACGTACTGTTGTCGGTTCTGGCTGACAAGCCATGGCTGTTTTCCTACAACCATCGGCTTATTGGATCATCGACATAGGCGTTGCGGCCGCTTGGCGGCTGCCGGCGTCACAGCGCGATTGCGACTTGATGGAAAACCCTTCCATCGCGCATGCTGGGGCTTTCGCGACTGCTGGAGACCTGCCATGACCACACCTCGCCTCGGTTTCATCGGTATCGGCCTGATGGGGGACCCCATGACGCGCTGCCTGCTGGCGGCCGGCTTCGATGTGACAGTGTGGAACCGCTCGCCCGACAAGGCCGAGGCGCTGCGCGAGGCGGGGGCGACGGTGGCGGGCTCCGTCGGCGAGCTGGTGGAGAGCGTGGACGTGGTGATGCTGTGCCTGGCCAACACCGCGGTGGTGGAGGCGGTGGTGTTCGGCGACGGCGGCGTGGCCCGGCATGGCCGCGCCGGGCAGCGGCTCATCGATTTTTCCAGCAGCGACCCGGCCGCCACCCGCGACTTCGCTGAACGGCTGGAACGCGAGTGCGGCATGCGCTGGGTCGACTGCCCCGTCTCTGGCGGCGTGGCGGGCGCCGAGGCCGGGAAGCTGGTGATGATGGCCGGTGGCGAGAGTGAGGACATCGATGCCATCCGCCCGCTGCTTGCACCGCTCGCCACGCGGGTGACGCACATGGGCCCAGTGGGCGCGGGCCAGGTGACCAAGGTGTGCAACCAGATGGTCGTCGGCTGCCAGGCGGCGGTGATCGCCGAGATGGTGGCGCTTGCAGAGACGAGCGGCGTGGACGCCACCCGGCTCAGCGAGGCGCTCGCCGGCGGCTTCGCCGACTCCAAGCCGTTCCAGATCCTCGTGCCGCGCATGGCGGCGAGCGACTTCGAACGCCCGCCCTGGCACCTGCGCACCCTGCTCAAGGACCTCGACATGGCGGTGGCGCAGAGCCAGCGCGCCGGCAGCGCCACGCCCATGAGCGGACTGGCCGCCCAGCTGATGCGCGCCCACGCCAGCCACGGCCACGCCGAGCACGATCCGGCCACCCTGGTGGAGGCCTATCGCCAGCGCTCTTGAGACCTTTGTTTCACCCATGGCCTGGTAGCAGAGGCTTTCCTAGGGTATAAAAAAGGTATATTTTTTACCTATGGCTGTTTTCGAGTTTGACCCTCACAAGAGCGAAACAAACCGGGATAAGCACGGTATCGACTTTGTCGAGGCCCAGCGGCTCTGGGAAGATCCTGACTTGCTGGAGATTCCGGCAAAGTCTACCGATGAGTCCCGTTTCGTAGTCATCGGGAGAATCAACGGGAAGCACTGGTCCGGGATCATCACCTACAGAGGCAAACAAATACGCCTGATCTCGGTCAGACGCTCACGCAGCAGCGAGGTAGCACTCTATGAAAGCCCATGAGCTCGATACCCGTTTCGATGAGGGTGACGACATCAGCGATGAGCTCGACCTGGCTAAGGCCAAGCGCCCGCTCAGGAAGCAAAAGCGCGTCAATGTCGATTTTCCCACCTGGATGCTCGACTCCCTGGATCGAGAAGCCGCTCGTCTCGGCGTCACTCGCCAGTCGATCATCAAGATCTGGCTGGCCGAGCGCCTTGAGCAGCACCACCCGCATTGACAAGAAGCCACAGGGTCGGCTGCCGCGGATCCGTCCACTTGACGTGATGCCGGCAGCGCCACGCCCATGAGCGGGCTGGCCGCCCAGCTGATGCGCGCCCACGCCAGCCACGGCCACGCCGAGCACGATCCGGCCACCCTGGTGGAAGCCTATCGCCCCGAAGACGGCGATTGAGGCCCACGACCGGCCCCACTGGCAACACCGCGGTATCGGGGCCAGCCTGAGCCTGCGCCCCTCGCCAGGAGAACGGTTCGACACGGGCATCGGCACTGCCAAGCGCGCCCAAGATGCGCGCGTCGAAGATGCACTCTCAACCGCGGAGCGCCGCCTCGATGGCAGCGATGTCGATCTTCTTCATCTCCATCATCGCCTCGAACGCGCGCTTGGCAGCCGCGCGATCGGGATCGGTGATCGCTTTCGTCAGGGCGATCGGCGTAATCTGCCAACTCAATCCCCATTTGTCCTTGCACCAGCCGCACGCACTCTCTTCGCCACCGTTGCCGACGATCGCGTTCCAGTAGCGATCCGTTTCGGCCTGGTCGGCGGTTGCCACCTGAAACGAGAACGCCTCGCTGTGCTTGAAGGCGGGGCCGCCATTGAGCCCGAGGCAGGGAATGCCCATCACGGTGAACTCGACCGTCAAGACATCCCCTTGCCTCCCGGACGGATAGTCGCCCGGTGCA
>SBLD01000045.1 GCA_004551485.1 Billgrantia azerbaijanica | reverse complement strand
ACACCGGCACAGGTGTTCCTGGGAGAATACTCAGGAGCCCTGGACACCGCAGGTGCTGCGCTTATTGCTTGAATTCAGGATTTTACCCAGTTAGGGATGGGTAATGCTACTCAATCTCAGTGGGGAGAGGTTGCTCTCCGAGAGAGTAGAGTAATCAGGCACGCCAAACAAAATAGTTCACCTTTAGAAGAGTATCTGCTTAAGCCATTAGTCCCTCTGGGCGAAAGTGACATTACAGAAGATGTTACTGAGCTTTATGAGTTGCGAAGAACTTTCGTACGGCTAGACGAATATTTAAACGGTAAAGGCGCGAAATCACCTCCCGAAGTTCGCTTGGATTGGGTGCGTGCATTACTGGCACCTTTTTCCGAGCTACATGGATTAGGTATTGGTCATAGAGACATAGATCTGCATAATTTATGGTATGCCACCGAGCAAAGAAGCATACTTGTCTCAGGATTTTCTGCCTCGTTTTTCCCTGAACGAGGCACAGTTAATGATTTACGCTTTCACCTTCAAGGCTCCCATTTGCATTTGCCTGAAGATGCATTGTGGGAAGATGGAGACATTATAGATCCATTCCGAATTGATGTCTTCATGTTAGCTGCTGTGGCATATCGGATTTGCTATCCAGAATCTAGTCTCAAATTTGACGAAAACTCGGTTCCAACTTGGTCGCTTCCCAAGAATGACCCTTACGGTGGTCTCTTGGATGACTGGTTTAAAAAGGGGCTTGATTGGAGTCCTGAAGAACGTTTCTCAAGTGCCAGCCAACAACTGGCAGATTTTAATTCAATTACAAAGCGTGAGTATGAAGGCGAGGTCGATACATCCGAACTTCTTGAGTCTCTTTCTAAAGGTGATTTTATTAAAAGGGGGTGGAGTACTTTTAATATATACCAGCGTTTTCCACCTTTGCCCGGTGAGGATCCCGGTGCAGGAAGCAAGTTAGCATTTAAATGCAATTTTGAAAATGCAACAGCCTTATGCAAGCTTTGGCCTCAGGTGACTGTTAACCCTAGTTTGCCTGGTATAAACCGTAGAGTTGTAAATTTCCGCTCTAGGGTTGAAAAGGTAAAAGCTAGTTTTCTCTCAACACCTGAGGTTCTAGATTATGGTCTATTAGAGGCTGGTGGTCTCTATATTGTTACTAGATTCGAATCGGGTGAATCTTGGCTTGAATACACTAGTGCGCTCAATGGTACTCATATCTTTAAATTGGGGTTGTCACTAATTAAGGCTGTTGAGCAATGTCATGACCAAGGCATCGCTCATGGTGATATTCACCCTGAGAATTTGCTCATATTGTCGAACACTGAATCTGAAGAAGATTCTGATCAAGTGGTTGATTCTTACCCAGAAGTTCTTCTTCTGGATTTGTTAGATTTTGGTGGTTCATCTGAGCCATATAATCTTGAATATGGTCCCGCGAACCCGGCTGCTGCTGATGCTATGGCAAGGGACCGTTATGCTGTATACAAGTTAGTGAAAGAAATTGTTCCCGAGAGTGCGTCATCCGATGCCCTTAATGAAGAGCTTTTACGAGGTCTCTCTCAGCCTGGAGGAATCCCTGTTTCGTTATCTCCTCTACAGGATGCTCTGGATAATGTAATTAAATCTATTGTAGAAGCTGATGAATATGAGGTTGAAGTGGCGGCTGAGCCGCTTAAGGTTTTTTGGGGCGGGCATAATTTCCCAGAACAGCCAATAGATTTTGAGGCTGATGCTGGGATATATTACTTTAATTGCAAGTGGGATCGAAGAAATCCTGATCTAATTTTATGCTATATAACTGCTGTCAATGCTTCGTTAACTGTTGTCATCAACCCTGAACTCCGGCAGGTCCATCAGATCCGCATAACAAAAAGCCTACCTTTAAGTGACTTGATAAGTGCTGCGAGCAAGTCTAGTGCCCAATTGACTACTCCGATAAAAGTCGGTCGCGGCAATCTTGATGCTAAAGCTTCAATAGATCTTTTGAATTTATTGCTGGGTCTTGATCCTGTCCTTACTTTACTTGAAGAAAAGTATTCTTCTGGTAGTGATGGAGAGGATGAAGAAACCTCCGATGATAGCACGATGGCTTCAATACCCCCGCGTGTTATCTGGAATGCTCTTTTAGCAACTGAAGGTGAGAACCTATTAACTTTGGAAGTAAGTAAGGGGGAAGTAAATGAAAGCCAGAGTGGGAGGATTGTCGTTCCTTATCAAACACTTGATGGTCAACCTTTAGATTTCGATAATGATGAAAAAGTATTTGTCACGTTAGCTGATGATGAACAAAGCCTGGGTGAGCTTGATATTTCAGAAACTACTCCCGACTTTATTGCTATAAAGCCTTCCCGTTCGCGTATTCAGAAGGCGCTTAAAGAAGGTGTATCACTACAATTAGAATCTTTACAGAGTAAAGCTTCACGCGATCGTAAGCAGAAGGCTTTGGAGCGCGTGCTTGAGCATGCTTCTGTAATACCCAGGCTGTCTCAGTATTTCGACCCTTCAACCCCCCCCGAGCTCGATGTGAAAAATGAACCTCCTACAAGTGAGTTCCTAAGAAATAGATATGATGATGATCATAAAAAGTTAAATGATAAACAGATAGAGGCCTTTCAGAGATTGGTTAAATATGGCCCGGTCGGTGTTCTACAAGGCCCGCCTGGGACAGGTAAAACATCCTTCGTGTCTCAGTTCATACACTATATATTTGATTCTTTAGGAGCTAGAAATGTTTTGCTTGTCGGTCAATCCCATACCTCCGTGGATGCTGTTGCGATTAAAGCAAGAGAAGTGTGCAGCGATAAAAACACTGACCTTTCTGTAGTAAGGATGGGGCAGGAGCGTATGGTGGCGACTGATATGCTAGACACTCATTCGAGTGCTCTTCAAAGGCAGATGCGGCATGCTTTTCATAGAGAATACGATCAAAGGATAAAAGTATTTTCTAATCGCTTTGGTCTTCCAGAAGTCCTGATTGATGAGTTGCTCACTGTGCACCGCACCCTCGCTCCAATTTTAACATCCCTAAAGTATTTTAAAGATGAAATAAGCAAAAAGCACCTTAATGGCGACGCTGACAACGAGGGTCCTCGTGATCTTGATGAGCAGGAAAAAAGCTTGAAGGACCTTGTGAGAAAAATATTACTCAAACGTTATCCGGACACTGCAGGAGAATTGTTAGAGCAAGATGATTTAATGTCAGGCATTGTGAGTCACTTGTGCAGGGAGCACAATGTAAATAACCCAGCTGCTGTATCAAAGCTCACAAATCTGCTAGATCTTAGTCACGAGTGGCTTGATGTATTGGCAACTGGCGATGCTAATTACGACCAGTTTTTGGTTCAAACCCGTCAGCTGGTTTGTGGAACACTAGTAGGTATGGGTAAGACTAGATATGGAATTTCCGATGCTGAGTTCGACTGGGTAATAGTCGATGAGGCAGCGAGAGCTCAAGCAAGTGAGTTAATGATAGCACTTCAGTCAGCAAAGCGAGTTCTTTTGGTTGGTGATCACCGTCAACTTCCTCCACATTATGAGAAACCTCACTTGCGAGCAGCTTCCCGTGAGGTTGGTAGAGGTGCCGACAAGTCTATTTTTAAAGTTACTGATTTCGAGCGGGCATTTTATGCGACGAAGGGTGTTACCCTTGATACGCAGTATAGAATGGTTGAGCCTATAGGGAAGTTGGTGTCCAGCTGTTTTTATCGTGATGAAGTAGGCTCATTAATAACTGGCAGAGGTCCTTCTCCGAACTGGTTTAATAGCCTGCCAGCACCTTGGAGCTCATCAGTGGTTTGGTTAGATAGTTCAAAAGGGAGTGCGGCAACAGGTGAAGCCCAGCTGAGGCCAGGTCGCTATGTTAATCACCATGAAGCTGATCAAATAATGAATCTTTTAAAGCTTCTTTCTGCTTCTGAGTCAGTAGGATTTTTGCGCGACTCTGTTGGTGGGGAAAAAGGATTTCCTATAGGTATAATTACAATGTACCGTGCTCAGAAAGAATTGCTTGAAAAGGCACTTAGTAAGGCTGAGTGGGCGGTGGCAATGCGTGATCTTATACGTATCGATACAGTCGACTCCTATCAAGGTCAAGAAAATAAGATAGTTATTCTGAGTTTGGTGAGAGATAACGCTAGTCAGAACCAAGGTTTTCTCCTGAATTCAAGCAATAAGCGCAGCACCTGCGGTGTCCAGGGCTCCTGAGTATTCTCCCAGGAACACCTGTGCCGGTGTC
>SBLD01000044.1 GCA_004551485.1 Billgrantia azerbaijanica | reverse complement strand
CTCCGCTTCCAGGGAGAGGGGAATCGCTGCGAACAGGTTTTTCATCACGGCTCCTATTGCTGGCTCCAACGGCGGCCACCGGTGCGGCGGCACCGTTCCCAGTGTGGCAGCCTTGGCCGGGCGGGCAACGCCATTTGTCGTGACGGCGCCCCTTCCGTACACTCGTTTGATTCCTGACTTTCCGCTGACGAACCAGCCGAGGCGCGATCATGGCGTTTGATTCCACTTCCACCTACGTGGCCACCGAAGCCCTGAAGCAGGCGGTGAACGCCGCCGTGAAGCTCGAGCGGCCGCTGCTGATCAAGGGCGAACCGGGCAGCGGCGGGGACGCTCGGCAATGAGCGTCCCTACCGCGACTGTCCATCTGTGGCCCTGATAAGGCGGGAAGGTGGGGTGATCATCGGAAGGCCACTGATGAACACGGATGCCAGGAACTCGTCCCGTCCATTTCAGGCAAAGAGAAAGTCGTCGGCACTGAGCGAGCTACCGACCACGTTTACCAAGACGGCCTGGACGCCCTTGAAGTCGAGTACCGCATCGGCTCCATCTTGAACGATGTCGATGTCGCCGAAGCCCGTCACCTGCTTAATTCCCGACACGCCGATCCGATCCTCGCCGATTGTGAAGTCAGTGATCGTCTCGGTGCCACCGCTCTTCTCGATCCAGAACTGATCGGCGCCACCACCGCCGGTCAGCGTATCGTCACCCTGTTCGCCATAGAGGAAGTCGTCGCCTTCGCCACCATCGAGGAAGTCATTGCCCCGGCCACCGAACAACCTGTCGATGCCCTCGTCCCCGAAGAGCTGGTTGTCGCCGTTCTCGCCGTACAACTCGTCGGCGCCATCGAGACCGCTGAGCGTGTCCTCGGCGTTGCCGCCGCTAATGATGTCATCGGCATCAGTCCCGGTCAGATCGTCCGGTTTGTTGGTGCCGGTGATCGTCTCGCCATTGTCCTCCGAGATCACCTCGAACAGACGCTCGACGACCTCCTCGGGGGTCGCGGCTGTCAGCACATCACCGCCTGTCGACTCCGAGATCTCCACGAAGTCGGGATCGGGCTCTATGAAGGTCTCGACGAATATCGTGAAGATCTGCACCGTCGCCGTGCCACCCGACGGCGTGACCGGATCGTCCGAAGGCTCAAATGGCGGCAGGATGTCGCCTTCCGACAGCGGGTCACGTGCGGCCGCATCCTCGAAGCTCAGCTCGAACGTGTCGACGGAGCCGAAAGTCCCGAGAGCCTCTGACGAATTGGCCGAGATGTCCGCACCGATGTCGAGCGCGAGGGCCTGCACGGTGGGCAGCAGGAAGGAGTCCTTCGCTGACGCGTCGGTGAACAGCACAACCCGCTTGGTGCCCGCGCCTTCGCGCCACTCGCCCATGCTGCCGTCGAGGGCGGTGAGCAGCCCATCGAAGGCGGTCTCCGGAAAATCGCCCCCGCCGCTCGCGTCTAGCGAATTGATCGCCGCAGTGGCCGCAGCCTGGCGGTCGGCGAAATCATCCTGATCCGTGAACGGCAGAACGACCTGGGTCGGCTCGCCGATGGTGTTGTCCTTGAAGCCGACGACGCCGACCCGTGCATCGATGGCACCGCCGGCGAACAATGCGTCGATCACCCCGTTGGCCGATGCCTTCACGGCATCGATGTCGTCAAACATGCTGCCGGTCTGGTCGACGACGAAGGCGAAGTCGGTTTGAAAGGTCAGCCCGTCCCTCTCCAGGTCGAAGGTCTCGCCGCCCTCGAAGTGCACCTTCTCGATATTGGCGAAAGTGTCGGTGCCCTCGGTCGCGTCGCCGCGTACGTGGCGCACGACCCAGGTGCCGTCATCGTTGAGGCGGATGTCGTAGTCTACAGGATCGCCGGTCAGGACCCCTGTGTCCGTGCCGTTCCCGCCGTTCAGAGTGTCGTCGCCACCGCCGCCGAACAGGAAATCGTTGCCGTCGCCGCTCTGCAGGATGTTGGTTGACGGACCGCCTATCAGCAGGTCGTCCGAATTCCCGGCGGCAGAGGAATTCCAGTCGCGGTCTTGAGAGACGGAGCGGTCGATGGACGTGCCGTTCGTGTATTCGAAGCCCCGGGTTAGAATGTCGCCGGTTGAGTCGTAGGCGATATAGGAGTTTTGTTCCGGAAGACCGAGCTCATCATAGATCTTATTCGAAAAGGTGACAGTTGCACCCTTGTAGTCTGTCACGTAATCGCCGTCACGGCGGTATCTTGCACGACGGTGCCATCATTGGCGATATAACTGGCGTTGGTCAGGAACGCCAAGTCGATTTCCAACTCCCCGGCATTGGCGGATGCCTGGAATGCGCCCACCAAAAAATCAATCTCAATCGTGTTTCCCGCCCCGATCCAGTTGTCGAACATCGCCTTGGCGGTGGTGGACCCATCGTAGGCGGTCCTCATCGCTGCAACGATCGTTGCCTCATCTGGATCGGAAAATCCTGTAATGGTGGTGTTTGCAAGCACATCTTCGAACGCCATCTCCGCCTCCTTATCAATTGTTAATTATCGCGCGAGCTGGTCGATCCGGTATTGTTCGACCGAGAAAAGGTTTGCGACGTCACGAACACTGGTGTACTGATGTCTTCCGCCCTCGGACGCAAGGCAATGATCGATAAGCGCAACGACGAGTTGTGTGTAGCCCTCCGCACCGCGCTCCACTGCTGCGCGCATGGCACCTCTCGCCATGCCCGCGAAGGGGCCGCGCGTACTCTGCCAGGAATGACGGAACAGCCACAGAAGGTCCGGCGGGATGCGCTCTTCTACGGGCTGCGCCAAAGGCTGACGCAGGATCTCAGCGTCCGCATACTCCTGGGCGAGACGTTCAAATTCGCTCCCCGTTAGTGGCTCCGGCGGGGTGTCCAGCGGGTTACGCAAGCCCGCGATGACGGCCTGGTCCAGGAGAAGCTGGCGCTCGTTCCAGCGAACGACACCGCGCACCTGCGGGCTCGGTGTCCGCTGGATCGCGAGGTCGATCCACGGGCTGGAGACCCGGCAAGTGTCGGACGGCCACGCTTCGAGCGCCGGCACCGCGCCGATAGGCTCATCGCCTGAGGAGGCAAGGGGCAGACGCACAAAATGGAGTCGCGAGGCCTCCGAGCAGCGCTCGCGGTCGACGCATGCCCCGGTCAGCCACGACGAAATGTGCCCTGTCACCGTTCTCACGAAGGCGCGAAAGTGCACGTCGGCGATCTCATCGACCGAGGGCGCTTCGGAACCGGACCTGACTCCTTCATCCATAATATGAATCTGCAGCCCTGAGGATGTCCGTGCGACGGATGGCTTAGCTATTGATGGCGTGGGAGCAAAGATGATCCCGAGGACCACGACCAATCCCGCACTCAATAGAAAACCTGATGCCCAGAAACGTCCATGTTTTCTCAAGAGTGATATCATGGTCATTGGCACTCGATACATTCTGGCATCGGCACTACCAAGCGTAATCGCTCGGCGTTGCCTTCCCTTTTTACTTGCGCATAACAGCAATCAGACTTCGCATTCTTTTGTTGGCTTATCGTGCCGGCTGCATTTGCTGAGACGTCCGCATATGGGTTCCAGGTTGCCATGCGCCGATTGCCGCTCACAGCCACATCTGTTTCCTTTCTTCTGAACGCCGTTCTCCAGCCAACTTAGCACCTTTGTTGCTTCCTTGCCCTCCACTACGGAAAAGAATTGATGCGGTTCACGTGATTGTTAGTTATGGCTGACAAAGCCGTAGCACATTTCCTACAACCAGCGGGCAATACCCGAGTCACCAGCGGTCACTTCCTGGACGCGGCCGCGCTTCGAACGCCAGCACCGCGCCCATAGGCTCTCATCGCCGGAGGTGGCAAGGGGCAGGTGCGCGATACGGAGTCGCGAGGTCTCCGAGCAGCGCCCGCTGTCGGCACCGGCTCAACCGCGGTGCGCCGCCTCGATTGCCGCGATGTCGATCTTTTTCATCTGCATCATCGCCTCGAACGCGCGCTTGGCAGCCGCGCGATCGGGGTCGGTGACCGCTTTCGTCAGGACGATCGGCGTAATCTGCCAGGATAATCCCCATTTGTCCTTGCACCAGCCACACGCACTCTCTTCGCCGCCGTTGCCGACGATGGCATTCCAGTAGCGATCCGTTTCGGCCTGGTCGACGGTGGCCACCTGAAACGAGAACGCTTCGTTGTGCTTGAAGGCGGGGCCGCCATTGAGGCCGAGGCAGGGAATGCCCATCACGGTGAACTCGACCGTCAAGACATCCCCTTGCCTCCCGGACGGATAGTCGCCCGGTGCA
>SBLD01000043.1 GCA_004551485.1 Billgrantia azerbaijanica | reverse complement strand
ACTGGGCGATGCCGATGATCGGCTGGCCGCTGGTCAGCTCCTCGAGCGTGATGCCGTAGTTCAGGTAGCGCTCGATGCACAACGCCGTGGTCCCCGGGTGCTCGGGGTTGTCGAACCACCAGCGCGAGCGCAACTGATCGGGGGTGATCTTGTGGACGGTCATGAAAAGCCTCGCGAATCGCCGATCCCACCAGCGCGATCGGCACAAAGTGTCCAGGAGGCCCCGCCAGACCGGGAGGCCTCCCACCGGTAAACGGGGGCCGCTCTTCGCCCCCGCAGCGCTCACTCGTAGGCCATCTCCTCGAGCTCCTTGCCGCGCGTCTCCTTGACACCGCGCAGCACGAAATAGGCCGACAGCGCGGCACATACAGCGTAGAAGCTGTACGCCCCCGTCAGGCCGATCGAGGCGAGCAGGATGGGGAAGGTCATGGTGATGCCGAAGTTGGCCAGCCATTGGCACAGGCCGGCGATGGCCAGCCCGGAGCCACGCATCTGGTTGGGGAACATCTCGCCGAGCATGACCCACATCACCGGCCCCCAGGAGACGTTGAAGCAGAACACATAGGCATTGGCGGCCAGCAGGGCGAACATGCCCATGTCATCGCCGAGGCGCAGGCTGCCGTCGACCAGCGTCGCCGTGGAGAAGGCGTACACCAGGCAGGCCAGGGTGACGGCCATGCCCAGCGAGCCGACCCACAGCAGCGGCTTGCGGCCGATCTTGTCGATCAGGGCGATGGCCAGCAGGCAGGCCGCGATGCTCACGGCCCCGGAGATCACGTTGATCAGCAGGGCATCGCCTTCCGAGAAGCCGACCGACTGCCACAGCACGGCGCCGTAGTAGAACACCACGTTGATGCCGACCAGTTGCTGGAACACGGCCAGGCCGATGCCGACCCAGACGATGCCATGCACCTTGCCGGTGGCGCGATTGATCACGTCGCGCAACCGCGGCTTGTGGTCGCGTGCCAGGGTGGCATTGATCTCGTCGAGCTTGCCGCCGACCTCGTGCTCCGGCATCACCAGGCCCAGCACGCGCCGCGCCTCCGACTCGCGACCGCTGCTGATCAGGTAGCGCGGGCTCTCGGGAATGAACAGCAGCGCCACCAGGAACACCGCCGCCGGCAGCAGCTCCATCCAGAACATCCAGCGCCAGGTGGCGAAGCCGAGCCACAGCTCGGCGACCGCGGAACTGGAGACATAGGCCAACGCGTAGTTGCTCAGGAACGCCATGAACAAGCCGCCGATGATCGCCACCTGCTGGATGGTGGCCAGGCGCCCCCGATAGGCCGACGGCGCCACCTCGCTGATGTAGGCCGGCGTCATCACGCTGGCGGCGCCCACCGCCATGCCGCCGAGGATGCGATAGATCACGAATTCCAGGGAGCCACCGGCGATGCCCGACCCCCAGGCGCTGACCAGGAAGAACACCGCCGCCACGATCAGCAGCGTCCGACGCCCGAAGCGATCGGCCAGGCGACCGGCGAAGAAGGCGCCCACGGCACAGCCGAGCAGCATCGAGGCCACGTTGAAACCGGTGCCGGCACTATCGGAACCGAAAGCGGACTGCAGGCCATCGACGGTGCCATTGATCACGCCACTGTCGAAGCCGAACAGGAAGCCGCCGATGGCGGCAATGCAGCAGATGATGAGGATATAGGTAGAGCGACCGAGCGGTCGACCGGCCTGGTATGGCGTTGTCATTGTTGTGCTCCTGTGTCGTTGTTGACGGGATTTGGGTGCATTGTTGGTAATTTCTCTGAACTAAACAGGCAAGACTCTCGGGTGGTGGCGCTCCTCCCGTGGGCGGCTGGTGGTCGACCCTAGCGGACGCAGCGAAACCGGCAGCGATAGGCGTGGCGTTCGCCCTGGCCCAGCTCGACCAGGCCATGCGTCAGCGGGTCGGCAAAGTGATGGGCATCGACGTCGTGATCAATCGGCTCGAAACAGAAGAAGTCGGCTTCGGCCCCGGGCGAGTAGACCAGGTAGCGGCTGGCCCGGGGCCCGGCCGTCATCTCCAGGGCGACGCCGCGCGCCGGCCAGCGCAACCACGCACGGCCGTTCCAGCCGGTGAAGAGATTGTCGATGGCGTCCCCGGGCAGGGCCGCAGCCCGGGAGAAGTTCCAGGCGTCATTTGCCGCGAGCCGGCGCCAGGCCCGGGGCAGTTGGGCGTCGTCCACCTCCCAGACGCCCTCGGCCGCGGCCTCGAGCCGGACATCCGCGCTGCGCGGGAACCAGGGGTGCAAGCCCAGTCCGTAGGGCGCGGGCGTCTTGCCCAGATGCGTCACCGAGAGCACGACCACCAGGCTCTCGCCCTCGAGGCGGTAGCGCAGGCCCGCGCGGTAGTCGAAGGGCGGCTGCTCGCTGGAGCGAAGGCTCAGGCGCAGCTCGTGCTTCTCATGGGCCTCGACCCGCCAGGCACGCTGCCAGCCATCGCCATGGATCGGCAGGGGCTCGCCGGGGCGATTGGCGGCCAGCGCATGGTGGCGCCCACGCCACGCGAAGCCGCCAGCCGCGATGCGGTTCGACCACGGCACTAGCGGGTACAGGGCGAGCCGATTGGGGTCTTCGTCAGCGTCGTGTCCCGGACGCAGCAGCGCCACCGGGCCCTGCTCGGTCAAGGCGTCGAAGCGCACCACGGCGCCGCCGACGGCCGGGTTGACCACCAGGCGCAGCCGGCCATTGTCGAGAGTCAAGGTCATGGCGTCCTCCGCTCGTCACGCCGCCACGGGCAATCCCCGGGACGCCCCGGATCAGCCCCAGCCGCCATCGACGGCGAGCTCCTGGCCGGAAATCGCAAGGCTGTCGGCGCTCGCCAGGAACAGCACCGCCGGGGCGACGTGGCACGGCTCCAGGCGCAGCTTGAGGCACTGGCGGGCCTGGATCGAGGCTTCCTCCTCGGGGCCGATCCACTTCTCGAGCTGCCGGTCGGTCATGATCGAGCCGGGCACCAGGGTGTTGACGCGGATGCCATGCTTGCCGAGATCGCGCGCCAGGCTGCGCGTCAGGCCGTGTACCGCGGCCTTGGCGGTGACGTAGGTGGACAGGTCGCCGATCGCCATCTGCACGCTGATCGAGCCGAAGTTGATGATCGAGCCGCCACCGGCGTCGATCATCTGGCGGGCGGCCGCCTGGGCGGCGAAGAACATCGGCCGCAGGTTGAGCGACATGCGCTCGTCCCAGTAGGCGACATCGACGGCATCCCAGGCGTGGCGATCGTCATTGGCGGCATTGTTGACCAGCGTATGGATCGGTCCCAGGGTGTGGCCGACCTCGGCGATCACCGCCTGCAGCGCGGCCACGTCGCGGATGTCGCAGTGACGATACTGCGGCGCCCGGCCGGTTTCTGCCTTCAGTTCTTCGACCAGTGCCTGGCTGGCGGCATCATCGATGTCGACGAAGGCCACCTCGGCTCCCTGGCGGTGAAAGGCCCGGGTCAGTCCCGCGCCAATGCCGCTGCCACCGCCGGTGATGAAGACCACCCGCCGTTCCAGGCTGGGGTAACGTGTCGCATCGTTGTTCATCTTGGCTCCACTTAGTTTTAAGAATTAACTAAGCAGAGGATGGGCGGCGACGCCGGACCCTTCAATGCGACGTTGGTCTGAGTGCAGAAAGCCTAAGCAAAACAAGGTAAGATCGAAACGCATCGCCGGGCATGGCCGACTCTCCGCATCGGACATCGGCAACCGATTCGTTCAGGTTGAGTACCAAGCCCGCACACCTGGGTGGCGATGGCGACGCCGCCATCCGTGCGGACGCCCGCGGCGCGGGTACGCACAAGGTCATGATGCCGGTGTGAAGGCGTGTCGCACGACACCGGCCACAATGGAAAGGCGGCATATCCCCCATGTCCACCAGCTTTCAGCAGCACAAGACAGGCGACCTGCACTTCCTCAAGCGGCTCAACCGCAGCGCCATTCTCGAACTGGTACGCCGTACCCCCGGGTTGACGCGGGCCGATATCGCCAGCCAGGCGCAGTTGACCAAGGCCACTGTGGGTGCCGGCGTGCAATCGCTGCTCAAGCAGGGCTGGCTCAGCGAGGGTGAACTGCAGAAGAGCAGCGGCGGGCGCCCGGGGCGCTCGCTGTACCTCAACGAGCGGCACTACGCCATGCTCGGCGCCGAGGTCGGCGTCCACGGCCTGCGTCTGGTGGCCTGCACCCTCTCCGGCCAGCGGCTCGCGTCGCACCACGAGCCGCTGGTGCCGACCACCCCCGAGGCAACCGCCGAGCTCCTGGCCGGCCTGCTTCGGCAGCTGATGGCAGCCCCCAAGGTCGCCGACCGCCACTGTCTGGGCGTCGGGGTCGCCCTGCCGGGCCCCGTCGCCCCCGGCCAGCCCCTGCTGCGCCTCGCGCCCAACCTGGGCTGGCGCGACGTGCGCTTCCTCGACCTGCTGCGTCCCCACCTGCCCCGGCAGGACGGGGTCTGGCTGATGGACAACGAGGCCAACTCGGCGGCCTTCGGCGAGCTCTACTTCCGCACCGGAACGATTCCCGACTCCCTGGTCTACGTCAGCGCCGGCACCGGCATCGGCAGCGGCATGGTCGAGGGGACTCACCCGCCGCTGATCTCCCGGGGGCTCCAGGGGCTGGCCGGCGAGATCGGCCACACCGTGCTGCAGCCCGGCGGGCTCTATTGCCACTGCGGCAACCGGGGCTGCGCGGAGACGCTGGTCAGCGGCTGGTCGCTCCGCGCCGCGCTCGGCATCGCCGAAGACGAGAGCCTCATCGACGCCCTGCTGCCCCGCCTGCAGGACGAGGGCGTCCAACGCACCCTGCGGCGCGCCGGCGAGGCGCTGGGCACCCTGCTGCTCAACCTCCATCACACCCAGAACCCCTCCGAGATCGTTCTCGGCGGCTCGCTGGTCCAGCTCGGCGCCCCGCTCCTCGACCCGGCCCTGGCCTACTTCAAGGCCAATCAGAACCGCCTACTGGGCACGACCCAGCAGGTGCCGCTGCGCGTGATCGAGGACGCCACCTTCATCGCCGCCCGCGGTGCCGCCGCCCAGGTACTGGCCAGCGTCATCCACGGCCCTAGCGACCTGCTGTAACCCGCCCATCGACCAAAGTCGAGCTCGCCCACTAAGTAAAAAGATTGAACAAACACCTCGCATCTCCCAGGATAGGAAACCGACTCACCACCCGCAGGAGGTCTGCATGCAACCGCAAGGAACCCTGTTGCTCGGTCAGCACGCCGTCACCGGCGGCCGGGCCGAGATCCGCGCCGTCAATCCCGCCACCGGCGAGACACTGGAACCCACCTACGCCGGCGGCAGCAAGGCTGAAGTCGAACGCGCCTGCG
>SBLD01000042.1 GCA_004551485.1 Billgrantia azerbaijanica | reverse complement strand
CAGGCGGCGCGCAGCGGCGGCGAGGTCAATCAGCTGGATGGTGCGCCGGCGCGGGTGGGCGACGGCGGTGCGGCCGGTGAGGCGCTCGATGGCGCGCACGGCGGTGGGGCTGGTGGCGGCGGCCGGGTGCAGGTATACGCGGGCCGCCTGGGGGGTGGTGTGCATCGGTTTGTCCTCTGTACTCGTGGTGGGCGAGTACAGGGAGAATCGTACCGTTTGGGTATTATGTCAATACCTAAGCGGTATTTTATGCGGTAAGGAACTATTCCAGTCGGGACGCGAACCTTGACATCCTGTAGTCTATGGTTTGTATTCATCCCATAGCGCATGCTGTGTAAACATACAGGTATTGGTGTGGTTTCATGAGTGACATCGAATGGACTGAGCAGACGTGGAACCCTGTCACTGGCTGCACCAAGGTGTCTCCTGGGTGTAAGCATTGCTACGCTGAGGTGATGGCGAAGCGTCTGCAGGCCATGGGGGTTCGTGGCTATGAGAATGGCTTCGCACTCTCGCTGTTGCCTGAACGCCTTGAGCAACCTCTCAAGCGTAAGAGGCCGACAACCTATTTTGTGAACAGCATGAGCGACCTGTTCCATGAAGACGTGCCTGACCAGTATATCGAACAGGTGCTCGAAGTGATGGGCGCGGCTCCCCAGCACACCTTTCAGGTGCTCACCAAGCGAGCCACACGTTTGCCAGAATTCTTTGAAAACCGTGAGGTGCCAAAGAATCTTTGGTTGGGAGTATCAGTCGAGGATAGAAAGTATGGGGTGCCGAGAATCGATAGATTACGGCAGGTGGGGGCATATGTCCGTTTTCTCAGTGTTGAACCGTTGCTTGAGGATGTTGGGGATTTGGACTTGGCGGGAATTCATTGGGTGATTGTGGGCGGCGAATCTGGCAAAGGGGCTCGGCCCATGCGCCCTGAGTGGGCGGATAGGGTTCGGCGTCAGTGTGAAGAGCAAGGGGTGGCTTTCTTTTTTAAACAATGGGGAGGTTGGGGGCAGGACGGCAAAAAGCGAAGCAAGAAGGCCAATGGGCGGGAGCTCGGGGGTAGGGTCTATGACAATTACCCCCTGATCCCTTCCATTACGATAGCTTAAGTATGTGATTTATTACCCTCTGAGCGAGTCCAGTAGCTTTGGGTGAATCATTTGACATGGCGAAGTATAAGTTGAACAACAGAGAGTTGTTGGCATTATAGAAAGGGACTGGCTGGGGGTGAACATATTGAAATATTTCATCCAGTTTGGATGTGACGAAGTTGTCCAGTGCCTTGGTTCCTGATTCTCTTGTCAACTTTTCCTCGATGGGTGCTCCAAACAAGTCTGTCACTTGTGTGGCTTGGCTTGCCTGGTAGATGGTCTGCTCCCATTCATTGCCACCGAAGAGTTTGTTCAGGCGTTTCCGCCAGCCATCTTGAATTTTTGAATGGTCGCGGGGTGTCTGCCTCATGACGGCACTTACCGGAAACCAGACCCAGACGTCATTGCCTGGGATGCTTCCTATCAGCTTGAGTGAAGCCCAGTCGAGCTGACAGCCGAAGGGATCGATAAAGAATACTGCCCTGTCGCCCCGTCTATGTCTGAGCTCGTGGCAAACGCTCTGGATCATGGTGTTGGCATCGACGGCGCTGATGCTGACGTTTCTTTCGGGATGCTGACTGACGATGGCTTCAAGTCGAGCTCGCCGACCTGCATGTGGTTCGTTGAAGTGGTATTTGAAGAAAGGGTTGGCTACGCCAAGGGATATGGCTGCTGATCCCTCGATCGGTTCGCTCGTAATGAGTTCTCCGTCGGCATCTACAGTCCCTGTTCCTGAAAAAGGGTCAACATAATGAAGGTTGAAGTTTTGATTCTTGAGTGCGGTTGAGTAGAAGTTAAGGTATCGTTTTAGGATGTCAAGCTTCTTGGCTGTCCATGCGCCACCAAATTGCTGATTGTCTGTCACGGCTAACTCCCTGCGTGTTATAGATCTTCCACCCTCCAGCGGGCTTTCCCTACGATTGTCCACTCGCCATCCATTCTGGTGTAGCGGGGCTCGAAGCTAGGATTGGTCGCGCACAAATAAAGCTCATCCCCTTCGGCGCGTACCTGCTTGAAAGTGCCTGAGTTATCACTCACGCGCATAGCGTATACGAAATCACCACTTTTCCACTCAAGGTCAGGATCAATGACGATCTTGTCCCCTTCCTTGAACCTGGGCTCCATGCTGATCCCTTCAATTCTGAGAGCAAACGCTCGAGGGCCAGTTGGTCCTGGGGCTACTACGAATTCGGAGACATCGGCTTCCTCGATGTTTTCCATGACCATCCCTGCTGATGCCTGGCCGAGCACGGGGAGCCGCCGTGATGTCGTTGTCAGCACGGAGGCGTTTTCGTCATGTAGGGGTTGGTCCAGATGTCCGCGTGGCAGGCCCAGGCAGTTTTCGATGTGCCGCGCCAAGCTGTTGCCGATTCCCTTGTGGGCAGAGGCACCGGCAATGGCGCTTACCTGGCCCTGGCTTCGGTCGATGAGGTCTGCGAAGGCCTTGAGGGTCAGGGATCGCTCTTTGATGAGGGCCTGCACGCGGCGGCGACGGGTCGTCGAGATATCCATGCTCGTAGCATCCTTGACATTACCTAAACGGTAAACGAGCATTAGGGTGTTGGTACGACACTACCTTTTAGGTAAGAATCGAGGTCGCCATGAATCTTGCAGACTACCTGCGTGAGCTGGACCAGCCCCAGGCTGAAGGTGGGAATCCGCTGGAAGCCTTCGCTGACCGCGCAGGGACTACGACCGGGTACCTTCGCGTCCATGTGATTCGTGCCCGTAAACCTGCCTCTTTGCGGTATATGCGCCGGTTGGCGCAGGCGAGCGAAGGGAAGGTCTCGTTGATTGAGGTGCTCCGCCACTACGGCGTGACTGCCGAAGAACTGAAGGTGCAGGCCGCCTGACGGCGGCCTGCGGGGTGCCGGGGTCTGCCCACCACAGACTTCCCCCGGCGATGTGATGCACACCACATGCGATCACGCCTTGATGTTAACGCATCTGTCAGCGGGTCGCATGGCAACGTGAAGGGAGTAATGCCATGTCCAAGCGCTGGCTTTCCTCGCAGGACCGCGCGCAACGCGAGGTCCTGCCGCTGAACCTGGCCCTGTACCATGCCGCCCGCGACTACCCCGGGGGCGTCAAGGCCGTCGCGGCGGTGCACGGCCTCAACCCCACCACCCTGCAGCACAAGCTGAGCCCCACCCACGAGCCGCACCGGGCGAACATCGACGACCTGGAAGCGGTGCTGGCGACCACCCGGGATCACCGCATCCTCGACAGCCTCGGCGAAATGGCCGGCGGCTGCCTGTGGGTGTGCCCGGTGGAACGCCGGCATGCTGCCCGCAACCAGCGCGACGTGCTGGAGTCGCTCGCCGACCTGCACGAGCGGCTCGGCGAGATGATCACCAGCGTGCGCTCGAGCATCGACGACGGCGTGGTCGACGAGCGCGAACAGAGTGAGCTGCGCCTGCGCGCCCGCCGGCTGATGGAAACGGTGCTGACGCTCGAGCAGGCGGCCGGCTGCATGGCGGAGGTGGAGCATGGATAACGCCGACCGCGCGCAGGAACTGATCGACGCACGCCTCGAGCAGGCCATGGCCGCCCGTCGCGCCGCGGGGCAGATGGTGCCCCTGCAGGGCCGGGCGATCTGCGAGGACTGTGAAGACCCGATCCCTGCCGAGCGCCGCGCCCGCCTGCCGGGCGTGCGGACGTGTGTTCAGTGCCAGGCCGACAGGGAAAAGCGGCAGAGGGGGCGGTGGTGATGTTCTCAGTTGAGCATTTGCAGGACCGCTTGCCAGGCGCCGGGGGCCTGGTCGAGCCCGTATCCGACCAGTCGCTGGGTCAACTGCTTGAGGCCTTCCTCTGGCATCGCTTTGAGGGCTTCCACCAGACGAGGCTTGTCAGCTTGGGGTATCTCGTCACTGGCAGCGATCTTGGCTTCGACCAGGTCGCGGATGGTGTCGGCGTGGAGGCGGACGGTGACGGTTCCAAGGATGGCCGAGAGGCCGCCGTCAGCTTGGATGAAGTCCATTCCAGCGGCTGTGATGGTTGCGCCCCCAGTGATCACCGGGGTCGGGTTGTAGCCGTGTTGATGCATTTGCCGAAGGACTTGGGGGATTGCATCAGACCTGACGAGCTGGACGAGACCATGTTCCTCAAGGTAGTGGAGGTTGACGCTTTCTGGGCTGTCGAGGTCTTCGGGATCGAACAGGTCATTGATAGGGTTTGGGTACGCCTCGGCCAATTGGCAAAGCAGATCTCTTTGCTGTGTTCTATCAAGCAGCTTCATCCGTGCCTCCTCGTTTCGGCAAGCGTTGGGAAGTCAGGAGGTTATGCATATGCATGACCCTCTGTCCATCGACGAGCTGCGCCTTGCGCTGCAGTACATCCCCGCCGACGACCGCGAGACGTGGGTCAGCATCGGCAACGCCTGCAAGACGGAGTACGGCGACGAGGCCTACCCGATCTGGGACGAGTGGAGCCAGCAGGCGGCGAGCTACAAGGCGGCGGACGCCAAGAGCGTGTGGCGCAGCCTGACGCCTGGCCACGTGCGTCTGGGCACCATCATCAAGCTGGCAGCCGATGCCGGCTGGCAGCGGGAACAGCGCGAGATGAGCGCCGAGGATCGCCGCCGGCTCAAGGCGGAAGCCGAGGAGCGCCGCCGCAAGGCTGCCGAAGCGGTGGAGGCCGACCAGGCCAAGCTCGAGCGCATGCGCGAGGCCGTGGCCGAGGCCTGTCAGCGGGTGCTTGAGGTGCATCTGCAGGATCATGGCCCTTCGCCCTACCTGGAACGCAAGGGGGTCGGTGCCTATGGCGTGTGGTTCCCGCGCCGGGCGGTGGTGGTCAACGTGGACAGCCAGCGCGAGCGCGTCGACCTGTGGGCCGGCGAGGAGGTGCGCCGCTTCTATGCCGACATGCCCAAGCCGCGGCCCGATCACCTGCACTTCTTCCAGCTGCGCCCCAACGACGTGGTGGTGCCGCTGCGGGGCCCGGGCGGCAAGCTGTGGTCGTTGCAGACGATCAACCACCTGGGCACCAAGCTGTTCCCGAAATTCGGCCGCAAGATGGGGTGCTTTCATCTGATCGACACCGCGGGCGATCCGGTGCCGCCGATCGTGGCGGTGACGGAGGGCTACGCCACGGCGGCGAGCGTGCACCAGGCGACGGGCTGGCCGGTGGCGGTGGCGTTGGACCTGGGCAACATGGCCAGAGTGGCGCCGCTGATGCGCAGCATGTTCCCGCAGAGCCAGCTGATTCTGTGCGGCGACGATGACCCCGAGTCGCCGGACAACCCTGGGCGTACCAAGACCGAGGCATTGGCGGCAGAGCTGGGTTGCGTGGTGGCGTTCCCGAGCATGGAGGCGGCCTGATGGATTGGAACGATCTGCACCAGGCCTGCGGTCTGGACGCGGTGCGCGAGCAGCTAGCCAGCGCGCTCGACGCGGCGAACGATGCGGCGCTCCCCCCGTCCCCCTCGTCATGGGAGCCGCCCCCGGCGCCGGCTGCTGCAGCCACGGGGGGCGCGGGGGAGGGCCAGGAATGGTCCGACGAAACCGTGCACCGGCGTTTCGCGCTGCTCGAGGGCGAGAAGAAGGTTTTCGACCTGGTGCGGCGCAAGGTCATTGGCTGGGGGGCGTTCGAGGCGCTGGTGACCACGGGGCTGGCCAAGGCCTGGCTGAATCGCGGCGACAAGAAGCTGATCGACGCCGAAGAAGCGCGCCATCAAGCTGCCGAGATCAAGCTGTCGAAGAAGCTGAAGGGTGAGCGCGGCACGGTCGGCATGGATCCGATGGAGCGTTACGTCTACCTGGATGGCACCCAGGACGTTTGGGATCGCCAGCTC
>SBLD01000041.1 GCA_004551485.1 Billgrantia azerbaijanica | reverse complement strand
CTGAATATTTATGTTTCATCTGGGGTCAAGGAGCTCGTGCGCTAGGAAGTGAGCTGCTCTGGCACTAACAGGATTTTCGGTTAGAAACCTAATCGGTCCTGTGTGGAGCAAACAGAGGCGCTCGGAGATAGATGCAGAGCACAATTGACCTGGTCGGCAGGGGTGAGGTTTATTTAGATATAAGGGGTGCCCACACTTGTAGCAGTAGTTCAGGCGGGCCGCTCGACGTTTGACAGCTGAGCGGCTGGTGCCCTGGTACTTGCTACTGGCACAGCGTAAGAAATTAAAGAAGTCACACACACACGAAATGATAGCTATTTGGATTTCGGGGGGAAGTGGTTTAAGGGCTTGCAGGCATGCTAGGAGTATTGGTTCAAAGGTGGTTAGATGTTGAAAGGGGTCGGGCGGAGGCCGGAGTGCTGGGTAGTCCTTCCTTTGGTGAAGGCAACGTGGTCCATCGTGAGGTCCGTGCCATTTCCTGGAGCGTTGGCAATTTTCACAGCGAACATGGCCTGATTTGCGATCCTCTCCGCGGAAGTAGGGTGTCTCTCTAGGGGCACATACAGGGAAGCGGGCGAGAGGATACCATGGAAGAAGTCGAATGCCGCGAATTTCGCGTTCTCGTCTACCCCGGATTTCATCCAGTTGGCCGGAGGCTGGTCCGCCTTGATCATGAGGTTCCATACCACCCGAGAGTAGTAAGCGCAAAAAGCGCGCAGCGGGCAGAAATCCCTAACCACTAGGGCCAATGCGTTTCGTTCAACAACGGGGTTGAGATCTTCGTTCGCTCCAATAATATCAGCTTCAGGGGAAGAGCCCGCGTCGGCGCAAGCTCTGGCGAGGTCGATGGCGTATAAGAACACGTTGGCAGGATCGATGTTCAAGATGCGGACCCAAGCTTTCCCGATAGCCTCAGTCTGTTTAGGGTTAGCTATGGAGTTAGTGACCGGTGAGTATCTTAGGTTGAGGTTGAGCAGGTTCAGCGGCACAGCATTCATGTTGTTCGGGTTAAAGGCAGGTGGAGAGACCCCATTGTTGTGGGTTTTTGCTTCAGCGTGGAAAGCGTGTGTGATACGCTTTTCGATGGGCTCTTGGTTTTCCTTTCCTGCAGCTGTGGGCGTAACTGAGGGAGTGGGTACGGGGATAGGTTTCGGGGTCGTGTCGTCAGGGCCCGAGGGTGTCGGGTGAAGTGGTTGTTTGCCCTTGTTGTCGTTGGTAGACATGAGAGAGTTCGGGGCGCTGGGTTTGTGAGTTGGAGGTTTGAGTACTGGATGATGGTCGCAGAGTTGGTGCCGGTCGAACTCGCAGTAGTGTGGAAATGGATAGCTGCGGTAGAGAGGGTGAGTGTAGTCGAAGCTCATGAGTTCGAGTTTGTGTTAAGTTTTAAACCGGTTTAGCCGGTTTAAGCGCTCTGACTAGCTCTGCAAGTTGTTCGGGGTTTGGGCAGTTAGTTACGGAGGCTGAGGCGCCAGAGACTACAATTGTGCAAGGTTCAGGTGCGGGGAATAGGCTGGCAATGAGTGCAAGAACAAGAATGGCGAGGATTAGTAAATCTATTGACTGCATGAATTAGTAGGATCAGTAAGATTGGGGCCAGGTACAGGAAGGAAGGGGTGCTAGGTTTTGTGGCTCTCGGGGAGTTATAATGGACTACTTTGCTGCCGTCTCGGTAATACCCTCCGAAAGGAAGTGAGTGAGAAGGATCTCCGACGTGACGACTTGTGTCTCGGTTGAGCGTGAAAGTGAGCAGTGCTAAGGCGGCGCCAAGAGCTAGTAGTCGGAAAGCCCAAGTGTGGTCAGGAGGAGGTTGTAGAGGCATCCGGAGTGAGTATGAGAAGGTGGTTAGAGTGGCGGGTCAAACCGATGTAGATCTCTTTGGTGAGGGTATCTGCAGTAAGTTCGTGAGAGATCAGGATCGTGGTTCGTGGGAAAGTTAGTCCTATGCTTTCGCAGGGCCTCAGGTAGTCTAGTGTGTGTTTGGCAGCCAGCTCTTGAGTGGGTCGGTCGCAGGCGATGATTTGGCCGTCTGGTTCAGCCTGGAAGATGTTGTCTACCCGGACGGTATCTTCTTTATGTGCGTAAGTTTCAATGCCAAGTTTTGTTAGGAGAGCGGCGGTGGAATGGCCAAATCGATGGGAAGACGCGCAGATGTAGTGGGGTTTTCTAAGGTTTGGATTACCAAGGTATTGGATGGGGTCAGCAAAGATGTACTCGACGTTCTCGTGTATCTGGCTTAGAGGGTACTCGTCGACAATGGAAGCTTCAGAGAGAGCTTTGTGGAAGGGCGAGAGCAGCAGTGAGTTGGAGTGATGTTTCACAGGTGAGTAGATTTTGGTTGAGGGTGAGGACCGCGCGAATTCTTCAAGAAGTTGTGTCTTGCCGGCGCCAGCAACAGCGTGTATGACAATGGGTTTGGCGAGGGGTAACCGGGTGCGAATGAAGTTTTTGGATAGCAGGAGCTCAGGTAAGTCCATTTCGAGTTAGTTTGTTTTAAACCCCTCAGGGAGGTTGAGGAGATGGCCCATTTTGTGCTTGATCATCTCTCGGACGAGCAGTTGGTGGTGGTCAAGTTCTTCAGGTGATAATAACTCATAGAGCTCGTCTTTAAGTTGATAGGCAATGCGTAAGTCCAAGGCATAGTTTCTGGCCACGTCCGCGAGATCTTTGTTGTGCTTAGCCAATAACCAGGAGGCGTAAAGCTGGGTGGGGTTTTTGATCAGGCCTTTTGGAGTGATGAGCCAGCCACAGAAGGTCGCAAAGTCTCCTTTCTGTTGGGTTCTAATCTTGGCCTTAGACTTGAGGCTGAGCTCTGGTGAGATATGTTGGAAGCTGGGTTTTTCAGAGAGGGGCGACGCGCATGCAGAGTCGTCTCCGGCGTAGAGCTGGGCGGTGCCTTTCGGCACAAAGTACCTTGTGTGGTTGTATGCAATGGAGCACTCTGTGTTGGCGTCAAAGGTCGGCCCTTCACCAGACAACCTCATGATCGATATAGTCCCAAGGAAGATGTGGGCGTTGCATTTCAGGTGTCGATACCCGGCGATAATCTCCTCGGGGATTGAGTGGTATTTGGCCTTAATGAGCTCGAATTGTAACATGTTGGCGTCTTGGGATTGGTCGAACGCTTCAAAGTCATTCTCATGGCTCTGGGTGTTGAAGTTCCAATACTCACGCACCCATGTTCCGATTTGGTTTGGGTTGGTCTCGCAGTTGATCATAATTTCGGGTGGGCAAAGTGAGGTGCGGATGCGGCGCATGTACCGAGCCATGGTTCCGTATAGCATGACAGTCTGTTGCATGAAGGAAGCAATAGTTTGGCCGGGTTTGATCCTAAGGCAGCCCATCTTCTCGACTTTCTTGACCCATTGTGATTTCAGGAAGAGTTGGATTTTGTTGGAGTCAAAGTCGGGGTCTTGTCTTTGGGCGGCATTTGCGAGTGCAGCCAGAGGCTTGCTGAGGTAGGTTAGTTGCACCTCGGCTTGACAAGAGTCCCAGAGTGCCTGTTCGAAGGGTATGGGGTCTTGTGGTAAACCCATGGCTTCTTTGTAATTTAGGAACAAGATGTCGCCAATGTCAGTGGCTATGCTGCAAGCCCTGATGTTCTCTTCCGGGGTGGTTATCTTGATTCTGGCATCTATTGTTTTCCAGAAGAGCGTTTCGTCTTTGGCCTGTTGGTGGGGAAAAAGTTGGACTACGGTGTTTTCAGTCTGGACGCAGTTGCTGTGGCCTAAGGCAGAGTGGAAGAGTTCCCGCGAGTGTTTATCAGTCAGCGGTTCGACCCACGGCTCTAGTGCTAGGTTCTCGTTAGCCGGTGGGAAATGCGTTGCTGGTGCGTACTCACGCACTGTGGGTTCGGCAGGTTGGTGCTCAGCGAAGGTCTCCTCACGTGTGTGGTCGATGAAAGTTTTGAGGAAAGGTGTGGCGTTCATCTTTTCCCAGTAATCAGTGTGATTTGGGCCAGTGTTGAAGAAGTGAATTTGGTCCACCGCTCTAGATAGTGCGGTGTACATGACCTTGTCAGAGCATAGTGGTGTGGCGTTGTCAAGAACTATCTGCACTTTTGGGGTGGTGAGTCCCTGACAGCCTGCGTAGGTTAGTGAGCGCTGCCCCATGTCGTTGAGCGCAGTTCTTTTAAGGATGGATGGGACAAGTGTTGGCCAACCGCTTTTCTGGTAGGATGAGCAGGTGATAGTGGTGGGGATTTCTTTTTCAGAGTACACCCCAAGCGCATTGGCGAAGGTTTTGGCATTTCTATGAGTGGCGTTGATGTTGTATGCGCAAAATTTGCCAAAGTAGTCCGTGGCGGGGTCAAGAGTAGAGATTAAGGCCTCAGGGTTCTCCTCATGGTAGTGGCTCTGTCTAGGATCTCCAGTGAGTATGAGAAGTTTGCACTGGCCCTTGAGGCTGACGTAGGCTTCAATATACCCTGGGGGAAGTTTAGAGTAGTCGTCCATGATAACCACGGGGGCGCTGTTCTGGATGAGCGCTTTCTCGAAGGTTTTGAAAGTCTCTTTCGGTGCATGTGGACATTTGTTTTGCCAGTCTCGAAGGAGTTCGATAGTGGGCAAGATGGTGACTACATTTCCGCGCTCAGTAGACGCCACCCACTGTTGGAGTAAGTGGGATTTCCCGGAGCCACCAGCGCCGTGTATTACAGTGGTAGGGAGGAGGTGTTCATTTTCCTCACAAAGTAGTGCGAGTGATGCGCGCCACTGTTTGTCCTGGTTCTTAACAAGTGCCCCTATGCGTAGATTCTTGACGTCTGAACCGAAGGCGGCGGCTCGAGTTTTGAGCATTGGGACGTCAGTGGGGTATCTATTGATGCAGTCGAGCAGCTCAAGCACTTCCGGAGGGGCTTCGACATTGTTGCTTCTGGGCAATTCTCTGTAATGCGTGATAGGCCATATGAGACAGTTGTCTGGGCCGTATTGCCTTTCAGTGCCCTGGAAGCCTAATGCATTGATGAGTTCCAAGTGAGGTGCCCAAGGGAGTGCTTGGATGGCAGAGATGCCGAGGCCTTCAGCGAGGTAGCTCGCGGCGGATTCAGAGGCGGAGTCCCATAAATCTTGTGTTGGTTCCTGAACGGTGTTGAGGAAGCGTTCCATGATAGTTGGGCCAGTTTCGACCATTTCCTCAAGTTTCTCTTTTCCTTTGTTAGTGGTCGGCGCTTGGTTATCATTCAGGTCGGCGAGGGTTAATGCGGAGGAGGGTCCAGCACCGGCGTTATTACCATTTTCGGCGGGCAGCCTAATCGTTGGTGTCACGTCGGAGGTGGTGGTATACCCTCGTTCCTGGTCTATGACAAGTGGGGTCTGGGTGTCGCTGGAAGCGGTGGTGCTAGGGCGTGGTTTAGTTACAGGACGCCATTCAGTGGTTTGGGGTTGGTTGGTGGCTTTGGGTAGGTTAGTGATCTTTCTGAGGTTAGTGGGGCAAGTGCGGGCCTGCCATCTGAAGGTTAAGGATGTGCGGTTAGTTGTGCAATCTCTAATGGCATGTTTTGTGCACCTTTGGGCACCGGGTTTCATGATAATGAAGTCACCAGGTTTAAGTTTCCAGGTCCTAGTGCCGGTTGGGGTCTTGAGCAGGAAGGTGGCGTTCCCAGTGAGGTTGATGGTGACCACGGTGACGTCGGGGTCGTAGCAGTCTTCGTCGTCAGCGTGGTATCCAATACGGGCTCCGGCGTCGTAAGTTTGAGCAAGACAGGTGTTGTACTTGCCGAAAATGGCTCCAATACGCTCGACCCAAGGGTAGTATTCTATGGTGGTGTACTCAATGTCGTTGTGCCCATATCTGTAGGTGGGTGGGCCGAAGAACCAAGCGCAGCGGTTTTTGAGTCTAGTGGTGGTATCATCTTCAAGATACCAGGCAGGGACTTCAGCCATGTGTCCCATAAGGTATTCTGGCCCGTCGTCTTGGATGTAAATGCGTTTGTTTTTCTGAAGCTTGGTGACGAGCTCTTTGGAGGCAGCTTGGTCGATTGGGTCGCGGGTATCGGGCAGTTGGGGTCCCTGGGCCGGTGTTGAGTTGATCGGAGTTTTTGGGTTAGCGCGGTTAGCTTGTCCCCGCATAATGTCAATAGTCCGTATCTTGGTAGCGCCGGCAGTGATTTTGTCTAACTCGTCCTGCTGGGCGAAAATCTCTTCTTGGTCTGAGATGTCTGGGAGGGGGAGCAGGGCGGGCAGTCCCGTAACGGTGAATTCGGTCACTTGACGTGAGTATGTGAATGTTTCCCACTCAAGGGCCTCCAATAGCTTGCCGAACTCTTTCTTTCCGGCGATCTTTTCCCAGAGAT
>SBLD01000040.1 GCA_004551485.1 Billgrantia azerbaijanica | reverse complement strand
CGCAGGCGCGTTCGACTTCAGCCTTGCTGCCGCCGGCGTAGGTGGGTTCCAGTGTCTCGCCGGTGGCGGGATTGACGGCGCTGATGGGGGCGGAGTTGCCGCTGACGGCCTCTTGGCCGATGAGTAGCTTGCCTTCCAGTGTCATGGGGAACTCCTGCTTGTCAGAGTGCATGGATGTCGAGGGGGAGGGCGTCCGGTTCCACACGCAGCGGGTTGCGCAGCGGCCGCCCGAAGGCGGGCAGGCCGATCTCGAAGCGGTCGCCCTCACGCGGCTGGATGCCGTCGGCGAAACTCAGGGTCGCGGTGCCGAAGAAATGGACGTGGACGTCGCCGGGACGGTGGAAGCCCGCGTACTTGAAGTGGTGATGCTCCAGGTTGGCCAGGCTGTGCGCCATGTTGGCCTCGCCGGTCAGGAACGGTTTTTCCCACAGGGTTTCGCCATTGCGCACGATACGGCTGGTCCCCTCCAGATGGTCGGGCAGCTCACCGATGAGCAGTTCCGGGCCGAAGCTGCACGCGCGCAGCTTGGAGTGGGCCAGCCACAGGTAGTTGAAGCGCTCCGTAACGTGGTCGGAGAACTCGTTGCCGATGGCGTAGCCGACCCGCCAGGGGGTGCCGTCGTCGCCGATCACGTAGAGCCCGGCCAATTCCGGCTCCTCGCCGGCATCCTCGGCAAAGGGGGGTACCGGAAGCGCCGCCTCCGGGGCCACGATACAGCTGCCGTCGCCCTTGTAGAACCACTCCGGCTGGGCGCCCACCTCGCCCGGGGCGGGTTTGCCGCCCTCCACACCGAGCTTGAACATGCGCATGGAATCGGTCAACTCGGCCTCATCGACCTGGGGCTTGGCGTGCATGGCGGAACGGGTGTCGGCGCTGCCCAGGTGGGTGAGACCGGTGCCGGTGACCAGGCAGTGGGCCGGGTCGGGGTGCAGCAAAGGGGGCAGCAGGCGGCCATCGTCGACCAGGCGCTGGTAGTCGAGCCGCGTCTCCGTGACGTTGGCCTCGATCGTGGCGGCCAGCGGCTCGCCGTGGGCGATGGCGCGCCGCGCCAGGCTGTAGGTGTCGCTCGCTAGCAGGCGAACCTGCGCCTCGCTCTCGACCAGGGCGGCACGCACCTGGTCCTGGTATTCGCATTGGATCAATCGCATGGGTGCCTCGTTGGATCAGGGGCGTTTACAAGGGCCAGGTGGCCAGCTGCGGCCACATCAGCAGGGCGGCCAGCACGCACAGCTGGATGGCGATAAAGGGGAGCACCGAGAGGTAGATGTCCTTGAGGCTGATCTCCGGCGGCGCCACGCTCTTCAGGTAGAAGGCCGCCGGCCCGAACGGTGGCGACAGGAAGGAGACCTGCATGTTCACCGCGAAGAGAATGCCGAACCAGATGGGATCGAAGCCCAGCTCGGTGACGATGGGCAGGAAAATCGGCAGGGCCAGCATGGCGATCCCGATCCAGTCGAGGAACAGCCCCAGCACCAGCATGATCGCCATCATCACCAGGATGATCACGATCGGCGCGACGTCCAGGCCCAGGATCATCCCGGAGACGAAGCGGTTGCCGCCCATCAGGTTGTAGACCCCGACCAGGGCCGCGGCGCCGATGCCGATCCAGATGATCATGCCGCAGGTGTTGAGTGTCTGCCCCAGGCTGTGGTGCAGCATGCCGATGTTGAACTCACCGCGTACCGCAATGGCGAGGAGTACCCCGAACACCCCCATGGCCGCGGCCTCGGTGACCGAGGCGATGCCACCGTAGATAGTGCCCAGCACCAGGAAGGCGATCATGCCCGGCAGCAGGATGGCCTTGACGGCCTCGAGCTTGGTGGCGAAGGGGTTGTCCTGGGTGGTGTCGTCGAGAGGAGGCCCCAACGCCGGGTTCTTCAGACAGCGCACCAGCACATAGGCGATGTAGGAGCCCATCAGGATCACCGCCGGGGTGACCGCTGCGGTGAACAGCTCGGCGATCGACACGCTGGCGATCAGGCCGTAGATGATCAGCACGATGGAGGGCGGCATCATGGTGCCCAGGGCCCCGCCGGCGCATACCACGCCGATGGAGAGCCGCTTGTCGTAACCCAGACGCAGCATCTGGGGCAAGGCCAGGATGCCCAGCAGCACGATCTCGCCGCCGATGATGCCCGACAGGGCGGCGAGGAAGAACGCCACCACGACGGTCTGCACCGCCACGCCCCCGGGCAGTCGCCCGGCAAAGACACGCATGGCATTGAACAGGTCCTTGGCGATGCCCGAGCGGTCGAGCAGCGAGGCCATCAGCACGAACATCGGCACGGCCACCAGCGAGTATTCGGTGATGAAGCCGTAGACGCGACTGGTAACCAGCGGCAGGGCCGTCTCGCCGAACCAGCCGAAGGTGAAGAGCATGGCCACCAGGCCGGTGATGAAGGCCAGCGGCAGGCCGGTGACCAGCAGGGCGAAGATCGCCCCGACCATCAGCAGGGTTGCGGTTCCGATTGCCATCAGCGCACCTCCCCGGCTGGGGTGGCGGCGGGGGGAGCCGTCGGTCGGGCGCGTAGCGACTGGATCAGGTGCAGCGCCGCCTGCAGGGTCATCAGTGCCAGGGCGAACAGGATCATGCCCTTGACCAGGGCCGGGAAGGGGGGATTCCAGGAGGTCCCGGAGCGCTCCAGTTGCCACTCACCGAAGGGGTTGTGCGATGCCCCCCAGAACATGTGGAAGGCGGCATAGCTCATGGCCAGGCAGAAGCCAAGGGTGACCAGATCGTTGAAACGGTCCAGCCAGTGCTTGAAGCGCGGACCAACGCTGTCGTAGAGCACCTTGACGCGGATATGGCTGTTGCGGGCCATGGCCGCCGGACCGCCCAGCGCGAAGATCACCGCGATCAAGAACACCACGGTCTCGTGTACCCAGGAGGTGGGATTGTTGAAGGCATAGCGCATGAACACCTCGATCACGCTGATGCCCATGGCCAGCAGCACCAGCCAGGCGGCACCGCGTCCGCCGCGGGCGACCAGGCGATCGAGGGCGTTGCGCTCGGGAGAACTCTCTTCGACCTTCTCGAGGACGTCGGAAAGATCCTGGGTATCTGGAGCGAGTTGTTGAGTGTCAGGAGTTTGTTGCGACATGGCTCGCCTCTGTGCCGACCGCCCGAGGGGCTGCCTCGAGCGGCCGGCCGTTGGGGTTGAAGACGCCGGATCAGAGCAGGTTGCGCGACCGCAGGAAGGCCGTGGCCGAGTCGTAGACCTTTTGGGTCATCTCGTTCTCGCCGGCCCATTCCTGCCACTCCTGCTCGGCCGCGGCGCGGAACTCATTGCGCTCTTCGGCGGGCAGGTCGAACGGATGGACATCGGGGTTTTCCTGAAGCTTCTGCAGGGTGTCGATGTCCTGTTGCTTGAGCCGCGCGATCAGGTCATAGGCCATGCCGTCGAAGGCGGTCTTGAGGGTGGTCTGCAGCTCCTCGGGCAGCCCATCCCAGATCTCCTTGTTGATCGACACCGCGATCATCGGCATGGAGTGGAAGCCCGGGTAGAGCGGGTAGGGCGCGAAGGCATGCAGCCCCATGGCGTCGTTGTTGGAGAGCACCGTGGAGTCGGCGGCGTCGATCACGCCCTTTTCCAGGCCGGTATAGACCTCGGAGCCCGGCAGGTTGACGGGCGTGGCGCCGATGCGCTCGAAGATGTTGTAGACCATGCCCTGAGGCGCACGGATCTTCAGGCCTTCGAAATCCTCGAGCGACTCGATGGGAACCGTGGAGGGCACGGACTCCAGCGGAAAGGTCGCCGCACCGATCAGGTGGGTGCCGTAGGGGTTTACCAGCTCGTTGTAGAGCGCCTCGCCGCCCCCGTGCTTCATGTACTCCAGGAAGTCGTAGGGGTTCTGCCAGGCGCCGACCAGGTTGCCGAGCATGCCGAAGGCGGGGTCGCGGCCGGAGAAGTAGCTGGGATCGGTCATGTGGCCCTGGAGGATGCCGGCGCTGACGGCGTCCAGGGTTTCAGTCGGCCCGACCACGGCGTTGATCGGCATGACCTCGATCTCGACCCGGCCGTCGGTCATCTGGGTGATCTTGTCGGCCCACTCCTGCTTGATCTGGAAGCTGGGCTCGCCGGCGGTCTCCGAGGCCTGGAATTTCCATTCATACTCGGCGGCCTGGGCGGTGGACAGCCCCATCAGCAGCACGGAGCCGCCAAGGATGAGGGGGTGCTTCAGCTTGAGCATAGAAGTCTCCATCTGAGGAAGGTTGTTGTTGTGGCGTGAGGTGAGCGTTGGGGCCCATTCGTGGCCTCTGCAATGTCGAACATTCCTTTTATTTGTTCAACATATACTTTCGTATGTGTCGACTAGGCGCGAGTGAGGGAGTACCGTCCCGGCATGTCACCGCATTTTCGGGGCGAGCCACGGCCTCGATTCCATGAAAGGAGTGTCCTCCATGACCAATCGCAAGCGCCCGCTGCGCAGCGCCGAGTGGTTCGGCAGCGCCGACAAGAACGGCTTCATGTACCGCAGCTGGATGAAGAACCAGGGCATTCCCGACCACGAGTTCCAGGGCAAGCCGATCATCGGCATCTGTAACACCTGGTCGGAGCTGACCCCCTGCAACGCCCACTTCCGCAAGCTCGCCGAGCACGTCAAGAAAGGGGTGCTCGAGGCGGGCGGCTACCCGGTGGAATTCCCGGTGTTTTCCAATGGTGAATCCAACCTGCGGCCCACGGCGATGTTCACCCGCAACCTGGCGAGCATGGACGTGGAGGAGGCGATCCGCGGCAATCCCATGGACGCGGTGGTGCTGCTGGTGGGGTGTGACAAGACCACCCCGGCGCTGCTGATGGGGGCGGCGAGCTGCGACCTTCCCACCATCGTGGTCACCGGCGGACCGATGCTCAACGGCAAGCACGAGGGACGCGACATCGGCTCGGGCACCGTGGTGTGGCAGCTCTCCGAGGAAGTCAAGGCGGGCCAGATCTCGATGCATGACTTCATGGCCGCCGAGGCCGGTATGTCGCGCTCGGCGGGCACCTGCAACACCATGGGCACCGCCTCGACCATGGCGTGCATGGCCGAGTCGCTGGGCACCTCGTTGCCGCACAATGCGGCGATTCCGGCAGTGGATTCCCGCCGCTACGTGCTGGCGCACCTTTCCGGCAACCGTATCGTCGAGATGGTCGACGAGGACCTGAGGCTCTCCAGGGTGCTCACTCGCGAGGCCTTCGAGAACGCCATCCGCACCAACGCCGCCATCGGCGGCTCCACCAACGCGGTGATCCACTTGAAGGCGATCGCCGGGCGCATCGGGGTCGACCTGGCGCTGGACGACTGGAATCGCATCGGTCGCGGCACGCCGACCATCGTCGACCTGCAGCCCTCGGGGCGTTTTCTGATGGAGGAGTTCTACTACGCGGGAGGGCTGCCGGCGGTGCTGCGCCGGTTGGGCGAGGCCGACCACCTGCCGCACAAGAACGCCCTGACCGTCAACGGCAGGACGCTGTGGGAGAACGTGCAGGAGGCGCCGCTCTACAACGACGCGGTGATCCGCCCGCTGGACAACCCGCTGCGCGAGGATGGCGGCATGTGCGTGCTGCGCGGCAACCTGGCGCCGCGTGGCGCGGTGCTCAAGCCCTCGGCGGCGAGTCCCGAACTGATGCAGCATCGTGGCCGTGCGGTGGTCTTCGAGGATTTCGACGACTACAAGGCGCGCATCAACGACCCTGCCCTGGAGGTCGATGCCGACAGCATTCTGGTGATGAAGCACTGCGGGCCGCGCGGCTATCACGGCATGGCCGAGGTCGGCAACATGGGCCTGCCGGCCAAGCTGCTCGAGCAGGGCGTGACCGACATGGTGCGAATTTCCGACGCGCGCATGAGCGGCACTGCCTACGGTACCGTGGTGCTGCACGTCGCCCCGGAAGCGGCCGCGGGCGGTCCGCTGGCAGCGGTCAGGAACGGAGACTGGATCGAGCTCGATGCCTACGCCGGCAAGCTGCACCTGGACGTCGCCGAGGCCGAGCTCGAGGCGCGCTTGGCGGAGAGTGACCCGACGGCGACATCGCAGCGCATCGCCAGCGACGGTGGCTATCGTCAACTCTATATCGAGCGTGTACTGCAGGCCGACGAAGGCTGTGACTTCGACTTCCTGGTGGGCTGTCGCGGTGCCGAAGTGCCGCGCCACTCGCACTGACCTCTATGCTGTCGGGTGGCACGCCACCCTCTGGCCAGGAGCCTTCATGAGTGACAGTCAACGCAGAATTACCCCCGACCAGCTGCGCTCGCGCTGGTGGTTCGACAACCCCGAGCACCCGGGGACCACGGCGCTGTGCATCGAGCGCTACCTGAACTACGGCATCACGCTCGAGGAGCTGACCAGCGGCCAGCCGATCATCGGCATCGCCCAGT
>SBLD01000003.1 GCA_004551485.1 Billgrantia azerbaijanica | reverse complement strand
CCTGGGGCCGGTGGCGGTGTTCGGCGCCTCGAACTTCCCGCTGGCCTTCTCGGTGGCCGGCGGCGACACCGCCGCGGCGCTGGCCGCCGGCTGCCCGGTGGTGGTCAAGGGCCACTCCGCCCATCCCGGCACCTCCGAGCTGGTCGGCCGTGCCGTGCAGGCCGCCGTGGCCCAGTGCGGCCTGCCCGAGGGGGTGTTCTCGCTGCTGTTCGGTTCGGGCCACGAGATCGGCCAGGCGCTGGTCGCCGACCCGCGTATCCAGGCGGTGGGCTTCACCGGTTCGCGGCGCGGCGGCACTGCGCTGATGGCCACCGCCCAGGCGCGCCCGCAGCCGATCCCGGTCTATGCCGAGATGAGTTCGATCAACCCGGTGTTCCTGCTGCCCGAGGCGCTCGCCGCGCGCCGCCAGGCCATCGCCGAGGGCTTCGTCGCCTCGCTGACCCTGGGCGCCGGGCAGTTCTGCACCAACCCGGGGCTGCTGATCGGCCTGAGCGGGCCCTCGCTCGACGCCTTCGTCAAGGCCGCCGGCGAGGCGGTCAAGGCCAGCGCCGCCCAGACCATGCTCACCCCGGGCATCCACGCCGCCTACGAGGACGGCGTCGGCGCGCTGGCCGCCCACCCCCAGGTGCGCGAGGTCGCCCGCGGCCTGGCCGGCGACGGCCCGCACGAGTGCCGGGCGGCGCTGTTCGCCACCCGCGCCGCCGACTTCCTCGCCGACGAGGCCCTGCAGGCCGAGGTGTTCGGCGCCAGCGGCCTGGTGGTGGAGTGCGCCGACGCCGACGAGATGCAGCGCGTGGCCGAGGCTCTGGAGGGCCAGCTCACCGCCACCCTGCAGCTCGACGACGGCGACCTGCCACTGGCCCGGCGCCTGCTGCCGCTGCTCGAACGCAAGGCCGGCCGGGTGCTGGCCAACGGCTGGCCCACCGGCGTCGAGGTGTGCCACGCCATGGTCCACGGCGGGCCCTACCCGGCGACCTCGGACGGCCGCACCACCTCGGTGGGCAGTGCGGCGATCCAGCGCTTCCTGCGCCCGGTGTGCTACCAGGCGCTGCCCGCGGCGCTGCTGCCCGAGGCGCTGCGCGACGGCAACCCGCTGGGCGTGACCCGGCTGGTCGACGGTAAGCGGGAGGGATAGAGAGATGGCTCACGACACGACGACGCTTCTGCCCGAGGATCATGAGCGCGCCCTGCTGGTCGGCCGGGTATGGCGCGATGCTCCCCGCCGCGGCCCGGCCCTGGTGGTGATCCGCCGCGGCGAGGTCATCGATATCAGCGCCCACTACGCCTGCATGGCCGATCTGCTGGACCGCGACGACGTGGTAGCGGTCGCCTCGACGCTCGAGGGCGAGTCCCTCGGCCCGGTCGAGGCCCTGCTGGAAAACGCCCTCGCCGCGCCCCAGCGTGGCCCCCACCTGCTCGCCCCCTGCGACGTGCAGGCCATCAAGGCGTGCGGCGTGACCTTCGCCGTCAGCCTGATGGAGCGGGTGATCGAGGAGCAGGCCGCCGGCGACCCGACCCGCGCCGCGGCACTCCGCCAAGAGCTGCAGGCGCTGATCGGCAGCGACCTGTCGCAGATCGTGCCCGGCTCCGCGGAGGCCATGGCGCTGAAGGCGGAGCTGCAGGCGCGCGGCGCCTGGTCGCAGTACATGGAGGTCGGCATCGGCCCGGACGCCGAGGTGTTCACCAAGGCCCAGCCGCTGTCGGCGGTCGGCTTCGGGGCGGCCGTCGGCCTGCACCCGGCCTCGCAGTGGAACAACCCCGAGCCGGAGATCGTCCTGGCGGTGGACAGCCGGGGCACCGCCAAGGGCGCCACCCTCGGCAACGATGTCAACCTGCGCGACATCGAGGGGCGCAGCGCGCTGCTGCTCGGCAAGGCCAAGGACAACAACGCCTCCTGTGCCATCGGCCCCCTCATCCGCCTGTTCGACGACGCCTTCACCCTCGACACGGTGCGCCAGGCCCAGGTGTCGCTGCGCATCGAGGGCGCCGACGACGGCTTCGTGCTCGACGACTCGAGCGACATGCGCCAAATCAGCCGCGATCCGCTGGACCTGGTGCGCCAGACCATCGGCGCCCATCACCAGTACCCGGACGGCGTCATGCTGTTCCTCGGCACCATGTTCTCGCCAATCCAGGATCGCGACGGCGAAGGCCAGGGGTTCACCCACCACCTGGGCGACACCGTGACCATCACCACCCCGTCCCTGGGCGCCCTGGTCAATCGTGTCGAACGCAGCGATCGCCTGGCGCCCTGGACCTTCGGCATTCGCGCCTGGCATGCCCATCAGGCCCGCTAGCGCCGCCCTCGTGCGCCCTCACCGGGTGAGCCGGCGCACGGCGCACTCCACCCCGCGCAGTTCGGCGAGCCCCTTGAGGCGGCCGTAGAGCGGGTAGCCCGGCGCCGTGTCGCGGTGCTGGTCGTCGAGAATATGGTGACCGTGGTCGGGACGCAGCGGCAGGCGCGGGCCGCCCTCGCGCTCGCGCCGCCGCTCCTCGTCGACCAGTGCGGCGATCACCGCCACCATGTCCACGTCGCCGTCGAGGTGCGCCGCCTCATGGAAGCTGCGCGGGTCGGCGCTCTCGCGCTGCGTCGCGCGCAGGTGGGCGAAGTGGATCTTGGGACCGAAGCGCCGCGCCATGGCGGCCAGGTCGATGTCGTCGCGCACCCCGTAGGAGCCGGTGCACAGCGTCAGGCCGTTGGCCGGGCTCGGCACGGCGTCGAGCAGCCAGGCGGCATCGTCCGGGGTGGAGACCACCCGCGGCAGCCCCAGCAGCGGGCGCGGCGGATCGTCGGGATGGATCGCCAGGCGGATGCCGACCTCCTCGGCCACCGGCACCACGGCGGCGAGGAAGTCCTTGAGGTGTTCACGCAGGCGCGCGGCGTCGATGCCGTCATAGGCGGCCAGGGCCTCGCGGAACTGCGCCAGGGTGTAGTGCTCCTCGGCACCGGGCAGCCCGGCGATGATGGTGTTGACCAGGCGCTGGCGCGCCACCTCGTCGAGGTCGTCCAGGCAGCGTCGCGCCGCGGTCTGCTCGGCATCGCTGTACTCCGCCGCGGCACCCGGGCGCTGCAGCAGATACAGATCGAAGGCGGCGAAGGCCTGCTGGTCGAAGCGCAGCGCCAGGCCGCCCTCCGGCAGGCGCCAGGCCAGGTCGGTGCGCGTCCAGTCGAGCACCGGCATGAAGTTGTAGCAGACGGTGTCGATGCCGCAGGCGGCGAGGTTGCGCAGCGTCTGCTGGTAGTTGGCGATCAGCGCCGCGCGTTCGCGACGCCCCTGCTTGATCGCCTCGTGCACCGGCACGCTCTCGACCACCGACCAGGTCAGGCCACTCGCCTCGATGCGACGCTTGCGCTCGTCGATGGCCGCGACCGGCCACACCTCGCCGTTGGGGATCCCATGCAGGGCGGTGACGATGCCGGTGGCCCCGGTCTGGCGGATCTCGTCGAGCGATATGGGGTCGGCGGGGCCGAACCAGCGCCAGGTGTGCTCCATGACAACCTCCTCTAAAACAGGGCCGTACGGCTCAGGGCGACGCCAGGGTGACCAGCGCCGCGGCGAGCCCGCGTTCGCTCAGGGTACGGTAGGCGGCGGTCACCGCCTCGGCGAAGCCCGGCGCCGCGGCCAGCCCCGGCGGGACCACGTCCTCCATGCCCAGGAAGGCGGCCACCAGCGCCCGGGGGTCGTCGCCGTGACGCTCGTGCAGGGCGGTGAAGCGCCAGGCCAGGGGGTCGTCCACCGGGTAGGCCCGGCCGTGGCGGTCGCGACCGGCGGTGTAGCGAATCCAGGCAGCCGTGCCCAGGGCCACGCAGGGGGCGGCCATGCCCTCGCGATAGCACGCCCGGGCGCCCTCGAACCAGCGCTGCGGCAGCTTCTGGCTGCCGTCCATGGCGATCTGCTGCAGGCGGTGCTGCAGGCTGTCGTTGGCGAAGCGGGCCAGCAGCGACTCGGCATAGGCGGCGAGGTCCGTGCCCTCGGGCATGGCCAGCGTCGGCGCCGCCTCCTCGTGCATGTAGCGGCGCAACAGGGCTCGCAGGTCGTCGCGGCGCACCGCCTCGACGACGGTCTCGATGCCCTCCGGCGCCCCCAGGTAGGCGAGCAGCGAGTGGCTGCCGTTGAGCAGGCGCAGCTTCATGGTCTCGAAGGGCGCCACGTCGGCGACCATCTCGACGCCGTCGGCCCCCCAGTCGGGCCGCCCCTGGGGGAAGCGATCCTCGATCACCCACTGGGCAAAGGCCTCGCACACCACGGCGTTGGGGTCGTCGACGCCGAGCTCGGCCAGGCGCGCGAAGCCGGCCGCGGTCATCGCCGGCACGATGCGGTCGACCATGCTGCACGGAAAGGCCACCTCGCGGGCGATCCACTCGGCCAGGGCGGCATCGTGCCGGCTGGCCAGTTGCACCACGGCGGCGCGGGTGCGCCGGCCGTTGCTGGGCATGTTGTCGCAGCACAGCACCGTGAAGGGCGCCGCCCCGAGGGCCCGACGCCGCGCCAGCGCCGCGACCAGGATCCCCGGCGCGGTGCACGGCGCCTCGGGGTTGGCGATGTCCGCGGCGATCAGCGGGTCATCGCTGAGCAGCGAGCCGGTCGCCGGGTTGAGGAAGTAGCCCTTCTCGGTGACGGTGAGGGTGACCAGGCGCACGTCCGCCGAGGCGAGGCGCGCGAGCAGCGCCGCACGGTCGCGCCCCCAGCGCCCCTCGGCATCGCGGCCAGTAAACAGCGTCTCCTCGATCACCCCGATCTCGCGCAGGGTGACGTGCTCGCGGTCGGCGTACTCGGCCACATGGTAGCGGTGGTTCGCGTCGCGCAGGGCATCGACGAGGGCCACGCCACCGCGCAGGTTGACGCTGCTCACGCCCCAGCGGCCATCCCCCGTGCGCTGGCGGTAGCGCTCCAGGTAGACCGCCTGGTGGGCGCGGTGGAAGGCGCCGAGCCCCAGGTGCACGATGCCGAGGCGGCCGGAGGCCGGTGCGGCCGGCAGGCGTCGGATATCCTTCATCGGTGCGATCCTTCTCAGTGTCCCATTATCAGGTTAGGCAACCACAGCGAGATCGCCGGCACATAGGCCACCAGCAGCAGCACGACCAGGTTGCACACCAGGAAGGGCAGGATGGCGCGCGCCACGGTGAGCATGGGCAGCTTGCCGATGCCCGAGACCACGAACAGGCACACGCCAACCGGCGGCGTGGTGAGCCCGATCATCAGGTTGAGCACCGCCATCACCGCGAAGTGCACCGGGTCCATGCCGACCCCGGTGGCCACTCCCAGCAGCGCCGGGAAGAGGATGATCAGCGCGGCGATGGTCTCCATGAAGGTGCCGACGAACAGCAGGATCAGGTTGAGGATCAGGATCACCACGAGGGGATTCTCGCTGATCGTCAGGATGGCGCCGGCCACCAGCTGCGGGATCTGCTGGCTGGTCAGGATCCAGCCGAACAGGTTGGCCAGGCCGACCAGCAGCAGCAGCGCCGAGGAGGTCAGCACGGTGTCGGCAAGAATCCCCGGCAGGGCGCGCCAGGTCAGCCCCTTGTAGACGTACATGCCGACCACCAGGGCATAGAGGCTGGCGACGATCGACGCCTCGGTGGGGGTGAAGAAGCCGCCGATGATCCCGTAGAGGATGATCGCCGTCATCAGCAGCGCCCAGAAGGCGGTGCGCGCCTCGCGCAGCAGCTGGCGCAGGGGCACCCGGGCCTCCTTGGGGTAGCCGCGCCGCACCGCCAGCAGGTAGACGGTGACCATCATCGCCACGCCGAGCAGCAGCCCGGGCACGGCGCCGGCCAGGAACATGCGCCCCACCGAGACGCCGGTCAGCGAGCCGGCGATGATCATCGGCACGCTGGGCGGAATGATCGGCCCGATGGTCGAGGAGGCAGCCGTGACGGCGGCGGAGAACGGCTTGTCGTAGCCCGACTTGGCCATGCCCGGGATCATCACCGAGCCGATGCTCGCGGCATCGGCCACCGCGGTGCCCGAGATGCCGCCGAAGATCATCGAGCCGCCCACGTTGGCCAGCCCCAGGCCGCCGCGGATATGTCCCATCAGGGCGTTGCAGAAGCGCACGATGTACTCGGTGATGTTGCCGACGTTCATCAGGTTGCCGGCCAGCACGAAACCGGGGATGCACAGCAGCACGAAGGTGTCGATGCCGGCGTACATGCGCTGCGGCACGATGGTCAGCGAGATGCCCTCGAGCAGCAGGTAGGCCAGCGAGGCGATCCCCAGCGAGAAGGCGATGGGAATCCCCAGCAGCAGCAGCACCAGGAACACCCCGAACAGCACGGTCACTTCCATGACGACGTCTCCGTGGCCTCCGTGTCGCTGCGCGACGCCCCGCGCCACAGGGCGACCAGGCCCTCGACGAGGCCGATGGCGCTGTACAGCAGCACCAGCGCGAACAGCACCACGGTGGAAAAGAAGATGTAGAGCATCGGCACCTTGAGCGTGGGGGAGGTCTGCCAGGCGCCGTTCTGGGCATAGACCCAGGCATAGGGCAGCACGACGAGGGCGAAGCCGCCGACCAGCAGGCACACCAGCGCCTGAAAGGCGGCGCGCGCCCGCGGCCCCAGCCAGTGGTGGAACAACTCGACGTTGACGTGGCGGTTCTGGCGGATCACCACCCCGGCGGAGAGCGCCACCATGTAGATGAACAGGTAGCGCGACAGCTCCTCGGTCCAGGCCGGCGAGAAGGGCAGGAACAGCCGCCCAGCGATCTGCAGCAGCACGGCGCCGGCGATGCCCACCAGTGCCAGGGTGGCGAGCGCGGTGAACAGCCTGTCGAGCCAGCCGATGGCCCGGCCGACCGCCCCGCCGAGCCGCGGGACCGTCGACAGGGCCTCGAGGCCCTCGACGATCTGCTGCTCGCGGTGCGCTTGTTGATCGGGTGATGGCATACGCGAACCTCGGGCGGGTGGGACGGGGCAGGCGACGCGGCCTGCCCCGCGAGCCACGGATCACAGGCCTTGGATGGTCTCGAACAGCTCGCGCTGCTCCTCGTTCAGCGCCTCGAGCACGGCCGGGCGCGCCGTCTCGGCGAAGGCCTCGGTATCGACTTCGACGAACTGCATGCCGCGCTCCTCCAGGTCCTGGCGCAGGCGCTGCTCGTCCTTCTGGAACAACTCGGCCTCGTAGGCCTGCATCGTCTCCGCGGCGTCGAAGATCACCTGCTGCAGGTCGTCGGGCATGGCCTCGAGCTGGTCCTTGCCGATCACCACGTAGATCCAGCTGCGCACGTGGCCGGTGAGGTTCACGTAATCCTGCACCTCGTAGAAGCTGGCGCTCTCGATCAGGCTCAGGGGGTTCTCCTGCGCCTCGATGGTGCTCTGCTGCAGCGCCGTGAACACCTCGCTGAACGCCATCGGCGTGGGGCGCGCGCCCAGCGCCTCCCAGGTGTCGACGAACAGCGGCACGTTGGGCACGCGCAGGCGGAGGCCGTCGAGGTCGTCGGGATGGCGGATCGGCCGGTTGGAGGTGAGGTGGCGCGGGCCTCGCTCGAACCAGGCCAGCGGCACCAGGTTGGCGCGCTCGGTGATCTGCGCCTCGATCTCGTCGCCGACCTCGCCCTCGACGACCGCGTGCAGGTGCTCGGAATCGCGGAAGGCGTAGGGCACCGCCATCATCGCCGCCTTGGGCGCCCAGTTCTGCAGGCTCTCGCCGGTAATGGTCATGTCGGCGGTGCCGAGCTGGATGCTATTGATGACGTCCATCTCGGCGCCGAGCTGCTCGTTGGGGTAGATCTGCACCTCGATACGCCCCTCCGAGTTGGCCTCGACCTCCTCCTTGAACTTCACCGCGGCCTGGTGCCAGATGTTCTCCTGGTTGGCCAGATGGCCGAACTTGAGCGTGACGTCGGCGGCCAGCAGCGACTGGCTGCCGAGCAGGGCCGCCCCGAGGACGGTGCTGGTGACGAGCTGTTTGATCATGGCGTTCTCTCCTGGCACTTGCGTTGTGGATTGTTGGCGGTCGTGCCGCGCGTGAGCACGCGGTGGCGCGTCAGGCGTCGATCTCGATCAGCACCTTGCGCGCCCTCTCGGGGTGGTGGTCGAGCATGTCGATGGCATCGGGCATGGCGTCGAAGGGCAGCCGGTGACTGACCAGCGCCAGCGGGTCGAGACGACCGGACGCCATCCGCTCGAGCACCTCCGGGAACTTGCGGTTGTTGAGTCGCGAGCCGACCAGCGTCAGCTCCTTCTTGATCACCTCCAGCTGCACCAGGTCGCTGGGGGTGGGGTTGAAGCCGAGCAGGCCGATGCGCCCGGCCGGCGAGGCGAGGCGCAGCATCGCCGGCAGCAGCGCCGGCACGCAGGCGGCGTCGGCGATCAGCGGCACGCCCTCGCCGCCGGTGAGTTCGCTCACCCGCGCCTCGAGGTCCTCGTGCCGGCCGTTGACGGTGTGGGTGGCGCCCAGTTCGCGGGCGGTGGCCAGGCGAGTGTCGAGCACGTCGCTGACGATGATCTCCTCGAGGCCCAGGGCACGCGCCATCTGCAGGATGGTCAGCCCGATCACCCCGGCACCGAGGATCAGCAGCCGGTCGCCGGGCAGCGGCTGCATGCGGTCGAGCACGTTGGCGGCAATGGAGTAGGGCTCGACCAGCGCCGCGGCGTCCAGCCCCAGCCCCTCGGGCAGGCGATGCACGTTGGCGGCCGGCACGGCGACGCGCTCCTCGAAGCCGCCATTGCGGTGCACGCCGATCACCTCCAGCGCCGAGCAGACGTTGGGCCGGCCGATGCGGCAGGGGTAGCAGTCACCGCAGCTGATCACCGGGTCGATGCACACCTTGTCGCCGATGGCGAGACCCTCGACGCCCTCGCCCACCGCCTCAGTGATCCCGGCGAACTCGTGGCCGGTGATGCGCGGGAAGCGCACGAAGGCGTTGTCGCCGTGGATGATGTGCATGTCCGAGCCGCAGATGCCGGCGAAGGCCACCCGCACCAGCACCTCGCCGGGCGCCGCCTCGGGCAGGTCGATCTCGGTGATGCGGTAGTTCAGCGGCGCGCTGACCTGAAAGGCTTTCATGGAGTCACCTCGTTACCAGTGCCAGAGCGTGCCGTCCTCGAGCCGGTTGACCGGCAGGCTGGCGCGCTCGTAGGGGTACCGCTTGGCCAGTGCCTCGTCGATGTCGACGCCGTGGCCCGGCGCCTCGCCGACCTGGAAGTGCCCGTCGGCAAAGCGGTAGTCGTGGGGGAAGACCGCCTCGGTGATGGCTTCGTGCGGCATGTGCTCCTGGATGCCGAAGTTGGGCACCCAGGTGTCGAAGTGGATCGCCGCGCCCAGGCAAACCGGCGACAGGTCGGTGGGGCCGTGGAAGCCGGTGCGAACGTGGTAGAGCGCGGCGAAATCGGCGATGCGCCGCAGGTGAGTGATGCCGCCGCCGTGGCTGAGCGGCGTGCGGATGTAGTCGATCCACTGGTTCTCGATCAGCTCGCGGTAGTCGTGGATCGAGTTGAACACCTCGCCCACCGCCAGCGGCGTGGTGGTGTGCTGGCGGATCAGGCGGAAGCTCTCCTGGTTCTCGGCCGGCACGCAGTCCTCCAGCCAGAACAGGTGGTAGGGCTCCACCGCCTTGCCGAGGCGCGCCGCCTCGATGGGGGTGAGCCGGTGGTGCACGTCGTGCAGCACGTGGAGCTCGTCGCCGAAGCGCTCGCGCACCGCGGCGAACAGCTTGGGCACGTGGTTGAGGTACTTCTCGCTGCTCCACACGTGCTCGGCGGGAATCGCCGAGTCGGCCGGCTCGTAGCGCTCGCCCTCGCGCTTGGCCACACCGTAGATAGTGGGAATGCCCGGCACTCCGGCCTGCACGCGCACCGCGCGGTAGCCGAGTTTGACGTGCGCATCGACTTCCGCGAGACAGGCGTCGATGTCGCGCCCGGTGCAGTGGGCGTAGGTCATCACCCGCTCGCGGCTCTTGCCGCCCAGCAGCTGATAGAGCGGCATGCCCGCCGCCTTGGCCTTGATGTCCCACAGCGCCAGGTCCACCGCCGAGATCGCCGCCATGGTCACCGGCCCGCGCCGCCAGTAGGCGCCGCGGTAGAGGTAGTGCCAGATGTCTTCGATGCGGCTGGCATCGCGCCCGATCAGCGCCGGAATCACGTGCTCCTCGAGGTAGGCCACCACGGCCAGCTCGCGGCCGTTGAGGGTGGCGTCGCCGATGCCGTAGGTGCCTGACTCGGTGACGATCTTGAGGGTGACGAAGTTGCGCCCCGGCGCGGTGACGATGGTGTAGGCCTGCTCGATCCTCATGAGGCAGCCTCCTCTCCGGCGGCGGTGATGGCCGGCGACGCCTCGAACATCTCGGGGAAGCGCCGCACCAGGTCGGGCAGCGACTGGAAGATCTCGCGGTGGTGGACGCGCATGGCCTGCTCCGCTGCCGGCGGGTCGCGCTGCTCGATCGCCCGGACGATGGCGTCGTGCTGCTCGATCAGCCGCTCGATGGGCGTGGCATCAGGAATGCTCAGGTAGCGCACCCGGTCGAACTGCGCCTTGACCTCCTCGACCACCTTCCACGCCGCCTGCTGGCCGAGGCCCAGCGACAGGGTGCGGTGAAACGCCTCGTCGAGCTGGTAGAAGCGGTCGTAGTCATGGGGCGCGATGCAGCGCCGCTGGCGCGCGATCAGGTCGTCGAGCTCGTCGATGACGCGCGGCGCCAGCCCCTGCTCCGCCGCCGCCCGGGCCACGGCCACCTCCACCGCCTCGCGCACGAAGCGCGCCTCGAGCACCGCCTGCTGGGAGATCTTGACCACGTAGGTGCCGCGCTGCGGGCGCACCTCCACCAGTCCCGCCTCCGAGAGGCGGATGAACGCTTCGCGCACCGGCTGGCGGCTCACCGAGAAGGTGTCGGCGATCTCCTTCTCGGAGAGCGCCTGCCCCGGCGCCAGCACCATGCGGATGATCGACTGGCGCAGCACCTGGTACAGCCGTTGCCGCACGGAGGTGTGACTGTCGGCCTCCAGCCAGAGGCTCTGCAGGGTGGTGTTCATGACGCGGCTCCCGTATCGCTACCGCCGGCTGGCGCCGGCTAACTGACATGACTAGTATGGTAGTATGGCGAAAACGGTGAAAGCCGGATGCTCTTAGACGTTGGTCGCAACCGTGCAGGCATTGTGCAACCACGCGCTACTGGCGAGTCGAGGCCGCCATCCCCTTGCGCAATGACGCGAGTCCGGCAATACTGTTCGGAAACGGCGTTCGAAAAGTGATGGCGACCCACGCCGCCTGCCGTGGCAGACGCCAATCTGGTAGGGTTGTTGGGCAACGCCCTGAATCACGAGGGATGTTTGGCGATGATGCGCCCTTTGTGCCTGCTCTTTGACTGTGACGGGACCCTGGTCGACAGCGAGCCGCTGCTGGCGGCCGAGATGGCCGTGAGCCTCACCCGGCTCGGTCTCCCCTTCGATGCCAGCGACTACGCCGGCGAATTCCGCGGCGCTCGCTTCCGCAACATCGTCGCCGTCCTCGAGGACCGCCACGGCCCCGTCGACCCGCAGCGGCTGGCCGACACCGAAGCCACCATGCGCGCCAACCTCAACCGCCGCCTGGCCCTCGAGCTCACGCCCATCGAGGGCGCCCTCGAGGCCCTGGCCCGGCTGGCCGACTACCCCCGCGGGCTGGTCTCCAACGGCCCGGAGAACAAGATCCGCACGTCACTGGCTACGGTGGGCCTGGCCGAGCATTTCGGCGACAACCTGTTCAGCGGCTACAGCGCCCAGTGCTGGAAGCCCGACCCGGGGCTCTACCTGCATGCCGCCCGCCGGATGGGCTATCCGCCCGAGGCGTGCGTGGCCATCGACGACGGCCTGGTGGGCGTACACGCCGCCCTGGCCGCCGGCATGACGGTGATCCACCTCAACCGCTTTCCCGACGCCGAGGAGACGCCGGAAGGTGCCCTGACGATCACCAGCATGCACCAGTTGCCCACGGTGATCGGCCAGCTGGAGCGCCTGCACGTGCTGGAGGAGCGCCAGGTGGCGCACAGCCGCTGACCCCACCGCCATGCAGCGGGCGCCGCCGAGCGGTATCATTCCCCTCCCATGACTCAGGGGGTAGTTACGACAGGAGTTCGACATGGCCTCACTCCAGGACCAACTGCGCGGCCTGGTCTACTCCACCGAACACGGCGAGACCTGCCCCGGCTGCCGCCAACCGATCACCGAGTGCCGCTGCGCCGAACAGGCCGAGGAGGCGCGCCTCGCCGCGCTCGACGGCATCGTGCGCATCCGCCGCGAGACCAGCGGCCGCAAGGGCAAGGGGGTGACCACGATCAGCGGGGTGCCGCTGCCCGAGAAGGAACTCAAGGCGCTGGCCAAGGCGCTCAAGCAGCGCTGCGGCACCGGCGGTGCGGTGAAAGCGGGCGTCATCGAGATCCAGGGCGATCACCGCGAGGCGCTCAAGGCCGAGCTCGAGCGGCGCGGTTACCGGGTCAAGCTGGCGGGTGGCTGAAGCCTCCGCATACCTCGCCCAGCGCCGCCAGGGCCTCGCCGGCGGGCGCCTCTACCTTCACGGTATAGAGCGCATCGGCGCGGGTGCGCCCCAGGTTCACGCAGGCGATGGGGAGGCCCCGGCGCGCGGCCTCGCGGGCGAAGCGGAACCCGGAATAGACCATCAGCGAGGAGCCCACCACCAGCAGGGCATCGGCCTCCGCCAGACACGCCATGGCGGCCGCGACCCGCGCGCGGGGCACGCTGTCGCCGAAGAACACCACGTCGGGCTTCCAGATGCCGTCGCCGCAGCGCGTACAGCTCGGCACCTCGAAGCCCGAAAAGTCACACTCCAGGTCGGCATCGCCGTCGGGGCCCGCCGCGGCGCGCGCCTCGAGCCAGGCCGGGTTGCGCCGCGCCAGCTCGTCGTGCAGGGCATGGCGCATGCGTTGCGCGCCGCAGCCCATGCAGCGCACCACGTCGGCGCGCCCGTGCAGGTCGATCACCCGCCGCGAGCCGGCGCGCTGGTGCAGCCCGTCGACGTTCTGGGTGATCACCCCTACCACGTGACCGAGCGCCTCGAGGCGCGCGATGGCACGATGCGCCGCGTTGGGGCGCGCCGCCTGCAGGGTGCGGAAACCGAGCAGGGCGCGCGCCCAGTAGCGCTGCCGGGCGGCGTGGCTGGCCATGAACACCTGGTGCTCCATGGGCGGCGGCCGCTTCCAGGCGCCGCCGCGGTCGCGGTAGTCGGGAATGCCACTGTCGGTGCTGACCCCGGCGCCGGTGAGCACCGCCAGCCGCGGGTGGCGCGCGACGAAGGCCGCCAGCGTCTGCCCTGCCGCAGCCCGGGACGTGGTCGAAGATATGGTCGAAACAGGGGGTATGGACTGCTCCATGCGTCGTCTCCCGGTGGCCACCCGCCGTTATCACCCCTCGACCATGGCCCCGATGGACCGAGGTTGTCTAGAATGTGCGCTCATGCGAGCCCCTCAGGCAAGGACTCCCGATGGCTTGGCTGGAATACCTCCTTCCGCTGATCTTCCTGTTTCCCCTGGGGGCAACAGCCGTGATCGTGATCGCCCTGCGCAACCTGCACGATGCGCGGGTACGCTCGCCCTTCGATGCCTGCCCGCTGCGCGAGCCCGGCCAGGCCCAGCGTGATCGCCTCGACCGCGCCTTCGCCAGCCTGTTCCTCAACGGGGCCCTGGGGCCCATCGTCACCTTGGCGCCGCTGGTCTACGGCATGGGGCGCATGCTCTTCGCCAGCCAGCAGAACTGGCTCGAGTGGGCGCTCTACGGCGCGCTCAGCACCCTGCTGGTGCTGGTCTTCTGCCTGCGCCTGATCCGCGACTTCCAGCAGATCCGCCGCATCAAGCTGGGGCTGGCCAGCAAGCTGGCGGTGGGCCAGGAGCTCGAGCACCTGGTGAAGCCGGAGGCCCACCCCTACTACGTCTTCCACGACGTGCCCACCGACACCGACATCATCGATCACGTGACGGTGACCCCGCACGGCGTCTTCGTCGTCGAGACCCGCGGCCGCGCCCGCCCCTTCACCCCGGATGGCCGCGAGGTCAACGTGGTGAGCGTCGAACACGAGCGGCTGCGCTTCCCCGGCTGGAGCGAGCGCCGCCCGCTGCAGAAGACGCGCCGCGCCAGCTGCTGGCTGGCGCGCTGGCTGCAGCAGCGCTGCGGCGCCCCGGTCCCGGTGCTCGGCGTGCTGGCGCTGCCCGGCTGGGACATCCTCTGCGAGGGCACCCCGAAAGGCGTGATGGTGGTCAGCGGCGAGACGCTCTCCCGCCAGCTCGAGGCGCGCCGGCTGGGCGCGCTGGAGGGCGAGTTGCACGACCGGGTGATCGCCGCGCTGCACGAGCGTGCCGAGTTGCCGGCCGCCGGCTCACCCTCCGAGGCCTGAAGCCTAATCCAGGACGGCGATGCGCACCCGCGTCGCGCAGCGCCCCCGCGCCTGGCGTACCAGGCTCTCCGCAGCGGGGAAGTCGTCGAGGCGGTCGGCGGCGATGGCGATGCGCACCTCGGTGAGCACGCGGTTGCCGCGCCCGCCGCAGTGCAGGCGCAGGGCACGCCCGGTGCCCTGGCCGAAGGCCGCCTCGAAGGCGCCGATCAGGTCGTTGCGCGCCACCGTACCGCCCTGGTTGAGCGCCACGAAGGCGCCGAAGGCGCTGTCATTGACGGCGTCCTGTAGTTCCAACGACGCCGCAAAGTAATCAGCCGGGGCCAGCGCGAAACAGGCGGCATGCTTGGCGTACTGGTAGCGGTCGAGACAGCTCGCGCGCCCCGGCATGGCATCGTCCAGGGCGTCGGCCAGCGGCGCCGGCAAGCCGAACGGCGGGTGGGCGCGACAGAAGCCGCCGTCGGCGCGCGGCGTCTCGAGGAAGCACCCCTCGCGCCACCAGCGACGGCGATCGACGCCCTGCGCGGCGAAGCGCTCGGGCAGCGACGGCCACAGGCCGTGCAGCACGAAGCCCCGCGACGCCCCCTCGTGCAGCGCCGGCTCGCGGCACTCGCGCGGCGGGCGCGACTGCGTGGTGCAGAAGCCGGCGTGCCAGGTCAGCGCCAGGGTGTAGTGGTCGAAGTCGTCGCGCTCGAGGCGCGTCAGCGCACTCGCCGCGGGTTGCGCCGCGGCGAGCGGCGCCAGCAGCCAGGCGATGGCGAGCAGCAGCAGCATCGGCCGGGCGCGCATCGCTCAGTCTCCCCTGAGCCGACCGCCCATCTCCTGGGCCAGGTCCACGGCGAAGTGGTCGGTCATGCCGCCGATGAAGTCGAGCATGCGCCGGTAGCTGTCGTAGAGGCTCCACGAGGGCCGCGGGGTGTTCTCGCCGATCAACGCCAGCACGCGCTGGTGCTTGAAGGTCGAGCGGCCGCTGTGGTGAAGCTCGTGGGCCGCACCGATGAAGGCCTCGAGCAGGATCCCCAGCGTCGTATAGGCGCCGATCTCTAGCTTGGCCTTGCGCTCGTTCTGGAAGATACGCTCGCGGGCGAGCTGCTTGGCCGCCTTGACGCCCCAATCCAGGTCGGGGTGGCACAGCTCCAGCAGGTCGGTCTCCAGGGTGCCGGCGAGCAGCGCCGGCTCGTGCTCGACGAAGACCGCGCCGACGTCGTTCACCGCACGCTCCATGGCCGCGCCGCGCAGGGCGGCGATGCGCCGGCGCTGGGAGACGCCCTGGCGCTGCATGACCGCGTAGTCCGGCGGGGCATCGCCGGCTATCTGCACCAGCACCTCGGCCACCTCGTCGAAGCGCAGGATGCCCATTTCCAGGCCGTCCTCCAGATCGAGCAGCGCGTAGCAGATGTCGTCGGCCGCCTCGACCAGCCAGGCCAGAGGGTGACGGCACCAGCGCCCCTCGCCGCGCGGCAGCAGCCCCAGGTGGCCGGCCACCTCGGCGAGCAGTGCCCGCTCCGACTGGTAGCAGCCGAACTTGCCGGCGGCGCCGCCATACTCCACCGTCCAGGGGTACTTGAGCATGGCGCCGAGCGTCGCCGCGGTGAGGCGCATGCCGCCGCGGAACTGGTTGTACTCGATCTGGGTGACGATGCGAAAGCCCTGGGCGTTGCCCTCGTAGGTGAGCAGGTCGTCGCGCTCGGCGGGGGCGAGACCGTCGAGCAGGCCGCTGCCATCGACCGCAGCGCGCTTGAACCAGTCGCGGATGGCGTACTCGCCGGCATGCCCGAAGGGCGGGTTGCCGATGTCGTGGCCCAGGCAGGCGGCCTGGACGATCACCCCCATGTCGGCCGGGGTGAGCCACTCGGGCAGGCGGCCGCGCAGCCCCTCGCCGGCAATCATGCCCAGCGAGCGCCCCACGCAGCCCACCTCCAGGGAGTGGGTCAGGCGGGTGTGGATATGGTCGTTGTCGGTGAGGGGGTGCACCTGGGTCTTGCGTCCCAGGCGGCGGAAGGAGCCGGCGAAGACGATGCGGTCGTGGTCCTTGTGGAAGGGGCTGCGGCCGATCTCCTCGCGGCCGGCCCCGCTGCCGTGCAGGCGCGCCGGGTCGAGCAGGCGTGGCCAGGTCATCTGCGTCATGGGCGTCCTCTCCTTGAGAACCCCATTCTGGCAGCCCCCGGCGCCGGCGCCCAGCCCCGCTGGCTCACTACATAGGCCGGTCGGAGTGACCGATTTCTGCCTTTGCTAGCAGGGCAAGGTGGGTGGGTGTAGTTCGACACCTCGCCTATGCCGGGCGAAGGCGCGCCTTGACCAGCCAGGCGTAGACCAGCCCGGCGACGATCAGGGTGACGGCGAAGAGGTAGATGCCCACCGAGATGCCGCTGTTCCACAGGATGCTCCACTCGCCGCCGGAGATCGACATGGCGCGGCGCAGGTTGAACTCCATCTGCCCGCCCAGCAGCAGACCCAGCACCACCGGCACCGTGGGGATCTCCAGCTTGCGCAGCGCATAGCCCAGCACCCCGAAGCCGAGCATCATGTACAGATCGAAGGCGCTGTTGTTGAGCGAATAGACGCCGACGAAGGCCACCATCACCACCATGGGCATCAGGAACCAGCCGGGCGCCTGCAGCACCTTGGCGAACAGGCTCACCAGCGGCACGTTGAGCACCAGCAGCACGACGTTGCCGATCACCAGCGCCGCCACCAGCCCCCAGACCATCTCGGGCTGCTGCTCGAAGAGCAGCGGCCCCGGGGTGATGTTCATCGACAGCAGCAGGGCCAGCAGGATCGCCGTGGTCCCGCTGCCGGGGATGCCCAGCGAGAGCATGGGGATCAGCGCGCCGCCGGCGGCGGCGTTGTTGCCGGCCTCGGGCGCCGCCACGCCGCGCGGGTCGCCCTCGCCGAAGCGCCCGCTGCGCCCCACCCAGCGCTTCTCCAGCATGTAGGCGAGGAAGCTGCCCAGCGCCGCCCCGGCCCCGGGCAGCACCCCGGCCACGAAGCCGATCAGCGAGCCGCGGGCGATGGTCGGCGCGCAGCGCCCGGCGGCGCGCACCCCGGGCAGCGCCGAGCCCATGGTCAGGGTCGGGCGACTGGTGCCGCGGATGTCCTCGAGGAAGATCAGGCACTCGGAGATGGCGAACAGCCCGACCAGGGCGACGATGAAGTCGATGCCGTCGTAGAGCTCGTAGAGTCCGAAGGTGTAGCGCGGCACCCCGCTGACCGCATCGATGCCCACGCTGCCGAGCAAGAGCCCCAGGAAGGCGGCGATGAAGCTCTTGACCAGGCTGCCGCCGGTCACCCCGCCGATGGTGGCAAAGGCCAGCACGAAGAGCGCGAAGTACTCCGCCGGGCCGAAGCGGATGGCGAAGTCGACCAGCAGCGGCGCGAAGAGCGCCAGCCCCAGGGTCGCCACCGCGGCGCCGACGAAGGAGGCCACCGCCGAGACGCCCAGCGCCTCGCCGCCGCGCCCCTGGAGCGCCATGGGGTAGCCGTCCAGGGTGGTCATCATGGCCGGCTCGTCGCCGGGAATGTTGAGCACGATGGAGCTGATGCGCCCGCCGTACATGCAGCCGTAGTAGACGCTGACCAGCAGGATCAGCGCGCCGGTGGCGGGCAGGCCGAAGTTGAAGGAGAGCGGGATCATCAGCGCCACGCCGTTGACCGGCCCCAGCCCGGGCAGCGCCCCGATCAGGGTGCCGATGACGCAGCCGATGAGCGCCAGGAAGAGATTCTGCGGCTCGAGGGCCACCGCGAAGCCCTGGGCAAGGAAGGCGAGGATATCCATGGGGCGAGGCTTACCAGTCCAGCCCCGGCATGTCGGGCAGCGGCATGCCGAGAACGAATTCGAACAGCGCGTAGAGGGCCAGGGTGAGGCCGCTGCCGCTGGCCAGGGCGGGCTTCCAGGGCGCTCCGAACAGGCGGATCAGCAGGGTCACCGCCACCAGCGAGGCGGGCAGGAAGCCCAGCGGCTTGACCAGGCCGGCATAGCTGGCCAGCACCAGCAGCGTCAGCGCCTGACGCAGCAGGGCGGCACGCCCCGGCCAGCGCTGGTTGAACCCGGGCCGCAGGATGAGCAGCAGCGACAGCGCCGCCAGGGGCAGGCTGATCAGCCGCGGGTACTCGCCCGGCCCGATGGGCTGCATGAAGCCCGACTCGAGGTCGTGGGAGAGCCACCAGGCGCCCAGGGCCAGTACCAGCAGCAGGGCGCCGGCGATGCGATCGCCGATGACGCCGGGCACCCGCCCGGCGTCGTCGCGTAGCGGCTCGCTCACTGGATGACCCCGATCTCCCGCGAGATCGCCTCGACCTCGTCGATGGAGTCGCGGACGAAGGCATCGAACTCGTCACCGCCGCGCCACAGCGGCACCAGGCCGTTCTGCTGGGCGACCGCCTTCCACTCGTCGCTGTCGTAGAGCGTCTTCAGGTCCTCCACCAGGGCGGCATAGTCGGCGTCGGAGACCTCGCCGCCGGTATAGAAGCCGCGCCAGTTGTAGCCGGCCACGTCGTAACCCTGGGACGCCGCGGTGGGCAGGTCGGCGAAGGGCTCGGGCAGCGGCTCCTCGGAGAGCACCGCCAGCACGCGCACGTCGCCCGACTCGATGAAGCCGGCGATCTCGCCCAGGTCGGTGGACACGGCGTCGACGTGGCCGCCCATCATCTGGGTCACGGCGGGACCACCGCCGTCGAACTGCACCCAGCGCAGGCGACCGATCTGCTCGCCGGGCAACCCGGCAGCCTTGGCCAGCATCAGCGCGCGGATGTGGTCCCAGCCGCCGGCGCCGCTGGAGCCGGCGAGGGAGAGCGCGCCCGGGTCGTCGACGATGGTGTCGAGCAGCTGGTCGAGGGTCTGATACTCGCTCTCGTCATCGACGAGGATGACCCCGACATCGGTGCCCAGCATGCCCAGCCAGCGCATGGTGTCGGCGCCGCCGGGGTACTTGCCCTGGGCGATCTGGGTGACCCCCACGGTGCTGGTCGCCACGATCAGGTCGCTGTCGTCGGCGCGATCGCTGGCCACGTTGGCGAAGGCCACGGCGCCCACGCCTCCCGGCATGTTGGTGACCTGCACGGGGCTGTCGACCAGGTCGAGCTCGAGCAGCAGTTTGCCGACGCTGCGGCAGGTGAAGTCCCAGCCGCCCCCGGGATCTGCCGGGGCGATGCATTCGTCGATGGGCAGCGCCTGGCTGGGCGCGCTGAGGGTCATGCCGGCACCCAGCAGGGCTGCGGCGGCGATACCGTGGAGACGCTTGGAGAGGGGCTGCATTGGCGTGTTCCTCCGCGTTGTTGTTGTATCCGATTGTTGTGTCGGATTGCTGTGACGGGTTGGCGTGGTGGGTGGTTCAGATGACGCCGCGCGCGGCCAGGTCATCCAGCTCGTGCTCGGACAGGCCCAGCTCGCCCAGCAGCGGCCGGGTGTGCTCGCCGAGACGCGGCACCGGGTGGTAGAGGCTGGCCGGGGCCTCGCGCAGCTTGACCGGGAAGCCGGTCACCGGCACCTTGCCGGAGGCCTGTTCCAGCTCCAGGCGCATCGCTTGCGCCCGCACCTGCGGATCGTCGAAGGTCTCGCGCAGGTCGTGGACGCGCCCACAGGGCACCCCGGCCCGGTTGAGGTGGTCGATCCACTCGTCGACGCGGCGCCGCTCGATCACGCCGTTGAGGATATCGCGCAGCGCCTCGCGGTTGGCCATGCGCCGCGCGTTGTCGGCGAAGCGTTCGTCGTCGAGCAGGTACAGCATGTCCAGGGCCTTGAGAAAGCGCGCCACCATGGTGTCGTTGCTCGGCGCGATCGCCACTTCGCCGTCGCTGGCCTTGAACAGGCCGTAGGGGTAGAGCATGGGGTGGTCGTTGCCGGTGCGCGCCGGGACCCGCTCGGTGGCGAAGAACTCGGCGGCCAGGTAGCCCATCATGGCGATCAGGCCGTTGGTCAGCGCCGTCTCGACGATGTCCCCCTGCCCGGTGGTGGCCCGCCGCACCAGGGCGGCGCAGATGCCGAAGGCCAGGTTCTGGCTGGCGACCATGTCGCTGATCGGCGGCGCGGCGCGCATCGGCTCGCCGTCGGCCGGGCCATTGACGCCCATGAAACCGCTCATCGCCTGGGCGATGAAATCGTAGGCGGGCCGGTCGCGGTAGGGGCCGGTGGAGCCGAAGCCGTTGATGCGCCCGACCACCAGGTGCGGGAAGCGCTCGCGCAGGGTGTCGTCGTCGAGGCCCATCTTGGCCAGCACCCCGGGGCGGAAGTTCTCCACCAGCACGTCGGCCTCGTCCAGCAGGCGATAGAGGATCGCCTTGCCCTCGTCGTGGCGCAGGTCCAGGGTCAGCGAGCGCTTGTTGCGGTTGAACTGCGCGAAATACCAGCTCTCGCCGTTGACCATGTTGCCCTGGCTGCGCACCACGTCGCCCCGCCCCGGGGGCTCGACCTTGATCACGTCGGCGCCATGGTCACCGAGGATCTGGGTGCAGAAGGGGCCGGAAATCACCCGCGTCAGGTCGATGACGCGAATGCCGCTCAGGGTTCCGTGAGGCTGTGCTGATGGCATCCGTGTCACCCCTTGGCCGTGAGCGTGCAGGTGGCATCATGGGTCGCCAACCGCGGTCCCGCCTTGGAGACCTGGGCGGGCAGCTCCCGCCCCATCAGGCGCGTCGCCAGGCGCGCCGCCTCGATCAGGCCATCGAGCGCGATGCCGGTGGCGATCTCCATCTCGTCGAGCAGGTAGATGAGGTCCTCGCTGGCGATGTTGCCCGAGGCCCCCGGGGCGAACGGGCAGCCGCCGAGCCCGCCGATGGCGCTCTCGTAGCGGTCGACGCCCAGCCGCAGGCCCTGCATGACGTTGACCAGGCCGATGCCGCGCGTGTTGTGGAAATGCAGGGTGGGAACGATCTCGGGGACCGCCTCGCGCAGGTGGCGGATGCGCTCGGCGACCAGCGGCGGCGTGGCCATGCCGGTGGTATCGCCCAGCGAGACGTAGCGCGCGCCGAGGTCGGCGAAACGGCGCGCGATGCGCCCCACCGCCGCGACCGGCACCTCGCCCTCGAAGGGGCAGCCGAAGCTGGTGGCGATCGCGCCGCGCAGCTCGATGCCGCTGCCCTCGAGGTGGCGCGCAATCGCCTCGAAGCCGGCCAGCGACGCCTCGATGCGGCGGTTGACGTTCTTGGCGTTGTGGCTCTCCGACGCCGACACGAACAGCACCACGGCGTCGACGCCCGCGGCGAGCGCCCGCTCGGCACCGCGCAGGTTGGGCACCAGTGCCGAGACGTGCACCCCGGGAACGTCACGCACCGCGGCCACCAGCTCGGCCGCATCGGCCAGGGCGGGCACCGCCCGGGGGCTGACGAAGGAGGTCAGTTCGAACTCGCGCACGCCCGCCTCGACCAGCGAGTGCACCAGCGCCAGCTTGTCCGCCGTGGCCAGCACCACGGGCTCGTTCTGCAGGCCGTCGCGCGGCCCGACCTCGGTGACATGCACGCGGTCGGGCAGGCGCTCGCCAGGAGGGAAAGGGGTCGCCATGGATACCTATCCTACAATATGAAAGGCTGCCTCTTGCGAAGCTAGGTATCCCGGGCAGGGTCGGCAATGCGCCTTTAGTACCATAGCCGAGAACGCGCCCAGGCGACCAGGCCAGCGTTTACCGGCCTGGGCCGCGTCGCGTACGCCCCTGTGTGCGCGGAGTCACCGACCGCTCAGTCGCTGTCGGCCAGCGACGGCAGCAACGTCTTGAGCTTGCGGGTGAGAGTGTTGCGCCCCCAGCCGAGCAGCTCGGCGGCCTCGCCCTTGCGCCCCCCGGTGTGCTTGAGCGCAGTCTCGATCAGGATACGCTCGAAGTCGGGTACCGCCTCCTCGAGCAGGTGGGTGTGACCGGCGGCCAGCGCCCGGTCGGCCCAGTCGCGGAAGGCAGTGCGCCAGTCGCCCACGCTGCCCTCGGTGGCCCCGGGCTGGAGCAGTTCCGGCGGCAGGTCCTCGACCAGGATCTCGCGCCCCGAGGCCATCACCGTCAGCCAGCGGCAGGTGTTCTCCAGCTGGCGCACGTTGCCCGGCCAGGGCAGGTGCATCAGGTGCGCCTCGGCGTCCTTGGTCAAGACCTTGGTGTCCGTGGCGAGCTCGCGGGCCGCCTCGGCCAGGAAGTGGCGCGCCAGGCGCGGGATGTCCTCGCGGCGCTCGGCGAGCTTGGGCAGGTGCACGCGGATGACGTTGAGGCGGTGGAAGAGGTCCTCGCGGAAGCGGCCGTCCTCGACCAGCGACTCGAGGTTCTGGTGGGTGGCGGCGATGATGCGCACGTCCACCTTCACCGGAGTGTGGCCGCCCACCCGGTAGAACTCGCCGTCGGCCAGCACGCGCAGCAGGCGGGTCTGGGTCTCGGCCGGCATGTCGCCGATCTCGTCGAGGAACAGCGTGCCGCCGTTGGCCTGCTCGAAGCGCCCCTGGCGCTGGGCGGTGGCGCCGGTGAAGGCGCCCTTCTCGTGGCCGAACAGCTCGGATTCGATGAGATCGCGCGGGATCGCCGCCATGTTCAGGGCGATGAACGGCTTGCCGGCGCGCGGGCTGTGCTGGTGCAGGGCGCGCGCCACGCGCTCCTTGCCGGTGCCCGACTCGCCGTTGATCAGCACCGTGATGTGCGACTGGGAGAGCCGGCCGATGGCGCGGAACACCTCCTGCATGGCCGGGGCCTCGCCGATGATCTCGGCGTCCAGCCCCTCGGGGGCGCTGATCGGCTTCTTGCGCTCGCGGGCGTGGGCCACGGCGCGGCGCACCAGCGCCAGCGCCTCGTCGACGTCGAAGGGCTTGGGCAGGTACTCGAAGGCGCCGCCCTGATAGGAGGCTACGGCGCTGTCCAGGTCGGAGTGCGCGGTCATCACGATCACCGGCAGCTCGGGGTGCGCTTCGCGCACCCGCGACATCAGGTCGAGACCGTCGATGCCGGGCATGCGGATATCGGTCACCAGCACGTCCGGCGGATCATCGAGCAGGCGCCCCAGCGCCTTGTCGGCACGATCGATGCTTTCGACCTCGAGATCGGGCTGGGCCAGGGCGCGCTCCAGCACCCAGCGGATGGCGCGATCATCGTCGACGATCACGACGCGTGCGACGTCAGTCATGGCGCTTCTCCAGGGGAATCAGCAGTCGGAATTCGGTGTGCCCCGGGCGCGACTCGCACTCGATCAGTCCCTGATGCTGGTGCAGGATGCCCTGGGCGATGGAGAGTCCCAGGCCGCTGCCTTCGGCGCGGCCCGAGACCATCGGATAGAAGAGGGTTTCCTGGAGGCTGGCGGGAACGCCCGGCCCGTTGTCGACCAGCGCCACCTCGCAGACCAGGCGGTGGCGCTCGGCCCCCAGGGTGAACTGGCGCCGCGCGCGGGTGCGCATCAGCAGCTGCGGTGCCTCGGTGCCGGCCTCGCGCATCGCCTCCACGGCATTGCGCGCCACGTTGAGCACGGCCTGGATCATCTGTGCCTCGTCGCCGGGGAAGTCCGGCAGGCTGGGGTCGTAGTCGCGCTCGATGTGCACGTCGGGGGTCTCGGCCACCAGCAGCGCGCGCACCCGCTCCAGTACCTTGTGGATATTGAGCGGCGCATGCTGCGCGACGCGGTTGGGCCCCAGCATGGTGTCCACCAGGTCGCGCAGGCGGTCCACCTCCTCGACGATGATGCGCGTGAACTCCTTGAGCGCCGGGTCGTCGAGGTCGCGCTCGAGCAGCTGGGCCGCGCCGCGGATGCCACCCAGGGGGTTCTTGACCTCGTGGGCCAGGCCGCGGGAGAGGACCTTGATCGCCTCCTGGCGGTTGAGCAGCGCCTCCTCGCGGGAGATGCGCAGCAGGCGGTCGCGCGGCTCCATCTCCACCAGCAGCTCCGTGGCGGAGAGCGGCGTGACCGTGTAGTCGGCGGTGAGCGCCGCCCCGCCCAGCAGCTCCAGGCGGACCTCGCGCTGGGTGAAGGGGTGGCCGTCGTCGCGTGCCTTGGCCAGCACCTCCTGCATGCCGTCGTCCGCCGCGAGCAGCACCGACAGCGGCATGCCCGTCACCCGCCCCAGGCTCACGGCCAGCAGCGCCTCGGCCGCCGGATTCATCCAGCGCACGGTGAGCCGCTCATCCAGCAGCAGCACCGCGGTGGTGAGGTGTTCCATCAGGCGTCGGTACATGGTGCCCTTCCTTGCTGTGCGCCTGCCCTCGTAACGAGCAGGCGTCTCGTCATGGCGCGGTCAGTCAGTCTCCTAGTGGCATTGCAAGAAACGCGCCAACGCCACAAGGGCGCAACGGCGGCGGGTTGGCGGGGAAACACGCGCCCTCTATGCACCAATATGGTGCATATTGACAGCATCGGCCAGTCCGCGTGCCCCGCCGGGCGCCATGCTGGCGCGGGCGACGCGGCGGATGCCCGCTCCCGGCGCAAGGGAAGAGAAGACGACCGCGCTCAGTTGGACGCGGGATTGTTGGGGTTCTGCGGCAGGTTGACGCTCGCCCGCTGCACGTAGAGGGTCACCGGCTCGGTGCGGTGGCGCACCTCGCCGCCCGCGTCCAGCAGCTCGGCCTGCAGCACGTGCTCGCCGCGGGGCAGATTGTTGAGCAGGAAGGCGTCGGTGTGCAGGGCGCTCTGGCTCACCCGACCGTCGAGAAGCAGGCGCACGCGATGATCCTCGCGCAGCGGCGGCACGATGGCGAGCTCCACCGCCACGTTGCCCGCCGCCCCGGTGGGCAGGGTCTCCTCGTCGGCCGGCGTGGCGATGCGGAAACGGTCGTAGGGCATGAAGGGCCGCCCCGGCGCACTCTCGGGGCGTTGCGTCGTCTCGGGCTGCGCTCGGGGCGCTGCCCCGGCCTCGCGCGACGGCACCACGGTCACCGGCTCGAGCTCGACCCGCTCCCCGCCGCGCTCCGGGTCGTCGGTGAACACCACGTTGCCCTGGGCATCGGTGGTCCGATAGACGGTCGTCGCGCCGGCCTGGGCGGCCAGCGCCAGCCCCATGACGACGATCCAGGCGACCTTGGCCATCGGCTTTCTCCCCAGGTGACTGTCCGCAGCGGGACTGCCGGCGACGCTTTCGACCAGCGGCAACCCTGACCGCAGTGTACGTCACAATGCAAGGGGGTTCCGCCATGGCGGAACCCCCTCTCTTTCGAGCGGCGTGACCACGCCGCCACTCGACCGGGCCGCACCGGACCCGGCCGCAGCCGCCATCAGCAGCTGTAGTACATGTCGAACTCGACCGGGTGCGTGGCCATGCGCAGCCGCTCCACGTCTTCCATCTTGAGCTCGATGTAGGCGTCGATCATCTCGTCGGTGAACACGCCACCCTCGGTGAGGAAGGCACGGTCCTTGTCCAGCGCCTCGAGGGCCTGATCGAGGCTCTCGGCCACGGTCGGCACGGCCTTGCCCTCTTCCGGCGGCAGGTCGTAGAGGTTCTTGTCCATGGCATCGCCGGGGTGGATCTTGTTCTTGATGCCGTCGATGCCGGCCATCAGCATGGAGGCGAAGCACAGGTAGGGGTTGGCGGTCGGGTCCGGGAAGCGGAGCTCGACGCGCTTGCCCTTGGGGCTCGCGGTATAGGGGATACGCAGGGAGGCACTGCGGTTGCGGGCGCTGTAGGCCAGCATCACCGGCGCCTCGAAGCCCGGCACCAGGCGCTTGTAGGAGTTGGTGGAGGCGTTGGCGAAGGCGTTCAGGGCACGGGCGTGCTTGATGATGCCGCCGATGTAGTAGAGCGCCATCTCGGAGAGGCCCGCGTACTGGTCGCCGGCGAACTGGTTGACGCCATCCTTCCAGAACGACTGGTGCACGTGCATGCCGCTGCCGTTGTCGCCGACCAGCGGCTTGGGCATGAAGGTGGCGGTCTTGCCATAGGCGTGGGCGACGTTGTGGATGACGTACTTCATCATCTGCAGCTCGTCGGCCTTCTTCACCAGGGTGTTGAACTTGACGCCGATCTCGTTCTGGCCAGCGTTGGCCACCTCGTGGTGATGCACCTCGACGGTCAGGCCGATGGCCTCCAGGGTGTTGCACATGGCGCTGCGGATGTCATGGAAGCTGTCCACCGGCGGTACCGGGAAGTAGCCGCCCTTGACGCGCGGGCGGTGTGCCAGGTTGCCGCCCTCGATGGGCCGGTCGGTGGCCCAGGCACCCTCCTCGGAGGTGATCTTGTACATGGCGCCTTCGATATCGGCCTTCCAGTGCACCTCGTCGAAGATGAAGAACTCGGGCTCGGGGCCGAAGAAGGCGGTGTCGCCCAGGCCGCTGGACTGCAGGTAGGCCTCGGCGCGCTTGGCGATGGAGCGCGGGTCGCGCTCATAGCCCTGCATGGTGGCCGGCTCGATGATGTCGCAGCGCAGCACCAGGGTGGCATCCTCGGTGAAGGGGTCGAGGAAGGCGGTGCCATCGTCGGGACGCAGGATCATGTCCGACTCGTTGATGCCCTTCCAGCCGGAGATGGAGGAGCCGTCGAACATCTGGCCGTTCTCGAAGAACTCCTCGTCCACGTCACGCGACGGGATGGTGACGTGCTGCTCCTTGCCTTTGGTGTCGGTGAAACGCAGATCGACCCACTTGATGTCGTGTTCTTCGATCAGGGCGAGCGTCTTGGCAGGCATGATGTCCTCCGTTTGAGCGATGGCTCGATTCGTTGGTCGTGAATCCTGTGGCGCTGGTGTAGCCAGCGACTGTTGTAGCACGCCGCAGGCGCATCGCCCACGGCCGCCATGCACAATCATGGCACTGGCCAAAACAATGCAGGCAGCGTGCCAGTTTTGCACCCTTCTGGAAGACGGCTGGATAACCCACTGATCAGAAAGCATCAATCCAGACCCTTTCGACGGCTACCCACCTCCTCCCCGTTCGGAATCAGCGTTTCGCAATGCCTGATGCCGCCAAACTGCACCCAAATAAAGCACCATGACGACTAAGCGCACCATAATAGTGCATAAATTGGTTGCCCCCTCGGCGCTTGCCCCCTGTTGGCCCACCTCATCCCTCAGGGATGACGGCGAGCCCCACGTGGCGCGGGAGAGATTTCAGCCATCGCGAATATTGAAACTTTTAATGACTAAACACTACACTTCATTACATAGCAGAATGGTCTGACTCCAACCGCGTGCCGGCCCGATGAACGTTGACCAGGGGAGCCCGCCTTGTCATGTACCTCAGCCTCATACTGGACGTACGCACGGCGGGCTCGAGGCTTCCACGCCAACTCCACGCCCTGCAGCGCTTGCTCCGCTCCCTGGCCGGTAGCATCGAACTGCTGGTGGCCGACGACACCGGGGACTCGCGCCTGCCCCAGCTGGCCCAGCGCTTCGGCGCCCGGCTCTGTCCCTGCGAAGGCACTCCCCTGGGTGACCGGCTCAATGCCGCCGTGGCACGCAGTCAAGGCGACGTTCTGGTCTTTCCCGGGCCGGATACCCGGCTGTCGAGCCAGTGGCTGCAACAGGCGGCCGAGCGCATCGCCCGGCAGCAGCGCGACGCGGTGGTCCTGACCCCGTCTCGCCCCGGCCGCCTGGCCCGCCTGCGACGACGCCTGCAGGGCCAGTCCCCGGCCGACGTCCTGTGCGTCTCGCGCATCTGGTTCGAGCGCATCGGCGGCTTCGACCCGGCGCTCGACCTCGAGGCCTTGCCCAACCTGCTCGACCGCCTGCGGGCCTGCCAGGCCCGCATCGAAATGTCGCCGAACTGACCGCCTTTTGGCTATTCCCTCCCCGTCCTTCTCTGTACAATGCGCCACCACTCCTCCCTACCCCGCGCCTAGGGCACTCCCACACGTGTACATAGGTGCGTACAGATTTGACGAGCGACACCCTATGAGCACCCAAGTCAGCGCTTCTTGCATCGAGAGGCTCCGCAATATCGCCATCATCGCCCACGTCGACCACGGCAAGACCACCCTGGTCGACAAGCTGCTGGGCCAGTCCGGCACCCTGGACCGCAAGGCGGAGGGGCAGGAGCGCATCATGGACTCCAACGACCAGGAGAAGGAGCGCGGCATCACCATCCTGGCCAAGAACACGGCGATCCGCTGGCAGGCCCCCGGTTCCGACGAGTTCTACCACATCAACATCGTCGACACCCCGGGACACGCCGACTTCGGCGGCGAGGTCGAGCGCGTCATGTCGATGGTCGACTCGGTGCTGCTGCTGGTCGATGCGGTGGACGGCCCCATGCCGCAGACCCGCTTCGTCACCCAGAAGGCCTTCGCCCAGGGGCTCAAGCCGATCGTGGTGGTCAACAAGATCGACCGTCCCGGCGCGCGCCCCGACTGGGTGATCGACCAGGTCTTCGACCTCTTCGACAACCTCGGCGCCAGCGACGAGCAGCTCGACTTCCCGATCCTCTACTGCTCGGCGCTCAACGGCATCGCCGGCCCCGAGCCGGACCAGCTGGCCGAGGACATGACGCCGATCTTCCAGGCCATCGTCGACATCGTCGAACCGCCGGCGGTCGAACTCGACGGCCCCTTCCAGATGCAGATCTCGGCGCTCGACTACTCCAGCTACGTGGGCGTCATTGGCCTGGGCCGTATCAAGCGCGGCGCGGTGCGCCCCAACCAGACGGTCACGGTGATCGGCACCGACGGGGCGACCCGCAAGGGCAAGATCGGCCAGGTGATGACCCACCTGGGGCTCGAGCGGGTGCCCACCGACCAGGCCACCGCCGGCGATATCGTCTGCATCACCGGCATCGACTCACTGGCCATCTCCGATACCCTGTGCGACCCGGCCGCCGCCGAGGCGCTGCCGCCGCTGTCGGTCGACGAGCCCACCGTCTCCATGACCTTCCAGGTCAACGACTCGCCCTTCGCCGGGCGCGACGGCAAGTACATCACCAGCCGCAACATCAAGGACCGCCTCGACCAGGAGCTGATCCACAACGTGGCGCTGCGCGTCGAGCCGGGCGACAGCCCGGAGAAGTTCCAGGTCTCCGGGCGCGGCGAGCTGCACCTCTCGGTGCTGATCGAAACCATGCGCCGCGAGGGCTTCGAGCTCGCCGTGGGCCGCCCCGAGGTGATCATCAAGGAGATCGACGGCGTCAAGCAGGAGCCCTACGAAGAGGTAATCATCGACTGCGAGGAGCAGCACCAGGGCGCCATCATGGAGGAGCTCGGCTACCGCAAGGGCGAGCTGACCAACATGAACCCCGACGGCAAGGGCCGCGTGCGGCTGGACTTCATCATCCCCGCGCGCGGGCTGATCGGCTTCCGCGGCCAGTTCCTGACGCTCACCTCGGGCACCGGCATCCTTACCAGCCGCTTCGACCACTATGGCCCGCTCAAGCCCGACGCCGCCATCGAGCGGCGCAACGGCGTCCTGGTGTCGATGGTCGACGGCAAGGCGCTGGCCTACGCGCTGTACGCCCTGCAGGAGCGCGGCAAGCTGATCATCGACCACGGCACCGAGGTCTACGAAGGCATGCTGGTGGGCATCCACAACCGCGCCAACGACCTGGTGGTCAACCCCACCAAGGGAAAGAAGCTCGACAACATGCGCGCCTCGGGCAACGACGAGAACATCGTCCTGACCCCGCCGGTGAAGTTCACCCTGGAGCAGGCCATCGAGTTCCTCGACGACGACGAGCTGGTGGAGGTGACTCCCAACCACATCCGCCTGCGCAAGAAGCACCTCAAGGAGCACGAGCGCAAGCGCGCCAGCAAGCAGTGACCGTCCCAGCGCCCGCCACCCGGCGGGCGCTGTGGTGTCGGGCCTGGTACTGGGCCCACCACACCGCTCGGACTACGCTTCAGGAAATGCTGAACAAATCGACGAGCGAGATGAAGTGCACGGAGCACAGAACCGGAGCATATGCGGTATATGTGAGGATTCCGCGCACCGCGCAACGCAGCGATTCGCTCGCGCAGGCATTTGTGCAGTGTTTCCTTTAGCTGAGCCGTCATACGCAAGGAGGAGAGCACCATGCACCGCCATGTCGAGTGGGACGCCCCCGGCGCCGCCAGTGTCTTGCACTACTACGAACACGACCCAGCCAGCTACCCCGAGCCCCGACCGGGCAGTATCCTCTCGGCGCGCTACCGCGGCCGGGTGGTGCGCATGCGCGTCGAGGCCTACGTGGACGGCACCAGCATCGGCAAGGTGGTGGCGGTGATCGACCCGGACACCGGCGAGCGCCGGTCGGGCATCGACCAGCTCCAACTGGGCGACATGGTGCGCCTGCCGGACGAGTGGCGCGCCTTCGAGCCCGCCCCTCCCGCCGGCGATGCGGCGGACGCGGAGTCATGACCGGCGCCCCACGTCACCTGGCGCGGCCCAACGGCCCCTTCAACGCTTGACCGCTGGCAAAGACACCCGATTCTGGCAGAGTTACGCTTTTCTACCCGAAAAACGCCGACTCCCGGCCCACAAGGCCGTTACCAACCGCTGGACCCTCGATGAGCACGCACAACGTCTGGACACACAAGGGCACCTTCCTGCTGGCCGCCGTCGGCTCGGCGGTGGGCCTGGGCAACCTGTGGCGCTTTCCCTACCTCGCCGGCGAAAACGGCGGCGGCGCCTTCATCCTCATCTACGCCCTGACCATCTTCGCCGTGGGCATTCCCATCCTCATCGCCGAGACCATGCTCGGTCGCGCCAGCCGCCGCAGCCCCATCATGGGTATGCGCCACCTGACGAAGACCCACCGCACCTCGCGCAACTGGGAGGTGATCGGCTGGCTGGGCGCCGCCTCGGCGTTCCTGATACTGAGCTTCTACTCGGTGATCGCCGGCTGGGCGCTCCACTACACCTGGCAAATGCTCACCGGCTCGCTGGCCGGTGCCGACGCCGAGACCATCGGCGCCGGCTTCGAGGCGCTGCTCGCCTCGCCGGGGCTGCTCACGCTCTACCACACCCTGTTCATCATCGCCTCGGGGTTGATCGTCGGCATGGGCATCCACAAGGGCATCGAGAGCAGCCTGCGCATCATGATGCCGGCGCTGTTCGTGATCCTGCTGGTGATCCTCTTCTACGGCGTCGCCAACGGCGACTTCGCCGCGGCGGCGAGCTTCCTGTTCACCTTCAACATCGCCGACCTGAGCCTCGAGGGCTGGCTCGAGGCCATGGGCCAGTCGTTCTTCACCCTGAGCCTCGGCATGGGCGCCATCATGGCCTACGGCGCCTACATGTCCGGCGAAGCATCGCTGACCCGCACCGCCTTCGCCATCGCCGTCGTCGACACCGCCGTGGCCATGGTCGCGGGCCTGGCGATCTTCTCGCTGGTGTTCGGCGCCGGGCTCGACGCCGGCCAGGGCCCCGGGCTGATGTTCGTCACCCTGCCGCTGGCCTTTGCCGAGATGCCCTTCGGCGCGCTGCTCGGCGGGGTGTTCTTCATCCTGGTGCTGGGCGCGGCGATCAGTTCCTCGATCTCGCTGATCGAGCCGGTGGCGGCCTTCCTCGTCGAGCGCTTCGACCTCACCCGTCCCCAGGCCGTCACCGCCATGGTGCTGGCCAGCTGGGCGCTGGGCCTGCTCACCGTGGTGAGCTTCAACGTCTGGGCCGAGGGCACGATCTTCCACGCCCTGTTCGGACGCAGCGCCTTCGACTTCATCGAACTGCTGACCAACATCTTCATGCCGCTCGGTGGCCTGCTGATCGCCCTGTTCGCCGGCTGGGCGCTGACCCACTCCGAGGTGATGAAGGAGATGCGCACCAACGAGGGGTGGTTCGCCACCTGGCGCTTCCTGGTGCGCTTCGTGGCGCCGGCCGCGGTGGCCTTCGTCTTCCTGCGCAGCATTCCGCAGGTGGAAGGCTACCTGGTCCCGGCCATCGGCGCCCTGGTGATCGTTGGTGCCTTTGCCGCCGGCCGCACCTTCCTGGTCGACAAGAGTCAGGAACAGTAACCGTCAAGGATGACGCTGCCCGGGCCGCCGCGGCGCGGCGGCCCGGAACGAGAAGCGGCCCCGCGACGGTGCTGCACAACAATACGACAACACGCTGGAAAGAGAAGGGGGTGCACCCCACATGACAGCCATCATCGATGTCAGGCACGTCCACAAGGCCTTCGGCGGCCTCAAGGTCATCAACGACTGTTCGATCCAGGTGGAGCGGGGCTCCATCACCGGCCTGATCGGTCCCAACGGTGCCGGCAAGTCGACGCTGTTCAACATCATTGCCGGCGCCCTGCCGCTCGATAGCGGCCAGGTGCTGCTCGACGGCGAAGACATCACCAACCATCCCGCCAACGAACTGTTCCACAAGGGCCTGCTGCGCACCTTCCAGATCGCCCACGAATTCAGCCAGCTGACGGCGCTCGAGAACCTGATGATGGTGCCGCCGGACCAGGCCGGCGAGGGCCTGTTCAGCACCTGGTTCAAGCCGTCGCTGGTCCGCTCGCGCGAGCGCGAGGTGCGCCAGCGGGCGCTGGAGGTGATCGACTTCATCGGCTTGCACCACGTGCGCAACGAACTGGCCGGCAACCTCTCCGGCGGCCAGAAGAAGCTGCTCGAGCTCGGCCGCACCATGATGACCGACGCCCGGGTGGTGCTGCTCGACGAGATCGCCGCCGGCGTCAACCGCACCCTGCTCGGCGACCTGGTGAGCAACATCGAGCGCCTGAACCGAGAGATGGGCTACACCTTCCTGGTCATCGAACACGACATGGACATGATCGCCCGCCTCTGTGACCCGGTGATCGTGCTCGCCCAGGGCAGCGTGATGGTGGAAGGCACCATCGAGGAGATCCAGAACAACCCTCAGGTGATCGAAGCCTACTTTGGCTCCAACGTAGCCTGAGGGCTCCAACCTCGCCTGAAGAGCGCCGGCGCCGCCCGACGGTGTCGGCCCACGACAAGAACGACCCTTACGCGGGAACACCACAATGCCACTACTCGAAGCACGCGACGTGCACGGCGGCTACGGCGGCATGAACATCCTCAACGGGGTGGACATGGCCATCGAGGCCGACGAGATCGGGGTGATCGTCGGCCCCAACGGCGCCGGCAAGTCCACCATGCTAAAGGCCATCTTCGGCCTGCTCACCGTCAGCCAGGGCGAGATCCTGCTGCGCGGCGACCCCATCCACAACCTGCCGTCCAACAAGCTGGTGCAGAAGGGCATGGGCTTCATCCCCCAGGAGCACAACGTCTTCCCGAGCCTGACGGTGAAGGAGAACCTGGAGATGGGCGCCTTCCTCAAGCCGCAGAATACCCGGCGCATGCTGGCGCAGATCTACGACTTCTTTCCACCGCTCTACGACAAGCGCCACCAGCCCGCCGGCGAGCTCTCCGGCGGCCAGCGCCAGATGGTCGCCATGGGCCGGGCGCTGATGGCCGAGCCCGAGCTGCTGCTGCTCGACGAGCCGACCGCCGGCCTCTCGCCGCTCTACATGAACGAGATCTTCGAGCGGGTGAAGCAGATCAACGCCGCCGGCGTGGGCATCCTGATGGTCGAACAGAACGCCAAGCAGGCGTTGGCCATCGCCGACAAGGGCTTCGTGCTGGCCGCCGGCCAGAACCGCTTCACCGACAGCGGGGCGGCGCTGCTCGCCGACCCCGAGGTCGCCAAGAGTTTCCTGGGCGGCTGAGCCCGGAGTCCGGATCCTGGAGAGAACGTCGTGAACGAACTCGTCTTCTTCATCAACAACGTGGTGATCGCCGGCAGCGTGACCGGCTCGATCTACGCCATCGGCGCGGTGGGCGTGACCCTGGTGTTCAGCATCATGCGCTTCGCCCACTTCGCCCATGCCGACATGATGACCTTCGGCGCCTTCATGGTGCTGCTGCTGACCCTGCTGTTCCCCTCCGCGGGCAGTGCCGTGGGCCTGCCCACCGCCGTGGTCATGCTGCCGCTGGCGATGCTCCTCACGGCGACTCTCGCCGTGGGCATCGACCGCGCCTTCTACAAGCCGCTGCGCGCCCACGGGGTCAAGCCCATCGTCATGGTCATCGCCTCGCTGGGCGTGACGCTGATGCTGCAGGGGCTGATCCGCCTGTTCGCCGGTACCGGCGGGCAGAGCCTCTACATCGACGACCGCAAGGAGATCTTCCGCCTCGCCCTGCCCTTCGAGGGCGTACGCGCGCCCATCGTGATCACCGAACCACAGATCATCCTCTTCGTGCTGACCATTGCGGCGGTGGTGGGGCTGCACCTCTTCCTGTCCCGCTCGCGGCTGGGCAAGGCGATGCGCGCCATGTCCGACAACCCCGACCTGGCCCAGGCCTCCGGCATCAACACCAACCTGATCGTGGCGGTGACCTGGGTGATCGCCGGCGGGCTCGCGGCCATCGCCGGCACCCTGCTGTCGCTGGACGTCACCTTCAAGCCCGACCTGAGCTTCTTCATCCTGCTGCCGATCTTCGCCGCGGCCATCGTCGGCGGCGTAGGCCACCCCTTCGGCGCCATCGCCGGCGGCTTCGTGGTGGGCTTCGCCGAGACGCTGGCGGTGTTCAACTGGTCGGTGCTGCTGCGCCCGTTCCGCGACAGCCTGCCGGAGTGGCTGGCCCAGGCGGGCAACCTGGCCTTCGTCGGCACCGAGTACAAGATCGTGGTGCCCTTCTTCATCCTGGTGGCCATCCTGGTGTGGCGCCCCACCGGTATCTTCAAGGGGAAGGTGATCTGATGAGCACGCAACACTCCGACCGTCGAGCGGATCTCGTCGCCGCCCCCGCCCACTTCCCCCGCCGCGAAGTGGCCCTGTTCTCCGCCCTGCTGGTGGCCGTGCTGGGGGTCTACGCCCTCATGGGCACCGCCTACAGCACGCGCATGCTGGTCGAGGCCGCCTGCTACGCCATCCTCGCCCTGGGGCTGACCATCCAGTGGGGCTATGCCGGCCAGTTCAACGCCGGGGTGATGGGCTTCGTCGCCCTGGGCGGCTTCTCGGCCATGGCCTTCAGCGTGCCGGTCAACGAGGCCTTCTGGGCCAGCGAGCTGCCCGGCGAACTCGGCCTGGCCCTGCTCTACCTGGTCGCCGCCGTGCTGGTGGTGTTCGGCGCCACCCGGCTCGACCGCCTGGGCGTGCCCCGCAGGCTGCGCACGCTGATCGCCGTGGCGCTCGCGGTGGTGCTCTATATCGCGGTGATCGGCACCCTGCGCGGTGTCACCGATCAGATCGAATCCCGCGTCGACTTCGTCGGCGGCCTGGGCCTGCCGCCCTGGCTGGGCTGGATCGTCGGCGGGGCGCTGGCCGGGGGCGTCGGCTATTTCATCGGCAAGATCTGTCTGGGGCTGCGCAGCGACTACCTGGCGATCGCCACCCTGGGCATCGCCGAGATCATCAAGGCCTTCCTCAAGAACTCCGACTGGCTGACCCGCGGCACCGCCACCGTCTCGCCGCTCCCCTGGCCGACGCCGGGCCCCGCGGAACTCGGCTTCACCCTGGCCCGCGCGCTCTACCTGTCGCTCACCGCCGTGCTGATCGCGCTCATCTTCTTCCTGCTGCACCGCGCCTACCACGCCCCCTGGGGACGCATGATCCGCGCCATTCGCGACAACGAGATCTCCGCGGCCGCCATGGGCAAGGACATCAACCGCCGGCGGCTGGAGATCTTCGTGCTCGGCTGCATCCTGATGGGCATCGGCGGCGGCGTGCTCGGTACCTTCAACAGCCTGTTCGACCCCCAGGGCTACCTGCCGCTGAACCACACCTTCCTGGTGCTGGTGATGGTGATCCTCGGCGGCCCCGGCAACAACCTGGGCACGATCTTCGGCGCCGTGGCGGTGTACATCATCTGGATCATGTCCGAGCCGCTGGCGCTGTTCCTGATGGAGCTGGCCGTCAGCGTCGGCGAGAGCGCCTTCGGCTGGGAGGTCGTCGGCAACCTGGACAGCCGCGCCCTGCAGGCACGGGTCTTCGTGATCGGGCTGCTGATCACCCTGGTATTGCGCTTCGCGCCCAAGGGGCTGCTGCCGGAGAAGGTCATCCACCACGGCTGAAACGCGCCCGGCCCGGGACGGGCGTCCCGGGCCGGGCAGGTCGGTCCCCCATCATCCTGGCCCGGTCGGCGGACGCCGACCGGACCGTTTGTCGCCTAGAAGGCCTCCCACTCGGGCTCGCGCTCGGCCGGTTCAGGCTGCGTCTGGCGTGAGCGTGGAGCCGGCTTGGGGTCCCCGTCCCGATGGGGAGCCGGCAGCTCCGGGGTGGCACGTGACGCGTGAGAACGCCCGCCAGCCGCCACCTTTTCGTCGCCCAGCACGAAGCTGCTGATCAGCGCGCTGAGTTGCTCGGCTTGCTGGCGCATCTGAGCGGCCGTGCCGGAGCTCTGCTCCACCATGGCAGCATTCTGCTGGGTCATGGTGTCGAGCTGACTGACAGCGGTATTGACCTCGCCGATACCGGCACTTTGCTCCCGCGAGCCGGCGCTGATCTTGGAGATGACGGCGGTGACCTGACCCACGCTATCGAAGATCTCATGCATGGTTTCGCCGGCCCGCTGCACGATCTGCGTGCCATCCTGGGAGAGCTTGGCCGACGACTCGATCAGCCCCTTGATGTCACGCGCGGATTCGGCCGAGCGCTGGGCCAGTTTGCGCACCTCCTGGGCCACCACGGCGAAGCCGCGACCATGCTCGCCGGCCCGCGCCGCTTCGACCGACGCATTGAGAGCCAGGATATTGGTCTGGAAGGCGATGGAGTCGATCATTGAGACGATATCGCCGATCTGCGCCGACGAATGGCTGATGTCGTCCATACTCTTTTCCACCTCCTGCATGGCCGACTGGCCCTGCTGGGCTACCCCCGCGGTCAACTTCACCAGCCGATCCGCCTGCTGCGCCTGAACAGAGGTGCTCTCCACGGTCGAAGTGATCTCTTCCATCGCCGATGACGTCTGCTGCAGGTTGGCCGCCGCCTGGTCGGTGCGGGCTGCCAGCTCCCCGCTGCCTTGGGCAATGTCGTTGGCCGCCAGCTTGACCGCATTGGCACTGTGCTGCACGTCGCGCAGCATCGACTGCATCCGCGACAGGAAGGCGTTGAACTGCTCGCCCAGCTCGCCGATCTCGTCATGGCTGCGGACCGCCAGGCGGCGCGTCAGATCGCCCTTGCCGGCCGCCACCTCGCTGGCGATCTCCTTGATGGTGGTGGCGGTATAGCGAACCTGCTTGACCGTCCGTCGTGCCAGCCACATGGCCAAGGCCGCGATGATCAGGTTGGCCACGGTCCCCATGCCTCCAAGCCGAACCAGGGAGGCAATGAGCTTGTCCGTGGCCGCTGCCTCGATGTCGGCCATGGCGGCGTCGATATCGGTGACATAGACCCCGGCACCGATCACCCAGTCCCAGGACTCGATGGCCGTGGCATAGGAGTGCTTGGCCTCGGGCTCGCCAGTATTCGGATTCGGCCAGACATACTGATAGAAGCCACCACCCTGCGCGGCCAGCTCCGCCATGTCGCGAATCATGTGCTTGCCGTTGACATCGGTGGCATCGAGCATGTTGGTGCCCACCTTGTCAGGGGCCGCCGGCTGCACCAGCATCACGCCATCCGACCGAAAAGCGAAGATGTAATTGCCACCCTCGAAGCGCAGGCTCTCCAGCAGCTCAAGGGCGCGCCATTGCGCCTCTTCGGTGTTGGGCACCGAGGCGGCAATGCGCTCAACCATCGACTTGGCAAGCTCGACATGGCCACGCATGCCGTTCTGGCGCGACTCAATCAACAGCTCACGCTGCTGGTCTATCTGCGCCTGATTGGCCTGGATGCGCTCATAACCCTCGAGCAACAGCAGGCAAGAGAAGCAAACAATGAGCGGCACGAGAACCAGCAGCAGGATCTTGACCTGCAGGTTGCCGGTTACCATCTTCGATGATACGACCTTCACGGCTGAGACTCCCTCTGAGGCATGCTAGGCATGATGGACTGACCTTTATCTTTTTCATCGTCGTGGGTTACGTTGACGACGATATGACAGGTCGGAGCCCAGCCCACAAATGCCGTAGAAAACCTCCGCCGCTGATTGTCTTTCGCTTACTGACCGGTAGGCATTGAGGACGACCACTTACCTTGGGGGACGGAGCGGTGTGCAGTCACCATGGCCCGGTCGGCGTCCACCGACCGGGCCAGCTCGTTCTAGAACGTTTCCCACTCGGGCTCGCCTTCCGCCGCTGCCGGCTGCGGCTCGCGCGCCCGCGGCGTCGGCTTGGGATCGACCGGCGGCGCGACCTTGGCGGGGGCGGGGGCAGGCAGTCCCGGTGTAGCAAGGGACGCCGGTGTGGCGCGGGATGCCGAACGGCCCTCCTCGTCGCCCAGCACGAAGCTGTCGATCAGCGCGCTGAGCTGCTCGGCCTGGCGGCGCATCTGGGCGGCCGTGGTGGAGCTCTGCTCGACCATGGCGGCATTCTGCTGGGTCATGGTATCGAGCTGGTTGACGGCCGTGTTGACCTCGCCGATGCCGACGCTCTGCTCCCGCGACCCGGCGCTGATCTCGGAGATGACGGCGGTGACCTGCCCCACGCTCTCGAAGATCTCGCGCATGGTCTCGCCGGCCCGCTGCACGATCTGCGTGCCATCCTGGGAGAGCTTGGCCGACGACTCGATCAGCCCCTTGATCTCCCGGGCCGCCTCCGCCGAGCGCTGGGCCAGCTTGCGCACCTCCTGGGCCACCACGGCGAAGCCGCGGCCGTGCTCGCCAGCCCGCGCCGCCTCGACCGAGGCGTTGAGCGCCAGGATGTTGGTCTGGAAGGCGATGGAGTCGATCATCGAGACGATATCGCCGATCTGCGATGACGAGCGGCTGATGTCGTCCATCGTCTTCTCGACCCCCTGCATGGCGACCTGGCCCTGCTGGGCGACGTCGGCGGTGGATTTCACCAGCCGGTCGGCGTGCTCGGTATGCTCGGCATTGTTCTCCACGGTGGAGGTGATCTCCTCCATGGCCGATGAGGTCTGCTGCAGGTTGGCCGCGGCCTGGTCGGTGCGCGTCGCCAGTTCCTCGCTGCCCTGGGCAATGTCGTTGGCCGCCCGGTTGACCGCATTGGCACTGTGCCGCACGTCGCGCAGCATCGACTGCATGCGTGACAGGAAGGCGTTGAACTGTTCGCCCAGCTTGCCGATCTCGTCATGGCTGCGAACCGTCAGGCGGCGCGTCAGGTCGCCCTTGCCGGCCGCCACCTCGCTGGCGATCTCCTTGATGGTGGTGGCGGTATAGCGAACCTGCTTGACCGTCCGGCGCGCCAGCCACATGGCAAAGGCCGCGATGATCAGGTTGGCCACGGTGCCCACGCCCCACAGTCGCACCAGGGAGGCAACGAGCCTGTTCGTGGCCGCTGCCTCGATGTCGGCCATGGCGGCGTCGATATCGGTGACATAGACCCCGGCACCGATCACCCAGTCCCAGGGCTCGACGGCCGTGGCGTAGGAGTGCTTGGCCTCGGGCTCGCCGGTATTGGGATGCGGCCACTCATACTGGTAAACGCCGCCGCCCTGCGCGGCAAGCTCCGCCATGTCGCGGATCATGTGCTTGCCGTTGGCGTCGGTGGCATCGAGCATGTTGGTGCCCACCTTGTCGGGGGCCGCCGGCTGCACCAGCATCACGCCATCCGACTGGTAGACGAAGACGTAGTTGTCGCCCTCGAAGCGCAGGCTCTCCAGCAGTTCGAGGGCGCGCCGCTGCGCCGTCTCGGTGTCGGGCACCGTGGCGGCGATCGTCTCGACCATCGACTTGGCGAGCTCGACGTGGCCACGCACGCCGCGTTGCCGCGACTCGAGCAGCAGCTGGCGCTGCTGAGCGATCTGCTCCCGGTTCGTCTGGATGCGCTCATAGCCCTCGAGCAGCAGCAGGCAGGAGGAGGAGAGAATGAGCGGCATGAGGACCAGCAGCAGGATCTTGACCTGCAGGTTGTCGGTCACGAACCGCAGCAGACGCGGTCGGGGTGCCACCCTGAGTGGGGTATTGTTCATTGTTGGGACTCCCTGATGGACGTTAGATGGCTGGCGTTAAAAGGCCGGCAGTGCCAAGGACTCGGGACGGCGAGCCCGCTCCGGGTCACTCTCGGCACTCGGCGGGTTGTAGGGGGGCTTGTCAGGTGGGATGTCATCCGGATCCGCTGGCGGCGAGTCCGGTTGCTCGCGGACGTCGCCGCCAGTGACCGCACCGGCGAGCTTGAAGAAGCCGACCGCCGCCGTCATGTCGTGGGCCTGCGCCTCGAGGTCCGCCGAGGCTTGGGTGGTCTGCTCGACCAGCGAGGCGTTCTGCTGGGTGACCTGATCCATCTGGCTGATGGCCACGCTGACCTCATCGACCGCCGCCGCCTGCTCCTGCGACCCCCGAGACACCTCGGCCATCAGCTCACAGACCTTCTGGATATCGGTGACGATGTCGCACATGGCACTGCCGGCCTGCTCGACCAGGGCGCTGCCCTCCCGCACCGCATCGCCATTGAGCGTGATGAGCGCCTGGATCTCCCGCGCGGCATCCGCCGAGCTCTGGGCGAGCCGGCGCACCTCCTGGGCCACCACCGCGAAACCGCGCCCGGACACCCCGGCCCGCGCGGCCTCCACGGAGGCGTTGAGCGCCAGGATGTTGGTCTGGAAGGCGATGTCATCGATCAGCGCAATGACGCCGCTGATCTTGTCGGCGCTGGCCGTGAGCTCGCTCATCTTGGCCATGGCGCGCTGGGCGTGATCCCCACCGGCCGTGGCGGACTCGTGCGCCTGCTGCGACAGCTGGTTGGCCATCAGCGTGTTGTCGGTATTGTGCTTCACCGTGGCCGCCACCTGCTCCATGCTGGCCGCGACCTCCTGCAGGCTTGCCGCCTGCTCCTCGGTGCGGCGCGACAAATCGCTGTTGCCGGCGGCAATCTGGCCGCTGTCGGCGGCGATGGTGTCGGCCGAGGCCTGGATGGAACTCACCAGTTGGCGAAGCCGAGCCTGCATCGTCTCCAGCGACGCCATGGCCTGGCCGATTTCGTCACGGCTGGTGATGCGGATGGCGTTGTTGAGCTCCCCCTCGGCCATGCGCTGGAAGTGGCCGACCATCGCCTTGAGCGGACGCTCGATGGAGCGCGTCAGCCACCAGCCCAGGGGCAAGGTGATGAGCAGGGTCAGCAGAAAGAGGCCCAGGGAGAGGTAGAGCGCACGCTGGGTGTCGGCCACCGCCACGCCGGCGCGGGCGATGATCTGCTCGGCGAGGACCTCCTCGATCGCCCGCATCCCGTCGATCTGGACCGTCTTCAGGTCGAACCAGGCGTCGGGGGCAACGCCGTACCCCCCCGCGGGCCCGCGGTCGAGCACCCGCTGGAACCAGCCCTCCAGGGGCTCGAGCTCCTGGCCGGCCAGGAGCCGGTCCAGCCGCTCGGCGACGGCGGGCTCCGCCAGGCGGCGGAAGTTGGTCAGCAGGTTGTCGCGCTGCCCGGCCCGCCTCAGGATCTGGCGGTACTGGGCGGGGGAGACGCTATCGGCGGTGAAGACATTGGTCAGGACGGCGCGCTCGATGCCGGCCAGCTCCTTGGCCTCGATCAGGCTGGCGAAAGCCCCGACCCCGCGGCTCGTGGCCGCATGCTCGATGGCGTAGGAGAGACGCCCGGCCAGCGTGATGAACTCGGCGTTCACCCCGCTGAAGAAGGCAATGGCCTCGGCGGCGGCGGTCTCGAGCCCGCTGACGCGCCGGCGCCAGTCGGGTAGCTGCTCAAGTTGGCTCAGGCCGACATCCAGCTGTCGGGTGATCTCCGCGTTCAGCGCCCCTTCGGGCAGCGTCGCGGCGTAATCGCGCAGCGCGGCGACGCGCTGGTCGGTGTTGTCGCGTTGCGCCTGCAGGCGTTCGCCGAACGCCTCGCCCCGGCTGCCCAGGTAGGCCGCCGACAGGCCCCGCTCGATCTGGAGCTCATGGATCATGCGGGCGGCTTGGGTGATGAGATGGCTGGATGCCTCGGCGGTTTCCATCTCACCGGCCAGACGCCAGCGCTCGGTAATCTCCGAGGCGGCGAACCAGGTCACGACAACGAGAGGCAGGCAGATAACGACGGTCAGCTTGGCGCGAATCGACAGCTGAGCGCGTGGGTTTCTGGTTTTCATTGGCACAACTCTGAATGCAGGGATGGCGGCCGTTGCCGCGCATCGCCCGATTGCCGGGATTGGGTGTGCCGTCAGGTGATGTCGATCAACTTATTCTTGTAGTTACGCCTAAATTAAAGAAATTAGGGTCGATGTCAAACAAAAGGCCCCGGCGGAATTTTGCCGGGGCCACTGCCTACAGAGCGTGTGGTGATACGCTTACAGGTCCAACTGCCCCTTGCGCACGAACTGGCCGTCCTCCACGGCCATCTCCACCACCACGCCGGGCACGTCGCCGTTCTCGTCGAACTCGTGGCGGCCGGAGGCACCCTCGTAGTTGATCTCCTGGCCATCGGCGATCAGCTGCACCGCCTTCTCCCACTCGCCCGGCAGGATCACCTCGCCCGGCGCGCTCGCCACGCTGCGCAGCGCCTGGGAGAGTCCCTCGCGCTCGGCGCTGCCGTTCTGCTCGATGGCCAGCGCCAGCAGGAAGGCGGCGTCGTAGGCCTGGGCGGCGAACACCGCTCCGGGGTCGATGCCGGCAGCGCGCGCCTGCTCCTGGAAAATCGCCGTCCCCGGCAGCTCCGGGCTACCCGGGCGCGTGGCGATCATGCCATCGAGCACGTCGGCGCCGACCGCGTCGACCAGGCTGTCGCCCACCATGCCGTCGCCACCCACGTACTGGGTGAACATGCCACTCTCGTAGGCCTGGCGCAGCACTGTCTGGCCGGAGGTATCGGCATAGGCCAGCACTACCAGGGTCTGGGCGCCGGTGGCGGAGAGCGAGCCCAGCTCGGAGCGGTAGTCGGCGCGATTGTCCTCGTGGGCGAGGTTCGCGGCCACCATGCCACCCTCGGCCTCGAAGGTGTTCACGAAGGCATCCGCCAGGCCGCGGCCATAGTCGTTGTTGACGTAGGTGACGGCCACCTCATCGATGCCCTTGTCGAGCAGCAGCTTGGCCAGCATCGCGCCCTGGAAGCCATCCGACGGCACGGTGCGGAACACCAGGTCGTTGTCTTCGAGGCCGCTGACCGCCGGGGCCGTGGAGGCCGGCGAGACCATCACCACGCCACCGGGAATCGCCGCATTGTTGGCCGCGGCGATGGTCGCCCCGGTGCACAGGGCACCCACGATGGCGGTGACCTGCTCGGTGTTGACCATGCGGTCGGCCGCGTTGGAGGCCGCCGAGGCATCGCTGCAGGTGGTGTCGCCGGTGGGCATCACCAGCTCCTCGCCGCCCAGCACCCCGCCCTGCTCGTTGATCTGGGAAACCGCCAGCTGGGCACCGTCGAAGATGGGCGGCGTCAGGCTCTCGATGCCGCCGGTGAAGCCACCCAGGAAACCGACCTTCACTTCCGCCTGCACGGCGCCGGCAAACGCCACGCTGGACGCCGCCACCGCCATCGCCAAAACGCTCTTTTTCATGTTGTTCCGCTCACTGTTGGCTCATGTAAGGATTGCCCCCATTAATCTGGAAGGCACGCGGCCAAAATACAAGCCAGGCTCACCAACGCTGCGCGGCCCCGCGCTCCGGCTGCCTATACTGGAGGTCCGTACCCGTCTCATTGCAAGGAGCCTGCCATGCCCCCCCGGACCCCGTCCCTGACGCTTCTCGCTTGCCTTGCACTGGCCAGCGCGGCCCATGGCTTCGAACCCGCCGGACAGGACATCGCCTACGAGGTCGGCGACGAGGCCTTCGCGGGCTACTTCACTTCGGCCGGCGACACCGCCCGCGGCACGGTGCTGATCGTCCACGACTGGGACGGCCTGGACGACTACGAGCGCCAGCGCGCCGACATGATCGCCGCGCTCGGCTACGACGCCTTCGCCGTCGATCTCTTCGGCGAGGGCAATCGCCCCGAGACCACCGAGGCACGCCAGGCCGCCACCAGCGCGCTGTATGCCGACCGCGAGCGCATGCGTGCGCTGACGCTGGCCGGCCTCGCCGAGGCCCGCGAGCGGGGCGCTGCCGAGCCCACCGTGGTGATCGGTTACTGCTTCGGCGGCGCCGTGGCACTGGAGATCGCCCGCTCCGGCGAGGCGCGGCAGGTGGTCGGCTACACCAGTTTCCACGGCGGCCTGGGCACCCCGGAAGGCCAGTCCTGGCCCGCGGAGACCGCCCCGCTGCTGATCGCCCACGGCGGCGCCGACACCGCCGTGCCCATGGCGGACGTCGCCGCCCTGGTCGAGGAGCTCGAGGCGGCGGACCTCACCTACGAGGTGGAGGTCTACTCCGGCGCGCCCCACGCCTTCACCGTGTTCGACGGCGAGCGCTACCAGGAGCGTGCCGACACGAAATCCTGGGCCGCCTTCACCGACTTTCTCGGGGAGGTGTTCTAGGCATGCGGCTCACCGAGTTCAGCGGCGGCCGTGGCGAGGTCGGCTACGCCCACGGCCAGACCTACGCACGGATGATCCACCGCAGCGTCGCCGTCTACGACCGGCTGTTCCACGACTTCGTGGGCCTGCGCTGGGCCGCGGCACGCCGCGAGGCGGACCGCTTCGCCACCATGATCGAGCGCGGCTTTCCGGCGATCCTCGAGGAGATGGACGGCATCGCCCGCGGCGCCGGGCTCGACCTGGGCGACATCCTCACCCTCAACTGCCGCAGCGAGATCTCGCTGACCCGCGCCAGCGGCGGCTGCTCGGCCTTCGCCCTCACTCGCGCCGGCCAGCAGTGGCTGGCCCAGAACTGGGACTGGCGCGCCGACCAGCGGCACAACGTGGTGGCGCTGAAGCTCAGCGGCCGCGACCACGCGCCGCTGGTGAGCGTCGGCGAGGCCGGCATGGTGGCCAAGATCGGCCTCAACGCCCACGGCGTCGGCGTGTGCCTCAACGCCATACGCTCGCGCACCTGCGGCGAGGGGCTACCCATCCACGTGGCGCTACGCAAGATCCTCGAGAGCCCCGACTTCGAGAGCGCCCTGCGCGTGGCCACCCACGACCGTGTCTGCTCCCCCGCGCACTTCCTCGTGGCCAGCCACGATGGCCGCGCCGCCGGGCTCGAGGTGCACCCCGGCGAGCCGGGACGCCTGATGCCGCGCCACGGCATGGTCACCCACACCAACCACCTCGTTGATCACGCCGTGACCTGTCAGGTGGAGGACTTCCCGCGCCCCGACTCGCGCCCCCGCCTGGCGCGCCTCGACGCCCTGCTGCGCGAGCGGCTGCCGCCCCAGGCGGACGTCGACGAAGCTGCGCTGTTCGCGATGCTCAGCGACCACCACGGCGCACCGCTCTCCATCTGCCGCCACCACAATCCCGACCAGCCGCCCGAGGAGCGCATGGAAACGCTCTTCGCCGTGGCCATGAACCTCACCCGGCGGCGCCTCACGCTGCGCCACGGCAAACCCTGCGAGACGCCCGACAGCCTGAGCGTCACGCTCTGACCGTCACCTGGGCTCAGCCCGCCAGCGCCTCCTCCACCAGGCCACGCGCCGCGTCGCTCATGGGCAGGTCCAGCGCCAGCTCATGGGCGCGCGGCGACATCTTCTTCCAGGTCTTCTGCACGATACGGATCAGGTGGTCGTGGTCCACCTGCGTCGAGAAATCGGCTAAGTAGTTCTCCAGGAACACCAGGCAGGCGCAGTCCTCCACCGCCTGGGTGCCGGGGTCGCGCCCGAGCCCCTGCTTGCGGATCATCCGCGCCGTCTGCTCGGCCTGTTCTTCCCGGTAGCCGGCCTCGACCATCAACCGGGCCGTGGTCTCGCCGGCGCGCTGGCCCTGGTCGCGTCGCCAGGTGAGATAGCCCACCCGCCCCTCGGGGTAGTCGCTGCGCGGCACCTGCCAGCGCTGCAGGTGCTGGGCGCGCACCGCCAGCCGGGTCAGCTCGTCGGCGGCGGGCGCCAGCCGCTCCAGCCAGGCGCTCATGCGCCCGGCGTGCCACAACTCCAGCGGCAGCGCCTCGCCCTCGACCGTCACGCGGCGCGGGTCCTCGGCGTGCAGCGCGTCGAGCGCCGCGAGGGTCTTCTCGTAGGGGGTCGTCTCGGTCATGGGGACACTCCAGTCAGGGGGATAAGGACAGGATACCAAGGCCGGCGCAACCTGCCCCACCACTCGGCTGCCGCCCCCTTCATGCCCCATCGACATGACGGCCGCTCAGCAGCGACGGGGGTAACAGTAGCGGCTATGGTGGTAACAGGCATTGACAAAAGTACACGTCAATGCCTCGGCTTCCACGCCGCCCATCCACCGGATACAGCGTGAACGGAGGCCCATGATGACTATCATGCGTCCCTTCCTGATCGGCCTCGCCACCACCGCCCTCACCGCTACCGCCCTCACTACCAGAGCCATGGCGGAAGAGCTCGCCGTCGAGGCCGTGATGTCGCCTGTCAACGAGATGCGGCTCGACTTCGAAGATGATTCCGGCCGCTTCGTCCTGCTCGTGCAGCGCCAGGGCGAAGCCAGCGGTACCGGCCTGCTCGCCGGCGCCACCGCCACCGAATACGGCATGCACTCCATCCGGCCCGGCACGGATGGGAGGGCCGGCGGCTACCTGGTGTTCGAAGACGCCGATGGCGACAAGGCCTACCTCGACTGGACCCTGCGTGCGGTGTTCGCCGCCGGCCCCGACGGCAACACCCAGCTGCTCGACAACGGCTTCTGGGAAGTCGCCGGCGGCACCGGCAAGCATCAGGGCCTGAAGGGCGCCGGCACCTTCCACCTGGAGATCGTCAACGACACCGATCGCAACTACATCCTCACCGGTGAACTCTTCCCGGCGGAGTGACGGCGTGCCGAGGTCGCGAGGCGCCCAGGGAGGGGCGTCGCGGCCTCGAACCACCCTCTCATGTCGCTGGAAACCGCGACAGCCTGTGCCATAGTCAAAAGAAGAATCATTGTCACTCACCAACCTGTGTGTCGTGCATGCCGGCCACCAACCGCCGCCGATTCCTCAAGAACAGCCTGTGGGGCGCGGGCTCCCTGCTGGGACTTCCGCTGCCCCGCGCGCTGGCCGAGACCACACCACCGGCAGCGTCGGTCGATGCGTCACCGACGAGCCGCCGCATGATCACGGTGGGCGAGGTCGATCATCAGCGTAACGGCTTCGACCCCAGCGCCATCCTCACCGACTGGGATACCGGCCAGGTCCGCCAGCTGAGCGACGGGCGGCGCCTGCGCGAGTACCAGATCACCGCCGTGGACAAGGAGATCGAGATCGCCCCGGGGCTGTTCTTCCCCGCCTGGACCTACAACGGCCGCGTTCCCGGCCCGACCCTGCGCGCCACCGAGGGCGACCGTATCCGCATCCACTTCGTCAATGCCGGCAGCCATACCCACACCATGCATTTCCACGGCATCCACTCGGCGCGCATGGACGGCATCCCCGGCGCCGGCGAGGTGGCACCCGGGGAGTCGTTCATCTACGAGTTCGACGCCAAACCCTTCGGCTGCCATCTCTACCACTGTCACTCGGTGCCGCTGAAACGCCACATCCACAAGGGGCTCTACGGCGCCTTCATCGTCGACCCGGACCCCGCGAAGCACCCCGACCACGCCCAGGTCGCGCGGTCGCGCCTGCTCGGCAGCGACGCCAACGCCCGCTGGCAGGAGTTTCTCCTGGTGATGAACGGCTTCGACACCAACTTCGACGAGGAGAACGAGATCTACGCTGTCAACAGCGTGGCCCACGCCTACGTCAACCGACCCATTCGCATCGCGCGCGACCGCCCGGTGCGCCTCTACCTGATCAACGTCACGGAGTTCGACCCGGTCAATTCCCTGCACCTGCACGCCAACTTCTTCGACTACTACGACCAGGGCACCACCCTGACGCCGACCCTGCGCACGGTGGACACGGTCATGCAGTGCCAGGCCCAGCGCGGCATCCTGGAATTCTCCTTCGCCGACCACGAGCCGGGCCTGTACATGTTCCACGCCCACCAGAGCGAGTTCGTGGAGCTGGGCTGGATGAGCTTCTTCGAGGTGGTGTGATGCGCCGGCGCGCCTGGGTCTCGCTGCTGCTGCCGCTGGTGCTGCTGGGCGCGGCGATCGCCACCTTCGTCGCCACCAATCCGCTGGGCCTGATCGGGGTCTCGCCGCCGCCGCTCGAGGAGCTCACCGTCGAGCGCACCCGGCTCGACGACACCGGCATCGCGCTCAAGGTCCGGGCGGTGGGCTCGGAGCCCATGCACATCGCCCAGGTCCAGGTGGACGGCGCCTACTGGCGCTTCACGCAGACCCCGGGCGGGCCGCTCGCCCGGGGCGAGAGCGTCTGGCTGGAACTCCCCTACCCCTGGGTCGAGGACGAGCTTCACGAGATCACCGTCATCACCGCGACGGGGGTCACCTTCCACCACACCATCGAGGTCGCCGAGGCCTCGCCGCGGGTGAGCGCGCGGCAGGTGGCCGGGTACGGCCTGCTGGGGCTGTTCGTGGGGGTGTTCCCGGTGGCGCTCGGCATGTGCTCGCGCCCGGCCCTGCAGCACGCCGGTGCCCGGGGCTTCCAGTTCGTGCTCGCCCTGACCCTGGGCCTGCTCGCCTTCCTGCTGGTGGACACCCTGGAGGAGGGGCTCGAGATCGGCGCCCAGGCGGCCTCGCTGTTCCAGGGACAGACCCTGGTCTGGCTCGCCGCCGTGGTGGCCTTCATCACCCTGGTGGCCATCGGCCGCCGCCACCACCGCCCGCCCGAGGGGCGCGCCCTGGCCTGGTACCTCGCCCTGGGCATCGGCCTGCACAACCTGGGCGAAGGCCTGGCCATCGGCGGCGCCTTCGCCACCGGCGCCGCAGCGCTGGGCACCTTCCTGGTGGTGGGCTTCACCCTGCACAACCTCACCGAGGGCGTCGGCATCGCCGCCCCGCTGACCCGCGAAGCGGTGCCCGCCTGGGCCTGGGGCGGCCTGGTCGCCCTGGCCGGGCTGCCCGCCGTGCTCGGCACCTGGATCGGCGCCTACGCCTACGCCCCGCACTGGTCGGCGCTTTTCCTCGGCCTCGGCGTCGGCGCCATCCTCCAGGTGCTGCTCGAAGTCGCCGCCTATCTGCAGCGCACGGCGGCCGCCCGCGAGGGCCGCGCCATCTCCGCCACCTCGGTGGCCGGATTTGCCGCCGGCGTGGCCGTCATGTACGCCACCGCCTTCCTGATTCAGACGTGATCGCCGCACGGCGGCGCCGCCCGATGCCCCACCGTCGGGTGCCGTGGCTGGATTTCAATGATTCAACTACTCTTGAAACATGATCGAACCCACCGACGAACTCGCGGCCAAGACGCTCGCCGCCCTGGCCCATCCCGTGCGCCTGGCGGTCGTTCGCCGCCTGGTGGAGGCCGGCCCGCCGGGGCTGACCGCGGGGCAGCTCGGCGAGCCCCTGGACGTGTCGCCCAACACGCTCTCCTTCCATCTGCAGAAGCTGACCCAGGCGGGACTCGTCACCTCGCGCCGCGAGGGCCAGTACATCCGCTATCGGGCACGCTTCGACGAACTGCTCGACCTGGTCGACCACCTCGTCGGCGCCTGCTGCAGCGAGTCGCGCGACGCCTGCGGGCCACGCTGTCCCGCATCGCGTCGCCCCTGAGGCAACAGCGCTCCCAAGTCCCCCCGACAAGGAGCTCGCGATGACAACCTCCACCCTTTCCCCCGCTTCCTGGCCGCGCGCCCTCGGCATCGGTATCGCCGTCTCCCTGATCACCGCCGTGATCATGACGGCCCTGCTGCGGCTCGGCGTCTCGCCCTTTCCCCAGCCGCCCGCCCTGGCCTTTGCCGAAACCCTGCTGGCCCGCCAGCTTCCGCTGCCCGTCGGCCTGCTGTTTCACACGCTCTACGTCACCTTCTGGTCAGTGGTGTACACCCGCTACTTCCCCCGCCGCAGCCTGGCCACCGCCCTCGGCCTCGCCGCCGCGTTGTGGGTGGTGATCCTGGTGGTGTTCTTCCCCATCGTCGGCTGGGGGCTGGCCGGCCTGCAGATCGGCCCGCCGCTGATCCCGGCCTCGGCCCTGCCCCACCTGCTGTTCGGCCTGCTGCTGTGGGGGCTGGACAAGTACCTGCCTGGGAACAACCGTTCCTCAAGCGGGTGATAACCGGTTCGGCCGGGATACGCTTCAGCCCCGATGGTGGCAATGCGCCGCGCGTGGCGCCCTGTGCCGCTCGTTCCGAATGGCACTCTGGTCGCGGGCCCGAAGTGCCATGCCACTCGGCACCAGAATCCGATTGAGTCGAATACCCCGGCTCCATAAGTTAGAAGACGGCACTCGCCGTTAGGCTCTCGTGCGAATCGGCATGCGCCGAGATCCCGCGCCCTGTCGGCGCGTCCGTCATCACGCGCGGGCCCTACGTTGCTCCTTTTTCTCCTCGTCATGTCACGGAGATAACGAATGTTTCCGAAAGCTTCGCGCGCCGCTTGGTCGTTGCCCGTGGTTACGCGCCGGGCAGTGCTCTGCCTGGCCACTCTGATTGTGGCGATGGGCGGGGCTTCGGGCGCCTTTGCCCATGGTGTGGCTGAAGGCGACGCGCTCTTCATCGAGCAGGCCAGCGGCGCTCAGCTGCTGCCGTTCCTCTACCTTGGCGCCAAGCACATGGTGACCGGATACGATCACCTTCTCTTTCTGCTGGGCGTGATCTTTTTCCTCTATCGCCTGAAGGAGGTCGGCGCCTACGTCACGCTGTTTGCCGTCGGCCACAGCGTGACCCTGCTGTACGGGGTGTTGAGCGGTACCCACGTCGACCCATACATCGTGGACGCCATTATCGGCCTGTCCGTCGTCTACAAGGCGCTGGACAACCTGGGCGCCTTCCGTCGCTGGTTCGGCTTTCAGCCCAATACCAAGGCAGCCGTGCTGATCTTCGGCTTCTGCCACGGCTTCGGTCTCGCCACCAAGCTCCAGGACTTCACGCTGTCCGATGACGGCCTGGTCGCGAATATCCTGGCATTCAACGTCGGTGTAGAGATCGGCCAGCTGCTGGCGCTCGCTGCGATCCTGATCGCCATGAACGCCTGGCGCCGCACTCAGGCCTTCGCCCGGCAGGCCTTGGCGGCCAACGTGGTGCTGATGTCGGCAGGCTTCATGCTGATCGGCTACCAACTGACCGGCTATCTCACCCTTTCCTGAGGAGTCCAAGATGCGCGACATTTCTGATCTGAGCCGCGACGGGCTTCCCTCCGGCAAGAGCCTTGTCAAGGCCACCGCGGTGGCGGCGGTAACCGCGAGCGTCCTGCTGGTGACCACCATTCTGCCGGCGGAGTACGGTATCGATCCCACCGGGCTCGGCCAATCCATGGGCCTGACCGTCCTGAGTGCCACCAAGGCGGCCGAACCCGAGGGTTCCGCCGGCCCTGCATCTGCCGGACCGCCCGGTGCGGCGACCGATCCCGTCTGGAAAAGCGCCACCGGCTATCGGTCGGACAAGATGTCGTTGACGCTGATGCCAAGGCAAGGCGCCGAAATCAAGGCGCTCATGAAGGCCGGCGAGAACTTCGTCTTCCACTGGGAGGTCGAGGGCGGCGCGGTCAGCTTCGACATGCATGGCGAACCACCGAACGCCGGTGACGACTTCACCAGCTTCTGGCTGGGTCGCAACGAGACCGCGGCCAGCGGTTCCTTCGAGGCGCCGTTCGACGGGACCCATGGCTGGTACTGGCAGAACGACGGCACCGAGCCGGTGACGGTACACCTGACGACCGCCGGCTACTATGCCGGGCTTTACCAGCCCTGATCCGGCAAAGCCCTTCGCCGGATCAGGCGCGCGGGTCACGTCGACGGGAGCGAAGCCTCGCCAGACGCGCGATGCCCTTGCGCAAGCCACGCCAAGCGCCTCGGTACACCTTGCTGAACAGTGCGGCGCGCAACCGGGCGTTGCGCTCCTCCAGCGCCCGGATTTCCGGATTCGGGGTGTGGAAGGCCATGGCCGTTACCCATCTCAGGGGATGAATGAGCACTTACGAAACCACGGTAATTCATTCCAATCGTCGGCGCCAACCCATCAATCGCAGCGCCTCGCCGAGAACCGCTCGCGCATAGCCTTCGCCCTGCGGCCCCTTGTGAGCGCTCGGCCCCGCCACGTTGAGCGTCTCGATGTCGTGCCGTTCGATCTTTAGCGTCATGGGTTCGCTCGTCGGCTGGAACCGTTGCCCGGAATGATACGCCAGCGGGAATCGGCGTTGACATGCCGGGGCCGCTCCGGCTACCTTGCAGACAGCGCCGATTTGAGTCTCAGCTTGCGGGCGCTCTACAAGTACCGCTAAAGCGAACGCCGGAGGCCCGCTTTAGCACATGCTGAGCGGGTTTTTTGTTGCCCGGTTTCCGGGCTGCCGCCGATTTAAGCACCAACTTGCGGGCGGGATAGAAATGCAGCTAAAGCGGCGCACGGCTCCTCTCCCCTGGGTCGGCGCTTGCCGATCACCACAGGGGATTCAGGAGACCGACATGACGCATCTCGCATTGCCCGCCACGGGCCAGCCTCGCCTTCCCGCCGCTCCAGCCCGGTCGCGAGCCGCTACGCCGATCAACCCGGTCCTGCTCCATGACGACATCGTGCGACCGGAGCTGAGCAACGACGCCATCCTGGCCGGCAAGCGGGTGCCACACAGCGACCACGCTGCGCACGACCGACACCGGACCAGCAGCCGATAGGGGCGAGCAATGGATCATCGCGACGACCGCTGCCGACGAGGATGGCGGAGTTGCCACGCCTGGGCCGCGGCGCGCATCGCGCGGCTGTCGTCGGTGGGGCGCGGCAGTGGCACCACGACGTTGCTGCGGTACTGCGGCTGGTCGGTCATGAATAGGATGGTGCGCACGAACACCAGAACCGCCCGGGTCAGACTGCCCTGGCGGCGCAGCTTCTCCCCGACACGGGCGGTGTGCTGCCGCACGGCTCCGCGCAGGTCGGCGGGATCGCCGGTCAAGCGGCCGAAGGAGCGCGACACCATGATCTGTTTCTTCGGCGCGCTCATGTCGTCCAGCTCGATGGCGAGCCGGCCGCGCAGCTGCCAGGCGGTGCGGATGTCCATCAGCGTGAGGTGTGATGGTATTCACCTGACAGTTGGCCGCTTATGGTCACACGCCAGCTTGAACCCTGGAAAACGGATCGATATACCCGTGTCGACCCGTGCTCCTTTGGTGCCTCGAGTCATGCACTTGTCCTGATCTTCTCCACGGTCGAAGCGAGACGTCTTGAGAGATCAAAAGTTGTTGCTGGCCGCACTTGAACACCATCTTTCTCGAATTCAGAGAGTCCTGGACACGACGACTTCAGCATTTCCCAATCCCAGAAAGGGTGAACCACTGCCATCCACACATCACGTCCAACACTCACCAACTCCAATCCTTCAACTATCTTACGCTCTCCGGAGTAAACAGCTTTCACATCGCGTGCGTATCTTGAGGCAAGTTCCGGCCAGTCCCGCAGGCCGGGTGTTTCGAAGCGACCATCAAGGCCGGCCTGGAAAGCCGTGTCAGTGAGCATCGAAAGCACGTCCAGGCCGAGCCGCCAATCCAAAAGGCCATGCCAGTGCTGGTTACCAAAGCGGCAAAGACATTCGTAGCAAGCCTGATCACAACGCTGACGATGATCCTCGCTGAGATACGGAGTGCCCATGAGCTCACGCATCATGCGAGTGATCCGCGGTACACCATAGCGGTCACTGGTGAGCTCCTCGCAAAGTCCGGAGCCATTGACCAAGTTGTCTGCGATTTGCAGTACAGGTCGCAATTGCCCCGCCGGGTCTGGAATCACTCGCGGTGCAAGCACGTCGAATTCATCCGGGTCGACGTCCAACTCCGAGGCAGCTGCATAAACGAGCATGTAGCAGGCCGAAAGTGCACCAGCACGGAAACCGATCGAAGTCGGCAATCGCGAGTTGCCTCGCGAATCCCGTTCTCTCGCGAACGACAAACCATGTGGCAACACCCGAGGGTACATCAAAATTGAATCGGTCACCCTGGGTGCTGCAAGGTAGAAGTTATCATGAGGAATATCAGACTGCTCCCAGTCGACTCTTTTTTCAGAGCGTAGCGCACTGGGGTCGATCCATGCTCCGCGAAGCCTGACCCACTGACGTTCGTCGCTGGTTCTGGCTCGAAGAGAAGCCCTTTCGGCCGTGAACCCAGCCCATTCGTCACCCGACTGCTCACCTCGATTGAGGCGGTAAAGGGTCGACTGGTGATTCAAGCCGATCATCGTGTTTGTCCCTTCAACGCAATGCATGGAAGGAAGTCGATCACTCGCGATGGCAGTGCGTGTAGCCCTAGTGCCACGTGCATCTTCGTCCTTGCGAGGTTCAGGCTGAAAGTCGGTCACGAAAGCGACCGGCACGTGGCACTGTCGTGTCAACCCCGCATCCAGATCCGCTCCACAGATGCTGCAAGTGGATTCATCTGTAGTCGCGCTGATCTTGTTGACCGAACCACATTCCACACATTCGTTGAGGCTCAATGCGGATCCCAATCCATCTCCATCCGACTCCAGCACCCAACCTTCAGTACTCACACGGCGTGTCACCGGTGGTAGATTACCAACGTATCCGATTGAGCGGTGTACCCGCTTGTCCTGTACCAATTCCTGCCCTGGTGCGAACTCCTGGATAGCTATTTCCAAGTCTCGGTCAATGGTGGTGGTCTCAATGCGGCCACGCTGTCTACCGCCGATCAGCTTGGTGTGCAACGAACGAACACGCGTCGGCATGCCATACATGGGGAAACGACCGGATTCGGCCAACGCCTCGGCAAGGCCCAGACCAGCATATTCGTCAGCTTGACAAAGCTTGATGAGCTCTTCCATCAAGGTCTCGACCTCCAAGCCGTTGAGGACCGCGTCGGCTTGAAGTGCACCATCGCGGCAGCACCAGTCACAAAAGGCATCACGGTAGGTCACTGTAGCCTGCAGCGCGTCACGGACACGCTCCTGGAAATCAGATTCCTCACAGAATCGGGCGATTTCGATGAACTCTCCATGTGCATCGGGGGGCACCATGCGGTCAGCAGGCCAAGCGTCGTCTCCCCAGCCACCACGCAGCATGCGAAATGCCTCGCTCATCCATGCCTTACGAACCAGCCTCTGCGCGATCGGTATCAGCTCATTGGAAAGGAAGGGAGGCGGCGGCTCCTCACCAGTAATGCGCTCGGGATGGCGAAAGTAGTACAGGTCGTGGCTACGACTACGGCAAACCGTTAGGACCAGAGGGAAAGCTTGGCCGCGGCGCCCTGCTCGACCCACTCGTTGCTGGTAGTTGAACCGTTGCGGCGGCATGTTGGCCTGAAAGACGGCCTGCAGGCTGCCAATATCGACACCGACCTCCATGGTGGTTGTGACCGATAGAACGTCGATGATGCGTGCGGCGCGATCGAGATCACTATCGACATCAATGTCTTCTCCTTGTGGCAGGATGTCATCATCGTCATGAATCAAGATACCCTTAAATCGACGTAATCGAGCCGAGGGGTTGGCGGTCATGCCGGTCAGTTCCTCGGAGCGAAGCCGGAAGGACCCATGTCCACTTGCAACACGCAGGCCCAAGTAGTTGGTGTCGCGTAGTGCTTTCACCTTGCCCGACGGCCCTTGATTGATGGTCTTGTAGCAACGGGTACAGATGCCACTACCCAAGTGCAAGTGGATACGGCCGCAGTTACCACAACGCCAATAGTTGTCGCCAGCCCCCGGCACGCGCACACGTACCGCATGCGCCTTGATCACGCCTTCGCCATGTCCTGCCTCCCGAAGACGTTGAAGGAACGACTCGACCTTCTTCGGTGCAACTGACTCACCCCAAATTGCGATTGCATATCGCCGAAGACGTGCATTCGTCGTCACGTCGCCCCAAGCGCTCCACGACCTCAGCGCCTCACGCTGGTACACACTGGGCGTGTACCGATACTGATCGGAAAGCACCCGTAGCATGGCATCGAATGGCGCTACATCTTCACGTGTCTCGTCGCCAGTCAAGGGAAGGCAGGGGTATCCCAGCCCGGCACTCTCGATCGAAAAATAGGTACGATTGAACACTGTCGCATTCGCCAACTTAGCGAGATCTTCAGTGACCGTCACGCGTGCTTGCCTAAGCTCAGTATCGAACTGATCACTCTGCTTCCAAACGACACCGTGCTCACTCAGGTCGAACAGCTGATGCCATGCAAAAGCATAATGCTCGTTATCATCTGTCGTTTGATTTTTTATCTCGGCAACACCACTCGGATCGGTCGGGTGGATACCTAACTCCACCATCTGTGCCAACATCGGCTTAACGGCCTTGTCGTCATGCTCCGGCACCACGTCCAGAATATCGCGAAGTGGGATGGAATCGTCAGCTTGGTTTTTATTCTCAAGCTCTTTTTTTTCGTCAGCTAATTCTTTAAGCCGATCCAAATTCGCCACTGCATTGGTTGCTAATGATTCGACTTCAGCATTTATTTTCTTGATTCTCTCTTCTACTTGTCGCTGTGACGGCAGCGAGCTCGCAGATTCAAGGATCTTATCAACCAACAAGTCACGTCGAACGTCTTCATGGTGCCGCCCTTCAAGATCCAAGGCCGCACCAGCAGCATCCTGACGACTATCAGCAAACGAGATCAAGCGTGCATCGGAGATATCGCGCTTGAGCTGGCCGAACAACTCGCTCGCCAGCAACTGAGTAGTCTTCGCAAAACCGGCCCGGAAGTTTCGGATCGGAGAGTGCCGGCCGCGATGCCTCAACTTGTACGACTCGCCGCAGCAAGGGCACTGATAGGGCACCGCGCTGCCAGAATCGAACGGCCCCTTGATGCGTCCACTGTTATAATTTCTTGGGTCACTGCCATCGTATAGAAAGCCCTCAATTCCACCCGAGTGCTCCAGCTCTCGCCGGCCGGTGGAAACGACCCCAGTGAATGGATCCAGTTTCGCACGCTGCCACTTGCCAGGGCCGTCATCTTCCTGAGGTTTCTCGTCACCGAAAGGTTTGAACCGATCGACCACCGGTAGGAAGACGGCGAAGTCCTCGGCGCTCAAGTCCTCGAATAGCTGCCCCTTGCTTTTCTCCGGTAGCGCTTCCGGTTCCGGATCATGGGGAAGCAGCTCAACTCGTTGATTGCCCTTGCTGCGCATACCCCCATAGAACAGGTAGCCACAACACTCACAATACAGCAGTTCGAAGAAGCGGGCTCTACGCCCAGCCTCGTCCTCAGCTCCCAGACGAAGGCCGCGCTCCACCGAGAGTTCTCCAAAGTAGCCGTCCACACGCTCGTCGCGTGTCGCATCGGGCGCGACCTGGCGCGGTGCAGCGAAAAGCCCCTCGACAGCACGGAGGAACCAATGCATACGGAAGGTGCTGAGATCCTTGGCTAGTGGACCACCCACCGCCTCAGCATGGCCACGAAGCCGTATCAGGTTGGCCAAAGCTTCTTTGGCTCGTGGTTCATCGCCGAAGAGTCGTGAGGCCATGTCATCCACCGAGGTGGCTCTGACCTGGCCATTCTGGTTGCAAGCAGCCTCAAGCAGTGTCGTGGCTCGTTCCATTACACGTCTGGGCCACTCAACGTCTCTCGTCGGTGGTTCGGCGTTCAGTGTCTCAGCCAGCGCCCGCCAGCCCGCCATGTCGCCCTTCGTATCCGGTAGCTCGCCATCCTTTCCAGTTACCAGCGCGTCGTAGGAACTGCATAGCTGGGATGCCTTGGGAATATCAATTGAGCTTGCACCCATTTCCGCACGACATCCTGTAACAATGGCGTCTTGCCAACGCTCACGCGAGCGCTCGTGCCCCAATCCTTGTGCACCGAATAAGCCCCAGAGATAATCCAGACTGCGTTTTGCTGCTTCCCCCTCCATCGGCAGTGACGCACTCGACGCAAGGATACGGAGTTTGTGTCGATGCTCTTCACGGTCCAACCCCAACCGGCTGAACAAAAGCCGCAGCAGGAAGGCCACCTCTGTCCCCGAGGTGCTGCGCTGCAGGTGTAGCTCGTCAATGACCAGGAAAAAATAGGCATCCGGATCGCTTTCCAACCAGGCACGCGTCTTATCGAAGATCGATTCTTCGACCTCTCGTGCAAGCATGACGGACAACATGCTGGTGTTGGTGATCAGGATATCCGGTGGGTGGCGCTGCATCTCCCAGCGACCGAGCATTTCGGCGCCGTCCGTGCGAGGGAAGTTGTAGGGTAGATCAGCGTCATCCCCTTCTTGCACCCGACGCTGCGCCTCTTCCTGGGTCTTCTCCGCCTGCTTCAACCAGCGTTGAAAATCGGCCATACGATGCTCAAGACGCCGCTCGAATCTCGGCTCGCCTTCGAGCCGAGGATGTCGCAGCCAGCCCGTAACAGGCGTGGCGCCCGTGTAGCGTCCGAAGAAGAGGCGGTTGCCGTGCATCTCCTCGTCCATCACCGCATGTGCATCATCGGAATCCAGAGCCTTGCGCAGTCGAACCATTTGATCCTCCACCAGTGCATTCATCGGGTAGAGGATTAGTGCGCGCACCGCCTTCGGTCGCTCAGAATGTTCATTGTCCCGCATGAAGCTCAGCGAGCTGGGGTTTAGTTGCCGTTGACCCCACCAAGGGGACCAGTGTCGAAAGTCTGCAGTCGGCCAGTGACGCGCCTCACGTGCGATCGTCGCCAGGACTGGCAACAGGAATGCCTCGGTCTTTCCAGAGCCGGTGCCGGAGGCAACCACGCCTGGCGTTCCAACGCCGACGCCCTTGCGGAGCATCTGCAGCTGATGTTCATAGAGACCAAAACTGCCGCGGCGAGAACCACTCTCCACATCGTCCTCAACAGGAAGCAAACCTGCCATTGCCAGCCGCGTGAAAGCTCGTGCATCTTCCGCAGTGAATTCCGGCAACCAGCGCGCGGCCTGTTCTGGCTTGACCAACTCATCTATGCGCACCGGGTCGTCCGGGCCGAGATAGCGCGGTACCGGCTCCAGCAGTGGGGACGTGCAAAGGGTACCTGGTTGTTCCAACAGTTGCCGCCGCTTCGCCTGGATGGTGTCGTGACGGATGCGAAAAGCGGTCTCCAGGTACGTCAAGTAGTAGTGTCGCAGTTCTTCGAATGCGTTCAAAGGATCCTTCATGGCTCGACTCCGATGTCGAAGTGTCGGCGGGCAGCTTGCCATGCAGGCTGCTCGTTGAGACTTTCCAGATGTTGGCGAATCCAGGGGGCTTCGACTCCTGGTAGATCACTCGTATCTGCTCGCCATGGACGGCCCGATAGAAGAGCGGCCAAAGCCTCGGCCGGTGCGCGCTTCGAATCGTCCAGGAAGTGAAAATACGTCGACAGGATCTGGGTGGTGAACGCAGGAGATAGTGCCAGCAACCGCTCATTCAACCACTCGGCTTGCTCCTTGATATCACCCGTTGTGTTTGAGTGCTGCAGCTCATCCAGTAGCTTCGGATCGATTCGTGCCGGCATCGCCGACCTGCTCGTGGCTATGGCTGGTCTGCCGAGCGGCTGGTAGTCAGCCGGGACGAGGGCGAAGCAGCTGCTCAGTTCATAAGGTATACGATGAGTCGTCGCCCCTCCTATCAGAGTTGCAATGATGCGTACACGATCCGACAGTGTGCACGATCCAACCCCGCCGTTCCGATGAGTCCATGCCAAGCGGCGCTCACCTGCAAGGTCTGGTAGCAAGTCCGGCAGCACGACCTCCGGTGGTACTCGATTAAAGCCAGAGAGAAGCACCACCACCACTGCGTCGTCCGGCTGCGCTGCCAAGTAGTCACCTAGTAGTGCAGCACCATTGAGGCTGGTATGGCCAATCGGGGTGATCGGTTCGCACATCAAATCGGAAAGTCCAAACACTGCCGAACCTACCGAGACGCGCACAGCATGGTCTCCTGCCAGGGTAGAAGCGAGGGCAGTACCCATAGCTTCTGCCCGAGCACCACAGATCGCAGTCATCGGGTTCGCCAGTACGGCAGCTAGAGCTGATTGCACCGTGTAAGGATCTAGGCCACCTGCCATGCACCAGGCTGTCACGGTCTCCTTCAGACCATCAACGTCTGAAATGGGCTCCACCTTCGATACAGCCGATGTGCTAATCGAGCTGGAATATGGAGCCATTACCTCACGCTCTTGGTTGTTCTTCCGTGTCTGGTGAAACTCGTCAGTTTTGGCCTTGATCCTTTCTTGGAGAGTCAATAATTCGCCTCTGGCTTCCTCAATGCGATGCTGCAATGAAGCCAGCTCTTCAGCATCTTCCTCAGTTGATGAATTGAGTAGCTCTGGAGATACTCCACCCAGCTTGTCGCTTACCTCAGCCTCGCTTAAGAGTTGCTCTACTAAGGGATAAGCCATCAGCTCTTTGACCAGATCTCTAGTGGATTCCACTTCCTGTTCCAGACCCTCAATGAGTGTTTCGGCGGCGTCTTCATATGCAGATTCCTTGAGCGCCTCGTCACCACCAAGACCGGCGCCCTCAATAGTGTCGACATATTGGTGAAGCAGCTTCCTCGTAATACCTATTGCACTGAGAACACTACCATCAAGCTTTGAGATACGTTTGCGCAACCTTTCCATGACCTGCGCATCCGACAAAGCACATTGATACTCATCAGGAGGACCAACCTCATAGAGCAATGAACAACGGATGTCCCCTGTAATTACCTGATGAAAATCGTTGGCATCGACATGATGTACAGGGTAAATCCGATCCATTCCAGAGACGTCCACCGTGGTCTGTCCCTCAGACTCGGTCATAGGAAGACCATCGGGCAATAAGACCCAATGCCCCGGATCACCCACCACCCTTATCAAGGGTTGGGCTAGGATCGGAGTGTCGAAAGTTAGCCTTCCGGAAGCCAATGTACGTCGAAATGACCGCGGCCCGGTGACTCCCCGCAGTGACATGGCTTGGTATGGCCTCCAAAATTCAACAACTTGAAATTTATCTGTATTTTTAGGATTGCTTCGATATTGCCGTTGCGGCCCTAAAGTGAAGATCCAGAAGGTCCCCTCCAAGGCATTCTCAGGGGGGCCCCACCAGAAAACCATTCCTTCATCCGGGAACTGTCCGTCATCATGACCAACGGGCTCCCATAGATCACCATCGATCAGACATAAGGGACGCATTCGTGCGAATCGATTGCGTTCACTCTCAATGAGACGATCCACTATTCCCAGGAATGATCCTTTAGGCACATCATGCTCTCCCATAAATCAACATTCCCCTTATCCCTATGTATCCCAACCAAGAGCTTCAAGATGGTCGCCTCGCCCTGCGTTCGCGTTCTAGCAAACGAGTGTAGCGATCCAAGGCCGTTTTCTGACTGTTGCACTTGTAGTAACTATGGCCATAGTCACCGATCCAGTCGGGACAAGCCATAACAGGTGACCACGAATCACCGGCTGGGTAGATGAGCGAGCCGCCAGAGGCACGAACACAAACGCCTCCGCCGGCGGCTACCGTTCGGAGTGACACAGCCCGTGGCAATTTCAGCGCTCGGTCAGCCAAGCGAATTGAGCCATTCTCACAGGCCACCCCGAAAGTCGAGTTGCTTTCGTACCAAAGCGTCAGTAGTGCCCATATCCGGCAGTCTGTGTTCCAAAGGCTACCGTCCTTGCGATGAAGGACGTACAGGTCCTGTAGGCCCTGGCTACTCCATCGCTCTAGCCTCGGCAATAATTCTGGAGCGTATCTTGCTAAGGGGGATTTGTGGCCATGAGGTGACAACGTGATCTTCTTTTCCTCCTCATAACCAACCAGGTCGTCCCTCAAGGAATTCCGGAGGATATGAGGAAAACAAGGGAGACGCACCTCTGACAGTTGGCTGAGCGGAATCAATGGCCAATCAGTCTCAGATTGAAGTGCCTCAAGTGGCTTTATATCCCCAAGATGCCAGACGTAAGCTCCTGCAGTTTTCCGATCCGGTGAAGCCACTACCTTACAACGACTCCCGAGAACCCCATCAGCAAGTGCCCTCATAGCATGTGAGAGCAGCCCAACGACGCGCAGTTCTACGTGGTCGGAGGTCTCATGGAAGACAGCGGCTGGATGTCCCGCGACCACCAAACGGTTCGACCAGTGACGGGAGTGGAGGATGTGCAACACGCCGTTCTCAATTAGGTCGTCAAGCTTCTCCCAACCCTTCCTAGGTGATCCCCAGATCCTCCGTAAGTGATCGCAACATTCACTCAACGACCAGGCTTGGCGTTGCGAGAACACCGCCGAAAGAATCTCGGTGGTACGTCTCCAACGCTCGTCCAGCTCCATCGGGTCTAGGCAAATCGGCTCAGGCATTGATGCATCCATGCGCGTGACTCGACTTAGCGCGGGTGATGCTGTACCGGCCTTTTCGTTACTCGTAGATACCTGGCATACATCCCAGTTTGGCGAATACGACTGCAGACGACCATGGGAGCCGCTTTCCAGAAACTTCGATGGCGAACGCAGCGTTTTGAATCCATAGGCACAACTTGAATCGCGGAAGGAGAAGCTGCCGGATTCGATCTCATTGCCACTCTCATCCGTAGCAATCACTTGCAGCGTTCGCTCTGTGGCTCTGCTTTGTCTCAGACTTTCTGGCATGAGCAGTTTGCCGTCTTTCAGCTGTAAATCGAACCATCTTTCACCACCATCTGAATGGATGATGGCAGTACCACTCTGTGCGTCCTTGCAGCGAAATGCAGGCTCAATGGGCGGTAACCAAAGATATGCCCCGTCATGGCGCCTGATCGCATCCACCACGACGACACGGCGTCTTTCGGGCGGCGGAGAGAAAAAATCCAGCCCAACGACATGCCGCCGAAACCATTCTCGCCACCCCTCGCTCGCCTCGATGGGGCCAATCAGACTCCATTCAGTGCTCCCGATCAAACGCTCTATGTATAGCGAAGAGGCTTCAGGATCCTTTGAAATTGCATGCAGCAAAAGTTCATGGTTGCGGCGCAACAATAGCCAGAGGGTACCAGCCTGCGGAAATGCTGGAGTATCGAACCAGCGCCCCTCCTCGTCCTGTACAAAGCCAATGCAGCCATTGACCAGTGCCGAGCCCAGGCGCGGTCCTGGTACTTCGAGCCGAGGATGAGATAGCCATTGCTCACGTAGTCTCTGCAGGAAACGGGGGGCGTCGGCGTCCGTGCGATGACGCCAACGCACCAGTCCGCTGTTCAACTGGTCGTCAGGCTCCTTGCTCCAACCGGGCGGCACTTGTACGTGCGGGCTGCCATAGAGCCACAGGCCCGGATCACCGGGGTCAGTCGGGTCGATTTCCAAGCGGAAACCACTGCCGCCAGCCCGATTATTATGCCGATCGCGGCTCCAAGTGGTATCCCGAACGGCTGCCCAAAAAAGCGTGTCAATCGCAGAATCTTGATCGCCCCTCTCCCAAGCCCTTGCAAACAGAACGAACTCATCGTGAAATCGTGTTGAAAAGCGCCCGATCCGCTCTCGAATGGCATCAAGCAAAGTACGCGCTGGTGAAGAAGCATCTATTCCTTTTTCCGTGAACAGCTCCGCCAAGTGGTTCTGGTCCCGAAATCCAGGGAATGCTAGGCGCTTCGAGTAGCCGATGATTCGCTCGGCGCCTCGATCTGGTAGGATCAGTCGGCGTGTGTCTTGGTGACGGTCTGCACGTAACTCGCTCCAACGACACGCCATTTCCCAGAGCTCCGGCAAGCACCCTTGAGAGATATAATGGCTAACCGGCAAGCCAAGCATTTGCGCTAGTCGCAAACGAAAATCGCCTTGTTCATGCAGATTATCGTCAGCTGATGAGGCAAGTATTGTCAGATGCAGTTGGACGTAGAATGGTAGCTCCCTTCCATGTACGGACCACCCAGATAAGGCTGTTTGATCAAAAAGCTGACGCACTTTCTTCCCATCATGCGGCATGGCCCTGATGAAAGAATCCCTAGCTTCCTCTCCGGTATCGAAGCCTCCAGCGTGTGCCAGGAAGCTGTTTGAAGCGTCTATGCGTCTGATCTCTGGTGCTTCATTCACGTTGTCGTGGAAAACGGCCTGCACCAGCTTGGCATTCCATTGCTGGATGCTCATGAAGGAGGAGGTAGCCATGATCTTCAATTTTGTCGTGGTGTGAGTTGATCATCCCATATCAAGCAAGCCTTATTCAGATTCTCCCAGCCTTTATGGGTTTCACTTTTCGCTGCCGACATACGGGCTCTCCTCGGTGCCGGGCGCCTGCCCCGGGCGCTGGGCAGCATCGCCCCTCAGTTCGGTCAATACGTGTTCTATGCGATCGGCCGCCTCTCGGGGCGGATCGTGCTCCCAGACTCTCACCACCGTCCAACCTGCCTCGTACAAGCGACGGTTAGTGTCGCAATCCCGTCGGCGATTGGTCTCGATCTTGTCCCGCCAGAATTCGGCGTTGTTCTTGGGCCATGTCCCGTGCAACGCGCATCCATGCCAGAAGCAGCCGTCAACGAAGACGGCGAGCCGCTGGCGGGTGAAGACGATGTCCGCCACACGTCTCGGCTTCGATATGACTTTGTACCCCACGCGATAGCGCAGCCCTCGCCGGTGGAGCTCGCGGCGCAAGAGCATCTCCGCCGAAGTGTCCTTCTGGCGGGTGCGCCGGAGTCGGCGGGAGGCCTCAGGAGACGATGGCCTGGGCGTTCTGGTGTTCATGATCACGAGAGACCGGTGCATGCGCCTTGCCAACGGACTCCAGATGAGCCCAGACACTCTTGCCGACTGCCCGGCCAAGTTCGACCGGTACCGCGTTGCCGATCAGCCTAGCCAACGTCGAGAAGCTGACGTCTTCGTGGCAAGCTGCGAACTTGTAGCTCTCCGGGAAGCTCTGCAGAATCGCGGCTTCACGCAGCGAAATGGCACGATCCTGCGAAGGATGTCCGAATCGACCGTTGCCATAGCCGTGGCACTGAGTGGTCATTGTCGGTGACGGTTTTTCCCACTCCATCCGTCCATACACGCTCGGGTAGGTACGGCCGGTCTTTGAGCGGTGGCATGCTGCCACCAGGTACTCGGGCCAATCCTTCCAACTCCCACCAGGTTTGGATGCCCGGATTCTCTGAAGGTTGATATCGCTAAGGCTGGAGGCGGTGTGTAGGGGGTCTTCTGGCCAGGCCTCTCCCGCCTTGATCTCCGGCAAATGCCCTATGACGTCACGCACGGTGCCGGGCTCAGTCGTGGTGGGAGGGATCAGGCGAATATCACCGTACCTGGACGCCAACAGAACCAAGCGTCGGCGTGTCTGCGGCACACCGTATTTGGAGCAGTCGACGATCTCGTGGTGCGTCCGATAGCCCACTCGCTCAAGCTCCTTGACAAAGTCCAGGAAAACCTCGTTCTTCGCGAGGCTCGGCACGTTCTCCATGGTCACAATGTCCGGGGACGTCGCTTCAGCTAGGCGCGAGAACTCGTACAGCAGACCCCATTTGTGGTCGCGCTTGATGTCGTAGCGCTGGGCGTAGGTGGAGAAGGGTTGGCATGGGGCGCAACCGGCCAGCAGCCGGATCTCACTCTCACCGAATAACGAATCCAGCTCCTTCCCCTCCAGCTCACGCACATCCTTCTTGAGGAAGCGTGCTCCTCTATTGTTCTCTTCTAATGGGTAGCGACAGGCGGGATCAACATCAATGCCGGCGGTCACGTCGATGCCCTCAAGCACGAGTCCGTGGGTTAGCCCCCCAGCACCACAGAACAGGTCTACGCAGGTCACACCAGCCACGGAAGAATCCTTTCACACATAGAAAAATCAATAAGATAAATAGAAACCGTAGTGACGCTATACACTTCACCATGACCTAGGTTGATACTGCCTCCATCATACTAGCCGTGAGGCCCTTTGATACAGGAGCCGAGTCATACCTAAGTCCCATCTTAGAAGACTCGCTCAGCGCCACTCCCACGACATCTGCTGCAGCCCCAGTTTGCCCCATACCCCTGCCTACCTACCGGGCCTGGTGCTCCACCGCCAGGTAGCGGCCGTACACCGCCGCCTGTCTCGCCTTGACCAAGGCGAGGTTGAGACTAAGTCCCTCAGCGATCACCTCGTCCCCTAGCCGGCCATAGCGGTCACGGGTGACGATCTCCACCGCTCCGGGGTGATACGACGCAGGTGGTCGTGGCTCTACCAGCCCCACGATTGCTGATCTAGCTCGGGCACGATGATGCAGTAGAAACGCATACGCTCCTTCTGGCCATCGCAGCGAAGGGTTATGGTGTCGCCATCCTGGATCCTAATCACGCAGCAGCTCAGCCGGTCGGGGTGGCGATTCCCATCCACGTCACTACAGTGCCGGCTGGGAACACCCAGCTCGCGATCGCCGCCAGGCTATAGGCGAGGTAGTTGCCATGATCGAGAAAGCGGTTGGCGGGATCGGTGCCCGTGCCGCGCTTGGCCCGGGTGAAGTCGCCATAATTCACGGCGCGGGCAGCCAGCTTGAAGAGCTGTTTGGTGAGCCTCGCTTCCAGGGTGAGCAGATCTGTGGTGCTGGGCGAGCTGGCAATGGCTACGCGATGGCTGGCCAGGGCGGTATGCAGTGACTCAGGCGCTATGGCAAAACCGGCCTCCTTGAGCGGCCGGTCGCCCCAAAGTGCCTCGATTCTATCGAGGCGGGCCAGTTGGAAGGCCAGCGCCGCCTCGAGCCGCTTCTGGTCGTCGAACCAGAAGCGTACCCAGTGCTGCAGGTATTCGGTGGGACGATACTCGCTCTGCGGCGTCAGCCAGGCGACATCGACATCCACCTCGTTGGCGGCGAAGAGGGGCGTGCCACCCCCGCCGCAGAAGCCCACCAGTACGCCGGCCTTGGCCAGTTCGCGCATCGCCGCCTGGGTGATCGAGGTGCCGGTGCCCAGCAGCAGCGAGGTGGTGTTGGCAATGGGGATGTTCCAGTACTTCGACTGGCGCCCCTCATCGGTGACGTACTCGACACGACCACCATTGACCAGCACCCGACAGTGCTGCAGGTAATAGAGGTTGGCACGCTTGGAGTGCAGGATCGTCTTGAGATCCGAGGGAGAGAGATCGTCCATGATGCATCCCCGGCCAGTACAGGAAATCCCTCGTTCATCCAAGCATGCCGAATCCTGCTTCGCCACCGCTCCGGGCCAGATCGATCACATTCTTTGGTCGAGCCTGACCTGAGTCAGGGCAAGCAAGCCGCCCATCAGCCAGTCAAAGAAGCGACGCAGCTCCTCGGGAGATAGTGCAAGCTGCGCCGCCAACCGGTGGGACAGAGGTCGCCTGAGCCGCTTCGTCCCCTGCCCCGCATCTCATCAGGCCCCTACCCGATTCGGGCCATCGCTTACCCGTCTGCCTCGAGGCCGCCCGGTGCCTGGCTGGGGTCCAGCCCGGTCATGTCGGGCAGCCGGTGGGCGATGCCCTTGTGGCAGTCGATACAGGTCTCGCCTTGCGCTTCTGCCTGCTGGTGGCGCCGCAGGGCGCGGTCGCTCTGGTCCATGTAGTCCATGTACCCGAAGTCGTGGCAGTTGCGGCATTCGCGCGAGTCAGTGCGCTCCATGGTGTCCCACACGCGCTGGGCGAGTTCGAGCCGCTTGGCCTCGAACTTCTCCGGCGTGTCGATGCTGCCCATGGCCGTGTGCCACAGTTCGCGACTGGCGACGATCTTGCGCATGATCTTGGCTCCCCAGCTGTCGGGCACGTGACAGTCGGAGCAGGTCGCCCGCACCCCGGTGCGGTTGGCGTAGTGGCCGGTCATCTTGTACTCGGGATAGACGTTGTCGCCCATCTCGTGGCACGACACGCAGAAGGTTTCCGTGTTGGTGGCCTCGACGACGGTGTGAAAGCCGCCCCACAGCACGATGCCGACGGCCACGCCGATGACCAGCAGGCCACCCAGCGAAAAGCGGGCGCTGGGTCGGCGCCATATCGCCCACCAGCGGCGCACGCCCCGCTTGGGCAGCGTCGGTTCCCTGTCTTGTTGATCCTTGGACATAGCAAGCTCCCCCTTTGACCCTGATGCCACGCGTCACTGATCGGTACGCTCGGCAACGCCGCTCAGTCGGCGTGCAGCGTACGCAGCGGTTGGAAGTGGTTGTCGATCAGCGGCCGTGCGTCCGTCTGCGGGACATGGCACTGGTTGCAGAAGTAGTAGCGTGCCGAGATGTTGGCCTGGTCCTGGCCATCGCGCCCCTGGAAGTGGGTGCGGCTGACCTTGGGCGCCATCTCCTGGCGATAATTCGCCCAGCTGTGGCACGACAGGCAGCGGTTGGCACGGGTGTCGATCTGGTAGCGCTCGACCTCGTGGGGCACCAGCGGCGGCTGCTGCACGTAGTCGCGCGCGTAGCGGTCCCCCTCCTCGAAGCGGTGCACCTGGGGTGGCAGGTCGCCGGCATCCAGCGGCTTGGCCTGGCGCAGGGAGTCCATCCCCCCTGCCCAGGCCAGCGATGCCATCAACGACACGACGATGAGCAGCAGGCCGGACCAGCCGGCCGTGGCTTTCATGCGGCTGTGGTTCATGGAGCTATCTCCCTCTTGTGACGATCACGGGTGGGCTCGGTAGCGACGAAACGGCTGCCGAAGGCGAACACGTCCTGGCTGCAGACATCGATGCAACGGGCGCAGTTGGTGCACTGCGCCGAGCGGATCACCACGCCGGCGTCCTCGCCGCGCGGCTTGAGGGCGGGCGCGATCACCTGGGGCTCGGGGCAGACGGCGTAGCAGTCCATGCAGTCGTCGCAGCGCGCGCGGCCGGCGGCGTTGACGCGCAGCAGCGACAGGTGGCCCGGCAGGCTGTAGAAGGCGCCCATCGGGCACAGGTGGCTGCACCAGCCGCGCCGGGCGACCAGCAGGTCGAACAGGAAGAGCGCGACGATCACGCCCCAGGCCAGGCCGAGGCCGAACACCAGGCTGCGAAACACGATGGAAACGGGGTTCACCCACTCCCAGGCCAGGCTGCCGGTCGCCAGGGCCAGCACCAGCGTGGCGGCGAGCAGCCAGTAGCGCGTGGCGCGCGAGAACCTGGCGCTGTGGGTGATGCCCAGCCGCCGGCGCAGCCAGGCCGCCGAGTCGGTGACGACGTTGAGGGGGCATACCCAGGCGCAGTACACCCGCCCGCCGAGCAGCAGGTAGGCGCCGAGCACGATCAGCGCCCCGACCCAGGCCGTCAGGCCCACGGCGTGGCCGGCGGCGAGCGACTGCAGCAGCAGGTAGGGGTCGGTGAGCGGCAGCACCCCCAGGGTCAGGCTGGACGCCAGGTTGCCCTTGACGACCCACAGGCCGGCCAGCGGCCCCAGCAGGAACAGGCCCAGCACGCTGGCCTGGGTGAGCCGCCGCAGCAGTAGGAAGCGGTGGGCCGGCCACCACCCGCGCTCGCGGGTCATGCGCAGGCCGGGGCGTGCTTGCCTAGCCATCGCCGCCCTCCAGTCCCCGGTTCAAGGTGTCGAGCGGGTCGTCGCCATAGGGCGCGGCCGCCGGCTCGCCCCGGGGCCGCAGGCCGCCGGCATCGAGCCGGTAGTCCACGCCCTCGGGCAGGTGGTAGCGGTGCTGCTCGTCGGGCGCGAGCAGGCTGCCCCCGGCGCGTGCCTTCTCGTCCAGGCCGAAGCGGTAGTGCTCGCCGAGATCGCCCCGGGCCAGCGCCAGCGGCAGCACCTTGATGGCCGCCTCCTCGGTGATGCAGGCGTGCTCGCACTTGCCGCAGCCGGTGCAGGCCGCCGAGTGCACCACCGGCACGAACTGGGCGTGCTGCCCGGTGCGCGGGTTGTGCCGCTGCGCCAGGGTGATGGCCTCGCCCTGTACCGGGCAGACGTTGAAGCACACCTCGCAGCGCAGCCCCTGGAAGGCGAGGCAGGTCTCCTGGTCCAGTACCACCGCCAGCCCCATGCACGCCGCATCGATGTCGGTGAGGGCGGGGTCGAGCGCCCCGGTGGGACAGGCCTCCACGCAGTGGATCGGCTCGCACATCTCGCACGGGATCTCGCGGGCGACGAAGTAGGGCGTGCCCGGTGTCGCCGCCGGGTCGCCCAGCGCGGCCAGCCGCAGGGTGTCGAAGGGGCAGTCGCGCACGCACAGCCCGCAGCGCACACAGGCCGCCAGGAAGTCCGGCTCGGCCAGCGCCCCCGGCGGGCGCAGGGCATGCGGGGCCAGGGGGGCCGCGCTGCGCGCGTAGAGCCCGACCCCGAGCCCCGCCAGCGCCGCCCCACAGGCCGTGCCGGCCATCCTGCCGAGGAAGCGGCGACGCGACGGCGCGGCCGGGGCCGGCCGGGCCGCCCCCTGCGCTCCTTCGCCTGCCTGCTTGCGCTCTGCCATTGCTCTCTCCCCGTCACGCGAGTGACCGCGATGGCGCAGGCGCCGGGCTCACGCCGGTCGCCCACGCCCGCCCGTCGCCCGGCTCAGGCCGCCACCACCTTGGCGGCGCACTTCTTGAAGTCCGTCTCCTTGGAGAGCGGGCAGGTGGCATCCAGCGTCAGCTTGTTGACCAGGCGCCCCTCGTCGAAGAAGGCGATGAACACCAGCCCCTCGGGCACCTTGTTGCGGCCGCGCGTCTCGACCGTGGCCGTCACCTCGCCGCGGCGCGTCTGGATCCTGGCGGCCATGCCGCGGCGCAGGTTGCGCTTCCTGGCGTCGGCCTCGTGCATGTAGAGCAGCGCGTTGGGCTGGGCGCGATGCAGCTCGGGCACGCGGCGGGTCATGCTGCCGGTGTGCCAGTGCTCCAGCACCCGGCCGGTGCACAGCCACAGGTCGTATTCGGCGTCCGGCACTTCGGCCGGCGGCTCGTAGGGGGCCGAGATGATGCGCGCCCGCCCGTCGGGGTTGCCGTAGAAGCGCACCCCGGCCCCTTTGGGCACGTGCGGGTCGTAGCCCTCGCGGTAGCGCCACAGCGTCTCCTTGCCGTCGATGACCGGCCAGCGCAGGCCGCGCACGCGGTGGTAGTGATCGAACTCGCCCAGTTCGTGGCCCGGCTTGGGCCCTTCCAGGGAGAAGCGCCGATACTCCTCGTAGAGCCCCTTCTGCAGGTAGAAGCCGAAGTGCTCCATTTCGTCGTTGTCGTAGCGGTTGCCGGCCTCGTCGACGACCACCTGCTTGGGGAAGGCGTCCACCTGGCCGTTGGTGAAGAGAATCTCGTAGAGGGTCTTGCCGCGCAGCTCGGGGGCCTTGTCCAGCAGCTCCGCCGGCCACACCTCCTCGGTGCGGAAGCGCTTGGAGAACTCGACGATCTGCCACAGGTCGGAGCGCGCCTGGCCCGGCGGCTGGACCTGCTGGCGCCAGAACTGGCTGCGCCGCTCGGCGTTGCCGTAGGCGCCCTCCTTCTCCACCCACATGGCGGTGGGCAGTACCAGGTCCGCCGACATGGCACTGGCCGTGGGATAGGGGTCGGAGACCACCACGAAGTTCTCGGGCTTGCGCCAGCCCGGCAGGATCTCGTCGTTGATGTTGGGCCCGGCCTGCATGTTGTTGGTGCACAGCGCCCAGTAGCAGTTGAGCTTGCCGTCGTTGAGCATGCGGCTCTGCAGCACGGCGTGGTAGCCGGGCTTGCCGGGGAGGGTGCCCTGCGGCAGCTTCCAGAGTTTCTCCGCGAAATCGCGGTGCGCCTCCTTCATCACCACCAGGTCGGCGGGCAGGCGGTGGGCGAAGGTGCCCACCTCCCGCGCCGTGCCGCAGGCGGAGGGCTGCCCGGTCAGCGAGAAGGGGCCGTTGCCCGGCTCCGAGATCTTGCCCATCAGCAGGTGGACGTTGTAGACGAGCCCGTTCACCCAGGAGCCGCGGGTGTGCTGGTTCATGCCCATGGTCCACAGCGACATCACCTTGCGGTTCGGGTCGGCGTAGGCCTGGGCGAGGCGCTCGAGCTGGCGCTTGGGCACGCCGGAGAGCGCGTGGACGTAGTCCAGCGTGTACTCGCGCACCGACTCGGCGTACTCCTCGAAGCTGATCGCGTCGAACTTGCCCACCCCCGGGTTGGCGGCCGCCTGCTCGCGCGGGTCCTCCGGGCGCAGGCCGTAGCCGATGTCGGTCGCGGTGCGGTGGAAGCTGACGTGCTTGTCGATGAAGTCTCGGTCGTAGGCCTCGTTCTCAATGATGTAGTTGGCGATGTAGTTGAGGATCGCCAGGTCGGTCTGCGGCGTGAAGAGGATGCCCTCGTCGGCCAGTTCGAAGCTGCGGTGCTGGTAGGTCGACAGCACCATCACCTCGCACCCGGGCTTGGTGAGGCGGGTATCGGAGAGCCGCGACCACAGGATGGGGTGCATCTCGGCCATGTTGGAGCCCCACAGCACGAAGGTGTCGGCATGCTCCAGGTCGTCGTAGACCCCCATCGGCTCGTCGGAGCCGAAGGCGCGAATGAAGGCCGCCACCGCCGAGGCCATGCAGTGGCGGGCGTTGGGGTCGATGTTGTTGGAGCGCAGCCCCGCCTTCATCAGCTTGACGGCGGCATAGCCCTCCCACACCGTCCACTGGCCGGAACCGAACATGCCCACCGCCGTGGGGCCTTTCTCCCGGAGCGCGGCCTTCCACTTCTCGGCCATGATGTCGAAGGCTTCGTCCCAGCTGACGGGGGTGAATTCGCCCTCCTTGTCGTAGCGGCCGTTGGTCTTGCGCAGCAGCGGCTGCTGGAGGCGGTCGGCGCCATAGAGGATCTTGGCGAGGAAGTAGCCCTTGATGCAGTTCAGGCCGCGATTGACCGGCGCATCGGGATCGCCCTGCACGGCCACCACGCGACCGTCCTGGGTGCCCACCAGCTCGCTGCAGCCGGTGCCGCAATAGCGACACGGCGCCTTGTCCCAGCGGATCTTGTCGCGGCTGCCCGCCAGCGCCTGACTCACGCCGGGCAGCGTCATGCCGGCGGCCGAGGCCGTGGCCGCGATGGCGCTGGTCTTGATGAACTCTCGTCGCGTCTGTTCCATGCTCACGCCTCCTCAACGGGATCACGATAGTGGTAAACCAGGGCCGCGCACTGGACATGTTCCAGCCGCTCGAGGCTGCCCAGGGCCTCGTGCCCCTGCTCGTCGCTCTCCGCCTCCACCGTGACCACCAGTTGGCCAGCCGGTGTCTGTGCATGCACTTCCACGCCGGTCAGCGTCTCGAGCCGCTGCTGTAAATGGTTGGCTCGCCCCGGCGATGCCGTTACCAGAACCCCTGAAATGTTCATTGCCCCTCCACGCTCCGTGCCACGCCATCACGCCCTGCCCAATGCCCCAAGTTCGCTCTGCTGCCGGTGAAGCGCATGGCGCGTTCCCTCGCTCCACCCTCAGGAAAACGCCGCCACCAGACCTTGATCGCCATCAAGACCTTTAGATGAAAACGGCATGTCGGGATCATTGATCGGTATCAAAAGACGATAAAAACCCGACCAAAATCATCGGGTTAATAGTCGACAAATTTAAAAACGAAGAACCTTATCAAGCAGTTACTTGTTCTCGAAACAGCCGGAAGAAACCATGGAAAAGCGCCTACCTCTTTGGAGATACCTCCGATGAATCTCGGCCGGTCGACACTCACGGAAAGTGGCTGGACCGGATCATCGCTTTGTACGCATCCATCGTTATTTATCGCGAGGCATTTCCGACTTGATGACTCGGGAAAGTGACGGAAATCAGGCCCGAATTCTTGACGCCAGCGAGCCCAACTGCGGCGACGGCGCCGCGTCACCCTGGGGCCACCGCACCGCGGCACGGGGGTCTGCGCAGCGGCACCCCGGCCTGCTAGTCTGTTAGCGTTCAGCCCGCTGTCGTCTGCCGCTCTGGAGTCCTGCCATGCTTCGCCGCCCCCTGCGCTTCCTCTGCCTGTCGCTCGCCCTGCTGCTGGCGGCTCCCGCCCTGGCCCAGTCACCGGCCGCGGAGTACCGCGCCTATGAAGATGCCCTGGCCCGCGGCGCGCGCCACGCCGAGCTGTGGCAGATTGGCTGGACGGGCGTCTACGCCGGCAGCCTGGCGCTGAACGCCTGGCAGGCGAGCGAGGCGAGCGACCGCGATGACCGCTACGACGCCCGCGTGGGGGTGGTGAAGTCGGCGCTGGCGCTCACCGGCATGCTCACCGATCGCCAACCGCACCCGGCGGCCTACCGGCAGCTGCAGGAGGGGAAAGACGACATCGAGCGCGCCCGCCGGCTGATCGAGGCCGTGGCCGCCGAGGAGCGCCGCCGGCGCAGCTGGGAGGCGCGCCTGGGATCGCTTGCGGTGAACGCCGTGGCGGGCCTGGTGATCGGCGTGGGCGACGGGCGCGAGCGCGACGGGGCGATCAACTTCGCCACCGGCATGCTGGTCAGCGAGCTGCAGCTGCAGAGCCAGCCGCACCAGGCCACGGCCGCGATCAACCGCTTCCAGCCTGTCGAGGTCTCGTTCGGCGACATCCGCCTGGAGGGGGAGTACGCCTGGCTGGTGGGGCCGAACCAGCTGGGGGTGGCGCTGCGCTACTGACGCCGTTCCCCGTCGCGGCGCTATGGTCAGTGCCGGCAGTGTTATGTTATAACCTCCAGCACATGGCTGGAGGTCACCTATGGCCCATCGCACGCACCGGCACCGCCAGGAAGGGCCGTGCCACTTCTCCTTGATGTCGCTGTCCGCCACCCGGCGGCTGCTGCTGGTGGCCGCGCCGCTGGCCGGCCTGTGGCTGGCGGTGAGCTGGGCAGCGGGGTGGTGGAGCTGATGGCCGCCACCTCTGACGCCCGCCTGCAGCTGCACGACCTGCAGCTCGCCCAGGGCAACCGCACCGTGCTCCAGCACGTCGACGGCGCCTTCCGCGACGGCGCCATCACCGCCCTGGTGGGCGCCAACGGCGCGGGCAAGAGCACGCTGATCCAGGGCATCATGGGCCTCCTCAAGCCGGTCGCCGGCCGGGTGGAATGCACGGTGCCCAAGGAGCGGCGCGCCTGGCTGCCGCAGCAGCTCCCGCTCGACCTCACCTTTCCGATGAGCGTCGAGGAGCTGGTGATGACCGGCAGCTGGCCGAGCCACGGGGCGCTGGTCGGCTACTGCGCCCGCCACTACCGCAAGGGGCGCGAGATCATGGCGCGCCTGGGCATCTCCCACCTGGCGCACCGCCCGCTGGGCGAGCTCTCCGGCGGCCAGCGCCAGCGCGCGCTGATCGGCCGCACCTTGATGCAGGAGGCGGAGCTGCTGCTGCTCGACGAGCCCTTCGCCAACGTCGATGCCGAGACCGTCGACGTGCTGACCACGGTGCTGCGCGACATGGCCGACAGCGGCGTGACGATCATCGTGGTACTGCACGACACCGACCAGCTCGCCCGCCTCGCCGACGAGGTGGTGGTGCTGGCCAACGGCCACGCCCACTGGACCTCCACCGAGGCGCTGCTGCAGGGGCAAACGCCCCGGTCGCCGGTCGCACCGCTGGCGCTCGGGCTGACGGGGACGCACGCATGCTGACGCTGCTCGACGCCTGGCTGCTGGCCCCCTTCGACTACGGTTTCATGCGCCGCGCCCTGGTGGCGGGCCTGGCGCTGTCGCTGGCCGCCCCGCCCCTGGGCGTGTTCCTGGTGCTGCGCGGCATGAGCCTGATCGGCGACGCCATGGCCCACGCCATCCTCCCCGGCGTGGCGCTGGGCTTCCTGCTCGCCGGCTTCTCGCTGCCGGCGATGAGCCTCGGCGGCGTGCTCTCGGGGCTGCTGGTGGCGGTGCTCGCCGGCAGCGTCTCGCAGATGACCGGCCACCGCGAGGACTCCGCCATGGCCAGTTTCTTCCTGATCTCGCTGGCCGGCGGCGTGATGCTCGTCTCGCTGGGCGGCAGCAGCGTCGATCTCACCCACGTCCTGTTCGGCTCGGTGCTGGCGGTGAACACCACGGCGCTGCTGCTGATCGCCGCCATCAGCAGCGTCATCGTGGTGACGCTGGCGGTGATCTTCCGCGCCTTGGTGGTGGAGTGCCTCGACCCGCTCTTCCTGCGCGGCCAGGGCCTGCACGGCGGCCTGGTCCACGGCCTCTTCCTCGGCCTGGTGGTGCTCAACCTGACCGCCGGCTTCCAGACGCTGGGTACCCTGATGGCGGTGGGCCTGATGATGCTGCCGGCCACCGCGGCGCGCTTCTGGAGCAAGCGCCTGGAGGGGCTGATCGCCATCGCCATCGGCCTGGCCCTGGCGGCGAGCTTCGGCGGCCTGCTGCTCTCCTATCACCTGAGCATTCCCTCGGGGCCAGCCATCATCCTGATCGCCGGCGTCGGCTACCTGCTCTCCGCCCTGGTCGGCCGCCACCACAGCCTGATGGCCCGCCTGCGCCGCCGGGCGGCACCGCTGGGCGCCCCGGAACCCCACTGACGACACGCTCTCGAAGCACGCTCTCGAAGCACAATCCCGAAGGAGTCCTTGCATGCGCATCCCCTCGCTCGCCGCCCTCGCGCTCGGCGCCTCGACCTTGCTCGCCCTGCCGGCCGCCCAGGCCGAGGAGCGCCTCCAGGTCCTCGCCAGCTTCAGCATCCTCGCCGACATGGTCGAGCAGGTCGGCGGCGAGCGGGTCGCGGTGACGGCGCTGGTCGGCCCCGACAGCGACACCCACGTCTACTCGCCGAGCCCCAGCGACGCCCGCGCCCTGGCCGAGGCCGACCTGGTGGTGTTCAACGGCCTGCGCTTCGAGGGCTGGATGGAGCGGCTGATCGACGCCAGCGACTACGCCGGCCCCCGGGTCACCGCCAGCGAGGGCATCGAGCCGCTGGACCTTGCCGGCCACGACCCGGCGCACGAGGGGGATGACCATGGTCACGGCGACCAGGAGCACGCCACCCACGAGGACCATGACGACCACGGTCACGGCGACCGGGAGCACGTCGCCCACGAGGATCATGATGACCACGACCATGGCGACCAGGACCCGCACGGCTGGCAGGACCTGAGCCGCGGCGCGGCCTACGTGGCCAATATCCGCGACGGCCTGATCGAGGCCGACCCGGAGAACGCCGCCATCTACCGCGACAACGCCGCCCGCTATCTCGAGGCACTCGAGGCCGCCGACGCCGAGATCCGCGAGTGGCTCGGTGAGATTCCCGCCAGTACCAGCGTGATCACCGGCCACGACTCCTTCGGCTACTTCGCCTCCGCCTACGGCCTGCGCTTCCTCTCGCCGGTGGGGCTCTCCAGCGAGGCCGAGCCCAGCGCCGCCGACATGGCGCGGCTGATCGACGTGATCCGCGACCAGGACGTCCGCGCGCTGTTCCACGAGAACATGACCAGCCCGGCGATCATCGAGCAGCTCGCCGAGGAGACCGGCCTGCCCATCGCCGGCACCCTCTACGCCGACGCCCTGGCCGCCGAGGGCGAAGCGAGCACCTACCTCGGCATGATGCGTCACAACGCGCGCACCCTGCATGACGCCCTGGCCGAGCCGGGCCATGACGGCGACGGCCAGGACGAGCACGGTCACGACCACGGCGATCATGGTGATGGGCATAGCCACTGAGCGTTGGGGCTCTGCGTCATCCACTAGCCTGGATATTGCGCCGGGCATGAAAAAAGCGGCTGAAAACTGGTTATAATTCAATCATCTACGCTATAGTCAACCGTTTCAGCCGCCATGACGAAATTCTTGTGGCTGGCCATCGACAGATCAGCCGAGACGACCTACAGTAGTTTCAGGTATTACCTGTTGCTACGGAGGTCGGCATGGCAAAACCCACATCCATCAAACTCGACGACGATCTGAAAGGGCGGGTGCAGCATCTGGCCGATGCCCGCCAGCGCTCGGCACACTGGCTCATGCGTGAGGCCATTGAGCAGTATGTCGAGCGAGAGGAAAGACGTGAGGCGTTCAGGCAGGACACGCTCAAAGCTTGGGAGGATTACCAAGCGACTGGCTTGCACGCTACCGCTGGCGAAGTGGAGCAGTGGCTGGCCAGTTGGGGGAAGGATGATGAGGTGTCGCCCCCAACATGCCACAAGTGATCTTTGCCCCGGCCGCAGTCAAGGATCTGGAGCGACTGCGTGAGTTCCTACGGCCGAAGAATCCAGCAGCAGCCGAGAGAGCCGCTCAGGCGATCATCCAGGGCCTCCAGGAGCTTGAAAAATTCCCCCATATCGGCCGCCCAATTGATGATCTACCTGAGGAATACCGGGATTGGCTAATTGATTTTGGTGATAGCGGTTACCTCGCACGGTATCGTCTCGATGGAAACACCGTGGTGGTACTGGCGATCCGTCACCAGAGAGAAGCAGGCTTCTGACCGAGAGTGAGCTGATCTAATTGGATTGGAGCGGACACCCCGGTAAGTCTCATAAGGTACTGCGACACTGTGGGACCATCAGGGGCCCGGTCGCCAGGAAGCCCGCCATGCTCGAATTTCGCCAGGTACACAAGGCCTACGCCACCCCCCAGGGCCCCCTCGCGGTGCTGGCCGGCATCGAGCTCTCCCTCGGCCGCGGCGAGAGCCTGGCGCTGATGGGCGAGTCGGGCAGCGGCAAGTCGACGCTGCTGCACCTGGCCGCCGGGCTCGACCTGCCGGACCGCGGCGAGGTGCTGCTCGACGGGCGGGCGATCTCCTCGCTCGACGAGCCCGCCCGGGCGCGGCTGCGCCGCGACGTCCTGGGGCTGGTGTTCCAGCAGTTCCACCTGGTGCCAAGCCTCAACGTGGCCGACAACCTGCGCCTGCAGGCGCGCCTGGCCGGGCGCGAGCGCGCCGAGTGGTCGGCGCACCTGCTCGAGCGGCTGGGGCTCGCCGGGTTGGAGCGGCGCTACCCCGAGCAGCTCTCCGGCGGCCAGCAGCAGCGCCTGGCCATAGGCCGCGCCCTGGCCCCGCGCCCGGCGCTGCTGCTCGCCGACGAGCCCACCGGCAACCTCGACGAGAACACTGCCGACGCGGTGCTCTCGCTGCTGCGCGAGCTGGTGGACGAGACCGGTTGCGCCCTGCTGGTGGTCACCCACAGCCCGCACGTCGCCGCACCGCTCGACCGCTGCCTGCGCCTGAGCCATGGCCGGCTGGATGTCACCGCCATCGTGGGCGCGACATGACCCGGCGTGACTGGCGGTTTCGTCTCGGCCTGATCGTCGCCGCGGCGATCAGCATGGCCCTGGTGTGGCTGGTGCTGAGGCAGTTGGGCATGCCCGACTCCCTGTCGCCCGATGCCCTTTCCCTGTGGTTGAACGGCCACGGCGCCCTGGGGCCGCTGCTGCTGCTGGCCCTCATGGTGCTGACGGTGGTGGTCGGCCCCCTTCCCACGCTGCCGATCACCGCCGCCGCGGGGATGGCCTTCGGTATCGTTCCCGGGGCCATGCTGTCGGTGACCGGCGCCCTGAGCGGGGCACTGATCGCCTTCTTCCTCGCCCGGCTGCTGGGGCGTGACCCGTTGCGCGAGCGCTTTCGGAACAATCCGCTGTTCGGAGCACAAGGCTCGCAGCGCTTGCTCTTCATCACGGTGCTGCTCACCCGCCTGATACCCATCTTTTCCTTCGCCCTGATCAGTTATGCCGCCGGCGTGACCGCCATCCAAGCATGGCGTTTCGCCCTGGCCACGGTCATCGGCATGCTGCCGATGACCGTGGTCTTCGCCAGTCTCGGCCACACCTTCGCGCTCCACCCCCTGCTCAGCACCACGGCGGCCGCCACGCTCCTCGCCATCATGGCCCTGCTGCCCTGGTACCTGCACCGTCATCGCCATTCGCGACTGGCCAGGTGGCTGCATCTCGACTAGTCGGGGAGACCACCGAGCCTGGCCCGCCTCCCCGTCGGGGCATTAGTGTGAGACGATCCGCCATCATCCCGCGCTATCGCCATCAGCCCCATGCTCACCGCGCTTGCCGCCCTGCTCTCCCACTACCGCCGCCACCCCGGCCAGCTCGCCCTGCTGCTGCTCGGCCTGTGGGTGGCCAGCGCCCTGTGGAGCGGCGTGCAGGCGATCAACGCCTCGGCCCGCGACAGCTATGCCCGTGCCGAGGCGCTCTTCGCCACCGGCCTGGATCGCCTGGAGCGCCGCGACGGCGCGCCGCCGACCCGCGACGACTTCCTGGCCCTGCGCCGCGCAGGACTGCCCGTCTCGCCGCTGCTGGAGGGCGAGGTGGAAACGCCCAGCGGCGAGCGCCTGACGCTGATCGGCATCGACCCGCTCACCCTGCCCGCCGACAGCGCCTTCGCCACCGCCGGCGCCGCTTCGTCGTCGAGCCAGGGCGGGCTCACGGCCTTTCTCACCCCGCCCTGGCGGACGCGCCTCGCCCCGGACAGCCTTGCCGCCCTGGGCATGGCACCCGGCGCGGCAGCGGGCGCCGAGCCACGGCTGGCCGACGGTCGCCGCCTGCCGCCGCTCGCCCTGGCACCGCGCCTGCCGCCGGACACCCTGGTGACGGACATCGCTGCGGCGGCGGCGCTGCTCGACAGTGACGAGAGGCTCAGCCGCCTGGTCACCGTCCCGGGGGCGCTCGAGGCCGCGCCCCCCGGCTTCGTGCTGACCCGCGCCGACACCCTGCTCGAACCGGGCCAGCTCACCGAGAGCTTCCACCTCAACCTCACCGCCATGGCGCTGCTGGCGCTGGTGGTGGGGCTGTTCATCGTCCAGGCGGCGCTCGGCCTGGCGCTGGAGCAACGCCTCGGCCTGCTGCGCACCCTGCGTGCACTGGGCGTCTCCGCCCGAGCGCTGGTGGGCCTGTTGGCACTCGAGCTGGTGCTGCTCGGGGCGCTCGGGGCGCTCGCCGGCATCGTCAGCGGCGTGGGGCTGGCCCAGGCGCTGCTGCCCGACGTCGCCGCCACCCTGGAGAGCCTCTACGGCACCGCCGTCGGCACCCGCCTGCAGCTGCCCTGGCACTACTGGCTGGGCGGGCTGGGCGTGACCCTCGGCGGGCTTTTCCTGGCCGGCAGCGGCGTGCTGTGGCGCGCGGCACGGCTCAGCGTGCTGGGCCTCGGCCAGGCCCAGGCGTGGCGCGCGGGCTTCCTTCGCCAGCTGCGCGGCCTGGTGCTGGCCGGGGCGCTGGTGGCGGCCGCGGGCCTGGTGCTGTGGGCCTGGCTGGCCGGCCGGCCGCCCGGCGAGGGGCTCATCGCCGGCTTCGCCCTGATCGCGGCGCTGCTGCTCGCCAGCGCCCTGTGGCTGCCGCCGCTGCTGGCGCTGGCGCTGGCCGGGCTGGCACCGCTCGTGCGCCGCCGGCCGCTGGCGCAGTGGGCGCTGGCCGACCTGCAGCTGCAGCTGCCGCGGCTGTCGCTGGCCATGATGGCGCTGCTCATCGCGCTGGCCGCCAACCTGGGCATCGGCAGCATGGTGGGCGGCTTTCGCCTCACCTTCCTCGACTGGCTGGACCAGCGCCTGGTCGCCGAATACTACCTGCGCCCGCCGCCGGAGCACTTCGCGACGATCGAGGCGTGGCTCGACGAACGCCCCGAGGTGGCCGAGACGCTGCCCACCCGCCACGCCGAGGCGACCCTGCGCAAGGCCGAACGAAGCGGCACCGTGCGCCCGCTCAGCCGGCCGGTCAGCCTCTACGGCATCACCCCCGGCGCGGCGCTGGTGCCCCACTGGCCGCTGCTCGATACCCAGGGCGGCCGCGACGCCGCCTGGCGGGCCTTCGGCGCGGGCGCGGCCTTCGTCAACGAGCAGCTGGCGATCGCCGAGGGGCTCGCCCCGGGCGACCGCCTCACCCTCGACGCCGGCGGGCGCCGCGAGACGCTCGCCGTGGCGGCGGTCTACCCCGACTACGGCAATACCCGCGGCGAGGTGCTGCTCGCCACGCCGCAGCTCGCCCGCCGCTTCGCCGGCGCGCCGAGCTCCATCGGCATCGTGCTCGCCGACGGCGCTGACGCCGAGGCGCTGGGCCGGGCGCTGCGCGAACGCTTCGCGCTGGGCCGCGACAGCCTGGTGGATCAGCGCGAGGTGAAGCGTGTCTCGGTGACGATCTTCGAGCGCACCTTCACCATCACCCGCGCGTTGAGCGCCCTGACGCTCGCCGTGGCGGCCCTGGCGCTGCTGGCGAGCCTGCTCGCCCAGGCGCGGGAGCGCCGCGCCCAGTTGGCGCCGCTGTGGGCGCTGGGCGTGCCGCGCGCCCGGCTCGCCCGGGTGCAGCTCGTCCAACTGGGCGGGGCGGCGCTGGCCACCGGCCTGCTCGCGCTGCCGCTCGGCAGCCTGCTGGCGCTGGGCCTGGTCGCGGTGATCAACGTCGCCGCCTTCGGCTGGCGGCTGCCGCTGCACCTCTTTCCCGGCGAGATGGCGCTGACGCTCGCCACCGCCGTGGGCGTGGCACTCGTCGCCGCCGCCCTGCCGGCGCTGCGCCTGTGGCGCACGCCCCCCCGCGCCCTGCTCGCCGAGGGGGAACGCCCATGACCCTTCGGCTACTGACCGCCGCGCTCATGCGACTGGCCCTCCTGCTGGCCACGCTGCTGCTGGCGGGCTGTGACGAATCGCGCGAGGCGCCCGGCGGCACCGGCTTCGCTGGTCTGGGCGAGGCCGCCGGCGACTTCGCCCGGGCGCATCCCGGCACGCCGCTGCGCTTCCCCGCCGACCACGGCCCCCACCCCGACTATCGCATCGAGTGGTGGTACCTCACCGCCAACCTGGCGAACGAAGCGGGCAAGCCGCTGGGCGTGCAGTGGACGCTATTCCGCCAGGCGCTGTCTCCACCGAGGGAGGTACCGCCCAACGATCGCTCCATCCCTGGCCCCTGGGTCGCCGACCAGCTGTGGATGGCGCACCTGGCGGTATCGCAGGGCGAGACTCACCGGGTGGCGGAGCGCTTTGCGCGCGGCCACTCGTCGCGCGAGGAGGGGCAAGCGGGGGCCCGGGCCGCTCCGTTTCGCGCCTGGCTCGACGACTGGAAGCTGGCCAGCCGGGTCGACGATCCCGACGCCGATACCTTCGAACGGCTGACCCTCACCGCCTTCGCAGGCGAAGGCGAGGCGCGCTTCGGCTACCGGCTCGATCTGACCGCCGAGGGGCCGCTGGTGCGCCACGGCGACGACGGCTTCAGCCAGAAGGCCGCCGACGGCCAGGGCTCGATGTCCTCTGGTTCCATGTACTACAGCCAGCCGTTCTGGCGCGTCGACGGCGAGGTGACGCTCGACGGCGAGACCCGCGCGGTGCACGGCCGGGCCTGGCTCGACCGCGAGTGGAGCAGCCAGCTGCTCGACGCGCGCCAGCAGGGCTGGGACTGGTTCTCGCTGCACCTGGCGAGCGGCCACAAGCTGATGGCCTTCCGGCTGCGCGGCGGCGACGACGGGGAGAGCGACTACCGCGCCGGCACCTGGATCGCCCCCGACGGTACGCCCACGCCGCTCGCCCCCGACGACCTCGCCCTGACGGCGCTGGCCACCGCGACCGTCGCCGGGCGCGAGCTGCCCACCCGCTGGCGTATCGAGGTGCCGGCACACGATCTCGACCTGATCGTCGCGGCGCCCCACGCCGAGCGCTGGATGCCCACCTCGGTGCCGTATTGGGAGGGGGAAGTCACGGTCCGTGATCGCGACAGCGGCGAGGCGCGCGGCCGTGGGTACCTGGAGATGACCGGCTACTGAGGCGGACGCGCCGGCTCAGTGCCGCGCGCGGAAGTGCCGCTCGCCCGGGGCGATGTCGTTGCGCAGGCGATCGCGGAGCTCGGGGTCGATCGCGGGATCGTCCTCGGCCAGCAGGCCGCACTGCGACAGGGCGCGCCGCATACTCACCTGTTCGTCGAGGCGTTCGTAGACGACGCGGACGCAGCAGGGCATGCGTTCGCTGTTGTCGGCAACCCCGAGCTTCAGCCCCGTCAGACGGTGCACCTGGCTCTGGAAGCTGGGGAACAGGATGGTCTGGGTCACCTCGTTGCCGTTGAGCGTCTCGTGATCGACCAGGAAGAGGCGGTCCGCCAGGCGCAAGGCGAGGCCGTGATAGCGGTTGTGGCAGGTGCGCGCGCCGGGGCGCACCCGCATGCGCTCGGTGCGCTGGTAGACCACGCCCTCGTCGCGGGCCTCCAGGCAGACCAGGGTGCGGATCAGGCGTCCGGGCTGGGACATCGAGCGGTAGTACTCGAAGTAGCACCCGAGGTAGCGCGCCATGCCCTCCTGCCCTCGGGCCAGCAGCTCGCCCGGCCACGCCGCGGGCAGCCCGGACGCCGCCGCGCGGGCATCGCGGCCGGCCTGGACCAGGGTGCGGAACTCCGCATGGGGCAGATCGAGCTCGTGCGCCTCGACGCCGAACAGCGCGCAGATGCGCTGCATGACCCGGTGGCGCGGGCGGTAGCGACCGCTGAGGTAGCGGTTGAACTGGGCGCGGTTGATCTGCAGGCGTCGGCACACCTCGGCGATGGAGGGGTAGTACCCGCACAGCAGGCGCAGGTTGGCCACGAAGTCGTCTTGCATGCCGCTGGCTCCTGGTCACTGCACCGGGCGAGGTGGTGCAGTCTGGTGCACTTGGAGGCACCAAGTGTGCACCGCTGTGCACCGTTGCGCCAAGTTTCCGCAGCCGGGTCAGCTGCTTCAATCGGGGAGCGCTACCACTACTACAATAGCGGAGACCCATCATGCTTGATCTGCTCAACGAGCTCCTCTGGGGCAAACTCCTTCTCGTGCTGCTGGTCGCCGTGGGCATCGGCTTCACCGTCGCCTCGCGCTTCGTCCAGTTCCGCTACTTCGGCCGCATGTTCCAGATCCTGGGATCGCGCCAGGCCTTCCGCCATGACAAGCACGGCCACCTCAGCAGCTTCCAGGCGCTGGTGCTGTCGGTGGCCGGCCGCGTGGGCGGCGGCAACATCGCCGGCGTCGCCGTGGCCATCACCCTGGGCGGCCCGGGGGCGGTGTTCTGGATGTGGCTGGTCGGCCTGATGGGCATGGCCACGAGCTTCCTGGAATGCACCCTGGCGCAGACCTTCAAGCAGCCACAGAGCGACGGCACCTATCGCGGCGGCCCGGCCTACTACATCGTCAAGGGCCTGGGCCGCAACTGGCGCTGGCTGGCGGGCTTCTATTCCGCGCTGCTGCTGCTGACCTTCGGTTTCGCCTTCACCGCCCTGCAGTCCTACGCCGTGTCGACCTCCTTCAACGACGCCTTCGGCGTGCCGGTCCTCTACAGCGGCATCGCCCTGGCCATGCTGGTCGGCCTGATCATCTTCGGCGGCATCAAGCGGATCGCCCGCATCTCCGAGGTGTTGGTGCCGTTCATGGCCGTGGGCTACCTGCTGATCGCGCTGATCGTCGTCGCCATGAACCTGGGCAGCGTGCCCGCGGTGGTGACCCTGATCGTCAAGAGCGCCTTCGGCCTCGAGCCGGCCATCGGCGGCGGTATCGGCGCGGCCCTCATGATGGGCCTCAAGCGCGGCCTGTTCTCCAACGAGGCTGGCCTCGGCAGCGCCCCGAACGTGGCCGCCGTGGCCTATGTGCCGCACCCGGCCAACCAGGGCATCGTGCAGGCCTTCTCGGTGTTCATCGACACCCTGATCATCTGCTCCTCCACCGCCTTCCTGATCCTGCTCAGCGGCGCCTATGACCCGGGTGCCGGCGGCAACGTCGAGGGCATCGCCCTGACCCAGGCGGCGCTGGCCGACCACGTCGGCGAGTGGGGCCGCTCCTTCGTCAGCGTGGCGCTGCTGCTGTTCGCCTTCAGCACCATCCTCTACAACTACTACCTGGGCGAGAACAGCCTGAACTTCTTCAGTCGCGACAACCAGAACCTGTTCAACGCCTTTCGCGTGGCGATCGTGCTGCTGGTGTGCTGGGGCGCCACCACCGACCTGGGCACGGTGTTCGGCTTCGCCGACGTGACCATGGGCCTGCTGGCGGTGACCAACCTGGCCGCGCTGATCCTGCTGTTCAAGAAGGGCCTGCGCATCCTCAAGGACTACGACGACCAGCGCCGCCAGGGCGTGGCCCAGCCGGTCTTCGACGCCGGCCAGCACCCCGACCTCAACCTCTACCCGCAGGCCTGGGACCTCGAGCCGGAGGACCGGGAGCGCCTGCCGGCCGGCGGCGCCAGCGGCCAGCGCGCCCCAGCCGCGGAGTGAGCCATCGCCCGTCCCACCACCGCGCCGGCCCCGCCCTCGGCGGGGCCGGCGCTCTCGTCTGACGCAAGAGCGTTTACGCCATGACCACACGCATCGAACATGACCTGCTGGGCGAGCGCGCCCTGCCGGCTGACGCCTGGTACGGCATCCAGACCCAGCGCGCGCTGGAGAACTTCCGCATCACCGGCATCCCGATCAGCCACTTCCCCGAACTGGTGCAGGCACTGGCCCTGGTCAAGTCGGCCGCGGCCCGCGCCAACCACGAGCTCGGCGTGCTCGAGCCCCACAAGGCCGAAGCGATCCAGGCCGCCTGCGCCGACATCCAGGCCGGCGCGCTGCACGACCAGTTCGTGGTCGACCTGATCCAGGGTGGCGCGGGCACCTCCACCAACATGAACGCCAACGAGGTGATCGCCAACCTGGCGCTGGCCAAGCTGGGCCACCCCAAGGGCGCCTATCGGCACCTGCACCCCAACGACGACGTCAACCGCTCCCAGTCGACCAACGACGCCTATCCCACCGCCGCCTGCCTGAGCCTGCAGTTCGCCGCCGAGCCGCTGATCGCGGCCATCGGCGAACTGGGCGAGGCCCTGCGGGAGAGGGCGACGGCCTTCGCCGACGTGGTCAAGATGGGGCGCACCCAGCTGCAGGATGCGGTGCCCATGACCCTGGGGCAGGAGTTCGAGGCCTTCGCGGTGAACCTCGGCGAGGACATCGACCGCCTGCGGGAGGCCCAGCGGCTGCTCTGCGAGGTCAATCTCGGCGGCACCGCCATCGGCACCGGCCTCAACGCACCGGCGCGCTACCAGGCGCTGGCCGTCGAGCACCTGGCGCGGCTCTCCGGCCGGCCGCTGGTGCCGGCGTCGCACCTGATCGAGGCCACCTCGGACATGGGCGCCTTCGTCTTCCTGTCGGGGATGCTCAAGCGCTTCGCCATCAAGCTGGGCAAGCTGTGCAACGACCTGCGCCTGCTCTCCAGCGGGCCGCGCACCGGGCTCGGCGAAATCACCCTGCCGCCCGTGCAGCCCGGCTCCTCGATCATGCCCGGCAAGGTCAACCCGGTGATCCCCGAGGCGGTGAACCAGACCGCCTACCAGGTGATCGCCGGCGACCTGGCGGTGACCCTGGCCGCCGAGGCGGGACAGCTGCAGCTCAACGCCATGGAACCGATGATCGTCTACAACCTGCTCAACGCCATGCGCATGCTGGGCGAGGCCTGCCACATGCTGCGCACCCGCTGCATCGTCGGCATCGAGGCCAACCGCGAGACCTGCGCCCGGCACGTCGAGCGCAGCATCGGCGTGGTCACCGCGCTGGTCCCGCACATCGGCTACGCCAACGCCACGCGCCTCGCCCGGCAGGCCCTGCACAGCGGCGCCACGATCCGCGAGCTGGTGATCGCCGAGGGGCTGCTCGACCCCGAGCGGGTCGATGCGCTGTTGCGCCCGCAGGCCATGCTGGCCCCCGCGGCGGAGGCGTGAGCATGGCACGCCTGCTGATCCTCTACACCGGCGGCACCCTGGGCATGCGGCCCTCGCCGGCGGGCTACGTGCCCTCGCCGCGCTTCGCCGAGCAACTGGAGGCGGCGCTGGCGGCCCAGCCGGCCGGCCGCCTGCCCGACCACGACCTGCTGACCCTGCACCCGCTGATCGACAGCGCCGACCTCACCCCCGCGACCTGGAATCGGCTGATCGCCGTCCTGGCCGAGGCGTGGGCGAGCTACGACGGCTTCGTGATCCTGCACGGCACCGACACCCTGGCCTACACCGCCGCGGCGCTCTCCTTCCTGCTCGGCGCACTGGACAAGCCGGTGGTGCTCACCGGCGCCCAGATCCCGCTGGGCGAGCCGCGCAGCGACGCCCTGAACAACGTCCTGCTGGCCCTGCAGGCGGCCGGGCATCCGCACGCCCCCCGCGAGGTGTGCGTCGCCTTCCACGACCGCCTGCTGCGCGGCAACCGCGCACGCAAGTGCCGCACCCAGGGCCTGGACGCCTTCGACTCGCCCAATGCCCCCTGGCTCGGCGAGGCGGGCATCGCGCTGCGCCTCGCCGACCTCCCGGCGCTGCCGGTCGGCGTCCCCGACCTGACCCCGGCCGCCTTCGCGGCGGGGCGCGTCGGCGTGCTGCACTGCCACCCCGGGCTGGCGCCGCGCCAGGTAGCCCGGCAGCTCGACGACCCGCAGCTGCAGGGCCTGGTGCTGTTGACCTACGGTGTCGGCAACCCGCCCGGCCTCGACGGCCAGTTGCTCGCCTGCCTGCGCCAGGCCACCGAACGCGGCCTGGCCATCGTCAACGTGACCCAGTGCGGCCAGGGCACGGTGCAGCAGGGCACCTACGCCAGCGGCGGGCGACTCGGCGACGTCGGCGTCATCGCCGGCCAGGACATCACCCCCGAGGCGGCAATCGCCAAGCTGGAGGTGCTGCTGGCCCGCGCGCAGCGCGGCCAGGCGCTGCGCGACGCCCTGTCCCGCCCGCTGCGCGGCGAGATGCGCGCGCCGGTGTGCGCGGAGTAGCCGGCGGCGGCACGCGCGGGCATGGTATAAGGCCCCTGAACCCTGTACGGAAACCGCCATGCACCTGCTGGATTCCATCACCGCCTTCGTGCGCGTGGCCGAACGGGGCAGCTACACCCGCGCGGCGGAGGCCCTGGGGCTGTCGCGCACCCGGGTGTCCCGCCAGGTCATGGCGCTCGAGGCGCACCTCGGCGTGCGGCTGCTCCAGCGCACCACGCGCCGGCTGCACCTGACCGAGGCCGGCGAGCGCTACCTGATCCGGGCGCAGGAGATCCTGCAGGCGCTCGAGGAGGCCGAGGCCGAGGTCGGCACGGCCGTCGCCGAGATGCGCGGCCGGCTGCGCGTCAACGGTCCCATGTCCTTCGGCACCCGCCACCTGGCCCCCGAAATCGCCCGCTTCATGGCCGCGCACCCAGCGCTCGAGGTGCGCCTCGACCTCAACGACCGCCGCGTCGACCTCCTCGAGGAGGGCTACGACCTGGCCATCCGCATCGGCAGCCTGCCCGACTCCAGCCTGGTGGCCCGCCGGCTGACGCGCTGCCGCCTGCTGCTGTGCGCCTCGCCGGACTACCTGGCCCGCCACGGCGAGCCGCGCACGCTCGCCGAGCTCGGCGCGCACCGCTGCCTGCGCTATCGCACGGGCGGCAGCGGCGACGACTGGCAGCTCGGCGGGCAACGCCTCCGCGTGCAGGGCCCCCTGGAGAGCAACAACGGCGACGTCATCGTCCAGGCCGCCGAGGCCGGCCTGGGCATCGCCCACCAGCCGAGCTTCCTGGTCACCGAGAGCCTGCGCGCCGGGCGCCTGGTGCCGATCCTCACCGACGCGGCGCCGGTCACCCTGCCCGTTCACGGGCTCTACCCGGCGCGCCGCCACCTGCCGGCCAAGGTGGCGGGCCTGCTCGATTTCCTGGCCACGGCCTGGGGCGATCCCCCGCGCTGGGAGCGGGACTTGTAATTGTCGCGACAAACGCAACAGTCATTTGCACATCGGCAAGATTATCTCGACATCCGTCACGAGTAGAGTGGCAATCATCAACACCACACAACACGCCACAACACCCCTGACGGAGATCACGACCATGACCACTCAAGCCACTCACCTGCCCCAGAGCGACAATCTGCAACCCCATGCCATCGCCCTGCTGCGCCTCGCCCTCGGTGTCATGACCCTGGCCCACGGCCTGCTCAAGGTGTTCGTCTTCACCGTGCCCGGCACCGTCGGCTACTTCGAGTCGCTGGGCCTGCCCGGCGTGCTCGCCTACCTGACCATCCTCGCCGAGATTGGCGGTGGCCTGGCGCTGCTCCTCGGCGTCTACACCCGCTGGGTGAGCCTGGCGCTGATCCCGGTGCTGCTCGGCGCCGCCTGGGTCCACCTCGGCAACGGCTGGGTCTTCTCCAACGAAGGCGGCGGCTGGGAATTCCCGGTGTTCTGGGCCCTCGCCCTGCTGGTGCAGGCCGGGCTGGGGAGCGGTACGCTGACCCTGAGCCGCCGCTTCGCCTGACGATCGCCCGCACTCTCGTCGCGCCTGCCCATCCCCGGGCGGGCGCGCCCCGTTCCCAGGAGATCCGCCATGCTGCCCAGCCTCTTCATCTCCCACGGCTCGCCTATGCTGGCCCTGACCGAGACGCCGGCCCACGCTTTCCTGCGCGGGCTCGGTCGGACGCTGCGGCCCGATGCCGTGGTGGTGGTCTCGGCGCACTGGACGACCCGCCGACTGACGGTGAGCACCAGCGCACGCCCCGAGACCATCCACGACTTCCGAGGCTTCCCCGCCGCGCTCTACGACTGCCAGTATCCCGCGCCGGGCGATCCCGAGCTGGCCAGGCGCCTGGCCCGCGAACTCAATGCCGTGCCCGCCGAGCGCGGCCTCGACCACGGCGCCTGGGTGCCGCTCTCGCTGCTGTTCCCCGAGGCCGACGTGCCGGTGGTGTCGCTGTCGCTGCCCACGGAGTGGCCGAACGCCGAGCTGGTGGCGCTGGGCGAGAAGCTCGCCGGGCTGCGTAGAGAGAACGTGCTGGTGATCGGCTCGGGCAGCCTCACCCACAACCTGATGGCGCTGCAGGCCCAGGGCGCCGCCACGCCCGCCTGGGTCGGCGAGTTCACCGACTGGGTGCACGCGCGCCTCGTCGCGGACGAGCGCGCCGCGCTGCTCGACTGGGAAGGCGCGCCCCAGGCCAAGCGCAACCACCCCACGCCGGAGCACTTCCAGCCACTGCTGGTGGCCATGGGCGCCGGCGGCCAGGCGGAGCGGCGCCACCACAGCGTCGAGCACGGCGTGCTGGCCATGGACGTCTACGCCTTCGCCTGAGCACTCCTTGACCTGAGCGAGCCGCGGCGATACTGGGCAACGCGCCCCTTCTGGGCCTACATTGGAGAGGACCCCGACGTCATCCACACGAGGCGCGTTGCCATGACCGCGATCGACAACCAGTTCGGCGACCACATCACCCTCAAGCAGCTCTCCCATGCGCTGCACCACGGCTTTTCGCCCATCGTGGAGGTGGAATCCCAGGACGGCATCTACATCGTGCGCCTGCACCACGCCAATGGCGTCTCCGAGCTCTCGGACGCCCAGGGCAAGACCCGCACCTTCACGGGCACCGGCGAGATCCAGGACCTGCTCGGCGGCATCGGCCTGACCCACGGCGTGCTGACCTGGGCCGACCAGTGCGGCGACGAGATGATCGGCGTGCCCGGCCACGCCATCACCCCGGACGAGATGCTCGCCTACGGCACACGCATCGCCTTCCGCTGATGGCGGCCGCTCCTTCACGGGGCCTGCTCGTCCCCCTGGTGCTCCTGCTCCTCGGCATGGTGCTCGCCGGCTGCGCCAGCCGCGGGCCCGTCACCCGCGACGATGCCGGGGAGCTCAGCCTGGAGCGTGCGTTGATCCTCGCCGAGGCGAAGCAGGCCCTGGGCACGCCCTACCGGGCGGGCGGCACCACCCTACGGGGCCTGGACTGCTCCGGCCTGGTGCAACTGACCCACGCCCGCGCCGGCATCCGCGTGCCGCGCACTGCCGCGCAACAGTTCGCCGCCCTGCCCCGGGTCGAAGCGGCGCGTCCCGGCGACCTGCTCTTCTTCGCCATCGGGCGCGGCGACAAGGCGAGCCACGTCGGCATCTACCTGGGCCACGGCGAGATGATCCACGCCCCCGGGCGCGGCCGGCGAGTCACCACGACGCCGCTCGCGCTCGCCTACTGGCAGGAGCGCTTCCTCGGCGCCGCCACCGCCGCCCCCTGAGGGCGGCCTTCACCCGGGCTATTGCCGCAGAGCTTCAGAGCACAGCGCTGCCAAACCGGGGCGCCTGCGGCGCCTTCGCCCGGCAGAGCCGGCCTCCCACAGTCGGGACAAAGCTGGCGTAGCCCTTGTGGGAAGGCGCTTCAGCGCCGGTTCGACGCCTCGACGAAGCAGCGCACAGCGCTGCCAAAGGCTTGGGTAGCCTGCGGCCTTTACAGGGCGTCGGCCGAGGGGGATAGTGCCGCGGTAGGATGGCCACCTGGAGTTCACCGATGCCTCTCGATCTCTCCCTCTACCTGGTCACCGACCCGCGGCTGTGCGCCGAACGCGGCCTGGTGGAGACCGTGGTCGCCGCGGTGCGCGGCGGCGTGACCCTGGTGCAACTGCGCGACAAGCACGCCAGCGACGGCGAGCTGATCGACCAGGCGCGCCGCCTCAAGGCGGCGCTGGCCGGCAGCGGCGTACCGCTGATCATCAACGACCGCCTGGCGGTGGCCGTGGAGAGCGGCGCCGACGGGGTGCACCTCGGCCAGGAGGATGGCGATGCGGTCGCGGCGCGAGCCGCGCTGGGCGAGCGGGCGATCCTCGGCCGCTCGGTGCAGACCCACGACCAGCTCGCTCGCCTCGATCCGACACCGCTGGACTACCTGGGCCTGGGCCCGGTGTTCGCCACCGCCACCAAGCACGACCACGCCGAACCGCTCGGCTTCGCGGGACTCGCCTCGCTGGTCGCCGCAAGCCCCCTGCCCGCCGTGGCCATCGGCGGGCTCAAGGCCGAGCACGCCGCGGCGGTGCGCGCCGCCGGCGCCCGCGGCCCGGCGGTAATCTCGGCGATCTGCGGCCAGCCCGATCCGGAGGCCGCGGCGCGGGCTTTCTTCACGAGATGAGCTAGGCCGCCGCTTCAGGGCGAGGCGGCGGCCGCGGCATTCAATGCGCCAGCATTTCCCGCACGATGCCCTCGCCGGTCAGGTGTGAGGGATAATACGTCGGCCAGTTCGTGACCTCTTCCAGCAGCGCTTCCCGATCATCTCCCCAGTACAGGTGGAAGTGGCCGGCATCGGTCGGGTAGATGCCATGGTCACTGAACTGGATGAACTCGGGAAGGTCCTGGCCACCGTCCGCGAGTTCGAAGATGTACCTCACCCCCCGGTTCCCGGCCTCATAGGTCAGGATCTCGTAACCATCATAGACATACGCTCCGGACCGTTCTTCGCCGTCCTCATGGAACGAGACGGTATTCCCCTCGATCACGATGCGATCGACGTCGGTTCGATAGCCTGTGTCGTAGTACTGCTTGATCTCATCGGCCGTTTTCTCGGCGCTTTTCTCTGCCTTGTGGGCAAACACCGCATCGAGGGTGCCATCCTGAAGATAGGGATAGACCGACTGCCAGTCGCCTTCCCAGTCGGACAGCGACCGATCCTTCACTTGGCTGTCGTCGAAATACCCCGCGTAAATCTCATCGTCATGGGCATGGTCGTGATCGTGGCTGTGGTCGTGGCGATGCCCATGGTCGTTGGGGTTATCCTCGCCGGAGGCCGCGGCGCAGCGCGACACGCCATCGGCCAGCTGGCGCAGCAGCTGCGGATAGAGGTCGGCACCGAGCGGCAGGCCGACGCCCAGCGGGTCGAGCACGATCGACGTCTCGACCCCGGTATCGCCGAACACGCTCTCCACCAACGCGGGGTTGAACTGCGGCTCGCGGAACACGCACTGGACGCCCAGCTCGGCGACGCGCGCCTGGATCTCGCGGATACGCGCCGGACTCGGGTCCGAGGCGTCGCCCAGGGCGATCGCCCCCGCCGCCGGCACGCCGAAACGGCTCTCGAAGTACTGGTAAGCGTCGTGGAAGACGATGAAGCGGGCATCGCGGGCGTCCGCGAGCCGCTCGTCCAGCTCGTCGACCAGGGTTTCCAGTTCGGCCTGCCCTTGCGCCGCGTTGCGGCGATAGACGTCGGCATTGTCGGGGTCGAGACGGGCCAGCGACGCGGCGATGGCCTCGAGCCAGGCCTGAGCATTCACCGGATCGAGCCAGCCGTGCGGGTCCTGACCCTCATGGACATGCCCGTGGGCATGGTCATGATCGTCGCTGGCCTCGTGGTCGTGGTCGTGGTCGTGGTCGTGGTCGTGGTCGTGGTCGTGGTCGTGGTCGTGGTCGTGGTCGTGGTCGTGAGCATCATCCTCATGCGCGAGTTCGTCATGCGCATGATCATGGGCGTCGAACGTCGCCCCCTGGCGATACTCGAGCCGCAGCGTGCCGGCCGTCTCCATCAGCTCCACGCGTAGCGCGTCGTCGGCCAACGTCTCTCGCGCCCGCGCCAGCCAGGGCGTCAGGCCGTCGCTGACCCAGAAGACGACATCGGCACGGGCCAGTGCCTCGGCCTCCGAGGGGCGCATGGCGTAGCCATGCGGCGAGGCCCCCGGCTGGATCACCAGCTCGGGCGAGCCCAGCTCGCCCATCACTCGGTCGACCAGCGAGTGGACCGGGGGGATGTCAACGGCCACGGCGGGCACGTCGGCGACAGCCGTCAGCGGTGCCAGCAGCACGGGCATCCAGAGTGGGCGTAACAGCTTGTTCATCGATCTCTCCAGGCAATCTGCAGCAGGGTAAGGTGCCATTGTGCACTTTTTTGTTATGATATAACATTTCAAACAATGTCAAGCCCGCATCCCAGCCGTGCCCCTCGTCGGCACGCCACCACTGGAGGGATACCATGCGCCTGCTGTCGATCGACGACCTCCACGTCGCCCTCGGAGGGCGGATCGTCCTCGAGGGCATCGACCTGCACATCGACCGTGGCGAGATCGTCACCCTGATCGGCCCCAATGGTTCCGGCAAGTCGACCCTGCTGCGCACCATCATCGGCGCCGTCCGGCCCGCCCACGGCCGACTCGCGCGCCAGCCGGGCCTGACCATCGGCTATGTGCCCCAGCGGCTGGCCATCGATGCCACCCTGCCGATGCCGGTCGCCCGCTTCCTGAGCCTGCCGCGCCGTCGCCCGGCACACGCCGTGCACCAGGCCCTGGCACGGGCGGGTGTCCCCGACCTGGAAGACCGGCAGATGGCCGTCCTGTCGGGCGGGCAGTTCCAGCGCATCCTGCTCGCCCGGGCGCTGCTGGAGAAGCCCGATCTGCTGCTGCTCGACGAGGCCACCCAGGGCCTCGACCACCGCGGCACGGCCGACTTCTATCGCCAGATCGAGGCCGTGCGCCGCGAGCTGGGCTGTGCGGTGCTGATGGTCAGTCACGAGCTGCACGTGGTGATGCGCGCCGCGGATCGCGTCGTGTGCCTGAACGGTCGCATCTGCTGCCAGGGCGCGCTCGAGCGGGTCGTGACCTCACCGGCCTACCGGGCGCTGTTCGGCCCCGACACCGGCGATGCCCTGGCCTTCTATCGTCATGACCATGGCCGCCATGAACACGACCACCCTGCCGGCACGCCTGTCCCCCCGGCCAGCGACGCCGCCCACCTGGAGACCACTTCCTGATGCTCGACGACTTCCTGGTTCGCGCGGCCCTGGCCGGCATCGGCGTGGCCCTGGCCGCCGCGCCGCTGGGCTGCTTCGTGGTGTGGCGGCGCATGGCCTATTTCGGCGATGCCACCGCGCACGCCGCCATCCTCGGCGTGGCGCTGTCGCTGCTGCTCTCCACATCCATCTTTGCCGGGGTGCTGGCGGTGGCGCTGCTGATGGCCACGCTCGTTTCGCTGCTCGGCGGCCGCGGCTACGCCATGGACACCCTGCTCGGCGTCATGGCGCATTCGGCGCTGGCCTTCGGGCTGGTGGCGGTATCGTTCCTCTCCGGGGTGCGCATCGACCTGATGGCCTACCTCTTCGGCGACATCCTCGCCGTCGGCAAGGGCGACCTGGTGCTCATCGGCGCCGGTGCGCTGCTGGTGCTGGCCCTGGTGGGCTGGCGCTGGTCGGCGCTGCTCACCGCCACCCTCGACACCGACCTCGCCCGGGCCAGCGGCGTCGACCCACGCCGCGAACAGCTGGTGCTGACGCTCTCCCTGGCGGTGGTCGTCGCCGTGGCACTGAAGGTCGTGGGGGTGCTGCTGATTGCCGCGCTGCTGATCATCCCCGCCGCTACCGCCCGGCCCTTCAGCCGTACGCCGGAGACCATGGCGCTGCTCGCCGCCGCGATCGGGGCCGCCTCGACCACCGGCGGCCTGCAGGCGGCCTACTGGCTCGACACCCCCACCGGGCCCACCATCGTCAGCCTGGCCGCCATCCTGTTTGCCCTGTCCAGCCTGGTGGGGCACTGGCGTCCCCTTCGTCCGGAGGGGTGACACTCACAACGTCGGCCGCCGCTTCAGCGAGGTGCGGCGGTCGTGGTAGGCGATGGCCAGGCCGCTGCCGATGATCACCGCACTGCCGACGAAGACCCACAGGTCGGGCATCTCGTCCCAGAACCACCAGCCGAGCAGCACGGCCCACAGCATCGCCGTGTAGTCGAAGGGCGCGGCGATGGCCGCCGGCGCGAAGCGGAACGCCAGGGTGATGCAGGCCGTGGCGCCCACGCCGAACACCCCGGCGGCGAGAAACGCCGGCCAGTGCTCGGGATAGGGCGTCTGCCACACCAGCGGCAGGCTCAGGGCAGCGACCACCAGCGGCACCAGGTTCATGTAGAAGACCATGGCCCAGAGGTGCTCACGGGCGCCGTAGCGCCGCGAGGTGACCATCAGCAGCGCGTAGAAGACGGCGGCCCCCAGCATCACCAGCGCCCCCGCCTGGAAGCTCTCGCCCCCGGGGCGCACCACCACCAGCACCCCGCCAAAGCCGATCAGCGAGGCAACGAGCACCGGGCCGTCCACGCGCTCGCCGAGCAGCGGCACCGAGAGCAGGGTGACGAAGAGCGGCGCGGCGAAGGCGATGGCGGTGGCCTCGGCCAGGGGCAGCAGCGTCAGGCCCAGCACGAAGCAGCCCATGGTGCCGGTGTAGATCAGCCCGCGCATCAGATGCACGCCGGGCCGCCGCGTGGCGAGCTTGCGCAGCCCGCCGCCGAAGTGGGCCAGCAGGGCGATCAGCGGCAACGATACCAGGGTGCGGAAGAAGATGATCTGCAGCGGCGAGTGCACTTCGCCCAGCCACTTGGCGATGGCATCGCCGATGGCCAGGCACAGCACGCCGGCACACATGAACCCGATTCCCTTGAACGACGGCGACATCACGACCTCCCTTGGCCTTCCGCACACGCGACCAAAAAACCACCCCGCCGACCGGAGCGGTCGGCGGGGCAGATTGATTCCCACGCTAACGGTTTCGCCGGCGGGCGGCAAGCCGGCATCTACCCGGTGTCGCTATCGCCAAGGTGCATGCCGGGCGCCGGCATCAGTTGTGCGCTACCACCAGGCACTCCATGCCCTGCTGGCGCAGGCGGCGACAGGCGGTGCGCGCGTCGTGCTCCCGCAGGTCGACGAGACGCGCCCGGAACACCGGCCGAGCCCCCTCCGCCTCGGCCACGGCCACGCGCACGTCGGTCAGCTCGCTCGCCAGCCGGTCGGCGGCTCGGGCCGCCAGGCTGCGCGCCTGGTCGGCATCGCTGAAGGCCCCCACCTGCACCGCCCAGGCGCCGCGCTGCCGGGGCGACTCGGCGCGGGCGATCAGCTCGCGAATCGGATCGTCGGCGGAGCCCATCTCGGCGTTGGGTTCGGCAAGCAGCGCCGAGGCCTCGGCCCGGGTCGTCGCCAGCGCCGCCGACCAGGAGAAGGCAGGCTCGAGCTCGGCCGCGGCCGGCTGCGCCTCGGGGGCGGGTGCAGGCTCGGGCAGCGCCAGGCGGTCGCCGGACATGTCCGCCCGGGCGATCCAGTCGCCCCGCTGCAGCATGGAGAGCCGCACGAAGCCGCGGTCGAGCAGGTCGGCCATGTGCTTGTCGCGCGAGGCCGCCGTGAAGCCGCCCATCACCACCGACACCAGGCGCCGACCGTCGCGCACCGCCGAGGTGGCCACGTTGAAGCCGGAGGCACGGATGAAGCCGGTTTTCAGGCCGTCCGCGCCGGGGTAGTTGCTCAGCAGCCGGTTGTGCCCCGTGATGGTCTTGCCCCGCCAGGAGAAGCGGGACAGCGAGAAAAAGTGGTAGTGCTGGGGAAAGTCGTTCATCACGGCCAGCGAGAGGCGCGCCATGTCGCGGGCCGAGGTCACCTGGCGGGCATCCGGCAGGCCGGAGGCGTTGCGGAACTCGGTGGCGGTCATGCCGAGCTCGCGCGCCTTGCGGGTCATCAGGGTCGCGAAGCGCGACTCGCTGCCGCCCAGCGCCTCGGCCACCACCACCGCCACATCGTTGGCCGAGCGCACCACCAACGCCTGGATGGCCTTGCGCACGGTGATGCTGCTGCCGGCGCGCAGCCACAGCTTCGACGCCGGCATGGCCGCCGCCCGCGACGACACCGACAGCGGCTGGTCCAGTGTCAGGCGCCCCTCCTCGAGGGCCTCGAAGAGCAGGTAAAGCGTCATCATCTTGGTCAGCGACGCCGGATAGCGGGTGGCGTCGGCGTTCGCCGCACTCAACACATCGCCACTCTCGGCATCGACCACGATCGCCGCATAGCGGGGATTGGCGTGAGCGGGTTTCATGGTCAGCAGCATCAGGCAGCTCAACAGCACGAAAAAACAGGCCGTGCCGAAGCGATCTCGGTAAGCGGGGGTCATGGCTGGCACCTCTGTTCCCTGGATGATTCCCTAGGCTCCGTCCGAAAACTGTCTGCGCTTGCCCATACGGCGTTAAAAATCAGCTCAAAGTACTCATTTACACTGCGTAAACTCCATCTTTTCGCCGATTTTTGCCTTGTCTGGCCTGCGCTCGCCGACTTTTCGTACAGAGCCTACTGCCCTTCTTTTTTCAGGTGGGGCCATGCTTCAGTATGGCCACAAACCTGCCATCCTACAGCCAGAAAAGGGGAGTTTTTTCGCGATACTCCAATGGCTGGCGGCCTAGTACCCGAGGCTGAGCCGCCTGGCCACTGGGCCACGAACGCAAGGGCCTGCATGCTACTAAAGTTGCCCACCCTCCTCCAGCGCGCCATCGCGGTGGCGCCGGCGCCCTTCGTCGACCTGACGCTCACCGCAGTGCCGACCAGGCCAGGCGCTGTGATTGCCCCAGACTATCGGGATGATCCGAACAATCCGTTTACGTTATCGGCGGTCGCCCTCTAAGCTGATGAACATGATTCTCACTCAGGGAGACAAGCCGTGAAGAAGACCCTCACCTTCGCCCTCGTGCACTTCTGCGTGGCCTTCGGCGTCGCCTTCCTGCTCACCGGCAGCTGGGTGCTCGGCGGCATGGTCGCCCTGATCGAGCCGGCCGCGAATACCGTGGCCTACTTCTTCCACGAGAAGGCGTGGGAGCATCTCGGCCGGCGCCGCGCGCTCCCCTCGGGCTGAGCCTCCTATTCCGTGTCGTCCTCGAGCGTCAGCACCACCGCATAGCGATGGTCGTCGTCGCAGTGCCACACCGAGAAGCACGCCTGGGGGTCATGGACGCGCAGGTACCAGGTGCCAGCCGCCAGGCGCTCCTCGATCCGGAAGTTGCTGCCGCTGCCGCCGAGCCGGTCCAACACCACGGTCCGACCCTCGCTGTCGAGCAGCTCGCCAATCGGGTCGACGGCCGTCATGTCGCCGGGGAAGACGTCGCTTTCCAGCACCACGCGCGCCGGGGCGGCGAGGGTGAAGGTGAAGTAGTGCATGCCCGGCGTCATGACCTCGTAAGGCCGGCCGGGGCGGAGCTCGGTCGCTCCCGCGAGCGGATCCTGAATGGCGGCACAGCCGGCCAGCAGCCACAGGACCAGAGCCCCCAGGAGCAAAGCAGGACGCGGCATGACGGGCTCCTCCTTCCTGACGCACACGGCGCGCGGCGGTGGCGCGCTCCCCTTGAGACCCGCCGACGCGATGAAAGTCTCCCGCCGCGGCCCAGTGCCTCCGGCCGCCTTACGCCCCGACGAGGCGTCTCCCGCCCAGCCAGATCAGGCGCAAGGCGAGCAGCGTCAACGCCCACTTGAAGAGTGCATCGAAGCGCTGGTCGCTGACGCGATGCAGCAGGCGCAGCCCCAGCCAGGTGCCGATGAAGCCCATCGCGATCATGGCGAGGATGAAGGCCAGCCAGTCGTGGAACACGAACCCCGCCGCGCCGAAGATCATCGCCTTGGGCAGGTGCTGCACCGTCATGCACGCCGAAAAGGTGGCCACCCGCGGCAGCCGCTCGCTGCGTCCCTCCTTGATGAAGGCGGCCACCATCGGGCCACTGGCCCCGACCAGGTTGGACAGCACCGTGGTCAGCATCCCGGCGAGGAAGGTGCCGGCTCCGCCCAGGGCGCGCCTGGGCAGTCCCCAGCCCCAGCAGGAGTAGAGCACGAAGGCGGCAATGCACAGCTCCAGCACGCCCGCCGGCAGGCGCACCAGCAGCCAGGCGGCGAGCAGCGCGCCGAGCGCGACGCCGGGGACGAAGACAGCCATCACGGCGCGGTCGACGTGGCGCCAGGTAAGTGCCACGCGGCCCACGTTGGAGCCGAGCTGCACCATGCCATGCACCGGGATCACCGCCGCCGCCGGCATCACCTGAGCCAGCGCCATGATCATCAGCACCCCGCCGCCGGCCCCCAGCGCCGCGGTGAGCGCCGAGGTGAGCGTCGAAAGCGCCAGCAGTGCCAAAGTGGTGCCGGCAGAGAGCGGCGACAGGAATTCCAATGCGCTCAGGATCACGTGACACTCCCCTCTTCCATGGCGTGAGGCCCTCCCGTTCGGGTCGTTCCTGCCGATTGTCCGCGATGGTCGCCGGGGAAGCCATCACCCCTTGGCGGCAGGGTGCGGCCCGCAGCCACTCGACCAGCAAGGCACCCCGCGTCACTCGGGCCCTCGACGAGAAAAAAGCGGTATTTTACCCCCGTATCGGATACGCTAGCCGTATCAGCTGCGCTCAGCAGATTGGCTTAGGTCGTCGACACTCGGTCCACTCATGACCGGCCACGGCGCAGCGATGACAAGACCGCCCCACGAGCGGCCCTCCCCTGACAGCCATCAGTACCTGTGACGTCGTCCACCGCCGGGACAGCCTCCCTCGGCCAAAAGCAACAAGAATCAGGTCCTATGCTGCAACGCTCCAGCCGCCTCTCGCTCAAGGCCCGCTTCATCATCGCCCTTGGCCTGCCCCTGGCCGCCTTGATCTGGCTCACCGCCGCCGGCGCCATCGAGCGCCAGAAGCTGGCCGTCACCATGGCCAGGCTCGAGTCGCTGACGAACCTGGCCGTCGACGCCGGCGAACTCGTCCATGCCCTGCAGGTCGAACGCGGCATGACCGCCGGCCTGCTCGACAGCGGCGGTCAGCACTTCAGCACCGCGATCACCGACGGGCGCACCACCACCGACCGGCAGATGGCGCGCTTCCTCGCGCGACTGGATGCCGTCGAGAACCAGGCCTTCCTCGCGCCGTCGCCAGCCGCCACCGCCCTCGATAGCTACGACCTGCCCCGATCCATGCCGCGACAGGAAAGCGGCTATGTGGCTTTCCTGCGTGACCTGGAAGCGGCCACGGCCCTGTTACAGCGGATTGCATCGCTGCGTGACCGCACCGATGCCCTGGACCTCACCGGCCGTGAAGCCGTCGATGGCTACACTGCCATCAATCGGCAGTTGAACGCCCTCGTCGGCCGACTGACTCACCTGACGAACGAGGGCGAGATCAGCCGCCGCCTCACCGCCTACCATACCCTGCTGATGGCCAAGGAGCTGGCCGGGCTCGAGCGGGCGACCCTCTCCGCAGCCCTGGCCAAGGGGCCGGTGTCTGCGGCGGCAACGCACCGCACGGTGCAACTGGCCGCCCAGCAGAACGCCTATGTGGGTTTCTTCCACCGCCTGGCCCGCCCCGGCGATGCCGAGCGACTCGCCCAGCAGTTGAACCACCGCGAACTGCAGCGCCTGGAGGCCATTCGCCAGCAACTGCTCATCCAGCCCGCATCGGCGTCACTGGCGATCACACCGGAGCAGTGGTTCGCCTGGCAGACCCAGAAGATCGAGCGCATCAAGGCGGTCGAGGACGGCCTGGCCGCCGACATCCTCGCCACGACGCAGCGCCTGCAGGACACCGCTCGCCAGGCGCTGGTGCAGTACCTGGCCCTCGCCCTGCTGGTGACGCTGGCCACGGTCGGCCTGTCGTTCCTGATCCTTCGCCAGCTTCAAGCGCGGCTGCAGCTGGCGGCCAACGTCTTCCAGCACACCCAGGACGGCATCACCATCACGGACCCCAGCGCCACGATCCTCGACATCAACGACGCCTTCACGCGGATCACCGGCTACTCCCGCGATGAGGTCATCGGCCAGAACCCCCGTATCCTGCAGTCCGGCCGTCAGGACGGCGACTTCTACCGCAACCTGTGGCAGCAGCTGACCGCCACCGGCTCCTGGCAGGGAGAGATCTGGAACCGTCGCAAGGACGGCGAGGTCTACGCGGAGCTGCTGACCATCAACGCCATACGCGACGACCACTGCAAGCTGCAGAACTACGTTGCCGTCTTCTCGGACATCACCGATCGTGCCAGCGAGCATCAGCGTCAGCTGGAATACAGCGCCTACCACGACCGGCTCACCGGCCTGCCCAACCGCACGCTGCTGGGCGATCGCCTGCAGCAGGCGATCGGCGCGAGCCGCCGCAGCGGCCAGGTGCTGGTGGTCGTGACCATCGACCTCGACGATTTCAAGGCGCTCAATGAACGCCACGGCCACGCCGTGGGCGACCAGGTGCTGGAGCTGCTGGCCCGGCGCCTGCAGACCGCCCTGAGGGAGGGCGACACCCTGGCGCGCCTCGGGGGTGACGAGTTCGTGGCCGTCATCGAGGCACTGAACGGCGTTCAGGACGCCGAGACCATCCTGCGGCGCCTGCAGCACGAGACGAACGAGCCGCTGCAGATCGGCGATCTCTCGATCCGCTGCTCGGCCAGTCTCGGTGCCACCGCCTTTCCCGAGGATGGCAGCGACGCCGATACCCTGCTGCGCCACGCCAACCAGGCACTGCACCAGGCCAAGCTCAACGGCCGCCGTCGCCTGCAGTGGTTCGACGCCCAGCAGGGGCGCTATCACTCCGCCCTGTCGCGGCTGGTCCAGCGCCTGGAGGCGGCGCTGGACCATCAGGAGCTGCAGCTCTACTACCAGCCCAAGGTGGATCTCGGCACCGGGCGGCTGATCGGCGCCGAGGCGCTGCTGCGTTGGCAGGACCCGCAGCGCGGCATGGTGCCGCCCGGCGAGTTCCTGCCGGCCATCGAGCAGCACCCCATCTCGGTGGTGATCGGCCACTGGGTCATCGCCACGGCCCTGCAGCAGGTCGCCCGCTGGCAGGCGCAGGGGCTGCTCCTGACCACCAGCGTCAACATCAACGCCCTCCAGCTGCAGCAGCCCGACTTCGCCGACCGGCTGCGCCGGCACCTGGCGCGCCAGCCGTCGCTGCCCGCCAACATCCTGGAGCTGGAGATCCTGGAGAGCGCCGCCATCGGCGACATCCAGCGCGCCGGCGACGTGATCCGCGACTGTCGCGCGCTCGGCGTGGGCGTGTCGCTCGATGACTTCGGTACCGGCTATGCCGCCCTGGAGTACCTCAAGTACCTGCCGGCGCAGCGGCTCAAGATCGATCGCACCTTCATCCGCGACATGCTGCACGACAAGGGCGACCTGGCCATCGTCAAGGGCATCATCGGGCTGGCCCGGGCCTTCGACTTCCAGGTCATCGCCGAGGGCGTGGAAACCGAGGCGCAGGGGCAACGGCTGATCGCCCTGGGCTGCCGGGAGGCGCAGGGCTTCGGCATCGCCCGCCCCATGCCCGGCGACGCCCTGCCCGCCTGGTATCGCCAGTGGGAGTTCCCGGCCAGCTGGCAGCAGGCCGCGGGCAGCCGCGTCACCTAGTCAGGCACGCCGTCGAGCTTGCCGCAGGCGACCGGTGGGCCGGGTCCGGTTGATCGGCCGTGGCGGGGCGGAAATACTGGCGGAAAGCCAACGCAACGGAGGGGCGCTTGCCGTGACACTGCTGGAAACCCGGGTCATCCCGGCATGGGTCGACTACAACGGGCATATGAACGACGCCGAGTACGCCAGGGTCTTCTCCCTGGCGGTGGAGGCGCTGATGGAGCGCATCGGCCTGGATGCCGCCGGCCGCGCACGCCACGCCTACACCCTCTACACCCTGGAGACCCACCTCTGCTACCGCCGCGAGGCCCACGAGGGCGAGGCGCTCAGCGTGGACGTCACCCTGCTCGACCGCGATGCCAAGCGCCTGCACGCCTTCTTCACGATGCGGGACGACACCGGCGAGACGCTGGCCACCAGCGAACAGATGCTGATGGGCATCGATCAGACCAGCGGACGCCCCGCCCCCTTTCCCCCGGCCGTGGCCGAGGCCAGCGCCACACTGCCCCGGGCCGAGGCCAGGCCGGCACTCGCCGGACGGCGCATCGGCATCCGGCGCTGAGCGCGCCGCGACCGTTACAGCTGGCGCCGCCAGCGGCTCTCGAGGGTCTCGAGTTCGGTGGGGCCGTAGCACGCGCGGGCGTGACCGCCGTAGTGGGCCCACAGTTGGTCCCCGAAGTCGTAGTGCCACCATTCGCTTGGCAGGTTGGTGAAGCCCTGCTCGGCCATGGCGTGGTAGAGCAGCCGGCGCCGGTCGCGGGCCCGGCGCTGCGCCGCGCTCGGGGCGGCGAGGGTCTCCAGGTGCGCGCTGTGGGACGCCGCCGTCGCCTCGTCGAACAGCGAGCCCATGTCGAGCATCAGGCCGTCGGCGTCGCACAGCGTCACGTCCACTGCGCCGCCGGTGAGGTGGGGGCTCGGGGCGGCCGGGTCACGGCTGGGCAGGGCGACGAACTCGCGGGTGCGCGCCAGCAGCGTCGCCTCGTCGAGCGCCGGGTGTTTGTCGTGCAGCGTCTCGTAGAGGGTGTCGAAGAGGTACTGCTGCACGCGCCAGGGGCGCCAGCCATCCAGCACCACCAGGCCAAGGCCGCTCGGCAGCGAGCGGGCGGCGGCCAGCAGGCGGCGGTAGACGCTCTCGCGCACGAAGCACTCCGGTACCGCACCGGGGATGCTGAACCGGGCGTAGGCGGGAAACACCCTGACCGGCGCGGGCGCCAGGCTCAGCGGCACCAGCGGCTCATCGCTGGCGGCGATGGGCAGGCGGGAGAGCGCCTCCCAGCGCGGCTCGGCCAGCGAAGGGATCGGTGTCAGGCACCGCGGGTCGGGTGGCGCAGCGGGCGAGGCCATGCGGTGTCCTTCGCAGGTCCATGTCCCGCCAGCTTACTCCAGGGTTCAGCCCCCGGTCATGTTCATGAAGCGCACCACCTGGACGTCGCCGTCCGTGGTGAAGTGGTGGCGTTCGGGCTTCTTGACCATGGCGGCGACGATGGCCGCCTTGAGACGTTCGCGGTCGCCGGGGTGGCGGCGCAGCACCGCGCGCAGGTCGACGGAGTGCTCGTTGCCGAGGCACAGCAGCAGGCGCCCCTCGGCGGTGACGCGCACGCGGTTGCAGGCGTCACAGAAGTTGTGGCTGTGCGGCGAGATGAAGCCGATGCGCGACTCGCTGTCGGCCATGCGGTAGTAGCGCGACGGCCCAAGGGTGGTCTCGGTGGTGGGCACCAGCGGGTGGCGGGATTCAATGCGGGCCCGAACGTCGTCGCTCGAGCAGAAGGTCTCGGCGCGGTCGTGGCCGATGGCCTGGCCGAGCGGCATCTCCTCGATGAAGCTGATATCCACCCGCTCACGGCGGGCAAACTCCACCAGGTCGAGAATCTCGTCGTCGTTGCGCCCCTTGAGGATCACCGCGTTGAGCTTGAGGCGCGCGAAGCCGGCGTCGCGCGCGGCGCGGATGCCGTCGATCACCCGCGCGAGCTCGCCGGTGCGGGTCAGTGCCCGGAAGCGCGCGGGCTCGAGGGTGTCGAGGCTGACGTTGAGCCGCGTGAGACCGCCCGAGCGCAGCGCGGGGGCGTGCTTGACCAGGCCGGCACCGTTGGTGGTCATGGCGAAGTCGGCGAGGCCGGGCAGCGCCCCGACGTCGGCCACCAGGGTCTCGATGCCGCGGCGCACCAGCGGCTCGCCGCCGGTGAGGCGGATCTTCGCCACGCCGAGCTCGACGAAGGCGGCGCACAGCGTGGCCATCTCCTCGAGGGTGAGCACCTGGGCGCGCGGCAGGAAGGTCATCTCCTCGGCCATGCAGTAGACGCAGCGAAAGTCGCAGCGGTCGGTGACCGAGAGGCGCAGGTAGCGGACGGTGCGGCCGAAGCCGTCGACCAGGGCGCTCATGGGCGGGCCTCGACGCGGGCCGCTGCCTCCACCGGCAGGCGGGCGATCAGCTGGCAGACGTCCTCGACCACGGCGTCGACCTCCTCCTCGGCATAGCGCTTACCGCGCCGCTTGCGGTAGCCGTGCTCGTAGAGCCTGACGTGCTCGGTGGCCGTCACCCCGGCCCGCTCCAGGCAGTGAGTGACGCAGTGCAGCTGGCAGCCGTCGATGGCGACGATGGGGCGCCCGGAGCGGGCGACGCGCACCAGGCCGGGCACGCCGCCCCCCACGCCGGCGATGCACGACATCTCCGCCACGCTGGCGTGATCGAGGCGCAGCGCCACCTCGTTGGCCAGTTGGGCCACGTCGGAGCAGCCGGAGCAGGCGTAGACCAGGGTACGGGGCTTCTTGGGGCGGGGCATGGTTCCTCCCTGCGCAGCGGCGTGGCGTCAGTCGTCGGTGAGCATGATGTCGCGCAGCTTCTGTTCGTCGAGCACCACCAGCCGCTGGCGATCGATATTGATGGCGCCATTGTCGCGCAGCTTGGCCAACAGCCGCGACAGCGTCTCCGGCGTCATGGCGAGCTGGGCGGCGAGCCAGCGCTTGGGAATCGACAGGCGCACCACCCGCGGGCTCTTGGCGCGTCCCGCCGGCAGCTGGCGCAGGATGTAGCTGACCAGCCGCGACATGGCATCGGACTGGGTGAGCAGCGCCAGGTCCTCGAGACGCTCGGTGAGCTCCAGCGCCAGGCGGCTCATGAACTCGGCGCGGCACTCCGGCTGGCGGTCCATGATCTCGCGGCAGTGGGCGGCGGGAATCGCCAGCACGTGGGTGCGGCGCAGCGCTTCCGCCGAGTAGAGGTAGATGCCGCCGCGCGACACCATGCTCAGCTCGCCGAGGGTACCGCCGCGCTCCACGCAGCGGATGGTGGCCAGGCGGCCGTCCGCGGCGCTGCGCGCCAGGCGCACCGCGCCGTTGATGACGATGTAGAGCCAGTGCGCCGGGGCATCCTGGCGGAACAGCCACTCGCGGTTCTTCAGCGTCTTGAGCTCGGAATCCTCGAGCAGCTCCGCCACTTCGGCGTCGTCGAGCGCGCCGAGCCAGGGCACGCCCTGTACCAGCTCGCGCAGCTGCTTGGGCTTGAACAGCAGGTCAGTCGTGGAACTGTCCGCCGGGCAGATAGGGGTAGTCATGTCCTTCCTCCACATCGGTATCGGCGGCCATCATCAGATAGCCGTGGGCCTGGCTGGCTGCCCGCAGCATGTGGGACCCCTGCCCACCAGCCAGAAAGGCGACCGGCTGGCCGCTCTGCCAGTCGAGTGTCACGCGCAGCAGCTCGGTGCGGCCGGGGCTGCCCCGTCGCGCGAACCCCGCCCGCACGCGGAACTGCTCGAGCGGCCCCACCGTGCGCCCCTGACACCCGTGGACGAAGGGCAGGGCCAGCAGTTGCCAGCCCACCAGCGACGCCACCGGGTTGCCCGGCAGACCGATCAGCGGCACGCCATCGGCCGTACCGTCATCCAGGAAGCCGAAGGCGAAGGGCTTGCCCGGCTTGATGGCCACGCCGTGGAACACCAGCCCGCCCAGGCGCTCGAGCACCGGGCGTACGTGATCCTCCTCGCCGACCGAGACGCCGCCCGTACAGATCACCAGGTCGGCGCTGTCGCGGGCCGTGACGAAGGCGTCGTGCAGCGCCGCCGGGGTATCGGCGATGATGCCCAGGTCGATCACCTCGCAGCGGGCCTCGGCCAGCAGTGCCTGCAGCATCACCCGGTTGCTGTTGTATACCCGACCTGCTTCGTAGGGTATCCCGGGTTCGATCAGTTCGTCACCTGTCGAGAGCAGGGCGACCCGCAGGCGGCGCAGCACCGCCACCTCGGCGATGCCTTGACTGGCCAGCATGGCCAGTGCCGCCGGGGTGAGACGGGTGCCCGCCGGCAGCAGGGCATCGCCGGCGCGATACTCCTCGCCGCGACGGCGGATGTTGGCCCCCGGCTTCGCCTCGCCCGCGACGTGGATGCGCCCCGCGTCGTCGCGGGTGACCCGCTCCTGGGGCACCACGCAGTCGGCCCCCTCGGGGACCGGCGCACCGGTGAAGATCCGCGCGCAGCCGCCTTCCGGCAGCGTCAGCACCGCGGCGCCGGCCGGCACGCGCTGCACCACCGCAAGCCCCGTCTCCCCCGCCGCGGCCAGCTCGGCGACACGCAGGGCATAGCCGTCCATCGCGCTGTTGTCGACGCCGGGCATGTCGAGACGGGCGACGACGTCACGAGCCAGCACGCGCCCCGCGGCGCTCGCCAGCGGCAGGCACTCATCGCCGGTGAGCGGCTCGGCGGCGGCGATCAGGCGCGCACGGGCCACGGCCAGGTCGAGCAGGCCGGTAGCGAGCGTGGCACAGCTCATGCGTGGACTCCTTGACCATGGTCACGCGCCGCACAGCGGGACGTGTCGGGCAGGACCATGGCCACGAAGTTGCAGGGCCGGGTGCGTGCATCCAACTGCTCGGCCAGGATGCCGTCCCAGGCGGTGGCGCAGGCCTTGGGCGAACCCGGCATGGCGAAGATCAGGGTGCGATTGGCCACCCCGGCCACGGCGCGGGACTGGATGGTGGAGGTGCCGATGGTGGCCAGCGACAGGTGACGGAACAGCTCGCCGTAGCCCTCCACGGCCTTGTCGAACAGCGGCGTCAGCGCCTCGGGCGTGGTGTCGCGGGGCGTGAAGCCGGTGCCGCCGTTGACCAGGATCACATGGATGTCGTCGCGCACCACCCACTTCGAGACCACGGCCCGGATGCGGTAGACGTCGTCGGGCACGATGCGCCGCTCGACCAGGGCGTGACCGGCCTCCGACAGGCGCTCGCTGAGCAGGTCGCCGCTGCCGTCGCGGTCGAAGCCGCGGGTATCGGAGACGGTCAGGACGGCGATGCCGAGCGGCGCGAAGGAAGCATCGGCGTGGACATGAGACATGACGGTCCTCCTGTGCCGCCCGGCGAGGCGGCACCCGAATCAGATGGAAAGGCTTGAGAAAAAAGGGGTTACTGCATCAGGGAGAGGGCGCTGTCATCATCCAGCTCCACCCCCTCGACGCCGATCTCCGCCTCCAGCGCCAACAGGTAGTGACGCAGGGCGCGGCGCGTCGCCTGCTCGCGCAGGGTGTGCCGGACCCGCTCGACGACCGCCTCGAACGGCAGCCGCTGCCCGTCGAGGCGCTCGTCGACGCACACCAGGTGCCAGCCGTAGCGCGAGGCGAGCGGGCGCTCGTGCAACCCCTCCGGCAGGTGCTGCAGGGCGCGGTCCAGCTCGGCAACGGTCTGTCCCGGGGCCAGCCAGCCCAGCTCGCCGCCCTCGTCCTTCGAGGGGCAGGCGGAGTGGCGCAGGGCGAACTCGGTGAAGCGCTCGGGGATGGCCGCGAGCTCGTTGAGCAGCTCCGCCCCCAGACGGTACTGGGCATCGCGAGCCTCGGCATCGTCCGGCGCCGCGGCCAGCAGGATGTGGCGCACCGCCAGCCGGGTCGGCTCGCTGAAGCGCTCGGGGTCAGCCTCGAAGAAGCGCCGACAGTCAGCGTCGCTCGGCTCGGGCACCTCGAGCTCCTGCTCCAGCAGGGCGGCGATGGCGGCGTCGTTGTCGCTCTCCTCGGCCGCCGCGGCCACCAGCCCCAGCTCGGCCGCCCGGCGCCGCAGCAGCTCGCGCACCACCAGGGCCCGGGCCGCCTGCAGCTGCGCCTCGCCGGCGCTGGCTGCGGGGTGGTACTGCATCTCCTGGGCAATGTCGGCCTCGGCGATGGTGATCTCACCGACCCGGATGGGTGGGGGGCTTGCGCCCCCCGGCAGTTGCTCGATCTCGATCATCTGCATGGCGATGACTCCTTACGCCTTGCGACTGCGGACCAGTTGGTAGCGCCGCGTGACATACCCGAAGGGCGCGCTCCACACATGCACCAGGCGGGTGAAGGGGAAGAGCAGGACGATGGTCAGGCCCACCAGGATGTGCAGCTTGTAGATCAGGCCGATCCCGTCCAGGTGTGCGGCCGCGCCGCCCTGGAAGAAGACGATGGACTGGGCCCAGTGCGCCAGGTCGATCATCACGCCGCCGTCCAGGTGTCCCAGCGCCGGAATGATGGTCAGCAGGCCCAGTGCCACCTGCACCACCAGCAGGGCGATGATGACGTTATCCATCGTGCTGGAGGAGGCGCGCACCCGCGGGTTGGTGAGGCGGCGATGCAGCAGCATGGCGCCACCCACCAGGCACATGACGCCGGCGATACCGCCGACGAGGATCGCCACCACCTGCTTGGCCCCGGGGCTGATGAAGGGCGCATAGACCCAGTGCGGCGTCAGCAGGCCGAAGAGGTGGCCGAAGAAGATCACCAGGATGCCGACGTGGAACAGGTTGCTCGCGCGGCGCATGTTCTTCGACGAGAGCATCTGGCTCGAACCGGTCTTCCAGGTGTACTGGCCCTGGTCGAAGCGCAGCAGACTGCCGGCCAGGAAGACGGTACCGGCCAGGTAGGGGTAGAGCCCGAACAGCAGGGTGTTGAGATAGTTCATGACGGGTCTCCGTTCATTGGTTCCGGGAGGGCGCGGCGGGCTCCAGCACCCGTACGGCCTCGCTGTGCGTCACGTTCTTGCGCTCGGCAAGCCGCCGTCCCTCGGCGGACTGCAGCGCGCAATCCTGGTCGGACTGGGCGGAGAAGCGCACGGCCTCCTCTTCCCAGACCGCGTCCAGGGCCTCGGGGGTGTCGTCGCGGGCCTCGCCCTGCACCGTCTCGCGGCTGGACTCGATGTCGCCTTCGGCGCCGATCAGCGCCAGCAGTGCACGCGGCACCAGCGCCTGGTCGGCCTCGCGCTCCTCGAGACGCGCGGTGAGCAGCGCCAGGATGTGGCGAATCTCGCCCAGCCAGCGGCCGATCTCCTCCTCCGAGCGGGTCGAGAGGTACTCCAGGAACAGCGGCAGGTAGTCGGGCAGCTCGCGAGCGTCCAGCTCGAAGCCGGCCGCTTCGTACTCGGCCATCAGGTCGACCATCGCCTGGCCGCGGTCGCGGGACTCGCCGTGGACGTGCTCGAAGAGCAGCAGCGAGGTGGCGCGCCCCTTGTCGAACAGCGCCACGTACTCGGACTGCAGCTCGAGCAGCTCGGCCTCGCTCAGGCGCTGGCACCACTCCATCAGGCGGCGCTTGATCTCGCCGCCCAGGCGCGGCTCGGCGCAGATGACCTCGATCATCTCACCTGCCGCGGCCTGGTGGGCCGCGGTGGGGTAGTCCAGCAGGCGGGCCAGCACGCGCAGGCTGCGCATGCCGGGCTCCGGCTGGGCCATCTGGAGGGCGGCTTCAGCCATGACGGGCCTCCTCGACTTTTTCATCGCGCCGACCCTCGCTCTGGGCCTGGGGGTCGTAGACCTCCGGCTTGACCAGGGTGGTGGTCTGCTTACGACCGTTGAACAGGCTCGGCTTGCTCTCGCCGTGACAGCCGTCGCCGAAGGTGAAGCCGCAGCCGCCGCGCTCGGGGAAGGCCTCGGTGGCCATCTCGCGGTGGCTGGTCGGGATCACGAAGCGATCCTCGTAGTTGGCGATGGCGAGGTAGCGGTACATGTCCTCCACCTGGCCCTCGGTCAGCTCCACCGCGTCGAGGACGCTGGCATCGGTCTGGCCTTCGACGTGCTTGCCGCGCATGTAGAGACGCATGGCCATCAGGCGCTTGAGCGCCAGGACCACGGGGGCCTCCTCACCGGCGGTGAGCATGTTGGCGAGGTAGCGTACCGGGATACGCAGCGACTCGATCTTGGGCAGCACGCCGTCGTACTCGACCTGGCCGGCCTCGGCGGCGGACTGGATCGGCGACAGCGGCGGCACGTACCACACCATGGGCAGGGTGCGGTATTCCGGGTGCAGCGGCAGCGCCAGGCCCCAGTCCATGGCCAGCTTGTAGACCGGCGAGGCCTGGGCGGCGGCGATCACGTTGTCGGTGATGCCGTCCTTCTTGGCCTGGGCGATCACCTCCGGGTCGTGCGGATCGAGGAAGATCTCGCACTGGCGGTGGTAGAGGTCGCGCTCGTCCGGGGAGCTCGCCACTTCCTCGATGCGGTCGGCGTCGTAGAGCAGCACGCCGAGGTAGCGGATACGGCCCACGCAGGTCTCGGAGCACACGGTCGGCATGCCCGCCTCGATGCGCGGGTAGCAGAAGATGCACTTCTCGGACTTGCCGGTCTTCCAGTTGTAATAGATCTTCTTGTACGGGCAGCCGGAGATGCACATCCGCCAGCCGCGGCACTTCTCCTGGTCGATCAGGACGATGCCGTCCTCTTCGCGCTTGTAGATCGCCCCGCTCGGGCAGGAGGCCACGCACGCCGGGTTGAGGCAGTGCTCGCACAGGCGCGGCAGGTACATCATGAAGGTGTTCTCGAACTGGCCGTAGATGTCGGCCTGCACCTTCTCGAAGTTGGCGTCCTTGCGGCGCTTGGCGAACTCGGTGCCGAGGATCTCCTCCCAGTTCGGGCCCCACTCGATCTTGTCCATGCGCTGCCCGGAGATCAGCGAGCGCGGGCGCGCCACCGGCTGGTGCTTGCCCAGCTTGGCGGTGTGCAGGTGCTGGTAGTCGAAGTCGAACGGCTCGTAGTAGTCGTCGACCTCGGGCAGGTCGGGGTTGGCGAAGATGTTCGCCAGCACCCGCCACTTGCCGCCGATGCGCGGCTCGATCTTGCCGTCCTTGCGACGCAGCCAGCCGCCCTTCCACTTGTTCTGGTTCTCCCACTCCTTGGGATAACCGACGCCGGGCTTGGTCTCGACGTTGTTGAACCAGGCGTACTCCACGCCCTCACGGCTGGTCCAGACGTTCTTGCAGGTCACCGAGCAGGTATGACAGCCGATGCACTTGTCGAGATTGAGGACCATGCCTACCTGGGAACGAATCTTCATTTCACGGCCTCCTGAACGGTGTCATTGCCCTCTTCGTCCAGCCAGTCGATGTTCTTCATCTTGCGTACGATGACGAACTCGTCGCGGTTGGAGCCGACGGTTCCGTAGTAGTTGAAGCTGTAGGCGAGCTGCGCGTAGCCGCCGATCATGTGGGTCGGCTTGGGGCAGACCCGGGTCACGGAGTTGTGCATGCCGCCGCGCGTCCCGGTGATCTCGGAGCCCGGCACGTTCACGTTGCGCTCCTGGGCGTGGTACATCAGCACCATGCCGTTCTTGACCCGCTGACTGACCACCGCCCGGGCGGCGATGGCGCCGTTGGCGTTGTAGAGCTCGATCCAGTCGTTGTCCTCGACGCCGATGTCGCGCGCGTCGTCCTCGGAGATCCACACCACCGGGCCGCCGCGGTTGAGCGTCAGCATCAGTAGGTTGTCCGAGTAGGTGGAGTGGATGCCCCACTTCTGGTGCGGCGTGATCCAGTTCAGCGCCTTGGATGGGTTGCCGTTGTCGCTGTCGAACTCGACGTTCGTGTACGCCTTGGTGTTGATCGGCGGACGATAGACCAGCAGGCTTTCGCCGAAGGCGCGCATCCAGGGGTGATCCTGGTAGAACTGCTGGCGACCGCTCACCGTGCGCCACGGGATCAGCTCGTGGACGTTGGTGTAGCCGGCGTTGTAGGAGACGTGCTCGTCCTCGAGGCCGGACCAGGTCGGGCTGGAGATGATCTTGCGCGGCTGGGCGACCACGTCGCGGAAGCGGATCTTTTCCTCTTCCTTGTTGATCGCCAGGTGGGTGTGGTCGCGTCCGGTGATCTTGGAGAGCGCGTCCCACGCCTTGACCGCCACCTGACCGTTGGTCTCCGGGGCGAGCGTCAGGATCATCTCGGCCGCGTCGATGGCGGACTCGATGCGCGGACGCCCCTTGGAGGTGCCCTCGGTCTTGCGGTAGTTGAGCTTGCCGAGCAGCTCGACTTCCTTCTCGGTGTTCCAGCTGATGCCCTTGCCGCCGTTGCCGGCGCTCTCGAGCAGCGGGCCGATGGAGGTGAAGCGCTCGTAGGTCTCGGGGTAGTTGCGCGTGACCTCGATCAGCGCCGGCATGGTCTTGCCGGGGATCGGCTCGCACTCACCCTTCTTCCAGTCCTGCACCTCGGGCTGCGCCAGCTCGGCGGGGGAGTCGTGCTGGTGCGGCAGGGTGACCAGGTCGGTCTCCTCGCCCAGGTGTCCCACGCACGCCTTGGAGAAGGCCTTGGCGATGCCCTTGTAGATATCCCAGTCGCTGCGCGACTCCCACGCCGGGTCGGTGGCCGCGGTCAGCGGGTGGATGAAGGGGTGCATGTCGGAGGTGTTGAGGTCGTCCTTCTCGTACCAGGTCGCCGTGGGCAGCACGATGTCCGAGTAGAGGCAGGTGGTGGACATGCGGAAATCCAGGGTCACGAACAGGTCGACCTTGCCTTCCGCACCTTCGTCGTGCCACTTCACCTCTTCGGGCTTGCTGCCCCCTTCTTCACCCAGGTCCTTGCCCTGGATGCCGTGGCGGGTGCCCAGCAGGTACTTGAGCATGTACTCGTGGCCCTTGCCCGAGCTGCCCAGCAGGTTGGAGCGCCACACGAACATGTTGCGCGGGAAGTTCTGGGGGTTGTCCGGATCTTCCGCGGCGAACGCCAGCTCGCCCTTCTTGAGCTGCTCGACGGCGTAGTCCTTGGTGGACATGCCCGCGGCCTGCGCGGCCTTGGCCAGGCGCAGCGGGTTGGTGCCGAGCTGCGGCGCGGAGGGCAGCCAGCCCATGCGCTCGGCGCGCACGTTGAAGTCGATCAGGCTGCCGGAGTAGTCGTCGGCCTTGGCCAGCGGCGAGAGGATCTCCTTGATCTCCAGCTTCTCGTAGCGCCACTGCGAGGAGTGGTTGTAGAAGAAGGAGGTACCGTTCATGTGGCGCGGCGGACGCTGCCAGTCGAGGCCGAAGGCCAGCGGGGTCCAGCCGGTCTGCGGGCGCAGCTTCTCCTGGCCCACGTAGTGGGACCAGCCGCCACCGCTCTGGCCGATGCAGCCGCACATGACCAGCATGTTGATCAGGCCGCGGTAGTTCATGTCCATGTGGTACCAGTGGTTCATACCGGCACCGACGATGATCATGCTGCGACCCTGGGTCTTGTCGGCGTTGTCGGCGAACTCACGGGCGATGCGGGTGGCCTGCTCGGCGGACACGCCGGTGATCTTCTCCTGCCACGCCGGGGTGTAGGGCTTGACCTGGTCGTAGGCGGTGGCGCCGTCGTCTTCGCCGAAGCCACGGTCGATGCCGTAGTTGGCACACATCAGGTCGAAGACGGTGGCAGTCAGCACCTCGCTGCCGTCGGCCTTCTTCAGGCGCTTGACGGGCAGGCTGTGGAACAGCAGCTCGTTGGCGGCGACGTGGTCGAAGTGCTCGTGGGCGATGCCGCCGAAGTAGGGGAAGGCAACCTTGGCCACCTCGTCGTGCTTGTCGGCGAGCGTCAGCAGCGGCTGGATGTCGTTGCCGTCGGCGTCACGCGGCTCGAGGCTCCACTTGCCCTCCTCGCCCCAGCGGAAGCCGATGGAGCCGCGCGGCACCACCAGCTGGTCGCAGGTCTCGTCCCACGCCACGGTCTTCCACTCGGGGTTGTTGTCCTGGCCCAGGTTGGCGTCGAAGTCGCTGGCGCGCAGCTGGCGGCCCGGTGCGTAGCTGCCGTCCTCGCGGGCCTCGAGCTCGACCAGGAAGGGCATGTCGGTGTAGCGCCGCACGTAGTCGGTGAAGTAGGCGCTGGGATTGTCGAGGTGGAACTCCTTGAGGATGACATGGCCCATGGCCATGGCCAGGGCGGCGTCGGTGCCCTGCTTGGCGCTCATCCACTCGTCGGTGAGCTTGGAGACCTCGGCGTAGTCCGGGGTGACCGAGACGGTCTTGGTGCCCTTGTAGCGAACCTCGGTGAAGAAGTGGGCGTCCGGCGTGCGGGTCTGCGGCACGTTGGAACCCCAGGCGATGATGTAGCCGGAGTTGTACCAGTCGGCGGACTCGGGCACGTCGGTCTGCTCGCCCCAGGTCTGCGGGCTGGACGGCGGCAGGTCGCAGTACCAGTCGTAGAACGACAGGCAGACGCCACCGATCAGCGACAGGTAGCGAGCGCCGGCCGCGTAGCTGACCATGGACATGGCGGGGATCGGCGAGAAGCCGATGACGCGGTCCGGGCCATACTCCTTGGCGGTGTAGACGTTGGAGGCGGCGATCAGCTCGTTGAGCTCATCCCAGTTGGCGCGCACGAAGCCGCCCATACCGCGGGCCCGCTTGTACTGCTTGGTCTTGGCCGGGTCCTCGACGATCGACGCCCAGGCGTCGACCGGGTCCTTCTTGTCCTTGAGGGCGTCGCGCCACAGCTTCAGCAGGGGCTTGCGGATCAGCGGGTACTTGAGGCGGTTGGCGCTGTACATGTACCAGGAGTAGCTGGCCCCCCGCGGGCAGCCGCGCGGCTCGTGGTTGGGCAGGTCCGGGCGGGTACGCGGGTAGTCGGTCTGCTGGGTCTCCCAGGTGACCAGGCCGTTCTTGACGTAGATCTTCCAGCTGCACGAGCCCGTGCAGTTCACCCCGTGGGTGGAGCGCACGATCTTGTCATGCTGCCAACGCTTGCGATAGCCGTCTTCCCAACCGCGCGACTCCTCGCGGACTTCGCCGTGCTCGTTGGCAAAGGGCGCGCGGGCCTTGCGGAAGAAATTCAGCCGATCAATGAAGTGACTCATGGTCGCTCTCCAGGCTCCTCGAAAGATGCGTGACCTCTGCGGGTCACCCGTCTTGCGCCGGGCGGTCGGCGGACATCGACCACCGCACCAGGCACGGTCTATGCGTTCAGATTCTGGGGGATGCCGCGACGAAAAACTGCCCGGTTACCTCCATATACCGCCCCTCTACCCCCAAGGTGATAGACGGCGCCCTGTCGCGGGGATAACCCCGTCAGTGCACGGCGCCGGGCCGGGAGCGGGGATCCCAGAGCATCAGCAGCATGCACACGGCCAGGGCGGCGTAGAGGAACATGAAGCCGGCGGTGCGGATGCCGACCCACTCGTTGCCGAACACGAACATCAATGGGAGGAGGGCGGCGAAGAGGCCACCGAGGAAGAGCGCCAGCCCCCCGGCGCGCACCATGTCGTCGCCGTGGTCGCGGTGCAGCAGGCACATCAGGCTGCCCTTGCCGACGCCCATGGCCAGCCCCATCGGGGCGAGCAGCGCCAGGAAACCGGTCAGCGGCATGGCGAAGTGCAGCTCGAGGTCGCCGTGGACGCCGTGGATCTGCATGCTGAAATCGGGGTAGGAGAGCACGAACAGGCAGGCCATCACGCAGGCGCTGACCCACCAGCGCAGGTCGCGGAAATCGCGACGGTCGGCCAGGGCGCCGCCGAGGATCTGGCCGAGCCCGCCGGGCAGGGTGAAAAACAGCGCGGCGAGCGCCGCCTGCTGGAGCGGCAGCTGGTACTGGGCGGCGAGGTAGCCCGGCAGCCACAGCGCCAGGGCCACGAAGGTGCCGTAGAAGAAGCTATAGTAGAGAGCGAGTCGCCATACCGCGAGCGGCGGCAGGCAGCGGGCCAGGAGCGACCGCGGCGGGGTCACGGCGGTCACGTCGACGGCGCCGCCGTGCTCCGCCTCGTCGTCGGCGAACAGCCACAGGAGAATCGCCACCAGCAGCACCGGCAGCAGGTAGAGCTTGGGGGCCATGGGCCAGCCGTAGGCCTGGCTGATCAGTGGCAGCAGGAAATAGGTGAGCCCCGCCCCCAGCATGCCGGCGCCGTAGAGCCCCAGCGCGAGGCCGGCGTGGCGCCGCGGCCCGAGGGTGGCCACGTAGACGAGACCGGCAGCGAGCGACCCGGCGCCGAGGCCCAGCCCGGCGCCGGCCAGCAGGAACTCCCAATAATCGTTGGAGTGGGCAATGGCCCACAGGAAGGGGCAAATCAACAGCAGGCAGCCGATCATCACGCGTCGGCCACCGAAACGGCGCGCGAGTTCCGCCATGGGCAGCGCCGCCAATGCCCCGGTGAACAGGGGCATGGCGAGCAGGGTGGCGAACTGCACCTCGCCGAAGCCGAGCGAACGCTTCAGTTCCACGCCCAGGACGGCGAAAATGGTCCAGCTGGCGAAGACCAGCGCAAACGCGAGCGGCGAGAGCAGCACGACCACGAGCGAACGGTAGTCGATCGGCTGGCCAGGGGCCAGGCCGTTCCGGGCAGGGTTCATGAACGACGGGTTCCGTGGCATGGTCGAATATAATTCTCGAGAGTGCCGCCGATAGCGTCAAAAGGGCATGCGAGGTACCTCTTTAGGGGTTATTGGCGCTATGCCTTCGGCTAACGCGCTGGCACTATCCACTGGGGTATAGTCACCCACCCCCAGCCGATAACGACACACAGCGGAGACCCTACCTGGCGATGAAACTGCTGCAACGCTCCCTGATAGCCCGGATCGTGGCCTCGCTGCTGGCCATCAGCGGCATGGCGCTGATCAGTATCGTGGTCACCATGGCGGTGGCCGGGGGCAGCCAGGGCGATGCCGCCGCGATCAACGTGGCCGGCTCGCTGCGCATGAACACTTACCAGATCGTGGCGGCGCTGCAGCGCTATCAGCAGCATCCCAACATCGAGCACGAGACGGCCGTCCGCGTGCTCGCCAACCGTTTCGGCGAGCGCCTGGACAACGAGGAGCTGACCGGCGCCATCCCCCTGTCGGAGGCCCACGAGCTGCGCAAGCAGTACCGTCTCATCCTCACCCGCTGGCACAACGAGCTCGCCCCCCACGTCGAGCAGGTCCTCGCCACCCGCAACCTGCGCGACGACCAGCTCAACCGCACCCTCGACGGCCTGGTCACCGACATCGACACCATGGTCACCCAGCTCGAGCAGAACACCGAGGCCAAGATCCGCCTGCTCAGCGCCCTGCAGATCCTGTTTCTCGGCCTGACCGCGGTGGTGGTGGCCATCGCCCTATACGACATCCGCCACAACCTCGCGCTGCCGCTGCGCCAGCTGCTGGTGCTGGCCCGGGAAGCGGCCCGCCGCGACTTCTCCCATCGTACCCAGCTCACCGGCAGCGACGAGCTGGCCACGCTGGGGCGCACCTTCGACAACATGGCCGAGCAGCTCGCCTCCAGCTATGCCGAGCTGGAGGGGCGCGTGGCGCGCAAGACCAAGGAGCTCGCGCGCAGCAACCAGGTGATGCAGGTGCTGCACGACGGCAGCCGCTCGCTCTACGGCGGCGGCAACGACCTGTGCGCCAGCGCCGCCCCCATGCTGCGCCACATCGAGAAGCTGCTGGAGATCGGCCCCATCCGGCTGTCGCTCAACGACCCCTACGACGACCGCCAGATCCCCATCCTGGCCACCCACTCCGCGCGGCGCCCGGCCTACTGCCGCGACCACGACTGCCACGCCTGCCTGCTCGATCCGCAGCCGCTGAGCCTGGAGGACACCGAGGAGGGCGAGTGCCTGCTGCTGCCGGTGAGCGTGGGCGACGAGATGCTCGGCACCCTGGAGATCTGGCACCCCCGTGAGGAGCGCCTCTCCGACAGCGTGCGACGCCTGCTCAACGCCCTGGCCGACCAACTGGCCACGGCGGTCTACCTGCAGCGGCGCATCGAGGAGGAGCAGCAGATCTCGCTGATGAACGAGCGCACCATCATCGCCCGCGAACTGCACGACTCCCTGGCCCAGTCGCTCTCCTACCTCAAGATGCAGGTGGCGCGACTGGAGCGCATGCAGTCCAAGAACGCCCCGCGCGAGTCGCAGGCCGCGGTGTTCGACGAGCTGCGTACCGGCCTCAACAGCGCCTACCGTCAGCTGCGCGAGCTGCTCACCACCTTCCGCCTCAAGCTCGAGGGACCGGGGCTGCAGTCGGCGCTGCGCCAGGCCATCGCGGAGTTCAGCGAGCGCATGGGAGCCCCGGTGGAGCTGCACTACGACGTGCCGCCGCACCTGCTCAACCCCAACGAAGAGATCCACGTGCTGCAGATCGCCCGCGAGGCGCTGAGCAACACCCACAAGCACGCCGAAGCGCACTGGGCGGCCGTGACCGTGCGCTTCGAGCAGGCGCGCGTCCTGCTGCGCATCGAGGACGACGGCGTGGGCCTGGCCGACGATGCCTCGCCGCCCATGCACTACGGCCTGGTGATCATGCGCGACCGCGCGCACACCCTGGGCGGCGAGCTCACCATCGTCAACCGGCCCGGCGGCGGCGCCCGGGTCGAGCTCAGCTTCACCCCGCAGACGGCGCGCCTGATCACCCGCCAGCCCACACCGTCAGTCACCACTCACGAGCAAGGAAACTGAGACACCATGGCCCAGTCCCGCCACGAGACTCCTGCCAGTATCCTGATCATCGACGACCACCCGCTGCTGCGCCGCGGCGTCGCCCAGTTGCTCGAACTGGAGGACGACCTCGAGCTGGTCGGCGATACCGGCGAGCCGGCCGAGGGCGTGCGCCTGGCCGGCGAACTCGACCCGGACATGATCCTGCTCGACCTCAACATGCCCGGCATGGACGGCATCCAGACGCTGAAGGCGCTGCGCGAGGCGGACTTTGCCGGGCGCATCGTGATGTTCACCGTCTCCGACCACGAGGAGGACCTGGTGGCCGCGCTGCGCGGCGGCGCCGACGGCTACCTGCTCAAGGACATGGAGCCCGAGGAGATGGTGCGTCAGCTGCGCCAGGCCGCCCTGGGGCGCATGGTGGTCAGCGAAAGCCTCACCGCCCTGCTCGCCGAGGCACTGCGCAACCAGCGCACGGCGCCTGCCACCCCGGACATTCACAGCCTCACCCAGCGCGAGCGGGAGATCCTGCGCGAGCTGGCTGCCGGGCTCTCCAACAAGCTGATCGCGCGCAAGCTCGACATCACCGAGGGCACGGTGAAGGTCCACGTCAAGCACCTGTTGAAGAAGCTCAACCTGCGCTCGCGGGTGGAGGCGGCGGTGTGGGCCGTCCAGGAGGGCATCGACCGGTAGGGAAAGTGAGGGAGGTAAGTAAGAATTCTGTGTGGATACCTCCAAATACTTCTCGGCGCCTTCAGGGCGCCTTTTTTTGCCCGCCTATTTTTAAAACACAATACAAAACAATTGGTTGTAGAAATACCCCCGCTACCCCTCAAGTGGTATTTCGCGGCTTTTTCGGCCATTTGGGTCGGTTTCGCCCCCTAATGTGGCGTCGTATCTTTCCGCCAACGGAAGTGAATTGATCCCGGTCAGGCGCCAGGGCGCAAGCCGGGTCACCACGGCTACCACCACCAGGGGAAAACCGCTATGGCCAACACCAACGCCGACCTTGGCAGGGTCGCACCCGGCAGAAAGAATGCCGACATCGAACACTGGGACGTCGAGAACGAAGCGTTCTGGGAGCGCGAGGGCAAGAGGATCGCCACGCGCAACCTGTGGATCTCCATCCCCAGCCTGCTGATGGGCTTCGCCGTCTGGCTGATGTGGGGCATGATCACCACCCAGATGCGCAACCTCGGCTTCCCGTTCAGCGTCGACCAGCTCTTCACCCTCACCGCCATTGCCGGCCTCGCCGGTGCCACCCTGCGCATTCCCGCCTCCTTCATGATCCGCATCGCCGGCGGGCGCAACACCATCTTCCTGACCACCGCCCTGCTGATGCTCCCGGCGGCGGGCACCGGCATCGCGCTGATGGACCCGGGCACGCCCTTCTGGGTGTTCCAGGCCCTGGCGCTGCTCTCGGGCATCGGCGGCGGCAACTTCGCCTGCTCGATGAGCAACATCTCCACCTTCTACCCGAAGAAGCAGCAGGGCTATGGGCTGGGCATGAACGCCGGCCTCGGCAACTTCGGCGTCACCACCATGCAGATCCTGATCCCGCTGGTGATGACCGTGGGCCTGTTCGGTGCCTTCGCCGGCGGCCCCATGGAGCTGCAGCAGGCCAGCGGTACGCTGATCGGCCGCATCGAGGCGGGTACCAGCACCTGGATCCAGAACGCCGGCTTCGTCTGGCTGCTGTTCCTGGTGCCGCTGGCCTTCGCCGGCTGGTTCGGCATGAACAACATCCGTGACATCACCCCCAACCCCGGCAGCCCGGCCGCCGCCTTCAGCAAGATCATCGGCCTCTACGCCGTGGGTATCCTCACCTCCGTCGCCGGCGTGGTGGCGCTGGGCTGGCTCAACATGTGGCTCGCCCTGCCGCTGACCATCGGCCTGACCCTGGCCCTGCTGCGCCTGATGCCCGGCCAGATCCGCACCAACATCCAGAAGCAGTTCACCATCTTCTCCAACAAGCACACCTGGTCGATGACGGTGCTCTACATCGCCACCTTCGGCTCCTTCATCGGCTTCTCCGCGGCCCTGCCGCTCTCCATCACCGTCATTTTCGGCAACATGATGGAAGTGGCCGCCGACGGCAGCGTCACCCGCATCGCCAACCCCGACGCGCCCAGCGCCCTCACCTGGGCCTGGATGGGGCCCTTCGTCGGCGCCCTGATCCGTCCGGTGGGCGGCTGGATCTCGGACAAGCTGGGCGGCTCCATCGTCACCCAGGCCATCTCCGTGATCATGGTGGTCGCCTCCGCGGCCGTGGGCTACGTGATGATGCTGGCCTACAACGCCACCGACCCGAACCAGTACTTCTGGATGTTCCTGCTGCTGTTCATCGTGCTGTTCGCCGCCAGTGGCATCGGCAACGGCTCCACCTTCCGCACCATCGGCGTGATCTTCGACCAGCAGCAGAAGGGCCCGGTGCTGGGCTGGACCTCCGCCGTGGCCGCCTACGGCGCCTTCATCGCCCCGCGCGTGATGGGCGAGCAGATCAAGCTCGGCACCCCGGAACTCGCCATGTACGGCTTCGCGATCTTCTACGCGATCTGCCTGGTGGTGAACTGGTGGTTCTACCTGCGCCCGGGCGCCGAGATCAAGAATCCCTAACAGCGACCCACCCTGACGCCGTCACCGCCGTGCCCTACGGGGCACGGCCCCCCAGACCCCGTCGTACACGGAGGTAAGTCATGAAGATCATGATCGCCTATGACGGCTCACGTAACGCCAAGCTGGCGCTCGCCCAGACGGTCGGCATGTTCCGCTGCAACGCACCCCTGCTGATGCTGGTCGGGGTTGCCGAAAACCCACGCGACGCCACCGATGCCAACGAGGATCTCTTCCAGGAGGAGTACAACGAACTGAAACGGGCGCTCACGGAGGGCGCCGACTTCGCCACCCAGGAGGGCTTCGACGTCGACTGGACCATCGCCGAGGGGGATGCGCGCAAGATGCTGCTGCACGCCACCCAGAAGCACCAGCCCGACCTCCTGATCATCGCTCGCCACAGCAACAAGCCCGACGGCGGGATCATCGCCCAGTCGCTGAGCTACTTCGTCGACGAACTCGACTACATGACGTTCGGTAGCGTCAGTTCCTTCCTCGCCCGCCGCGTGGAGTGCCCCCTGCTGATCTTTCCCAGCCCGTGACACAGGGAATCCCACCTCTTTTCCCTTAGCGATATCAGGATGATACGACCATGAAAGTCGCCGACCTCTTCAAGTTCCGTACGCCCGAGATCCGGGCCCTGCACCTGACCTGGATCGCCTTCTTCATCACCTTCTACGTCTGGTTCAACATGGCGCCGCTGGCCACCAGCATGCTCAAGAGCGTGGACTGGCTGAGCGCCGACGACCTCAAGCTCTTCGCCATCTGCAACGTGGCGCTGACCATCCCGGCACGCATCATCGTCGGCATGGCGCTGGACCGCTTCGGCCCGCGCCGCGTCTTCTCGGTGCTGATGGTGACCATGTCGATCCCGGCGCTGGTGTTCGCCTTCGGCGACACCATGACCCAGCTGCTGGTCTCCCGCCTGGTGCTGAGCTCCGTGGGCGCCAGCTTCGTGGTGGGCATCCACATGACCGCGCTGTGGTTCAAGCCCAAGCACATCGGCTTCGCCGAGGGCTTCTACGCCGGCTGGGGCAACTTCGGCTCCGCCGCCGCCGCCATGACCCTGCCGACCATCGCCCTCACCTGGTACGGCGGTGCCGACGGCTGGCGCTGGGCCATCGCCCAGAGCGCCATCGTCATGGCCGCCTACGGCGTCTACTACTGGTTCGCCATCACCGACGGTCCCGATGCCAAGGCGCACCGCAAGCCGCGCAAGGCGCTGGCCATGGAGGTGAGCTCCTGGGGCGACATGATCAAGCTGATCCTGTGGACCATCCCGCTGGTCGGCGTGCTGGGCATCCTGGTATGGCGCATCCAGAACCTGGGCTACCTCTCCACCACCGCCGCGGTCATCGCCTACCTGGCCATCGCCGCCGTGGTCGCCTACCAGATCGTGCAGATCCTGCGCGTCAACGTGCCGATCCTCAAGAAGGGCGTGCCGGAGGACGACAAGTACTCCTTCAACAGCGTGGCCGCGCTCAACAGCACCTACTTCGCCAACTTCGGTGCCGAGCTGGCGGTGGTCTCCATGCTGCCGATGTTCTTCGAGCAGACCTGGGGGCTCAATGCCGCCACGGCCGGTCTGATCGCGTCGTCGTTCGCCTTCGTCAACCTGGTGGCGCGCCCCATGGGCGGCCTGGTCTCCGACCGCCTGGGCAACCGCCGCTTCGTGATGCTCAGCTACATGTTCGGTATCGGCATCGGCTTCGTACTGATGGGCCTGCTCGACGCCAGCTGGCCGCTGGCCATCGCCATCGCCATCACCATCTTCACCTCCTTCTTCGTGCAGGGGGCGGAAGGCGCGACCTTCGGCATCATTCCCTCGATAAAGCGCCGCATCACCGGCCAGATCTCGGGCATGGCCGGCGCCTACGGCAACGTCGGAGCGGTGGTCTACCTGACCGTCTTCACCTTCGTCACGCCCACCCAGTTCTTCTACATCATCGCCACCGGCGCTTTCATCAGCTGGCTGATCTGCCTGCTGTGGCTCAAGGAGCCCGAGGGTGCCTTCGACGAGGAGTACTACGTCTCCTCCGTCGACCGCATGATCGAGGAGCAGGAACAGTTGAAGGCCCAGCAGGGCTGAGCCTCGCCCACCACACGGGTCTCATCGCCGCGCGTGGTGGGCGAGCGGATCAAGCAAGCGAAGCAACACAGAGGCAAGAGAAAGATGCCCGGGCCCCAGCGGCCCGGGCTTCGTTTGCCTTTCCAAGAGGCGCCCCGAAGGGGCTACCTCCAAAGGGATAGGCCAAGTCTTTTAAGGGGTAGCAGCGGGAGTGGCTTGATGCACATCAATACCTCGTGCTCGGCAGCTGCCAGTCTGGGAGACATTCATTCATGCATCGCCGAAGGAGGCTCGAAGGAGACGCGACATGAAACATCTCGAGGGAGTCACACGACCACAGCAGTACCGGGCGCTGACGCTCAGCACCCTGGCGTTCACCACCTGCTTCGCGGTGTGGACGATCTTTTCCATCATCGGCATCAAGATCAAGCAGGACCTGGGCCTCAATGAGACCCAGTTCGGCATCCTGGTCGCCACACCCATCCTCACCGGCTCGATCAGCCGCATCTTCCTGGGGATCTGGACCGAGCAGTACGGCGGCCACCGGGTCTTCAGCGTGCTGATGCTGATCACCGCGGCCTGCGTCTTCCTGCTCTCCTTCGTCGAGTCCTACGCGATGTTCCTGGTCGCCGCCCTCGGCGTGGGCCTGGCCGGCGGCGCCTTCATCGTCGGCATCGCCTACACCTCCTACTGGTTCGAGAAGGAGAAGCAGGGCACTGCGCTGGGCATCTTCGGCGCCGGCAACGCCGGGGCCGCGGTGACCAACTTCGCCGCCCCCTTCCTGCTGCTGGCCCTGGGCTGGGAGCAGACCGCGGTGGTCTACGCCATCGTGCTGGCCGTGGTGGCCGTGGGCTTCTGGGTGTTCGCCTCGGAGGACCCGCTGACCCGCGCCCGCCGCGGCGAGGGCGGCAAGCCCACCTCCGCCAAGGCCCAACTGGAGCCGCTCAAGCACCTGCAGGTGTGGCGCTTCGCCCTCTACTACTTCTTCGTGTTCGGCGCCTTCGTCGCCCTGGCCTCCTACCTGCCGCGCTACTACGTGGGGGCCTATGACGTCAGCATCGCCGTGGCCGGTTCGCTGGCTGCCCTCTACACCCTGCCGGCCAGCGTCTTCCGCGCCCTGGGCGGCTGGCTCTCCGACCGCTACGGCGCCCGGGCGATCATGTACCTGACCTTCATCGCCTCGCTGGTCTGCCTCTTCCTGCTCGCCTACCCCGAGACCCACTACGTGGTGGAGGGCAAGGAGGGCCAGATCGCCTTCTCCCTGGCCATGCCGCTGTGGGGCGTGGTAGTGCTGACCGTGCTGCTGGGCTTCTTCATGTCCCTGGGCAAGGCCGCCGTCTACAAGCACATCCCGGTCTACTATCCGGAGAACGTTGGCTCGGTGGGCGGCCTGGTCGGCATGATCGGCGGCCTGGGCGGCTTCTTCCTGCCGATCCTCTTCGGCGCCGTGCTCGACCTCACCGGCGTCTGGACCAGCTCCTACATGGTGCTGTTCATCTTGGTGGCCGGCTCGCTGATCTGGATGCATGGCGCCATCCGCCGGATGGAACGCGCCCGCTTGCCGGAGCTCGGCGAGGAGCGTTACCGCTACCTGCCGGAGATCCAGGAACCGGAGTCTCGTCCCGCCGGCCGCCAAGGCGAGGCAACACCCTCCGGCTCGCCGGCTCAGGCCTGAGCGGCTTTCTCCTGCCACCCTGCGAATGCCGCCTGCGGGCGGCATTCGCGTTTCCGCTCGCCAATTTGATCCAAGACAGGGATGGCCGAGCCCGGCTGCCTTATAGTAGTATTTGTAATGCATGTTTTAAGACGGAGATGCGCCATGCCCGCCCAACCCGCGTCCCTCCCCCCCGGTACCGCTCTCGACGACGAGCGGGGCAAGAAGCTCGCCGCGGTGATCTACATCCTCTTCCTGGGTAGCATCATGGCCGTGGTGACGGCCCCGGTCGGCGTGCTGCTCGCGCACCTGCGCCGCCGCCATGCGGCCGACTGGGTCGCCAGCCATCTGCAGTTCCAGATCCGTACCTTCTGGCTCGGCATCGCCGGGGCCGGGCTCTGCCTGGCTGCCTGGCAACTTCTCGGCTGGCTCCACCTGCCCGCCTGGCTGCCCTGGGCGCTCGGCTACCTGTTCTTCACCGCCTGCCTGATCTGGATGGTGGGACGCTGCGGCGTGGGGATTCACCGGCTGATGGCCGGCCGCGCCATCGAGGCGCCGAAGAGCCTGTGGCTCGGCGGCGCTGCCGTCTCCTTGGGCGACTGAACGCGAGGCCTGCCATGGCGACATCGACCTTTCAACCGCCAGCAGTGGCGACCCGCTCCCGCGCGGTAAGCGGCATTGCCTGGGGCTTCATCCTCTTCGCAACGCTGGTGGCCGGACTGCTCGGTCTGTTGCTGCTGCCCGGCGAGCCGCTCACCGCGATGCTCGCCGTCGAGCCCGGCAGCGGCGGCCTGACCGGCGGCGTTGCCTGGCTGCTCGCACGCAGCCGCATGCTGACCGGCCTGTTGCTGGCCGGGGCCCTGCTCACCCTGATCCTGGCCATCGCCCTGCTGCGGCGACGCCCTTGGGCGCGCGGCGCCTTCCTCGCCCTGCTGGCCCTGGGCTTCGTCGCCGTGCTTGGCGCGGCCGCCCTGACGCCACTGACCTTCAGCCTGCTGCCCGAATCCGCAACCAGTGGTACGCCCGGCACCGAACTCACCGGTATGCTCGGCACCCTCATCGTGATCGCCACGCTGCTGGCCGTGCTCTTTGCCTGGGCGGGGTGGCGCCTCGCCACGCCGGCCGTGCGCGCCGAGTTCGACCGGGGGAGGAGCGCATGACGGCCCATCCGCCACAGTACCCGGCGCAGGCACTGCCCAACCCGGGTTGGGGGCCGCTCTCGGCGCTGCCCGGCAACCCGCTGATGTGGGTGCTGATCCTGAGCGAAATGCTGGTCTTCACCGCCTTCTTCGCCCTCTACGCCTGGCAGCGCGCCGCCGACGTGGCCGGCTTCAATGCCGCCCAGCAGGCACTGGACCCACTGGTAGGCGGCCTCAACACTCTGGTACTGCTGAGCAGCGGGCTGTGCGTGGCGCTCGCCGTGGAGGCCATCAGCCGCGACCGTCGCCGCCGCGCCCGCCAGTGGCTGGCGGCAAGCATGGCACTCGGCGTGCTGTTCTGCGTGGTCAAGGTGGTCGAATATGCCGACAAGTTTGCCGCCGGCGTGACCCCCGACAGCCACCTCTTCTTCGGCTTCTACTATGGCCTGACCGCCTTCCACTTCGCCCACGTGCTGTTCGGCCTGGGCCTGCTGGCGCTGGTGACCTGGCGCACCAGCACCGACAACGTGGAGACCGCCGCCGCCTTCTGGCACATGGTGGATCTGATCTGGATCCTGCTCTATCCGCTGATCTATCTGCTGCGCTGAAGGCTTCCGCTGCGCCGCGGCACTGCCAACCCGACGAGGTGACCATGATCCAGCTTCCCGGAACCCGCCGCTTGCTTGCCACCTGGCTCACGCTGATGGCACTGACGCTCGTCGCCATGCTCTCGGCGCGCCTCGACCAGGACAGCTGGGAACCGCTGCCGCTCGTCTCGGCGCTGCTGGTGCTGATGGTTACCGGCTTCAAGGCCCAGCGGTTGCTGATGGTCTACCTCAACCTGCGCGCCGCCACCCCAGCCTGGAAGGGCACCTTCGTGGGGCTGGTGATCCTCACCCTGACGCTGATCGGCGGCGGCTACCTGGCGCCGCGCCTGGTTGGCTGACAGCCCCGTCAAGCCGAGAGTATAGACTCACTCGACCAAACGAGCCTGGCATCCTGGCGAATCCGCCCCAGCGCCTGACCCCTGGGCAAAATATCGCTACCATCGGAGGAATCCAATCGGGAAGGGGAGACAACATGCTGAAGTCCATTCGGCTGACCAACTTCAAGAGCTACCGTGAAGCCACTTTGGAACTGGCCTCCCTGACCTTTCTGATCGGCCCCAATGCATCGGGCAAAAGCAATGCACTGGAAGCCATCCGGTTATTGAACTGGCTGGCCAAGGGCAAGCGCCTGGACGATATCGAGCGGGATATCCAGGGAGGCGACACCGTTGTTCGCGGGCAGGCTCGCGATCTCTTCCGAGAACCCGATCATCCTTTCAGTCTGGATGCCCACTTAGCCGATGCCCCCGAGGGTTGGGGAGACTTTTCCATCAGCATCGAGCAGCTCAACGATCAGCTTGTAGTGGCCGGCGAGCAGATCACTCACCCCGATCAGAAAGTCCCGCTCTATCGCGTGGACAGCGCACCAAACGCACACAGCGACGAGATCAGCGTCGCCTACAACAACTTCCGTCGCGGTCGGGCCAAACCACATATCCCCTGCTCCAATCGACAAGCCGTGTTCTATCAGCTTGAGACGCCCGGCCGCTTTCAGCAGGCCCATACCGAAGCCCAGTCGCTCATTCCTGAAGTGACGCGTTCCCTGCGCGAAACACTGCGAAACATCGTCTTCTTGGACCCGCGGCCTGCCCAGATGCGCGACTATGAGTATGCCGGCGACAAGGAGCTCAAGGAGGATGGCAGCAACCTCTCGGCAGTGCTTTACCAACTCTGTCGTGATGATGACAGCAAGCAGGCACTGCTGGCCTTCATCCGCTCGCTTCCTGAGCAGGACATCACCGATATCCAGTTCATCAGAACTGAGCGCCAGGACGTCATGGTGCGCCTGGAGGAAACCTTTGGCGAGCAGAAGCGTTTCGTAGACGCGCCGCTATTATCGGATGGTACCCTGAGAGTGCTGGCGGTCGGTGCTGCACTGCTTTCCGCTCCGGAAGGCGCCCTGATCATTATCGAAGAGGTCGATAACGGCGTACATCCTAGCCGAGCGGACGTGCTGGTCCAGCAGATCCGTGACGTGGCCAGTCGCCGCCGGTTGCGTGTCCTGCTCACTTCACACAACCCCGCTCTGCTCGACGCCCTGCCAGACAGCGCCCTTGCCGACGTCCTCTGTTGCTACCGGGATCCCCATGGGGGCGACAGTCGCCTCATACGCCTCGGTGATATGGAACGCTACAGCGAGCTGGTTGCCCAGGGCCCCTTGGGTCAGCTGATGACCCGCAAGGTACTGGAACGTTTCGTCAAGGACAGGAGCACACCGGAAGAGCGTCAGGCCGCCGCCCTGAAGTGGCTGGAAGCCCTCAAGCAGAACACGGAGTCGCAGGGATGAGTGCCATCTGTCTGATCGATACGTCCGTCTTCGTGGAGATTCTTAACGTACCGAGAAAGGCAACCCAGCACGATGAGATCATGGCGATGCTTGGCCAGAAGGTCGCCGAGACGGAACAACTTTTCCTGCCCATGGCCACGATCCTCGAAACCGGCAACCATATTGGCCAGAACGGTGACGGGACCCAGCGCCGCCAGTGTGCCTCTCGCTTCGTGCAACAGGTCAGCGCCGCCTTGAACGGCGAAAGCCCCTTCAAGCCGGTCAGCTTCCTCAAGGCAGAGCAGCTTCAAGCCTGGCTGGACGAATTCCCCGACCATGCCGGCCGTGGCAGTGGTCTCGGCGACCTGTCGATCATTCACGACTGGCAAAGACTCCGCCACCAGAATGCCGGCCGCCGCGTCTACATTTGGTCACTGGATGACCATCTCTCCGGGTACGACCAGCCTGCGAGGCTCTAAGCCTCCATCACAAACGACTCCCTCACCGCGAACCCAGCCATCACTACCTGTCAGGAACGGGGCGGCCTGCCAGATCTAGAGTCTCCGGGACCAGGAGGCGGCGGCGGGGTCCGCGCCCACGCCTCGAGGACGCGGGCCAGGCGCATCAGGCCGTAGACGATGAAGGGCACGGCGAGCATCAGCCCCACCCCCCAGTCGCGGTTGTTGATCAGCCAGGCCAGCGGCAGCACGACCGCCAGGCCGATGGTGAGCCCAATGGCCACGGCGATGACGAGACGGGGATTGGACATCGTGACCTCCTCACTCAGGAACCGATGATCTGGCGGTAGATGCCCGGCAGCGCCAGCGACAGGTGCTCGGGGCGGTTGAGGATGGCATAGCTGCCGCGGCCGAACAGGTGCGGCACGTAGCGGTGCCCCTCGCTGTCGACGGTCACGCCGAACACCCTGACCTCCTGCTGGCGCGCCTCGAGCACCGCCTTGCGGGTGTCCTCGATGCCGTAGCGCCCCTCATAGTAGTCGGTGTCGTTGGGCTTGCCGTCGGTGAGCACCAGCAGCAGGCGATGGCGGTTGGGGCGCTCGGCGAGCTCCTTGGTGACGTGGCGGATCGCCGGCCCCATGCGCGTGTAGTGGCCGGGGCGCAGAGCGGCGATGCGTCGTGCGACCCGGTCGCTCATCATCTCGTCGAAGCCCTTCAGGGTGTTGACCCAGACCTTGTGGCGGCGGTGCGAGGTGAAGCAGTGGATGGCGTAGTCGTCGCCACAGCCGGCCAGGCCGTGCCCCAGCACCAGCAGCGCCTCCTTCTCGACATCGAGGATGCGGCGATCCTCGAGCCACGCCTCGGTGGAGAGCGAGACGTCGATCAGGATCGACACCGCCAGGTCGCGGGCCTGCTGGCGGGTCGCCAGGTAGAGGCGGTCGCTGGCCTCGCCGGTGGCGGCCAGGTCGCAGCGCGAGCGGATCACCGCATCCATGTCGAGCTCGGCACCGTCGAGCTGGCCGCGCAGGATCTCGCGGCGCGGGCGCAGCGCCTCGAACTCGCGGCGCACGCGGCGGATGCGCCGCCGCGTCGCCTCGTCGGGCTCCCAGTTCTCGCCCTCCTCGCTCTGCACGTCACTGTGGACGATGCAGTGGTCGGGCAGGTAGGCCTGCTTGCGGTGGTGCCACTCGGGATAGGTGTGGCGGCCGGCCAGCCGGCCGCCGTATGCCTCGTCGGGGGCCAGGTCGAGATCGAGCTTGAGCTGCGAGGCAGCCTGCTTGCGATTGGGGCTGAGCACGATCTCCTCGATCTGGTCCGCGGCCTCGCGGGCCGTCTCCTCTTCCTCGTCCTCGACGTGGCGGTTGAGGTTCACCATCTCGGCCCAGGAGAGCATCTTCTCCGAGTTGTTGAGCATCAGCGGGTCGTCGCGGTCGGCCTGGTCCTGCTCGCGGCGCTCCGCCTTGCGCTTGCCGCCGTCGTCGTCCGGCTGGTTGCGCCGCAAGGCGATATCGGCGTCATCGGCGACGTCCTCGCGCTCGCCGTCACGGGTCCCCAGGGCCACCACCTGGCCCCACAGCGGCACCGGCAGCGGCGGCCGGTAGCCGCGCGGCGTGCGGAAGTCGTCCAGGGCCATGGCATCATCGATGACGGCGCGGTGCATGGCGCCGGCCCAGCCATCGTCGGGCGGCGTGTCGCCGAGCTGGGCCCGCAGCGCCGCCTCCAGCGCCGCCTCCATGGGCGGCAGCCGCTTGCGCTGCGGACGTACCGCGAGCAGCGCCCGGCACAGGCGGGCGTGGCGCTCGGCCAGGCCCGGGAAGCGGTCGAGCACGGCCCGGGTGGTGCGGCGCGCCTCACGCAGCGCCAGCAGATCGTTCTGCAGCGGGTCCGGCGCGTGCGCGGTGCGCCGGCCCTCGGCCAGGAAGGCCACCAGCCACAGATAGAGGTCGCGGTTGAGTTCGGCCTCGGGGAACAGCGCGATGCGCGGCGGCAGCAGCAGGTGCTCCTCGTCGCGCCGCGCCTGGTCGAGTGCCTCCTCGTCCAGCCCCAGCCGCTGGCGCAGCGACAGGCGATGGCTGGAGTTGCGCCGGGTGATGGCGGCCACCTCGATGCCGGGCTCGCCGCCGCCGGTACGAAAGAAGACGCCGAGCAGGGTGCGCAGGTCGTCGAGGCGCACCGCTGCTTGGGGGTGGTCCGGGTAGCTCGCCGCGCTGGAGGCCCAGCGGTGCCAGTGGCGACCGACGAACTCCTCGACCTCAAGAAAATCCAGCATGCATCGTCTCCTGGGGATTATAGTCGGGGCTGATCCGGGGGCAGGCCTGCGAGGAGGCGCTGTAAATACATCCTTGTACGCTACCGACGCCCTGCTTCGCTCTCGCATCCTGCTCCGCTCGCAGGACCGGGGTTGGCCATCCATGGCCAACCCGTTCGGAGGGGTCCTCCTCACCCCTGGCGTAGGACCTCCTCTTTGGCCTGCCCCCGGCGCCCCTTATGTGGGCGAGTACCGATCATCCCGTAGCGCGGCAACAGTATCCGTTTACCCAAACGTGGCCTTGATGGCCTCGAGCAGGCCCTGCTGAACGTCCTGGTCGTCGGAGAGCGGCTCGACGAGGGTGGCGCAGGCGGCCTCGAGGATCGGCATGCCGGCGGCGATCAGGGTCGCGCAGTAGACCAGCAGGCGCGTGGAGACGCCCTCCTCCAGGTCCTGGCCCTTCATGGCGCGCAGGCTGGCGGCCAGGTTGACCAGGGCGGCACAGCGGTCGAAGGCCAGGCCGCTCTCGCGGGCGACGATTTCGCACTCCACCTTGGGCGGCGGGAAATCGAACGACATGGCCACGAAACGCTGGCGCGTGCTCGGCTTGAGCGACTTGAGAATGTGCTGGTAGCCGGGGTTGTAGGAGACTACCAGCATGAAATCGTCCGGCGCCTCGAGCAGCTCGCCGGTACGCTCCAGCGGCAGCAGGCGACGGTCATCGGTGAGCGGGTGCAGCACCACGGTGACGTCCTTGCGCGCCTCGACCACCTCGTCGAGGTAGCAGATGCCACCCTCGCGCACGGCGCGGGTCAGCGGGCCATCCACCCAGCGTGTCTCGCCACCCTGCAGCAGGTAGCGGCCGGTGAGGTCAGCGGCGGTCAGGTCGTCGTGGCACGACACGGTGAACAGCGGCCGGCCGAGCTTGGCCGCCATGTGGCTGACGAAGCGGGTCTTGCCACAGCCGGTCGGCCCCTTGAGCAGCAGCGGCAGCCGCTGCCGATACGCCTGCTCGAACAGCGCGCACTCGTTGCCGACCGATTCGTAATAGGGCAGTTCCTGCTCGAAGGCGTGAGCGGAAGCCGTCGCGGTATGAGACATGGCGTCACTCCAGGGAAGAGGGTCGACGGGGTGCACGCACCCCGTCGACGAGGGGTCACTCGGCAGCGGTCAGCGGCTTGCTGGTGGCGGGCACCTGCTCACGCGCCGGTCCGAAGAACGAGTAGAGCAGCAGGCCAGCAGCCACGGCCACGGCCACGCCAGCGCCGAGACGCATCACGTAGAAGAGGTCGAGCTGGCTCTGCACCTCCATGTAGTTCATGCCGAGCACCCGCTGCAGGTGGGTCTGCACCACACCGGCGAAGGTCAGGGTGAAGGTCATGAAGCACATGGCCGCGGTCATGATCCAGAAGCCCCACATGTTCATCACCTGGTTATAGGGCTGGGTACGACGCAGCTGCGGCAGGGCATAGGTGACGATGGCCAGGATCAGCATCACGTAGGCGCCGTAGAAGGCCAGGTGGCCATGCGCCGCGGTGACCTGGGTGCCGTGGGTGTAGTAGTTGATGAACGACAGGGTGTGCATGAAGCCCCACACGCCGGCCCCGAAGAAAGCGATGGTCGGGCATCCCAGCGACCACAGCATGGCGGCCTTGTTGGGGTGGTTACGGCTGCCCTTCCAGAACATGTAGAAGGCGAACACCACCATGGCGAAGAACGGAATCACCTCGAGGGTGGAGAAGATGCTGCCGATGGGCTGCCAGTAGCTCGGCGCGCCGATCCAGTAGTAGTGGTGGCCGGTGCCCAGCAGGCCGGAGAAGAGCGACAGGCCGACGATGACGTAGAGCCACTTCTCGATGACCTCGCGGTCGACGCCGGACATCTTGATCAGCAGGTAGCCGAGCAGCGAGGCCATGATCAGCTCCCACACGCCCTCGACCCACAGGTGCACAACCCACCACCAGTAGAGCTTGTCCACCGCCAGGTTGGAGGGGTTGTAGAAGGCGAACAGCCAGAACACTGCGGCCAGCGACAGGCCCAGCATCAACACCAGGTTGATGGCCGTCTTGCGCCCCTTGAGCAGCGTCATGCTGGTGTTGAACAGGAACATCAGGTAGGAGATGGTGATCAGCACCTTGATCCAGAACGGCTGCTCGAGGAATTCACGCCCCTCGTGGATGCCGAACTGGTAGCCCACCAGCGCCGCCGCACCGGCAAAGGCGAAGATCGCCAGCTGCAGGTAGGCAAGTCCGGGGCTGTGGATCTCCCGCTCCGTCTCTTCGGGCATCAGGTAGTAGGTGGCGCCCATGAAGCCGATCAGCAGCCACACGATCAGCAGGTTGGTATGGCTGACGCGCATGATGTTGAAGGGCATCAGCTCAGCCATGAAGTTGGGTGCGATATAGACAGTGGCCGCCAGCAGACCGAAGACGATCTGCAGTGCGAAGAGCGCCATGGCCACCATGAAGAATGGCAAGGCCACCTTCTGGGTTTCGTATTTCATCGGTATCGTTCTCCTTGCGTCATCAACCCGGACTCACGTCACGCCGCTCAGCCAGCGGGGTGCGGCGGCCACTCCTGGTCGTTGATGGAGTCGGTCCACTTGAGGAAGTCGATCAGCGCGTTCAGCTCCTCGTCGCTGAGGTTGAACTGCGGCATCTGACGACGTCCCGGTGCCCCGGTCGGCTGCGCCTTCATCCAGGCGGTCAGTGCCATGCGCGCCCCTTCCGGATTCTCGTGGCCGCCATAGCGCTCCCAGACGTTGGCCAGCTCCGGCGCGAAGTAGGCCCCCTCGCCCATGATGCTGTGGCAGTTGATGCACATGTTTTCTTCCCAAACGTGCTTGCCGAGCTCGACGGACTCGCTGAGCCCCTCGCTGTCGGTGGACTCGTTCACCATGTACCAATGGCTGTGCGCCGTCAGCGCGGCGAACAACAGGAAGAAAAACAACGAGCCGCCATAGAAGATATTGCGGGCCGCTGCCTTGGTAAGGCCTTCGGTCATGGGCCATCCCCCCTTGCTTGCTTGCATTTGCGGGACCCCGCCACGGACGAGCGGTCCCACCCCTTTTTAAACATGCATTTTTGATGCATGTTTAGAGTAACAGGAGCGCCGCCAGAAAGGCATTGATCTTGGTCAAATAGCCGAAAAAGTTGTCGTCGAACCGTGCACTCAGCGGCCCTCGTGGCGTCGCGACGGATTGTCGCAGGCCGGACGGCGATGCCGTCCGGCCGCGACGGCAGGCATCAGCCCTCGGTGATGTCATCGATCCAGGTCAGGGCGGCGACGCTGGAAGGCAGGCCCAGGGTGGGAATGGCCAACAGCGCGACCTGCTTGAGGGCCTCGGGCTCGACCCCCTCGCGCAGGGCGCGGCGCATGTGCGAATGCACGGCACCTTCGGAACCGGCCCCGACCGCCAGGGCCAGTTTCACCAGCCGCCGGGTGCGCGCATCGAGCGGCCCCGACTCGGCGCAGCTCTGGCCGAGTGCCTGGAAGGCCTCCCAGATCTCGGGGTAGTGCTCGGCCACCTTGCCGGCACCGGTGGGCAGGTCGTGTTTGCTCATGGGAATCTCCCTCGCTGGCGGGTGGGTAATGCAACGTGCCCTCAGTATAGAAGCCCTTCCGGACGGGGAAAGGCTCACGCCGCGGCCAGCCAGGAGAGCGGATGATGATTGATGGCGGCACCGATCATGTAGGCGAAGGTGACCACCGCCGCCACCCCCGCCGCGGCACGCACGCCGGGGTTGCGCCCGCGCTTGATCGCCACCGTGCCCAGGCCGATGTAGGCCAGCAGGGCGACGAGCTTGGCGGCCAGCCAGGGGTGCTGGTGGGGCCACAGCTCGAGCGTCACCATCAGCACCACGCCCAGGGTGAGCAGCAGGGTGTCGTTGACGTGCGGCAGCACCCGCACCCAGCGGCGCTGCAGGATCGGCGCCCCGCGCACCGACCACACCGCGCGCACCACGAAGAAGAGCAGGCTCAGTGCCGCGGTGGTCATGTGCAGGTGCTTGACGAGGAAGTAGTGCTCGATCATGACCGTCCTTCTGCCCTGTAGCGCTTAGCGTTCGTTTTCAACTATCCGGCGAGATGAGCGCCGGGACTCCTACCCATCCTTGCCGTCCAGGCGCGGGCTGAGCAGCGGTGCGCTGTAGTGGAAGAGAAACACCAGGTAGGCGAGGCACCAGAAGAGGATGCTCAGGTTGTAGGTCCAGTGGGTGATCTGCGGAAAGAGCGCGAGCACCGGCGAGCGCACGATCGCCGCCGCCACCATCAGCCCCAGGGCGACGCCGATGCCGGGCAGGGTGCGAATCTGCCGGCCGGTATGGCCCAGCGCCACGCGCGCCATCATCGCCAGCATCATGGTCCCCATGCCGCCGATGGTCAGGGCGTGCACGGCCAGTTCGGTGCGCAGGCCGCCCAACGCCGCCAGCGCCCACATGGCCAGGCCCACCGGGATGAACGCATAGCTGGCATGCAGCCCCCACAGCAGCGGCTCGCGCCAGCTCGCCAGGCCGTCCCAGCGCGCCAGGCGCACGGCGTTGGCCATCGCGGCCAGGCCCAGGAGCCCGGCCAGCAGCGGCCCCGGCAGCGCCACGCCCAGCAGCGCCAGCAGCTGCGCCAGCACCACCGCCAAGACGCTGCCCAGGCTCGCGTACTCCAGCGCAGGAATGGGTGCTTTCCTCGGCCGCCCCAGACGATTGGCGGTGAACATGGCGATCACCCGGCCGCCCACCACCGTCATCAGCAGGGTGACCAGCAGCACGGCCAGGTAGGCCGCCTGGCGGATCAGCTCGGCATCGCCGTTCATCACCCCCAGATGCATGGCCAGGTTGGCCAGCGTCAGCAGCGCCAGGGCGGGCAGGAAGATCAGGTTGCGCCAGCGCCGCGCGGCGATCACCAGGCGCGCCATGACCACCCCCACCACCGGCAGGAAGAGCAGGTCCACCAGCGCCAGCAGCCAGGCCGGCAGCCCCAGGGGGAAGGCCATCAGCAGCCGCGCCGCCAGCCAGGTCCCCACCAGGGCCAGCAGCGGGCCACCCTTGAGGCTCGGCAGGCCGGTCCAGTTCTGCACCGCGGTGAGCAGGAAGCCCGCCACCACGGCCATGGCAAAGCCGAACAGCATCTCGTGCTGGTGCCACCAGACGAGCCCGCCATGGGGCCGGAGCAGGATGTCGCCGTGCCAGAAGGCGAACCACACCACCATGGCAAGCACGCTGAACAGCGCGGCCAGCAGGAAGAAGGGGCGGAAGGCCAGGCGCGCCACGGGCAGGCGCGCCAGCGCGAGAGAGCTCATGGAAGACGAAGAGGACGGCATGGTCGCGATACCCGAGTGAAACGCTAGGATATCGCCATTGTGCGGAAAAGCCCGCGCAAAGGCCATGACACGCATCAAGGAGAGGCGGGTCAGTGGCTGGTCCCCTCCTCGTACTGGGTCTTGTTCCACACGTTGTACTTGCCCGAGGGCTTCTTCATCGGCATGCGGTCGAGTTCCTCGAGGGTCTCGGCATCGATGCGCAGCAGCGCGCCGTCGTCGTCCCAGATGCTCAGCAGCAGCGTCTCGCCGTCGCGGTCGAACTCCACGTGGGCGGCGGTCTTGCCGGGCTCGGGGATCAGCGTCTCGGCAATCTCCAGGGTCTGCTTGTCGATGACATGGACGCGATCGTGGTTGGGACCGAAGAAGACGTCCACCCAGGCGTAGCGCGAGTTCTCGTGGCTGCGCATGAAGAAGCCGGGGCCGTCGGTCTCGATCTGCTTCACCAGCGACCAGTCACTCATGTCGAACACCGACACCCGGCCCTTGTCGATATGCGGCATGGCCATCACCCGGCGGCCGTCGAGCTCCCAGGTGATGCCGGCGCCCAGGTGGGGCATGCCCTCCAGCGGCAGGTCGGCGACCTTCTCCTCGCTGTCCATGTCGAACACCAGACCACCGCCGCCGCCGCGCGCCGCACCCACCAGGTAGCGGTAGCTGGGATCGAAGAAGAAGTCGTCGAGGTAGTCCGGCGCGGCCATGCGGTGCAGGGCGAAATCGCCGACCAGTGGCTCGTCGCCATCGGCCGGCTGCTCGGGCCAGCGGATCTCCCACACTTCGGGAATGTCCTTCAGGGCGGCGATGAAGCTGTTGCGCGGCGGCGCCGTGTAGACGGCGCTGACCCGCGAGGTGTCGCCGTTCTTCGCCTCGACCGGGATGGAGGCGATCAGCTCCAGGTTGCGGGCGTCGAAGAGCACCAGGGTGTGCGGCAGGTAGTTGGCGGCCATCACGTAGCGACCGTCGGCGGAGACGGCGATGTTGCGCATGTTGATGCCCGCGCGCACCTCGGCGGTCACCGCGAGGTTGTAGATGTCGTACTTGGTCACCCAGCCGTCGCGCGAGCCGAAGAAGACGTAGCGGCCGTCCGGGGTGTACTTGGGTCCGCCGTGCAGGGCGTAGCGGCTCTCGAAGCGGGTGATGCGCTCGAAGGTGTCGCCGTCGAGCAGGCTGACGTGGTGATCGCCGATCTCCACCACCAGGAACAGGTTCTTGAGATCCTCCACCTCGAACACCGGCGCGTCGGGCAGCGTGCCGTGGGAGTGGTTGACGACGTGGCTGGCCTGGATATCGGTATCCGTCCAGCTCGGCGCCACCGCCGGGGGCGCGTAGATCCACTCGGCCAGCGCCGCCACCTCGGCATCGTCGAGCAGCGCCCCGAAGGCCGGCATCTGGGTGGCCGCGCGCCCGTCGCGAATCACCGTCTCGGCCGCTGCCGGCTTGAGCCGCGAGAGGTTCTCCGGCAGCAACGCCGGGCCGATGCCGCCCAGCCGATTGACGCCGTGGCAGGCGGCGCAGTGCTGGTTGTAGAGCATGTGCGGGTCGGGGGCGTCGGCCAGCGCCGGCAGGGCGGCCAGGGCAACCCCGCCCAGGGCTGCGCTCAGCAGTGTCGCTCGGTGCAGCATCCGTCTCACAGCGCCAGCCTCCCCATGGCCGGTTCCGCCACCGCCTGTCGGGGCAGGTCGGTCGTCGCCGGCGCCAGGCTGTCGGCCAGGCGCACCACGTCGCCGACCACGATCAGCGTCGGCGGGCGGAAGGCTTCGCGCTCGATCACCTCGACCAGGTCACCGAGGGTCGCCAGGACGTGGCGCTGCTCCGGGGTGGTGCCCCGCTCCACCAGCGCCACCGGGTGGGCGGCGGGCAGGCCATGGCGCTGCAGCTCGCGACTGATCAGCTCGGCATTGGCCAGCCCCATGTAGAACACCACGGTATGGTGGGGCACCGCCAGCGCGGCCCAGTCCAGGGCCAGTTCGCCATCGGCCTTGGCATGGCCGGTGACGAAGGTGACGCTCTGGGCGTGGTCGCGGTGGGTGAGCGGAAAGCCCGCGTAGGTGGAGCACCCCGACGCCGAGGTGATGCCCGGCACCACGCGAAAGTCGATGCCGTGGGCGATGAGGTACTCGGCCTCCTCGCCGCCGCGCCCGAAGATGTAGGGATCGCCTCCCTTGAGGCGCAGTACCCGCTTGCCCTCGCGCGCCAGGCGCACCAGCAGGGCGTTGGTCTCCTCCTGGGGCAGCGAATGGTGGCTCGCCGCCTTGCCGACGTAGAAGCGCCGCGCGCCCGGCCGGGCCAGGGCCAGCACCTCCTGGGAGACCAGACGGTCGAAGACCAGGCAGTCGGCCTGCTGCAGCAGCGACAGCGCCCGCAGGGTCAGCAACCCCGGGTCACCCGGCCCGGCGCCGACGATGGCAACCTCGCCGGGCGCCAGCGGCGCTTCGCCGAGATCGAAACTCTGATGTCGCGAGTGACAGTGTGTGGTCATGATCGGCCTCTCCCCGAAGCGTCAGCGCGGTCTTGTGGTCGTTCTGTTATCGGTCGTTGCGTGGTCGGTGTCAGAGCTCGGTGGCCTGGATGGCGTCGTAGTAGGGCACGGCCACGCGGCGCTCGCCGCCCCCATCGACGCCGATCTCCTCGTTGGTGAGGTAGCAGCCGGGATCCTCCTCCCACGGATCGCCGGTCACCTTCCAGGCGCGCACCCGGGTGTTGCCGTTGCAGATGGCGAGGTAGCGGCACTCGGCGCAGCGCCCCTTGAGTGGCCGGTGGCGCTGCCGAAAGCCCTGCATCAGCGGGTCCTGGGTGTCGCGCCAGATCGCCGAGAAGGGCTGGCTGCGCACGTTGCCCAGGTCGTGATCCCACCAGAAGGTGTCGGGATGCACCGTGCCCAGGTTGTCGATGTTGGCGATGTACTCGCCCGAGGCGTTGCCGCCCCAGTTGATCAGCCGCTGCTCGAGCGCCTCGGCCTGCTCGGGAAAGTGCTCCCGCGCCCACATCAGCAGGAAGGGGCCGTCGGCGTCGTTGTTGCCGGTGACGTACTCGCGCTCGATGCCGCAGTCGAGCTCGGCCCGACAGTGATCGAACAACTGGGTCATGGCATCGCGGGTCATCTGGTGCCAGGCGTCCTGCTTGCGATGGCGATGACCGCGACCGCCGTAGTTGAGGTGCGACAGGTAGAACTTGTCGACGTCGTGCGTCGTGATCAGCGCCAGGATGTCGGTGAGCTGTTCGTAGTTCTGCCGGGTCAGGGTAAAGCGCAGCCCCACCTTGATGCCGCGTTCCTTGCACAAGCGCACGGCGTTCATCGACTCGCGGAAGGCGCCCTGGCGACGACGGAAGTCGTCGTGGGTCGCCTCGAGGCCGTCGATGCTGATGCCCACGTAGTCGTAGCCGCACTCGGCGATGCGGTCGATGTTGTGCTCGTCGATCAGGGTGCCGTTGGTGGACAGGCCGGTGTAGATGCCCAGCTCCTTGGCGCGCCGGGAGATCTCGAAGATGTCGGGACGCATCAGCGGCTCGCCGCCGGAGAGGATCAGCGCCGGCACCCGAAAGCGGTGCAGGTCGTCGAGCACGTCGAACACCTCCTCGGTGGAGAGTTCGCCGGTGAAGTCGATGTCCGCGGAGACCGTGTAGCAGTGCTTGCAGGTGAGGTTGCAGCGCCGGATCAGGTTCCAGATCACCACCGGGCCGGGCGGCTTGTGAGCCGGCGGCACCGGTGTCGGCTCGATCAGGGACTTGATGTAGCGGGTGACTCGGAACATGGAACTCTCCTCCTGGGCAACGCCTAGCGCTGCCCGCCTTGCCGGTCGACGCGGCCGGCCAGGCGCAGGCCGGTCTTCTTGAGAATGCGCGAGCTGTACAGGATGCGATGGTCGCGGCAGGCGTCGCCGAGCCGCTCGCGCAGCCGCTCGGCCTGGCGCTCCACCTCGGCTCGGGTCCGCCCGTGCAGCATCACGAAGAGGTTGTAGGGCCAGTCCGGCAGGTGGCGCGGGCGCCGGTAGCAGTGGCTGACCCCGGGAAGCCGGGCCACCTCGCAACCCAGCCGCAGGACCTCGGCGTCATCCACGTTCCACACCGTCATGCCGTTGGCCAAGTAGCCCAGGCGGTAGTGGTTGGGCACCGCCGCCACGCGGCGGATGATGCCGGCCTCCTGCATGCGCGCCATGCGTGAGCGCACCTCGTCGCCGTCGAGGCCGAGCGAGCGGCCCACCGCCCCCCAGGGGTCCGGCACCAGCGGCAGCCCGCTCTGGGTGGCCAGCACGATGGCCCGGTCGAGCGCATCCAGGGCGCCGGCCGCCCGCGGTTCAGACGGGCAGGTGGAGACGGACATGGAATTCCTCCTGCTTGGGCATGTTGAAGACGGCCAGGCCGGTGGCCGCCTCGATCTCGGCGATCACCTCATGGATGCGCTGCGGCGTCTCGGTGGCGAGCACGAACCACATGTTGAGGCGGTGTTCGCGCCGGTAGTTGTGGGCCACCTCGGGAAAGGCGTTGACGATGGCAACGACGCGCTCGAAGTCGGCCTCCGGCACCGCCAGCGCCGCCAGGGTCAGGCCGCCGCCCAGCCGTTCGGCGTGGTACATCGGCCCGAAGCGGCTCAGCACGCCGGCCTCCAGCAGCCGCTCGAGGCGGTAGAGCAGCTCGCCCTCGGTGAGCGCCAGCTCGGCGGCGACGACGGCATAGGGCGAGGCGACCAGCGGCAGGCCCTGCTGCAGGCGATTGACGATGCGCCGGTCGGCGGCATCGAGTTCGGCCGGCTCAGGCCGGCGTTGGGGCGCGACGGTCATGGCTTGCGTCCTCCCGGGTGAAGCGGCCACCGCACTGCTTGTAGGCCTTGAGGCTGAACAGCACGCGGTGGGGAATGGCCTCGAGCGCCTGGCGCGCGACGATCTCGGCGAGCCGCGCCTCGACGTGCGCGCGGCGGCTGCCGTGGATCATGCAGAAGAGGTTGTAGGGCCAGTCGGGAAGCCGGCGCGGGCGACGATAACAGAGGGTGACGGCCGGCTCGGCGGCCAGGCGGCGGCCAACGGCGCCCACCTCGGCCTCGGGCACGTCCCACACCACCATGGCGTTGGCGGCGATGCCCAGCGGACGGTGGCGCACCACCAGCCCCAGCCGCTTGATCAGGCCCTCGGCCCGCCAGCGCTCGACGCAGGCCATCACTTCGGCCTCGCTCAGTCCGCACTGCTCGGCGAGCCGCCGCCAGGGGCGCGACGTCAGAGGCAGTCCGCGCTCCAGCAGGGCGCGCAGCCGCTGCTGCGCCGCGGGGTCGGGCGAGGCCACCGTCATGCGCCCTCCAGTTCGGCCCAGGGGATGGGAAAGCCCAGGTCGATATGGAAGGCCTCGAGCATCGGCAGGCGCAGCAGCGGCCGGCCCAGCTCGGCCTCCAGGGCATCGAGGCGGGCCGTCAACTGCGACTCGTCGGCCGCGGTCATCACGAACCACAGGTTGTAGCGCTGCTCGCGGACCAGGTCTTCACGAGCCTGGGGTTCACGAGCCTGGGGTTCACGAGCGTAGTTGTGATTGACCCCGGGGCTGGCGTTGATCACGGCCGCGGCCGCGTCGCGCTCGGCGTCCGGCACGGCCACTGCGGCGAGCAGGCTGGCGCCGGCCCGGGCGTGGTCGAACACCGGCCCCACCCGGCTCAGCACGCCCTCGGCATCCAGGCGATTCAGGCGCGCCAGCACCGCTGCCTCGCTGACGCCCAGTTGCTCGGCCATGGCCGCGTAGGGGCGCTCGCACAGCGGCAGGTCGCGCTGGAAGGCGTCGATAAGGCGTCGATCGAGGGCGTCGAGTGCGACCATGGCAGCCACCGGGCGGGTCGAAAGGGATCATGATGTTAACGGGTATCTTACATGCCACATCAATTGGAAAAGCGGCGATCGCGAGCGGCGTTGACGCAGGTCAAAAGAGGCATCTCCAACGCCCCTTTCATGGGGGCTCGGGGCGACAACCCGCATCGCCATTGACATCGGTCAAAACAATGCCGCCACGCTGGCGGGACACTCGCTCGGGCGACCCTTCACCCCCGTATCGCGAGGTTTTCCATGCGCTTGCCGGCCACGCCCCTGCTGCTCTGCACGCTCCTTGCCCCGCTGGCGGCCCAGGCGGAAGAGCCCGGCCTCGCCGGCGCGCCCGATGCCAAGCGCCAGGCCGAACTCGAGACCCTGCTCTACCAGGACTGCGGCTCCTGCCACGGCATGACGCTGCGCGGCGGCCTCGGCCCGGCGCTGCCGCGCGACCGCATGAACGCGTACAACGTCGAGGCGCTCAGTCACCTCATCCTGCAGGGCGTCCCCGACACCGCCATGCCCGGCTGGGGCGCGCTGCTCAGCGAGGCGGATGCCCGCTGGCTCGCCGAACACCTGCAGACCGACAACCCCCTCGCGACGCTGGACTGATCCGCCGCCTTAGATCCGCCGCCCCATGGAGAGGAGAGACCGATGCCGTTTCCCGCCCTGCTCAAGCCGCTGCTCGTCGCCGGCGCCCTGACACTGCTCGGCTCCGCGCCGGCCCTGGCCGACACCGCCGACGCGCGCCCCGCGCTGCGCGGCACCGGCGACCTCGGCGTGGTGATCGAGCGCGCTACCGGCAGCGTGGCGCTGGTCGACACCACTGCCAAGCGCGTACTGCGCCACGTCGAGGGATTGGGCGATCTTTCCCACGCCTCGGTGAAGTTCAGCCGCGACGCCCGCTACGCCTTCGTGTTCGGCCGCGACGGCGGCCTGACCCGCCTCGACCTGCTCGAGGGCGAGATCGCCGGGCGCGTCATGCAGTCCGGCAACAGCATCGGCGGCGCCATCTCCCAGGACGGCCGCTTCGTCGCGGTGAGCAACTACGAGCCCGGCGGCGTCAAGGTGTTCGACGCCGAGACCCTGGAGCTGGTCGTCGACGTACCGGCCGACTACCGCACTGCGGACGGCACCACCGCCCAGTCCAAGGTGGTGGGCGTGGTGGACGCCCCCGGCAACCGCTTCGTGTTCAGCCTCTTCGAGGCGGGCGAGATCTGGGTGCTGGACATGAGCGGCGACGAGCCGGCGCTGACCAAGTACCGCAACGTGGGCAGCCAGCCCTACGATGCCCTGATTACCGCCAATGGCCGCTACTACATCGCCGGCCTCTTCGGCGAGGACGGCATGGCGCTGCTCGACCTGTGGCACCCCGAGCGGGGTGTGACGCGCATCCTGCCCGACTACGGCCGCGGCGAGGCGCGACTGCCGGTCTACAAGATGCCCCATCTGGAGGGCTGGGCCATGGCCGGCGACCAGGCGTTCTTCCCCGCCGTGGGCCGCCACGAGGTGCTCGTCGCCGACACCGACGACTGGTCGCTGTCCGGGCGCATCCCCGTCCAGGGCCAGCCGATCTTCGTCATGAGCCGCCCCGACGAGCGTCAGGTGTGGGTCACCTTCGCCCACCCCGACAACGACCGGGTCCAGGTGATCGATACCGAGACGCACGAGGTGATCGAGACCCTCTCGCCCGGCGAGTCGGTGCTGCACAAGGAGTTCACGGCGCGGGGCGAGCACATCTGGGTCTCGGCGCGCGACAGCGACACCGTGACCGTCTACGACACCCGTACCTTCGAGGCACTGGCCACCCTGAATGCCGAATCGCCCAGCGGTATCTTCTTCACTCACCGGGCGCACCGCATCGGGCTGTAGGGCGTTCCCCGGGGCCCGCGGCGGCGGCCGGCGACGGTCGCCGCCCGTTATTGTGCAGAAACGTCTACATATTTTTACTTTTTCTATACATGAAAGAGTAACGTTGCTATGGTGCCGCCGACTCCAGGGCTCTATGGGCCCGGAAAATCACCCTTTCAGGTGTCACACATGGACCGTCGTGCTCTCCTGACCCGTCTGCTCGCCGCACCGCTGCTGCCCCTGGCCCTCTCCGGCTGCCAGCCCGACCGGCGGCTGTCGCTCGGCATCCACCCCTGGCCAGGGTACGAGCCGCTCTATCTCGCCCGCGAATTCGGCTGGCTGCCGGCGTCGGTACGGCTGCAGGAGGGGCGCAACGCCAGCGACTCCCTGGAGGGGCTGCGCCGCGGGGCGCTCGACGGCGCCGCCCTGACGCTCGACGAGGTGCTGAGCGCGCGAGCCGACGGCGTGCCGCTCACCGTCTGCCTGGTGTTCAATGACTCGGTGGGCGCCGATGCGCTGCTGGTGCGCCCGGGGATCGGTTCGCTCGCCGAGCTGGCCGGCCGGCGCCTCGCCGTGGAACGGACCGCGGTCGGGCGCCTGGTGCTGGCCAAGGTCTTCGCGGCCTCGGGCCTGGCCCCAAGCGACGTGACCCTGGTCGATCTCCCGCCCGACCGTCAGCTGACCGCCTGGCGTTCGGGCGGCATCGATGCCGCCATCAGCTACGAGCCCACCGCCACCCGCCTGGAACGGGAAGGAGCGGTGCGCCTGTTCGACAGCCGCCACTTTCCCGGCCTGATCCTCGACGTCCTCGCCCTGCGACGCGATCGCCTGCTCTGGTACGATGCGGCCATTGACAAGCTGATCGCGGCCCATTTCCGCGGCCTGGCCCACCTGCGCCACAGCCGCGAGGACGCCCTGCACCGCATCGCCGCCTGGCGCGACCTGAGCTTCGCCGAAGCCAAGGCCACCTACGCCGGCATGGCGCTGCCCGACCGCGCCGGCAACCGCCGCTACTTCGGGCCGCAGGGCAAGCTGCGCGAGACCGCGCGCACCCTCCAGGCCCTGCTCGGCACGCCCGGCGACCGGCTCTCGACCGACCGGCTCGACGACCTGGCCAGCGACCACTACCTGGGAGATGCCTGATGCGGCGCTGGCAAGCCGGTGGCGCACTGTGGCTGCTGCTCTGCCTGGCCACCCCCCTGCCCGCCGCCGAGACGCTCACCCTGGGGGTCTTCGCCTATCGCCCCGCCACGGTGATGCAGGCGCACTACCAGCCGCTCGCCGACTACCTCAGCGAGCAGCTCCCCGGCGCCGAGGTGCGCCTGCGGGTCCTGGCACTCGACGACATCGAGACCGCCATCGCCCAGCGTCAGCTCGACCTGCTGATGACCAATCCCAGCCACTATGTGCTGGTGCGCAGCCGCAGCAGCCTCTCCGGGGCGCTGGCCACGCTCATCCGCCAGGAGGGCGCGCAGGCGGTGCGCAGCCTGGGCGGCGTGATCATCACCGCCGCCCAGCGCGACGACATCGCCACGCTCGCCGACCTCGCCGGGCGGCGCATCGGGATACCCGGCACGCGCTTTCTCGGCGGCTACCAGACCCAGGCCTTCGAGCTGCAGCAGGCCGGCCTGCGCCTCGGGCGGGATGCCGAGACCGTGGCGCTGGGCAGCCATGACCGGGTCGTCGCCGCGGTGCTGGCCGGCGAGGTGGACGCCGGCTTCGTGCGCACCGGCATCCTCGAGAGCCTGGCCGCCGAGGGATACCTCGACCCCGCCGCGGTGAAGGTGATCAATCCCCAGCGCCTCGCCGACTTTCCCTTCCAGGCCTCCACCCGGCTCTACCCCGAGTGGCCCTTCATCGCCCTACCCCAGGTGCCCCGCGAGCGGGTACAGCAGCTCGCCATTGCGCTCTTCTCCCTGGACCCGTCGCACCCGGCCGCCCAGGCCGCCGGCCTTGCCGGTTTCTCGCCACCGCTGGACTACCTGGTGGTGGAGAACCTGGCCCGCGAGCTGCGCCTGCCCCCCTTCGATCGCGCTCCGGCCCTCACCTGGGGTGACGTCTGGACGCAGTATCGCGACTTCCTGCTCGGCCTGGCCGTCGCCTCCGGCGTGGTGATCCTGCTGCTGTTCATGCTGGCCCGGCGCAACCGCCTGCTACGCCGCCAGCACCACCGCCTGCGGCTGCTGGCCAGCGTCTTCAGCCACGCCCAGGAGGGCGTGATGATCATCACGCCACAGGGCGAGATCGTCGACGTCAACGCCGCCTTCACCCAGATCACCGGCTACCCGCGCGACGAGGCCATCGGCCAGCACGCGCGGCGGCTCAGCGCCAGCGAGCAGGACCGCGACTTCCTGCGTGCGCTGGAGCAGCGCCTGGACCGCGACGGCTGCTGGGAGGGCGAGGTGTGGAACCGGCGGCGCAACGGCGAGCGGTATCCCCAGCGCCTGACGATCAGCGCGGTGCACGACGAGGCCGGCCGGCTCGAGCGCCACGTCTGCCTGCTCTCGGACATCACCGAACTCAAGGCGCACCAGCAGCGGCTGGAGCAGGAAGCCCACCACGATGCCCTGACCGGGCTGCCCAATCGCCAGCGCTTCAGCGACCGGCTGCACCAGGCCATCGCCCAGTCGCGCCGCCACGGCAACCGCCTGGCAGTGGTGTTCCTCGATCTGGATGGCTTCAAGGCGGTCAACGACACCTACGGCCACGACGTCGGCGACCAACTGCTCGCCGGACTGGCCGGGCGCATGCAGCGCGCCCTGCGCGAGGGGGATACCCTGGCCCGGCTCGGCGGCGACGAGTTCGTCGCCCTGCTGCGCGACCTCCACGACGAGGCCGCCGGCCTCGCCGTGGTGAAGCGCCTGCTGGCGGTGGCGGCCGACCCCATCGTCATCGACGAGCGGCGGCTGCAGGTGTCCGCCAGCCTGGGGGTCGCCTTCGCCCTGCGGCCACGGGAACTGGACGCCGCTCGCCTGCTCCACCGCGCCGACCAGGCCATGTACCAGGCCAAGCGCGCGGGCAGGAACCGCTTCTGCGTCTCCCGTGAGGCCATCATGGCGCCGTGCACCGGCCCCTCGCCGACCCCCGAGGAGAGCCCGCTCGGATAGCGGCGCCCACAAAGACCGCGGCCCGGGGCAGTGCCCCGGGCCGCGGCGTTCGACGGGTCGAGACCTCAGTAGACCTCGTGCACGGAGTTGTGAACGTTGAACTTGCCGGTGGGCGTCACCAGCCGCTCGTCCTTGATCACCGCCTTCAGCGTGCGGGTGGTGTCGTCGACCACCACCAGCGCCGAGGTGGCGTCCATGTCGTTCCATACCGAGAACCACACCTCGTCACCGGCCCGGTTGTACTCGGGCTGCACGACGCGCTTGGGGCCCTCGCCGAGGTCGGCCCACTCGGCGATCGGCAGCACCTCATAGCCCGCCTCCAGGTCGTTGATGTCGAACACCGCCACGCTCTGGCTCAGGCTCGCATCCGGGTTGAGGGTGGTATCCACGTAGAGGTTGTCGGATTCCGGGTGGGTCTTGATGAACAGCGAGCCGCCGCCCTGCCCTTCCAGGGTGCGCACCACCTGCCAGGCCTGCTCCGGATGCCCCTCCGGATCGGTGCCGATCAGCTGGATGGTGTTGTCGCCCAGGTGGCTGGTGGCCCACACCGGACCGAACTCGGGATCGACGAAGTTGGCGCCACGCCCCGGGTGCGGCGTGCGGCCCACGTCGACCAGCGCCTCCAGGTTGCGGTCCTCGGTGTCGATGACCGCAATCTGGTTGGACTCGTTGGCGGCGGAGAGGAAGTAGCGCAGCGAGCGGTCGAAGCCGCCGTCGTGCAGGTAAGGGGCGGCGTCGATCGCCACGGTCTCCAGGGCGTCGAGGTTCTCGTAGTTGACCAGCAGCACCTTGCCGGTCTCCTTGACGTTGACCACGAACTCCGGGTGCTCGTGCGAGGATACGATGGCGGCCACGCGCGGCTCGGGGTGATACTCCTGGGTATCCACGGTCATGCCCCGGGTACCGACGATCTTCTTCGGTTCCAGGGTCTCGCCGTCCATGATCACGTACTGGGGCGGCCAGTAGGTGCCGGCAATGGCGAGTTTATCCTCGTAGCCCGCGAATTTGGACGTCTCCACCGAGCGTGCCTCGAGGCCCACCTTGATGGTAGCGACGATCCCGGGTTCTTCCATCCACAGGTCGATCATGTCGATCTTGGCATCACGACCAATGACGAACAGATAACGACCGGAAGCGGACATTCGCGAGATGTGTACCGCATAGCCGGTATCGAGCACCTTGACGATTTCCTTGGAGTCGCCGTCGATCAGGGCGATCTGGCCGGCATCGCGCAAGGTCACCGAGAACAGATTCTCGATATCCAGGTCGTTCCTCTTTTCGGTGGGGCGCTCCTCGGGGGCGACCAGCACCTCCCAGCTCTCCTTCATGTCGGCCATGCCGTACTCGGGCGGTACCGGCGGCTCGTGCATGATGTAGCGCGTCATGATGTCGATCTCTTCCTCGGTCAGTGCGCCCGAGGTGCCCCAGTTGGGCATGCCGGCCGGCGAGCCGTAGGTGATGAAGGTGCTCAGGTAGGCCTCGCCGCGCGGCTGGGTGATGTCCGGCGTCAGCGGCTTGCCCGTCGCGCCCTTGCGCAGCACGCCGTGACAGCCGGCACAGCGCTGGAAGTAGAGCTCGGTGGCGCGCGCGAACTCGGCCTCGGTCATGTCCGGGGCGCCCGGCGCCGTCACCATCTTCACCGACCCCGGCTCCACCGCCGTGCCGGCGCCATGGTAGGCGCCGCTGGCGCCGTTGGGGTGTTCCTCGTCGGCCACGGCCTGGCCGGCCGCCAGCGCCGCGGCGGTCACCGCCACGGCCAGCGTCGTACGAAACAGAGTGCTGCCCATCCTGTCGTTCCTCATGTCGGTCCATTGCACGAGCGGCGAGGCGCTCGCCGGTATCGTCAGGGGGCGGGGGGCCAAGCGTCGCTCTGCGGCGATTCGCGCCGCCCTGTCCAGGCGATGGCAGGGCGTTGATCAATAACTGGATGCAATAAATTTATACAACTTAAAGGCGCAAGGAAGCGGCCCATCAATACTGTCGGAAAGGATCTCTGACCAAGGCTCGATACCCTGCCATTATCCGCCTCTCGTTATGAGCTTACATGGCTATTTTCGCTCGAGAGCAAGTCAAAAATGCTTTGCATGACGTGCATCAACCCCGCGTTCAGCTACCCCCGAAGGGATATTGATCGACAGGACGATCCACGCCTTTCACCGGTTATTTATTGATTGAAATCAATGGGGAAAAACCAATGCGACAATCCAGATAGAACGCCTGAAGTCATCCGACACTTTCACGTCACCAGACAGAGTATCGTTATATCCGAGCCTATCAATGGCCATAATTTACCGAAAATACAGCGCACTGATTTCAAATTTTAATTCACATCAACCACCGCACCGAGACATGCATTTCCCCATCAAAAAACCCTGGCCATGGCCAGGGGACAAGCGGGGGAAGCGTCGCCGGAACGACGCAAGGCCGGCCGATGCCGGCCACGAAATCAGCGCGTCACTCTCAGCGGTACCCTCGAGTAGCCGCCGGCGGGGAACCTGGCGCGTACCGCCGGCTTGCCGTCCATCGGCGCCAGGTGCACGGTGCCGGCGAGCAGCGCCTCCATGAACAGGCGCAGCTCCAGGCGCGCCAGCGGTGCCCCCGGACAGACGTGGATGCCGGCCCCGTAGAGGAGGTTGTCTGCGGGGTCGCGGTCGAGGCGGAATTCATCGGGATCGCCGAACACCGCCGCGTCGCGGTTGGCCGAGCCCCAGAGAATGGTCAGCCGCTCGCCGGCGGGGATATGCCGCCCGCCGATCTCCACTGGCCGCGTGGTACGGCGGCGGTTGGACATCAGCGGCGCATCGAGGCGCAGGATCTCGTCGATGGCCGCCGGCAGCAGCTCGGGCTCGCCGCGCAGCCGCGCCTGCAGCTCGGGATTGGCGGCGAGGTAGCGCACCAGGATACCGATGCTCGCGGAAATCGTGCCCAGCTCGCCCACCGTCCAGTTGCGCAGGATGCTGACGATTTCTTCATCGCTCAGCGCTCGCCCCTCTACGGTTTCGTTCATGATCCGGGTGGTGACATCGTCCGGCGCGGCCTCGCCGGCGGCGCGACGGGTCTCCAGCAGGTCACGGATCACCCCGTCGAATTCCAGCGCCAGCTCGCCCAGCGCCTGGCGATCGCCGGCGAGGGTGGCGGCATGCTGGCGGCGCGTCCAGTCGCGCAGCGGCTCGTGCAGGCTCGCCGGCCAGCCCATGAAGGCGCACTGGATCTCCAGGGCGAAGTCCTGGCCCAGCTCGGCCATGGCCTCGACCTCGCCCGTCTCGGGCAGGCGCGCCACCAGGTCCTCGGCGATGGCGCGACAGCGCGGCGCGAAGGCGGCCATCGGCTCGGGGCCGAAATAGGGCTCGATGAGACGCCGGAAACGGGTGTGCTCGGGTGGATCCATGGCATTGGGCACGGAGAGGTGGCGGCTCGCCGCGTTGCTGAAGGTTTCGTGGTCCTCGAGCACGCGCCTCACGTCGGCGTGGCGCAACAGCGACCATTGCAGGTAGTCGCTGTAGGCCACCGGGCAGCGGCTTCGCAGAGCATCGTAGGCAGCGATCTGATCCTCGAGCACGGACTCGGCACGGGGGTCCCAGTCCTGGCGGCGGCTATCACTCATGGTTTCTCCTTCTCAGACGGCGTCACGGGGAAGCAAGACGATCTCACCAGAAATCGACCATTTGCGTATTGACACACATCACCCAGCGTGGAATCGGCACCACTCTCTACACCAGCGTTGGCCAGCCGGGCAGATAGAACTCCTCCTGCAGGTGGCGCAGCTCCGGCTGGTGCTCCTCGGCGATCCGCTCGGCCAGCCGCGCGCCCTTCGCCAGCAGGTGCACCTCGCTGCGACGCCGGTCATCGCGGCCCGGCCGTCGTTCCACCAGGCCGAGCTGCTCGCATCGGTCGACGAGCATCACGGTGCCATGGTGCTTGGCCTGTAGCCGCTCGGCGAGCTCCCCCACCGTGGCCCACTCGCGTTCCGCAAAGCCTTTCAGGTGCAGCAGCAGCTGATACTGCAGCGAGGTGAGGCCATGCCGACGGCAGATGTCCTCGCTCTCGCGCAGGAAACAGCGCAGCTGATGGCGGAAGTGCGAGAGCCGCTCGAAATCCTGCTTGGTCAGTGCCGCAGGCTCCGTTTTGCGGTGATCGCGGTGATCGCATGACATGGCGCGCTCCTTGACAGTCTGGCGAGGGCCAACTAATTAATATCATAACATGATATAACGACATCGTGGCCACAGGAGGTACACCATGAACCTGACGACGATCCTCAGCCTACCCTTTACGCGGACCGTAGGCTGGAAAGAACTCCAGCAGCGCCAGATCTCGATACCCACTCTGGCATGGCTGGTGGTCCTACCCATGTCATTGCTGCCGCCTGTGCTGCTCTACTACGCAGGTACCCACTACGGGGACGCCTTCGTAGTCGGGTTCAGCGAGCGACCCTGGCGCTACATCACCACCATCCTGTTTCTTGCCGAGCTGCTCACCTTCTTCGTGATGGGCTGGCTGATCCATGCTGTGGTCAATACGGAAGGAATGTCGATCAGCTATCACGACGCCTACCTGCTGGCCGCGCTGGCGCCGCTACCGCTGTGGTCCTCGGCCATCCTGCTGCTGATTCCCAGCCTGCTGCTCAACGCCCTGGCAGTGCTGACGGCACTAGGGATCTCGTGCAGCCTCATCTACCATGGGTTGCAAGGACTCTGCCATCGCGGCGACAACGACGTGGTGGCCATGTCGGTCACCTATACCGTCATGGCCGCCGGCGTGCTGGCGTGGGGGGTGCTGATGGCGGTCGTCTGGGCCTATTAGCCGCGACGAGCGGAACGACAGCGCTTCGATGCGCACGAATGCCCGGCACTGCCGGGCATTCGTGCGCAGGAAGGGAAGTTCATGAGGCGTCAGTACATCTCCAGCCGTGCAATGTCGCGGGTCTGGAGCCGCGCTTCGGCATCCTGATGCTCCGCCAGCCGCTGGAACAGCTCGGCCTCCTCCGGCACCTCGGCCAGCTCGGCGCGTAGCTGATACATGTCCTTCAGCGTGCGGTGGGCGGTCATGACATTGGCCAGGATGTCCTGGACATCCCGGCATCCCATGCAGCGGGGAAGGCGCTCGAGCACACGCGGATGGCCGAAGTCCTGTGAGTCGATCAGCCACGTCTCGAGCAGGTTCGGCTCGGCATCCTCGAGGTAGCGCGTCATGGCCTCGCGCATGCGCTGTTCGCGGTCGGCCAGGAAGGTGAGCGTCATGCGCATGCGCTCATCCGCCTGTTCATCGGCCAGCCGCGCGTACTGCCTGGCCAGTTGATCATGGAAATCGACGATCCAGTGGAGCAGGTCCTTGACTTGGCGAAAGGCCATGACTGCCTCCTGCCGCACAGCGCGGCGCGTTGGCGAATGTCAGGTACCGCGCGCGAGCAGCATCGCCTTGATATGCCCAATGGCGCGCATGGGATTGAGGCCCTTGGGGCACACCCAGGTACAGTTGGCGATCTGCCGGCAGCGGAACACGCTGAACGGGTCGTCCAAGGCTGCCAGCCGCTCATCCGTGGCGGTATCGCGGCTGTCGATGAGGAAGCGGTAGGCCTGCAGCAGGCCGGCCGGGCCGATGTACTTGTCCGGGTTCCACCACCAGGAGGGGCAGGCCGAGCTGCAGCAGGCACACAGGATGCACTCGTAGAGCCCATCGAGCTTCTCGCGGTCTTCCGGGCTCTGCAGACGTTCCCGGGCCGCGGGGGGCTCGTCGTTGATCAGCCACGGACGGATCTTTTCGAACTGACGCATGAACGGCGTCTGGTCGACGACCAGGTCGCGGATCACCGGCATGCCGGGCAAGGGGCGCAGGATCAGGGTATCGGTACCGTTCAGGGCCTCGGCGACCGGCGTGATGCAGGCCAGGCCATTCTTGCCGTTGATGTTCATGCCATCCGAGCCGCACACCCCCTCTCGACAGGAGCGCCGATAGGCCAGGGTCGTATCCTGATGCTTCAGGTGTTCGAGCACATCGAGCACCATCGCGCGGCGGAAACGCTCCTCGACCTCATGCATTTCCAGGCGCGGCATGGCGTCATGCTCGGGATGGTAGCGATAGAGCTGGACCTTGAGCATGGACTTTCCTCAATAGGCGAGATGCAGGCGATGCCGGGCGTTGATGCGCATGACGTACCCGATCTTCACCAGGGTGGGGCCGACAATGACCAGAATATGCGTAAGCACCTGGGTCGCCAGCGATAGCCGATCGTCGATCACGTAACCGCCCATCACACCGGCCCCCAGCAGCACGAGGCCTAGAATCAGTAGAGCATCCCCCAGCGCATGGGTGCGGTAGGGGTCATCGAAGTAGCGCAGCATGTCGCTCCTCCTCGTTCCCTGTCAGACACCAAAAAACACGAACCGGCGATACCGTTGCCAACCTGACCAAAAGATGCATACAAATTACATCTTAAAGAATAGTCGCCATGCTGGGTCGGTCAACCCGTTGTGGTGATCCGACACCGACGTCAGCCCCCTGTCGTCAAACGGCACATAGCGCACCGAGATCACCAAGGAGGCGACACCCTCTGATCACGATCAAGGTTATCGATCGAAGCGCCTGAATACTTGGATAGCGCCACCTCAAATGCCCATTAAACCATTTAAAATCAATGGATTAGCCTGGAAAGAACGACTAGCCTAGAGAAACCTCTCGTTTGGAGATCCACCATGTCGCCTTCGCCTTGTTTCGGCCCCGCGACCCGGGCCAGCCACGCTCAGCGCGGTAGCATATGCCTCGGCACGGTCTATGGCGGCACTCGACAGCTGCTCGACCGGCAGTTGTCAACGCTGGGTATCCCGACCCATTGCCTCAACGGCCACGACTCCGAGCCCCCGGAACGGCTGATGGAAGGTGGCACAGGGCCGGTCGAACTGGGAGACGCCGACGATCTGACAGCCGACCTGCACCAAGCGCCGCATGCGGTGGAGACCGTTCGATGAGCACCATTCTGCACAGCCTGTGGCGACTGGTTGACCACGCCGCGGCCGAACTCTTTCCCGGCTATTTCGCTGTCATCATGGCCACCGGCGCCACCTCCATCGCCTGCCACCTGCTGGGACTGACGCTAGTCTCCTGGGGGCTTCTGGGTGCCAACCTGCTGGCATACATGGCTCTCTGGTCATTGACGATCATCCGCCTGGTTCGCTACCCGGAGCGCCTGGCAGGCGATATGACCAACCACGCCCGCGGCCCGGGCTTCTTCACCATCGTCGCCGGCACCTGCATCCTCGGCACCCAATTCCATCTGGTAGCGGACCACGACGGCATCGCTGCCGAGTTCTGGTGGGTCGGACTGACCCTCTGGGGCATCATCATGTACCTCTTCTTCATCGCCGTGACCACGCGAGCCGAAAAGCCCAATCTGGCTTCCGGCATCAACGGCGCCTGGCTGCTGGCGGCGGTCAGCACGCACTCGGTGTCGATACTCACCGCCCTGTTGCCGTGGAGCGGCCCGGCCGACCTGCGCCTGTTCTTCGCCCTGTGCATGTTTCTGATCGGGTGCATGCTCTATCTGGCGATCATCACCCTGATCTTCTATCGCCTGACCTTCCTGAAGGTGACGGTGCAGAGCCTGACGCCACCCTACTGGATCAACATGGGTGCCGTGGCGATCGCCACGCTGGCCGGTTCCACGCTGATCCTGCGCGCCGGCGAGGGCGGCGTGATCGCCGACTTCCGCCCCTTCCTGCTCGGCTTCACGGTGTTCTTCTGGGCCACTGCCAGCTGGTGGTTCCCGCTGCTGGTCGGGCTGATGCTGTGGCGCCACCTGATCCGCCGTCACCGCATCGCCTACGAACCGCAGCTGTGGAGCATGGTCTTTCCGCTGGCCATGTACACCACCGGCACGCTGCGTCTGTCGGTAGCCCTGGAGGCACCCTTCCTGATGGGCATCCCCGAAATGATGATCTGGCTGGTCCTGCTGGCCTGGACAATGACCAGTGCGGGCATGTTCCACCATTTCTGGCGTCTGGCTCGCTCGGCGACAGCTTGAGGCCTACTTCAGCCCCAACCGTCATTGCCATGCAACAGCATTACCGGGCGGGACTTTACCCTCGGAGGCGATGCTTCTTGACAGGTCATTGGGAGGCGTTATTCAGCGGCTTGTGGGCGATATCCGGCGCCTTGCCCTTGAGCATCGCGCCCCAATAGAAGCTCGGCAGCAGATGCTTCTTGACCACCCAGTAGAAGCGCGACTCCTTGAACGGGTCGAGCGGCAGGGTCGGCGTCACCACACCGTCGTAGATGAACTCGGCGACCATCACCTTGCCGTACGCCGTGACCAGCGGGCACGACGTGTAGCCATCGTAGCGGGCTGTCAGCGTCTGCCCCGCCAGCCGGGCGAGCAGGTTCTTCACCGTGACTGGCGCCTGCTTGCGCACGGCCGCGGCGGTCTTGGAGGTCGGCAGCGAGCTGGCGTCACCCAGCGAGAACACGTTCGGGTAACGCACGTGCTGGGTGGTCGCCTTGTCCACTTCGACCCAGCCGGCGGCATCGGCCAGCGGGCTGTTGCGAACGACATCCGGCGCACGCTGGTGGGGAGTGACATGCAGCAGGTCGTAGGGTTGCTCGACATGGCGTGTCTTGCCATCGGCACCGGCGGTGGCAAACGTCGCCACCCGGCGATGGCCGTCTACCGCCACCAGGTCGTGGGACAGGATGATCTCGACGCCGTGCGCCTGAGCGACCCGCTCCAGGGGCGGCACGAAGTCGGGCACGCTGAACAGGGCACCGCCGCCGCTGTAGAACTTCAGGGTGCTCTTGTCCTTGAGACCTTCGCGGCGCAGGTGGTCGGCAGCCAGGTAGGCGATCTTCTGCGGCGCCCCGGCACACTTCAAGGGGGGTGGCGGCTGGGTGAAGATGGCGTTGCCACCGCGGAATTGCTTCAGGCACTCCCAAGTGTAGCTGACGGTGTCCGGACTGTAGTTGCTGCACACGCCGTTCTGCCCCAGCGTCTCGGCCAGCCCCTCGACCCGCCCCCAATCGAGCTTGATCCCTGGCGCCACCACCAGGCACACGTAGCGCAGGATGCGACCGTCATCCAGGCGCACCGCATCCCCATCGGGATCGAAGGATGCAACGGCCGCCTGGATCCAGGTGGCGCCTTTAGGCAACACGCTCCGCAGGGGGCGGCCGGTCTTCGCCGGGTCATAAGTGCCCCCACCCACCAGGGTGAAAGCAGGCTGGTAATAGTGGTTCTCGGACGGCTCGACGATGGCCACGTCCAGGCTCGGCTGCTTTTTCAACAGCGAGGCTGCCACCGTGATGCCGGCACTGCCACCACCGACGATCACGACCTGACGGCTCAAGGCTTCGGGTTCTGAACTCATCACGATCTCCTGGTCATGAGGCAAACGAGAAGGGTACTTCCCATACGTCATTCAATACCAAAACAATCATGCATAAAAACAATTCCACAAATAACAAATAAGAATAATCAATATAAACAATTGCATAATGCTGAAAACCCACATTTGCCTTGTGACATTCTTGCGGATCAACCCCCTAATTTCCGGATATTTTCTTGATCACAAAAACGATACAACAGGCACCACAAGCCTGAATCATATGCTGATTACCTAATGATGTATCACAAAATGATATTAATGATTTTGCAAAAGATCCTCCTATCGGTGGTAGGTTACCTAGCAAAATCCTGCCACCGCCTGACCGCTCCATGATGATCGATCCCAACAACTCCCCCTTGGCGGCCGAACAGGCAAGCAGCCTGAACCGTCTCCTCGAATCGCTCGAGCCACATCAGTTCGACTGGCTGGCCGGCTTCATTGCCGGCTGGCAGACATCGCAGCGTGGCAAGCCGGCCACCGAAGCACAGCGCACCGACACCGCCAGTGATGGACGCCTGTCGCTGACCGTGCTCTACGGCTCGCAGACCGGCAACGCCGAAGCCCTGGCCGAGACCCTGGGCCAGCGCGCCAACGCCTGCGGCATCGCGGCCAAGGTGGTCGACATGGCCGACTACAAGCCGCGTCAGCTCAAGAACGAAACCTTCGTGGCGGTGATCACCTCGACCCACGGCGAAGGCGACCCGCCCGACAGCGCCCTGGATCTCCACGAGTTCCTGCACGGCCGCAAGGCGCCCTCGCTCGAGCGCCTGAAGTACGCCGTGCTGGGACTGGGCGACACCAGCTACGAATGCTACTGCCAGACCGGCAAGGACTTCGATGCCGCCCTGGAAAGGCGGGGGGCCACCCGCCTGACCGAGCGCGTCGATTGTGACGTCGACTACGACGATGCCGCCGAGGCCTGGTTCGCCACGCTGCTGGAAACCCTGCAGGGCGAAGCGGGGGCAGCCGGGCTACCGACCTCCTCGCCCAGCACCGCTTACTCTGCCACGGCGGCCGCGGGCTACGACCGACGCCGCCCTTTCCCGGCCGAGATGCTCGACAGCCTGGTGCTCAACGGCCGCGGCTCGCACAAGGAGACCCGCCATATCGAGCTGTCTCTGGAGGGTTCGGGGCTGAGCTACCAGCCCGGCGACGCCCTGGGCGTCTATCCCCAGAATGATCCGCGCCTGGTGGCGACCGTCATCGAACGCCTGGGACTTGATCCGGATGCCGCGGTCAAGGCCGGCGATATCGACACCACCCTGGCCAGGGCACTGCAACATCACCGCGAGATCACCCTGCTGACTCGCCCGGTGGTCGAGCGCTGGGCCGAGTTCAGCGCCAGCGAGACGCTGAAGGCGCTGCTCGAGGACCACGCCGAGCTCAGCGCCTGGATGGCCGAGCGCGATCTGCTCGACCTGGTCGAGGAGGCCCCGGCGAGCGGACTCGACGCCGACACCCTGGTACAGGCGCTGCGCAAGCTGCCGGCACGCCTCTACTCCATCGCCTCCAGCCAGGCCGCGGTGGACGAGGAAGTGCATCTCACCGTGGCGGCCGTGCGCTTCGAGGCCCGGGGGCGCCGACGCGAAGGCGTGGCCTCCACCTGGCTCGCCGACCGCCTGGCGGAGGACGAGCGGGTACCGGTCTACGTCGAGCACAACAAGCACTTCCGCCTGCCCGAAGACGACGAGATGCCGGTGATCATGATCGGCCCCGGCACCGGCATTGCCCCTTTCCGCGCCTTCATGCAGGAACGCGAGGAGCGCGAGGCCGGCGGCGCCAACTGGCTGTTCTTCGGCGCCCAGCGCTTCCACACCGACTTTCTCTACCAGAGCGAATGGCTCGCCTGGCGCCGCCAGGGGCTCGTCGACCGCATCGACGTGGCGTTCTCCCGCGACCAGGCGGAGAAGGTCTACGTGCAGCAGCGCATCCGCGAGAACGCCAGCGAGCTGTGGCGCTGGCTCGAGAAGGGCGCCTGCGTCTACGTGTGCGGCGACGCCGAGGCCATGGCCCCGGACGTTCATGAAGCACTGCTCGACGTCATCGTCGAGGCCGGCGGCAAGCGCCGCGAGGACGCCACCGACTACCTGCGGGAGCTGACCCGCCAGAAACGCTACCAACGGGATGTGTACTGATGAACGACCAGTTTCCCGATGCCGAGATCATCAAGCGCGAGAGCGACTATCTGCGCGGCACCATCGCCGAGGGCCTGGACGATCCGGCCACCGGCGCCATCTCGGACGACGACACCAAGCTGACCAAGTTCCACGGCGCCTACCTGCAGGACGACCGCGACCTGCGCGACGAGCGCCGCCGCCAGAAGCTCGAGCCGCTCTACATGTTCATGGTGCGCCTGCGCCTGCCCGGCGGCGTGCTGACTCCGCAGCAGTGGCTGGGACTCGACGCCATCGCCGATGAGTGCGCCAACCACACCCTGCGCCTCACCACGCGCCAGACCTTCCAGTTCCACGGCGTGTTCAAGCACCGCATGCGCACCTTCATGCAGCGCGTCAACGCCCTTGGGCTCGATACCAAGGGCGCCTGCGGCGACGACAACCGCAACGTCATCGCCAACGTCAATCCGCACCTCTCGGCGCTGCACGAGCGCATCTATCGGCTCTCCACCGCGATCAGCGAGCGGCTGATGTGGCGCTCCGGCGCCTATGCCGAGATCTGGCTGGGCGAGAAGCGTCTGGAGAGCCTGGGCGGCGACGCGGAGGAAGAGCCCTTCTACCGCCACTATTACCTGCCGCGGAAATTCAAGATCGCCCTGGCTATTCCGCCGGAGAACGACTGCGACGTGCTGGCCAACGACATCGGCCTGATCGCCATCGTCGAGGACGGCGAGCTGGCCGGCTTCAACGTGGCGGTGGGCGGCGGCATGGGCCTGACCTACGGCAACCCCGCCACCTACCCGCGCCTGGCGGAGATGGCCGGCTTCGTGCCCGCCGAGCGCATCGTCGAGGCCTGCGAGGCCATCGCCGCCATCCAGCGCGACCACGGCTGTCGCACCGATCGCGCCCACGCGCGCTTCAAGCACACCCTCGACGATCATGGCCTCGAGTGGTTCCTGGAGCGCTTCGCCGAGTACCACAGCACGCCCATGGAAGCGGCCCGCGAGTACCGCTTCACCCACAACGGCGACCGCTTCGGCTGGGTGGAGGGCGAGAACGGCAACCGCCACCTGACGCTGATGATCCAGAGCGGGCGCATCGCCGATTTCGACGGCTACCCGCTGCGCACGGCGCTGCGCGAGATCGCCAAGGTGCATTCCGGCGAGTTCCGGGTGACCTGCAACCAGAACCTGATGATCGCCAACGTCACCCCCGCGCAGCAGGATCGCATCCAGGCGCTGGTCCGCGAGTACGGTCTCGACGACGGCCGCCGCAGCACGCCGCTGGGCCGCAACGCCATGTCGTGCGTGGCCTTCCCCACCTGCGGCCTGGCCATGGCCGAGTCCGAGCGCTACCTGCCTGGCCTGGTGGCGGAGCTCGACGCCCTGATGGCGCGCCACGGCCTCACCGACACGCCGATCAACGTGCGCGTGACCGGCTGCCCCAACGGCTGCGCCCGCCCCTTCCTGGCCGAGATCGGCCTGACCGGCAAGGCGATCGGCAAGTACAACCTCTACCTGGGCGGCGACGAACGCGGCCAGCGCATGAACCGCCTCTACCGGGAGAACATCGACACCGCCGCCATCCTCGAAACCCTCGACCCGATGCTCGAACGCTACGCCGCCGAGCGCCAGATGGGCGAAGGCTTCGGCGATTTCCTGGTGCGCGTCGGCATCGTCGACGCCGAGCGCACACCGCAGGTCTTCCACCAGGTCTACTTGGGCTGATCCCGCCGGGGCCCGTTCCAGGGCCAACCGCCTAGCCGAGGTCTTCTGCACCCAAGTCGGCCTTGGCGTGTCAGAAGGGGGCCATCACTCGCGCCAGTAGTCGTTGGCGGCGGCAACCGTCTGGAAATGGGTGGCGATCACCTGGGACACCGCGATCAGGCTCCGGGGATCCTCGGCATACTCCGGGCGCAACTCCCGGCGCACCTCGGGATCGGTCTGGGTAGTCGCCACGCCCTTCTGCGACAGGGTCACTGCCAGGGCAAAGCCCTCCTGCGGCGTCTCCGTGATCAGGCTGGGCAGCCAGCTCCCCTCGTCCGTGGCATGCTCATCGGCCCAGGCCGTGCCCACCGCACTCCCCCCGAGCAGGACAGAGAACAGTACCGCCAACGGCATACGGGACCGCATCGTCACGGGCATCTTCATATCGCAAACTCCTCATCGCTTGTCGTTGTCGTTCATCGCTACACATCCGCTGTGCCCTGCCGCTCCCGTCAATACATCTCCAGGCGTGCCATGTCGCGGGGCCTCGAGCCGACGCTCCGCCGCTTGCCGAACAAGCTCACACACCAATAGATGCATATGAAGTGAATCTTAAAGCATAGCCCTGGACCTCGCCCGGTCAAGGCAATGCGAGCTATGCCTCGGCCTTCACCCAGCCCCAGTCGTCGAACAGCACATAGAGGGCCGGCATCACCAGCAGCACCAGCACGGTGGCACTGAGCAGGCCGAATACCACCGAGATCACCAGCGGCTTGATGGCCGCCGCCTGGGTGCTGGTCTCGGCGAGCAGCGGCAGCAGCCCGGCGATGGTGGTGGTGGATGAGATCAGGATGGCGCGCAGACGGTCGCGACTCGCCCGGCCGGCGGCGGCCGCGGCGTCGAAGCCCTCTCGGCGGTGAGCGGTGATGAACTGGACCAGCAGAATGGCGTTGTTGACCACGATGCCGGCCAGCGAGGCGGCGCCGATGAACGAGGGCATCGACAGGTAGTAGCCCATGGCCACGTGCCCCCAGAGGGCGCCGATGAAGGCCAGCGGGATCGACAGCATGACGATCAGCGGCGTCACATAGCTGCGGAACTGGAACGACAGGATGACGAAGATCCCCACCAGGCCGATCAGCAGGCCACGGCCGATGGAGGCCCCGGTCTCGGCGGCGCTCGCCACCTGCCCCTCGAAGGTGACGTCCACCTGCGGATGGCGCGCCGCGAAGTCGGCCAGCCAGCCGCCGCGCAGGTCATCGACGATGGCCTGGCCGCTGGTGATCCGGGCGTCCACGTTGGCCTCGACCGTGACGGTACGCCGGCCGTCGATGCGGGTGATCTGCGCCCAGTCGCGACGCGTCTCGCGCTCGGTGACCGTGGTCAGCGGCACCTCGCGGCCGTCGGGCAGGCGCAGGGTCTGGTCGGCCAGGTCGTCGCGGCTGTCGCGGTCGGCATCGCTCTGGCGTACGAGGATCTCCACGTCGTGGGCGCCGATGCGCTGGGTGTCCGCCACCTCGCCGAGCAGCGCGGCGCGCAGCTGCGATGCCACCTCTTCGGCGGTGAGCCCGAGGCCGTGGGCGCCCGCGGCCAGGCGATAGGCGAACTGCGGCTTGCCGGGGCGCAGGTCGTCGATGACGTTGTAGACGCCGTCGAAGCCGGCCAGGTACGTGCTCATCTCCCGGGCCGCGGCCTTGAGGGCGTCCAGGTCCTCGCCTGCCAGGCGCACCGCCACCGGCACGCCGGCGGGCCCGAGGCCCGGCTCCTGGATGATCAGGCTGACGAGGCCGGGAACCTCGCCGATCGCTTCGCGCCACGCCGCGGTCAGCTCGTCGAGGGTGCTGGCCCGCCGCTCGGCGGCGAGCAGGTCGACCATCACCGTGGCCACATGGGCGCCGCTTTCGCGCGCGCTGGGATTGTGACTGAAGCGTACCTGGATCGCCTCCACCAGCGGCGCCTGGCCGGGCTGCTCGGGCGTGAGGCGCGCGTCGAGGCGGCGCATCGCGGCTTCTACGCGCGCGGCCACCACCTCGGTGCGCGCCAGCGGCGTGCCCGCCGGCATCAGGATGCGTGCCTCCAGCACGTCACCCTCGATGTCGGGCATCGCCTCGCGGCCCACGTGGCCGCCGGCCAGGTAGCCGACCGAGCCCAGCAGCACGACCAGCACCAGCCCGAGCACCGCGTGGCGGAAGCGGATCGCCGCATCGGCCAGACGCCCCACCCGTTCGCGGAACGCCGCGAAGCGCCGCTCGAAGCCGGCGCGCCAGCGCGAATCGTGGCCCTCGCGCCGCGACGCCACGCTGCCCTTGAGACTGTCCTTGAAACTACCCTTGAGATGGTGCGGCAGGATCCAGAACGCCTCGACGAGGCTCGCCGCCAGGGCGGCGATCAGCACCACCGGCAGCACCTCCAGCACGGCCCCCAGCTCGCCGGCCAGGAACGACAGCGGCAGGAAGACGGCCGCGGTGGTGAGAAACGACGACAGCACCCCGGGCAGTACTTCGCGCGTGCCGGCCACCACGGCCGCCAGCGGTGAGGCGGCCTGTTGGGCGTGGGCGGCAATGTTGTCGGTGATGACGATGGCGTCGTCCATGACGATGCCGATGGCCATCAGCAGCGCCACCAGGGTGATCATGTTCAGCGACAGCCCACTCAGGCCCATGACGGCAAAGGCGCCCATGAAGGCCGCCGGCAGCCCCAGCACCGCCCACAGCGCCAGCCGCGGGCGGAAGAAGAGGCTCATCACCAGCACCACCAGCACCAGCCCCATCAGGCCGTTGACCACCAGCATCCGCAGGCGGTCGCGCACGATGCTGGTCATGTCCTGGGTCAGCGACAGGCTCACCGCGCCATCCAGCCGCGCGCGCTCCGCCTGCACCAGGTGATCGAGCGCGGCCATGACATTCAGTGCGTCATCGCGGTGCGTCTTGCTCACCTCGAGGACCAGGGCGCGTTCGCCGTCGAAATGCACCCCCGCCTCAGGACGCTCACCCACCTCCTCGAGGGCGGCGATCTCGCCCAGGGTCAGCTCGCCGCCGCCGGGCGACGAGACGACAACGATGTCCGCCAGCTCACCGAGCGAGCGCCGCTGGTCGGTGAAGCGCAGCAGGATATCGCGGTCGCGGGTCTCGAGGGTGCCGAGCGGCATGTCGAGGCTCTGGCGCGCGACCTGGCGGGCCAGGTCGCGGGCGGTGAGGTCGTGGCGGACCAGCACGTCGCGCGGCACCGTCACCTGCCACTGGCGCTGCGACCGGCCCTGGATGGCGACGTCCGCCACCCCGGGCAACCGCAGGATGCGCGCCTCCAGGTCACGGGCATAATCCTCGAGGTCGCTGGCCGGCATGTCGCCGGCCACCGCCACCGCCGCCACCAGGTCGCTGCGGTGCAGTTCGCGCACCACCGGCGGCTCGGCGCGGGCCGGCAGGTCGGTGATAGCCCCCACCTCGGTGTCCAGGTCGCTGACGAAGCGGATGGGATCGCCGCCGTCCTGCATGGTGGCGGTGGCACTGGCCAGGCCGTCCTGGGCCGTGCAGACGAACTCGTCGAGGAAATCGACGCCCGTGACCGCATCGAACAGGCGCCGGCACACGGCGTCCTCGACGTCGGCGGCGCTGGCGCCGCGATAGGTCACCGTGATGCTCGCCTCCACGGGGCGATAGTCGGGAAAGGTCTCGCGCTTGAGCGACGGCGCGGCGAAGAGCCCCACGGCAATCAGCAGGAGCAGCAGCAGGTTGGCCGCCGTGGGGTGGCCGGCAAACCAGCGAATCATGGCACCTCCTCCGTCCCGTCACCCCGCGCCCCGGCACGCAGGCGGGCCTCCAGCGCCGTGTCGCGTCGCGCCGTCACGGCCATGCCCGCCACCGCCGGGGCCAGGTCGTCGACGATCACCCGCTCCCCCGCGGCGAGCCCCGCCGCGATCACGGCCAGGTCGTGCTGCTCGAAGGCCACCGTCACCGCGCGCCGCACGAGGGTGTCGTCCTCACCCACGACATAGACCTCGCCCTGATGCACCGCCGAGGCCGGCACCACCAGCCGCGCCGCCGGGGCCATGGCGTGCAGCTCGGCGCGCAGGTACATGTCGCGCTGCAGGGCCGGCCGCTCGGGCGGGGCGGCGTGGCGATAGGGTTCCTCGACACGCAGCACCACCCGCACGCTGCGCGTGCCCGGCGCCATGCCGCTGGCGATGCGCGTCACCCGTGCCGGCCAGCGCACGTCCTCGGCCCCCACCAGCACCACCTCGGCATCGATGGCGCCGAGGTCGAGCCGCTCGGTGATGTCGAGGCCGTCGCCATCGGCCGAAGGCACCCCGCCAAGCAGGCGGCGCAGCATGGCGATGGGAAAGTGCGCCTCCACTTCGGCGGCCTCGATGCTGTCGGCGGTGAAGAGCCGCTGGCCGACCGCCGCGAACTGATGGCGCTCGACCTCGACGGCCGCAAGACGCAGGTCATAGGGGGCCACGAAGCGGGTGTCCTCGAGGTCACGCCGCGCCTGTGCCAACCGCGTGGCGGCACGCTCGTGCTGCGCCTCGAGGCGCTGGCGCCGGGCCGGCATCAGCGCGAGCTGGTTGTCCAGCGCGGCCACCGCCTGGCGCTGGGCCAGGGTCGCACGCCGCTGCGCGTCGCGCTGCGAGCGTGACACGGCGTTGTTGGCCGCCAGCCGCTCCACCCGCTCGAGTTCCCGCTCGGCCAGCGCCAGCCGCTCACGCTCCAGCGCCCGCAGGTCACGAGTGTTCGTCTCCTCGGTGGCCAGTTGGGCGAGTTCCGCGGCCAGCGACGCCAGCTCCGCCTCGGCTTCGGCGATGGCCAGCTCGTAGCGGCTGGGATCGAGCGTCAGCAGCGGCGTGCCCGCCGGCAGCAGGGCACCATCCTCGAGGCGCGGATGGCGCTCCACCACCCGGCCCGAGACGTTGGCCACCGCCTGCCAGGTCTCGGCGGGCCGCGCGGTGCCGTGCCCGCGCGCCGCCAGGCGCAGCGGCAGCGCCCGCACCTCGATGACGGCGACGACGGGGGCTGCCGCGGCCGCCGCGTCGTGGGTCGGCGCCTGGCGCTGGCTCACCAACAGCCCGAAGAGCGCCACGCCCGCCGCCAGACCGGCCAGCACGGACAGCCCCTTCATCAGTCGCGCTACACGAGGACTCATGTGGCCTCCCCGGGGCAGGCACGGATGCCATGCCGGTAGATGTCGAAGGCCCCCGGCGCCTGCCGGGTGATGTAATCGAGGTCATCCACCATCAGCGACTGCATGACCAGCCCCTGCACGGTGCCGATGAACTGGGTGGCGGCCACGGTGATGTCGAGCTCGGGCCGCAGCAGCCCCGCCGCACGGGCCTCGTCCAGCCGCCCCTCGAGGCGCCGGCGGTAGCGCCCCAGCAGCTCGCGCACCAGGCGCCGCGCCGGGGTCGGGCGGGCATGCTGCAGCTGCCCCATCAGCAGCCGCGGCACGCCGGGGTGCTCGCTGATGAAGGCCACATGGGCGTGGAACATCGCCTCGAGCGCCGCCAGCGGCTCCTCGGTGTCGGCGGCCGCGGCCTCCAGGCGCTGCATCACCTGCTCGCCCACCCACGCCACCACCGCCTCCCAGATGGCGTCCTTGCTCGGGAAGTGGCGAAACAGCGCGCCCTGGGTGACCTGCATGTGCCGGGCGATCTCGCCGGTGGTGATGCGCGCCGGGTCCTCCCGGGCGCAGAGCTCGACGACGGCCGCCACGGTGCGCTCGCGACGCACCGCCGCGGGCAGGTGACGCTTGCCGGGGGAAGTTGGCATGATGACTCCTGAAAGATAGTAATTAATTACTATCTTAGTCGCCCATGATGGATTCTGCCAGGCCCACAAACCCGCCTCGCCATGACCCGCATCAAAGGCGCGGCCGCGGTAGTCGACTAGCATGGTCGGGTTTCGAAACCGCGAGGAGAGCGACATGGAGCTCGTCTGCCCGGCCGGCAACCTGCCCGCCCTGAAGCGGGCCGTGGACGAGGGAGCCGATGCCGTCTATTTCGGCTTCCAGAACGCCACCAACGCCCGCCAGTTCGCCGGCCTGAATTTCACCGACAAGCGCGCCCGCGAGGGCATCGACTACGCCCACGCTCGCGGCAAGCGGGTGTTCTGCGCCATCAACACCTACCCGCAGCCGGACGGCTGGGCGCAGTGGACCCGCGCCGTGGACCAGGCCGCCGACCTCGGCGTCGACGCCTTGATCCTGGCCGACATGGGGCTGCTCGACTACGCCGCGCGCCGCCACCCGGGGCTCGCCCGCCACCTCTCGGTGCAGGGCTCGGCCACCAGCCACGAGGCGCTGCGCTTCTATCACGAGCAGTTCGGCATCAAGCGCGCGGTGCTACCGCGGGTGCTGTCGATCACCCAGGTGCGCGACCTCGCCAAGCAGACTCCGGTGGAGCTCGAGGTGTTCGCCTTCGGCAGCCTGTGCATCATGGCCGAGGGGCGCTGCTACCTCTCCTCCTACCTCACCGGCGAGTCGCCCAACACCCGCGGCGTCTGCTCGCCGGCGGCCCACGTGCGCTGGGAGGAGACCCCCGAGGGGCTCGAGTCGCGCTTGAACGGCGTGCTGATCGACCGCTACGGCGAGGGCGAGCGCGCCGGCTATCCCACCCTGTGCAAGGGGCGCTTCGAGGTCGGTGGCGAGACCTACCACGCCATCGAGGAGCCCACCAGCCTCAACACCCTGGAGCTCCTGCCGGAGCTCGCCGAGCTGGGCATCAGCGCGGTGAAGATCGAGGGGCGCCAGCGCAGCCCCGCCTACGTGTCGAAGGTGGCCGGCATCTGGCGCCAGGCGCTGGACCGGCTGGCCAGGACGCCGCAGCGTTTCCACCCCGATCCCGCCTGGATGGCCGGCCTCGGCGAGGTCTCCGAGGGCGCCACCACCACCCTGGGCGCCTACGAGCGCCGCTGGAAGTAACAGGAGAGCCCCATGTCCACCCCCGAGACCCTGCAGCTCGCCCTGGGCCCGGTGCTCTTCTACTGGACCCGCGAGCGCTACGCCGACTTCTACCGCGAGGCCGCCGACTGGCCGGTCGAGATCGTCTACCTCGGCGAGTCGGTGTGCTCGCGACGCCGCGACATGAAGCTCGACGACTGGCTCGGCATCGGCCGCGAGCTGGCCGAGAGCGGCAAGCAGGTGGTGCTCGCGAGCCAGACGCTGATCGAGTCCGAGGCCGACCTGCGCGACCTGCGCAAGCTGTGCGACAACGGCGAGTTCCGCGTCGAGGCCAACGACCAGAGCGCCCTGCAGCGCCTGGCCGCCGCCGGCGTGCCCTTCGTCGCCGGTGCCGCGCTCAACCTCTACAACCCCGCGGCGATCGGCGTCATGGCCCGCGCCGGCATGCAGCGCTGGAACGCTCCGGTGGAGATGTCGCGCAGCGATCTGACCCGGCTGCTCGCCGACTGCCGCGCCGAAGGACTCGACCACCCCTGCGAGGTGTTCGCCTACGGCCACCTGCCGCTCGCCTGGTCGTCGCGCTGCTTCACCGCACGCCGCTACCAGAAGCCCAAGGATCGCTGCCAGTTCGTCTGCCAGAAGCACCCCGAGGGGCTGGCGCTGCGCTCCCAGGAGTCGAAGGAGGTGTTCACCCTCAACGGCATCCAGACCCTCTCCGGCGCCTGCCAGGACCTGCGCCACGAGGTGCCGGTCATGCGCGAGATGGGCGTGGCGGTGGCGCGCCTCAGCCCGCGCCCGGACGGCATGGCCGAGGTCGTCGCCGCCTTCGATGCCGCCCGCCGCGGCGAGCTGCCCGCTCCCGACCCGCTGAGCCTGGTCGACGCCGAGATCTGCGACGGCTACTGGCACGGCCGCCCCGGGATGGACAACACCCGGGCGGCTGGCCAGTCATGAGCGCCGTGCTGCGCCTGGCCGACGTCACGGCAGCGACCATCCGCCTGCCCGTGGCCGGCCTGGCCGCCGACAGCACCACGGCCTTTCCCGGCCGCCGGGCGGCGGTGGTCTTCCTGCAGGGCTGCCCGCTCGCCTGCGGCTACTGCGACAGCGGGCCCATGGCCGAGGCGCGGCGCGGCAGCGTCGGCGAGTGGGAGGCGATCGAGGCCTTCCTCGGCGCGCGGCACGGCGAGATCGACGCCGTGGTGTTCAGTGGCGGCGAGCCCACGCTGCACGCGGACCTGCCCGCGGCCGTGGCGGCGTGCCGGGCGCTCGGCCTCGCCGTGGGCCTGCACACCGCCGGCCCCTACCCCGAGCGCCTGGAGCAGTTGCTCCCGCTGCTCGACTGGGTGGCGCTCGACACCAAGGGACGCGGTCGCGACTTCGACCGCATCGTCGGGCGGGAGCGGGTCTGGCAGCAGCACGTGCGCAGCCTGTCGCTGCTGCTCGAGGGCGAGACTCCCTACGAGTGCCGCACCACGGTGCACTGGAAGGACTTCGACCTGGAGAGCCTGGAGCGCCTGGCGCTGACGCTCGCCGACTGCGGGGTGCGCCGCTACGCCATCCAGCTGGCGCGCACCGCCCAGTGCCGCCACCCCGACTACTGCCAGCCGGTCGCCGGCGCCCCCTCGCGGGAGAGCGTGGAAGTGCTGGTGCGGCGGCTTAAGCCCTACTTCGACAGCCTCGAGTTGAGGGATTAACCGGGCAGGTTCTCCGGCCCGAAGGCGTCGGGCAGCAGCTCGTCCATGGTGTAGAACTTGAGCCGCCGGCCCTGGGCGTCGATCACGTGGATGCGCGTCTCGGGCGTGGCGAACTCGCGAATGCGCTGGCGGCAGTCGCCGCACGGCGTGCAGGGGTGCGCGCCGGGGCCGATCACGTAGACGTCGCGCAGGCGCCGCTCGCCGGCGCTGGCCATGGCGGCGATGGCCGAGGCCTCGGCGCACAGGCTCTTGTAGTGGGCGACCTCCACGTTGGCGCCGACGAAGCGCGCCCCCGAGTCGCTCTCCACCAGCGCCCCCACCGGGTGGTGCGAGTAGGGCGCATAGGCACGGTCGCGCACGGCGATCAGCGCGCTGACGATCGCGGGGTCGATGGCGCTCGTCGTGTTCATGCCGGTTCTCCCTGATGGGCGTCGTCGTCAAGCAGCACGGCCTCCAGCGCCACGCGTATCATGGCATCGAAGCCGTGCACCCGCTCGTCGCTCGAGAGCGCCTCGCCCCTGAGGATATGGTCCGAGACGCTGCACAGCGTCGCGGCGCGGACCCCGTACTCGGCGGCCACGCCGTACAGGCCGGCGGCCTCCATCTCCACGCCGACGATGCCGTAGCGCTTGAGCAGCGCCGCGGTGTCGGGGCGCGGGTCGTAGAACAGATCCGCCGAGAAGAGGTTGCCCACCGTGACCGGCACGCCCAGCGCCGCGGCGGCGTCCACGGCATGGCGGGTCAGGGCGAAGTCGGCGATGGCGGCGAAGTCCATGCCGGCGAAGCGCGAGCGGTTGACGCCGGAGTCGGTGCAGGCGCCGAGCCCGACGACCAGGTCGCGCAGCGCCACATCGTCGCGCACCGCGCCGCAGGAGCCGACGCGGATCAGCGTCGTCACGCCGTAGTCGACGATCAGCTCGCGGGCGTAGAGGGAGACCGAGGGAATTCCCATGCCGTGGCCCATCACTGAGATCGACCGGCCCCGGTAGCGGCCGGTGTAGCCGAGCATATTGCGCACGCCGTTCACTTGGCGCACCTCATCGAGGAACGTCTCGGCGAGGTAGCGGGCCCGCAGCGGGTCGCCGGGCATCAGCACGGTGTCGGCGAAATCGCCACGCGCGGCTTCGATATGCGGGGTGGCCATCAGGGCTCTCCTTGGCTGGCGGTCAAGAACGTGGTGCCGTCGGCAAACGGTAGCAGGCCGAAGTGGGCGGTATCCGGCGCGGCGCCGATGCCCAAGGAGTCGAGCACCAGCACGATGACGCGGGTCATGGCACCTCTCGGCGAATGACGTCCTGAATCAGTGTAGGCGGCGTGGCGGCGTCCTCGCCCACCGTCATGGCCTGGCGCACCTGGCGGGCGGCCCGCTCGGCGGCCGTCCGGCTGGCCGCCTGGACCACCGCCAGGGGGCGCTCGCCGTCGACCGCCTCGCCGATGGCGGCGATGTCACTGAGGCCCACCGCGGGGTCGATGCGCTCCTCGGGGGCACGGCGCCCGCCGCCCAGCGCCACCACGGCGAGCCCCAGGGCGCGGGTGTCCAGCCGCTGCACGATGCCGGCCCGCTCGGCATGCGCGGCGAGCTGGACCGGCGCCGCGGGCAGGTGACGGTCGGGGTGTTCAAGCAGATCATGCGGGCCACCCAGGCCCGCCACCATGCGCGCGAAGCGCTCGGCGGCCGCGCCCGAGGCCAACGCCCGGTCGAGCCGCGCCCGGGCGGCGTCGCGATCCGCGGCCAGGCCGCCGGCCAGCAGCAGCTCGCCGGCAAGCTCACGGGTGACCCTGAGCAGCCGGCCGTCGCCGCCATCGCCGGTGAGCAGGCGAATCGCCTCGCGCACCTCCACGGCGTTGCCGGCGCAGCTCGCCAGCGGCTGGCTCATGTCGGTGACCAGCGCCGTGGTCGGCGTACCGGCCCGGCTCGCCACCGCGGCGATCGCCTCGGCGAGTTCCCGCGACTTCTCCGGCGTGGGCATGAAGGCCCCGCTGCCGGTCTTGACGTCCATCACCAGGGCGTCGAGGCCGCAGGCGAGCTTCTTGCCGAGAATGGAGGAGACGATCAGCGGCAGCGACTCCACGGTGGCGGTGACGTCGCGCACCGCGTAGAGGCGCTTGTCCGCCGGGGCCAGCTCGCCGGTCTGGCCGATGATCGCCACGCCCACCTCCCGGACCAGGCGGCGGAAGGTGGCGATGTCGGGGGTGACCGAATAGCCGGGGATCGCCGCGAGCTTGTCCAGGGTGCCGCCGGTGTGGCCCAGGCCCCTGCCGGAAATCATCGGCACGTGGCCGCCGCAGGCGGCGATCCAGGGGCCGAGCACCAGCGAGACCAGGTCGCCCACCCCACCGGTGGAGTGCTTGTCGAGCACCGGCCCCGACAGGTCGAGATCGGCCCAGGCGAGCACCTCGCCGGAGTCACGGATCGCCTCGGTGAGCGCCACCGTCTCGGCGGTGTCCATGCCGTTGAGGAAGATCGCCATGGCCAGCGCCCCCACCTGGGCGTCGGAGAGGCTGCCGTCAGCGAGGCCGTCGACCAGGGTGCGGATCGCCTCCGGCGAGAGCGCCTGACCGTCACGCTTGGCGCGGATCAGCTCCTGGGGAAGGACGTCGGCACGCATCAGTCGCCTCCCGTCTCTCCGCCCGGGGCGGGCAGCACGCCCAGCGTCGCCAGCAGGTCGTCGAGCAGCCCCGAGGCGCCGAAGCGGAAGTGGGCCGGGGTGAGCCAGGCCGGCCCCATGAGTCGCGTGGCGAGGTCGAGGTAGGCCTGGGCGTCCTCGACCGTGCGCACCCCACCGGCGGCCTTGAAACCCACATCGCGTCCACTGGCCTTGATCGTCTCGAGCAGGATCTCGGCCGCCTCGAGCGTGGCGTTGACCGCCACCTTGCCGGTGGAGGTCTTGAGGAAGTCGGCGCCGCCCTCGATGGCCAGTTCCGCCGCGCGGCGGATCAGCGCCGGTTCGCCGAGCTCGCCGGTCTCGAGGATCACCTTGAGCACGGCGTCGCCGCACGCCTGGCGGCAGCAGGCGACCAGCTCGCGGCCGACCGTCTCGTCGCCCGCCATCAGCGCGCGATAGGGAAAGACCACGTCCACCTCGTCGGCGCCGGAGGCCACGGCGGCGCGCGCCTCCCGCGCGGCGGCCATGACGTCGTCACCGCCCTGGGGGAAGTTGGCCACCGTGGCGACCTTGACGATGCCGCCCAACTGGTGGGCGGTGAGGGCGCGTCGCGCGGTCACCACGAAGGCGGAGTAGACGCACACCGCCGCGGGGGTGCCGAGCGGCGTCTTGGCGCGCTGACAGAGCGCCTCGATGGTGGCGTCGCTGTCGTCGTCGTTGAGGCTCGTCAGATCCATCAGGGCCAGGGCCTGGCGGGCCGCGCGTTGCAGTTCGGTCATGCGTTCACCTTGGAGAGTCGTCGAGTGGCGAGTTCGTTCGCGTAGGGATTCGTCTCACCCCAGCGCCAGGAAGAACCCGGCCAATGAGGCCGACATCGGGTTGGAAAAGCATTGCATCACGCGAGCCCTGGAGGGCCAAGCGGGCAATGGTCGCTCCGTCGCTATGCGGAGCTGCCCTCTCGAGCGACGTTCGTGACCCGAAAAACGCCTCGGGGCCGCACAGTGCGGCCCCGAGGCGTCCTGCCTGACGCTGCGCGGCGTCAGCCGCACTTGGACCAACCGCAACCGGCGTAGCAGGTCGGGCAGCCATCCATCATGATCAGCTCGCCGCGGCATTCCGGGCAGTGGCCAACCACGGTGGGGCCGTCGCCCTCCTTGTCGCCGCTCGCCTCGCCGCCGATGGGGGAGACGGCACCAGCGGCAGGGGCGTCGTCCTCCTCCTCGGCCGAGGGCTGCCAGGGGTGACCGTGGGTCAGCCGGTGGGCGTAGCGGCGCACCAGCTCCTCCACCGGCACCTGGTTGCCGTCCTGGTCGAGGAAGCCGCGACGGTAGAGGATCTGCTGGATCGACCAGGCGATGGCCGCGACCTCGGAGTCGTGGAACATCGGCTTGCCCCAGCGGTTCATGCCGCAGCGCACCAGGCCCTTGTCCCAGGCCACCTTGCGCAGGTCGGCCACCGCCTGGGTGACGTAGCCGCCGCGCGCGGCCAGCGACAGGCTGCGCATGGTGGCGGTGATCCACTGGTGCTCGCTGGAGAGCTGCCCGGAGGGGAAGAAGAACTCCACCGGGCGCTCGATCACCACCCGCTTGCCGTCGAGCACGCCCTCCACGGGCATGAACGACACCAGCAGGTAGACCTTCTTGCGCCCCTCGGCGCCGACGTAGGAGATCTTCTCGGAAACGGCCTCGAGGGTACCCTCGGGGCGCGAGGGAATGCGCACCGTGAGCGGGTTCTCGTCGGCCAGCGGCGCTTCCTCCACGGCCTTCTTGACGCTGTAGGAGACGATCTTGGAGTTGATTTCGACGGCCATCAGGGGGCTCCTTGAATTCGGAAATTCGGGCATCTCACGCTCGCGGGCAATGGGGTCACGGCCGTCACGAGCGAAGGCGAGGCAAGGCGCCGGCTTTCGAGGAAGCGGAGTTTACGAACCGTAAATGAGCATTCCGAGAAAGACGGCAACACCGCCTCGTCGAGCGCAGCAGGTCGTGGCTTACCATTTGCCATAGGTGCCCTCCTTCAGCGCATCATAGAGGTTGGCCGCATTGTGTTCCTCGCCGTCGTAGATGACCTTCTCGTCGCCGGCGAGCTCGACGGTCTCGCCGTTCTCCAGCTCGAAGACGTAGGTGGTGTTCTTGAGGTCGTCCTCGCGCACCAGCACGCCCTGGAAGGCCTCGGGGTTGAAGCGGAAGGTGGTGCAGCCCTTGAGCTTGCTCTCGTAGGCGTCCAGGTAGAGGTGCTTGAACTGTTCGAAGGGGAACTCCGTGGGCACGTTGACCGTCTTGGAGATCGCCGAGTCGACCCACGCCTGGGCCGCCGCCTGTACCGCCACGTGCTGCTCCGGGGTCACCGCGTCGGCGGTGATGAAGTAGTCGGGCAGGTCGCTCTCCACGGCGTCGGCGGCCACGAAGTGGCGGTAGGCGGCCAGCTCGAAGGAGACCACTTCCACCTGCTCCTTGGTCTTCTTGCCCGACTGGATGACGTTACGGAAATAGCGGTGCGAGAACGACGGCTCGATGCCGTTGGAGGCGTTGTTGCCCAGCGACAGCGAGATGGTGCCGGTCGGCGCGATGGAGCTGTGGTGGGTGAAGCGCGCGCCGTGCTCGGCCAGCGCCGCCACCAGCTCCGGCTCCACCTCGGCGACCTTCTGCATGTAGCGGCTGTAGCGCGCGTGCAGGAGTCGGCCGGGCACCTTGTCGCCCACCTCGTAGCCGTCCTTGGCGAGCTCCGGGCGCTCGCGCAGCATCTTCGGCGTGATCGCGAAGTCCTCGGCGAGGATCGGCGCCATGCCCTTCTCGCGGGAGAGCTCGAGCGCCTGCTTCCAGCCCTCGATCGCCAGGTTGCGGCTCACCTCCTCGGTGAAGGCCAGCGACTCCGCCGAGCCGTAGGGGATCTTGAGCATGGTCAGGGTGGAGCCCAGGCCGAGAAAGCCCATGCCGTGGCGGCGCTTGGCCTCGATCTCGCGGCGCTGGCCCTCGAGTGGCAGGCCGCTGATCTCCACCACGTTGTCGAGCATGCGGGTGAAGATCGCCACCACCTTGCGGTAGCGCTCCCAGTCGAAGCGCGGCTTCTTGCCGAAGGGGTCGATGACGAAGCGGGTCAGGTTCACCGAGCCGAGCAGGCAGGCACCCTCCGGCGGCAGCGGCTGCTCACCGCACGGGTTGGTGGCGCGGATCTCCTCGCAGAACCAGTTGTTGTTCATGCGGTTGACCTGGTCGATCAGGATGAAGCCCGGCTCGGCGTAGTCGTAGGTGGAACGCATGATGGTGTCCCACAGCTCGCGCGCCTTGATCACCTCGACGATGCGGCAGGCCACGCGGCCCTCGTCGTCGACGGTGTAGCCCTCCTCGACCACCGGCCAGTCGCGGTAGATCAGGTCCTCGGGCTTGACATCGCCCTTCTCGCCGGCGTGCAGCGGGAAGGCCAGCGGCCAGTCAGCATCGTTCTTCACCGCCTCCATGAACTCGTCGGTGATCAGCAGCGAGAGGTTGAACTGACGCAGCCGCCCGGCCTCGCGCTTGGACTCGATGAAGGCGCGCACGTCGGGATGACCGACGTCGAAGGTGCCCATCTGGGCGCCGCGTCGCCCACCGGCGGAGGCCACCGTGAAGCACATCTTGTCGTAGATATCCATGAACGCCAGCGGGCCATTGGTGCCGGCGCCGGCGCCGAACACGAAGGCGCCCTTGTGGCGCAGGGTGGAGAACTCGTAGCCGATGCCGCAGCCCGCCTTGAGGGTCATGCCGGCGTCCACCACCGAGTCGAGGATATCGTGCATGGAGTCGCGGATGGTGCGCGACACCGTGCAGTTGATCAGGCTCACCGCCGGCTTGTAGTCGTCGGCGCCGGCGTTGGACATGATGCGCCCCGCCGGGATGGCACCGTTTTCCAGCGCCCAGCGGAACTTGGGCAGCCACTCGTCGGCCTTGTCGCCTTCCACGGCGGCCAGGGCCCGTGCGACGCGGTCCCAGGTCGCTGCCACGTCCTTGTCGACCGGCCGCCCATGACGATCCTTGAGGCGATACTTGGAATCCCAGATATCGCGGGAGGGCAGCTGCAGCGGCACCTCGTTGGATGTCTTGACGGCCTTGGTGGAAGTGCTCATGTCAAAGGATCTCCGCAAGCTCGAAATAGTGGGTTCAGTCGTCGCGTCGCGCCAACCGCTCCAGGCGCGCCAGCCACTCGCCCAGCCGCCCTTGGGCCAGGCCCTCTTCGCGGCTGTCCAGCAGGTTCTTGACCATCAACCCCAGCTCGGTGTCGCCCTCGATCAGCAGTCGGCGCTGGAAGAACAGCGCATCGGGGTCCTCGCGGCGCGTGGCCAGGCACAGGAACTCCCGCCAGCCGCCACGGATGGTGGCCTCGCCGGCCTCACGGCACAGCACCAGGCGGCCGTCCGCCAGGGAGAGCGTCAACACCACCCCCAGGTCCTCGACGGCGAGCGTGATGCGCCGCCCTTCCAGGGCGTCGAACTCGCCCTCCGCCAGAGGCTCGGCGAAGGTGCGGTTGAGCACCGGCTCGACCACCCGGCGCTTGACCGGTAGCGGCACCCGCGGGTCGATGGCACGGATCAGGCGGGTCGGGGCGGGGGGGCGTGGCAGCGACAACGGCAGCATGGAAACTCTCCTCGGTGGTATCCAAAACGTTGGACAAGTGACCGCCGGCCACAGTGCGCCGGCGAACCGTTCATCCTAGGCGCACCGGCCACGCTGCGCACTGATATGCGTCAAGCCCGCACCACTGCCCCGACCGGGGCCTGCACACCATATATAGACCATATCCGAGGATCAAGCACCATATCTGGGATTTTTTTCCTCAACCCCCCTTGCTTTCCGGTAACTGCTTGATCCCCAGTCGGCGCGCCAGCTTGTGCAGGTTGCTGGGGTCGATGGCCAGCCGCCGGGCCGCCTCGGCCCAGCGCCCGCCGCTCGCCGCCAGCGCCGCGCGAATGGCGTGCCGCTGGGCCTGGTCGACCTGCTCGCGCAGCGGCCGCATCGCGGTGCCGGACGGCGGCGCCGCGGCCACGGCCGTGCCGGGCACGGCCTCACCGACGGTGATCGGCAGGTCGAGCCCCTCCGGAACCAGAGTGACGATGTCGTCGCGCCGCGCGCCCTGGCCGAGCGCCTTGATCGCCGCGCGGCTGATCACGTGCTCCAGCTCGCGGACGTTGCCCGGCCAGTGGTAGGCGCTGAGCGCCGCCTCGGCCTGCGGCGACAGGCGCAGGCTGCGCACCCCCAGCCGGGCGCGGTTGATCTCCAGGAAGTGGCCGGCCAGCACCAGGACGTCGCTGCCGCGCTCGCGCAGCGGCGGGATCACCACCGGGTAGACGGAGAGGCGGTGGTAGAGGTCGGCGCGGAAGTGGCCGTCGCGCACGCCGTCGGCCAGGTGGCGGTTGGTGGCGGCGATGATGCGCACGTCGACCCGTCGCGGGGTGTCCTCGCCGAGGCGCTGCACCTCGCCGTTCTGCAGGGCGCGCAACAGCTTGGCCTGGATGCTCGGCGACAGCTCGCCCACCTCGTCGAGGAACAGGGTGCCGCCGTCGGCGGCCTCGAAGCGCCCGGCGCGGTCGCTGGTCGCGCCGGAAAATGCGCCCTTGACGTGGCCGAACAGCTCGCTCTCGGCCAGCGACTCGGGCAGCGCCGCACAGTTGACCTGCACCAGCGGCGTGTGGCGGCGCGGCGAGCGCAGGTGCAGGCGCCTCGCGAAGAGCTCCTTGCCGACGCCGGTCTCCCCGCTGAGCAGCACCGGCAGGTCGGACTCCGCCACCACGTCGAGCTCGCGCAGCAGGCGCTGCAGCACGGCGCTGTGGCCGAGGATCTCGCCGCCATCGCCCGGCTCGATGTGCGCCACCTCGCCGTGGTGGGCCATGCGCAGCGCGCGCAGGTCCTGCTCCAGGCGCGTCACCCGCACCGCCGCCTCGATCAGCAGCGCGTAGCGCTCCAGCGCCCCCCGGGCGGCATCATCGAAGGTGCCGGCGACCAGGGCGTCCAGGGTCAGCACGCCCCAGGCCTCACCCTCCACGTGCAGGCTGATGCCCATGCAGTCGTGGACGTGCAGCGGCTCGCCGGGATGCTGCTCCACCAGCCCGTCGTAGGGATCGGGCAGGGTGGAGTCCGGCGGGAAGACGGTGGTGCGGCGCGTGGTGAGGATGGTCGCCAGCCGCGGATGGCGGGCCACCTCGAAACGCCGCCCCAGCGCCTCGCGCACCAGGCCGTCCACCGCCACCGGGGCCAGCACGCCATCCTGCAGGCGCAGCAGGCAGACGGCCCCGCAACGGAACTCCTCGCGCAGGGTGCGCACCAGCCGCTGCAGGCGCACGGCGCTGGGCAGGTCGGCGACCAGGTCGGCCAGCAGGGTGTCATCAAGCATGGTAAAAATCACCTTACAAGGGTGAAAAACACCCTACCATGCCAGGGTATTTTTCACCACAATGATAGCAACTCATTGAGTTTACGCATTATTGTTTTCTGGCACACCCCTTGCAGAAACAGGGTCCACGCTTCCGATCACGAGGAACCTCCATGACCCTGCTCGACCAGACCGTGGGCCGCATCGCTCTCTCCCTGCCCGGCGCCACCCGCGTCTTCCATGCCCACCACATCGACTTCTGCTGCGGCGGGCGCATCACCCTGCGCGAGGCCGCCCAACGCGTCGGCCTGCATCCCGACAAGCTCATCGCCGAGCTGGAGGCCCTGCCGGCGGCCAACCCCGACGAGCACGACTGGCGCGACGCCGGCAACGACGCGCTGATCGACCACCTCCTGACGCGCTACCACGACGTCCACCGCCAGCAGCTGGCGGAGCTGACGCGCATGGCGCGCCGGGTCGAGCAGGTCCACGGCGAGCGCGAGAGCTGCCCGCGCGGGCTCGCCGACCTGCTCACCGCCATCCACCAGGAGCTGGAGAGCCACATGCAGAAGGAGGAGCAGATCCTCTTCCCCATGCTGCGTAACGGCCTGGGCGCCCAGGCCCAGGGGCCGATCACGGTGATGCGCCACGAGCACGACGACCACGGCGAGAGCCTCGAGCAGATCATGGCGCTGACCGACGACATCACCCCGCCCAAGGGCGCCTGCACCACCTGGCGCGCCCTCTACGCCGGCCTGCGCGAGTTCCGCGAGGACCTGATGCAGCACATCCACCTGGAGAACAACCTGCTGTTCGAGCGTGCCGGCTGAGACGACCGACAGCGCCGTCACCGCCCGCCATGCCGGGCGGTCCCTTCCCTCCCCCTGAACGACCAGGAGCCCTCATGCGCCTATGGAAACGCACCCGCCGCGCCCCCCAGCCCGCTGGGGACGCCGACGCTCTGCGCAGCGAACGCGATCGGCTGCAGGCCCGCGTCGACGCCCTGGAGACGGAGCAGCGGCTCCACCAGCACCTGTTCGCCAACCTCACCGGCTTCGGCGACTCCGTGGTGGCGCTGCGCGAATCCTTCTCGGAACTCGCCGAGCTGCTGCTGGGCAACCAGCAGGTCACCGACTTCACCGCCAGCGAATCGCTGCGCAGCCAGGATGCCCTGAACGCCATGGTGGCGGAGCTGCGCGGCCTCAATGAACGCATCGGCCAGGCCGCCGAGCAGGTCACCTCGTTGCGCGGCGACGCCGGGCGCATTGGCAACTTCGTCGGCGTCATCGAGGAGATCTCGCTGCAGACGACGCTGCTGGCCTTCAACGCCAGCATCGAGGCGGCGCGGGCCGGCGACGCCGGCCGCGGCTTCGCCGTGGTGGCCACCGAGGTGCGCGAACTGGCCTCGCGCACCACCCAGGCCACCGACGAGATCGGCGGCCTCAACGGCAGCATCCTCGGCCAGGCCGGCCAGGTCGACGGGGCGATGGACGCCAACGCCCGCCAGGCCGAGCGCCTGAGCCGCGAGGCGAGCCGGGTGATGCAACGCACCGAACAGCTGCTGGGGCTGACCGGCGAGAGCAGCCGGGCGCTCGCCTTCTCCGCCATGCTCAGCGAGGTGGAGCTCGCCAACCTGGAGGAGCTGGAGATCAAGCTCGAGGTCTACCGCATCTTCATGGGCCTCTCGGACAAGACCGCCGCGGACCTGCCCGACGAGACCCAGTGCGCGCTGGGTCGCTGGTACTACGCCGGCAGCGGCAGCAGCCGCTTCGGTGACGACCGCGACTTCCAGGCCCTGGAGCTGCCGCACCGCGAGGTGCACCACCAGGCCATCGAGGCGGTAAGCCACCACCAGGCGGGACGTACCGACGAGGCCATGGCCGCGCTGGCGCGGATGGAATCCGCCAACCTCGATGTCATGAAACGCCTGCGCTACATCATGCGCAAGTATCGGCCGGACACCGCCCGGCACGCGGCCCTGACGGCGCCGCCGGCCAGCCTCGCCCACGCCCCGACGCCGGAGACCGCTTGACCATGAACGCCCCACCGCCGGTCGAGACCTTCGCCGGGACCCTGGGCATCGACGGCGAGGAGATCGCCGAGCGGCTCGCCTTCCTCGAGTTCGATGCCGACGACCGGCGGCGCCTGCAGGCGCTGGAGGCGCCGCTGCAGGCGGCCTGGGACGTCCGGGCGGATGCCTTCTACGCGCACCTGCTGGACTTCGCCGACACCCGCACGCTGCTCAGCGACCCGGCGGCGCTGTCGCGCCTGCGCCGCTCCCACGCGGCCTACTTCCAGCGCCTCTATGCCGGGGCACCGGACTGGCACTACGTGGAGAACCGCCTCAACGTCGGTCGCGTGCACCAGCGCATCGGGCTGGCCCCCAAGTGGTACATCGGCGCCTACCGCAAGTACCTCGCCGGCCTGCTGCCCGAGCTGCTCGCCCACTGCGAACGCCGGGGGGAGTCCGCCGCCGCGACCCTCGACACCCTGTTCAAGGCCGTCACCTTCGACATCTGCCTGGCCATCGACAGCTACATCGATGCCGAGAAGCAGGCGCAGGCGTGCGCCGAGGCGCGCAGCCGGCTGCGCGAGCGGGCCATGGACTCGAGCACCAACGGCATCTTCATCGTCGACATCCGGCAGGACGGCTTTCCGGTCATCTACGCCAATGCCGCCTTCCGCCAGCTGACCGGCCTGGCCGGCGACGACGCCGGCCCCCTCCCCTGCCTGTGCCAGCACAGCGACCACCGGGAGGCGAGCTGCATGGACCATATCCGTCAGGCGGTGGCCTCCCACCGCGAAGGCTACACGGTGCTCGCCTTCACGCCGGACCGCGGCGAACGGCGCTGGGTGGAACTGTTCGTCTCGCCGGTGGAGGACCCGGCCGGGACGAACACCCACTACATCGGCATCCTCCACGACATCACCGAGCGCAAGCAGGCCGAACAGCACCTGGTGCACCAGGCGACCCACGACCCCCTGACCGGGCTGGCCAACCGCCACCACCTGCACCAGCGGCTCACCCAGGCGACCGAACGGCAACCGCGGTCGCTCCTCGGCATCCTGTTCCTCGACCTGGACCGCTTCAAGCTCATCAACGACAGCCTGGGCCACGATGCCGGCGACGAACTGCTGCGCCAGGTCGCCGGACGGCTCAAGCGCTGCCTGCGCGGCCACGACACCATCGCTCGCTTCGGCGGCGACGAATTCGTCATCCTGCTCGACGACCTCAACGCCCCGGCGGATGCCCGCCGGGTCGCCGACAAGGTCATCGCGGCGCTCGAGCCCCCCTTCGCGATCGAGGGCCAGCGCCTGTTCGTCTCGACCAGCATCGGCATCAGCCTCTACCCCGCCCACGGCCGCGACAGCCAGACGCTGCTCAAGCACGCCGATGCGGCCATGTACCGGTCCAAGGAGACCGGCCGCAATCGGGTGTCGCTGTTCTCCGCCGACCTCGGCCGCCACGCCGCGGCGAAGCTCTCCATCGAGAGCGACCTGCACCGCGCCCTGGAGGGGCAGCAGCTGCACCTGCACTACCAGCCGATCATCGACACGCGCCGTGAGCGCATCGTCGGGGCCGAGGCGCTGCTGCGCTGGCAGCACCCCCGGAACGGCATGATCCCCCCCGACGCCTTCATTCCCCAGGCCGAGGAGTCGGGGCTGATCCTGCCGATCGGTGCCTGGGTGATCGACCGGGCCATCGCCCAGGCGGCCGAGTGGCAGCGGCGCGGCCTGGCGCTGCCGGTGTCGATCAACCTCTCGGTCAAGGAGTGCGACCCCGCACGCACCGTGCCGCTGATCCGCGAGGCGCTGACGCGCCACGCCCTGGATCCGGGGCTGCTGCAGATCGAGATCACCGAAACCGTGATGATGGAGCAGGTCGAACGCGTCCTGCCCATGCTCGAGACGCTGCGCGCGCTCGGCGTGCGCCTGGCCATGGACGACTTCGGCACCGGCTATTCGAGCCTGCGCTACCTGCGCGACCTGCCGCTGGATGCGCTCAAGATCGACAAGTCCTTCATCGGCGACATCACCAGCGACGCGGCCGACCAGGCCATCGTCTCCGCGGTGATCTCGCTGGCGCGCCGGCTCGATATCCGGGTGATCACCGAGGGAGTGGAGCGCGCCGAACAGGTCGCCTGGTTGGCCCGCGAGGGCTGCCACATCGTGCAGGGGTACTACTACGGCAAGCCGATGGCGGCGGGCGCCTTCGCGCGCCGGCTGCCGCCGGCAGCGAAAAACTTGCACCAGATCAAATAACCACGAATATAAATGAAAACTTCTCTCGTTTGAGGCATCGCTGATGGTACAAAGGGTCACGCCTTCGCGGCACGCCCCCACTGCAGCGCCCAGCTGTCGAACGATCCAGTGACGAACGAGGACAAGGCCCATGCTCCACCATCACGCCCGTACGCTTCTGGCCACCGCCATTGCCGCCGGACTCTTCGCCTCGCCGGCGCTCGCCGCCACCGACGGCGAGCAGCAGGGGCTCGAGGAGGTCAAGCAGTTCACCCTGACGCACAACGCCAGGCTGATCGACCAGGCCACAGAGCTGCTCGACGCGGTGGAAACCTATGCCAACGTGATCGCCGAGCACGACGGCGACTATGCCGCCGCCTGGGAAGCCGAGGGCGACACGCTGGCCGCGACGATCCACGAGATCCGCCAGGTCTGGCTGGCCACCTCCAACGAATACGAAACCATCGAGGGGATCGTCGCCGGCATCCCCGAGACGGCCAAGTACGACCTGATCCTCGATGCGGGCAATCCCGGCTCGGCGACCGAGGACGTGGCCGAGTACGACCTGACGCTCCCCGATGGCAGCGTGCTCGAGCGCCCCGGCAACCTCTTCCACGGCATCACCGAGCCCATGTTCTGGGGCGCCGAGCCCGAGCACGTGATGCTGGACGCCGACCTCGACGGCAACGGCACGATCACCCGCGGCGAGGTGCTCTTCGACGCCAACCTCGCCCTGGGCGCCGCCCAGGCCATCGACCACTGGTCCCGGGAACTGGAGAAGGACATGTCGGCCTGGGCGCCGAATCGCGACGACGCCTTCACCGCCGTCGTCACCATGACCCCCACCGTGGGCGACTATTTCGGCGAGTGGAAGGAGTCGCAGTTCATCAACGGCGAGATTGGCGCCTTCGTCGCCCGGAGTCGCCTGGTGGATGTCCAGGGCATCATGGGCGGCTGCCGCAAGATGTACTTCGAGGCCATCTCCCCGGTGGTCGCGCAGGGCGACGCCGCCCTCGACACCTCGATTCGCAACGGCTTCGAGGACCTGCTCGGCCTGGTCGAGGAGACCTACCAGCGCGAACAGGCCGGCGAACGCTTCACCGCCGAAGAAGCCGATGCGCTGGGCAACGACGCCCAGGATATCGCCGACCGCATCGTCGCCATGGTACTGCAGGCAGCGGCCAAGAATGACGTGACCATTCGCGGATAACAAGCGCTCGCCAACCCTGCACTCCGCTGTCGCCCGGGACCCGTTCCCGGGCGTCGGCGTGCTACCCGGACTAGCCATGACCACCACCACCCACCCCACCACGGCGCTGCCCGCGTCGACAGGCGACACCATCCCGGCATGGAAGGGCGGCAGCGCCTACTCGGCCACGCTCACCGCCGCCTTTGCGCTGCTCACCCTCAGCGGCCTGTATCTGGAATTCCTTGCCGCCAGCCACTGGGCTGCCGGCAAGCTGGTGCTCGTCCTGCACCTGCTGGGGGGCGCGCTCTTCACCCTGGCGCTGGCGCCCTGGCTGCTGAGTCACGTACGCAGCGGTCCGGCGCGCAGCCAGAGGCGTCTGTTCACCCTGCTCGGCTGGGCGCTGCTGGGCAAATACCTGGTCGTCATCGCCACGGGGCTGCTGATGGCGCTGCCGCCGGCGCTCTACCTGCTGGGCCACATCTGGTTCTGGCGCTTCGAGACGAGCGACCTGCTGAGTTTCCTGCACCTGTGGTTCTCCATCGCCGCGGCGCTGGGGGTGGTCACCCACCTGACCCTGCGCCACTGGAAACGAGCAGCCTCACCGACCGGCGGACACCGCCCCCACAGCCAGCCCTAGCCAAGGCCAGCCACAGACAGAAACCGTCGCCATGCCACTCAAGTCACAGCTTCGCTACCACGCCCGCCCCATCGCGTTGGGCCTTGTCCTTGCCGCCGTCGTGATCGCCGGCCTCTCGCTCGCCATCCCCTCGCCTCCGGAGCCCGGCGTGGCGCTCGACGAGGTCCCCTATTACCAGTTGCCGTTCGGCCCCGACGAAGCGGGCGACCCCCGCCCTTTCTGGCCGTCGCGCATGCAGACGGCATCCGGCCAGTTCGCCAACCCCGCGACCATCCCCTCGTCGGCGGAGTGCGCCACCTGCCACCAACGGGAATTCGAGGAATGGCTGCCCTCCCTGCACGCCTACGCCGGGCTCGACAACGTCTACGAGAAGACCGTCGAGGCCAACGAGGACCTGCTGGGCCACGGCGTCGAGCAGGCGCGCTTCTGCGAGGGCTGCCACTCCCCCGCCGAACTGCTGACCGGGCGCACCAACCGCTTCACCTCGGTCATGCCCTCGGATGCCGCGGCGGAGGGGGTGAGCTGCATCGCCTGCCACACCGCCGTTCACGCCGACCCCGAGCAGGGCAACGGCGCCCTGACGCTGACCCTCGAGACGAGCCTCGACCAACTGTCCGGTCCGCTGCTGGTCGCCGCCCCGCGCGATCACGCCCGCGCCTTCGGCGCCGAGCGCACCAACGAGCTGATCAAGACATCCGGCTTCTGCGGCGGCTGCCATACCGAGATCCTCGATGCGTCGATGTCGAAATCGACGGAGCCGCACTACGCCCAGGCAACCTACCAGGAGTGGCAGGGCAGCTGGTACGAGGAGAACGACATCACCTGCCAGGACTGCCACATGGCGCCCGATCCCGCCGGCTACGTGCAACGCCTGCGCGACGGCCATGTCGCCAAGCCCGAGCGCTACACGCACCGTTTCATCGGCGCCAACTACCTGCTGTTCGATACCTCGCTGGGCTCCAACCTGGCCTTCCTGCGGGGCGGCTTCCTGCCCGGGATGAGCCAGGAGCGCCAGCTCGAACTGATCGAGCAGCAGGGCGAGGCCACGCGGGCACTGCTGCGCGCCGCCGCGGGTCTGGAGCTGCGCGACACGCGAACCAGCGACGGCACCCTGCACGTCGATATCGCCGTGCAGAACCTCGGCGCCGGCCACAACCTGCCAACGGGCGTGCTCGACCAGAAGCACATGTGGCTCGAGGTGCGCCTGCGCGATGCCGAGGGCCGGGTCGTGTTCCACTCCGGCGCCTACGACGCCGACACGGGCGAGGTGGCCGAGGGCGCGGTGCGCTGGATGGAGATCTTCCGCGACAGCGAGGGCAAGCCCATCCGCGACCACCTCACCTTCCAGACGGCCGCCATCGACTGGGAGCGCAAGACCATACCGCCGAAGGGCGAGGACGTGGTCGGCTATGACATTCCCCTTCCCGAGGCCGGCACCGGCCCCTACGCGATCGAGGCACGCCTCTGGTACACCGTCGCCCTGCCGGAGCTGCTGTTCAACAACCTGCGCGTCGAAATGCCGGTGCCACCGCTCGAGCTGGCCGAGCTCTCGGCCGAGATTTCCCGCCCATGACGAGAGCCTCCATGATGCAACCCACCATGACCGCACGCCCTATCCTGGCGCTCCTCACCGCCGTCCTGCTGTGGCTAGGCAGCGGCCTGGCGATCGCCGATGTCCCCTGGGCGTCGGCCGAAACGATGCGCAGCGACGCCGCCCGCCTCGGCCGGCTGCTCTACCGCCCGGCCTCCGCCGAGCGCGACGCGGCCATCGATGAGCGGCTGGCGCGCCTGCGCGCCGCCTGGCACGCCGGACTCGATGCGGCCTACGGGGACGGAGCCCTGGCGGTCGAGGCCTCGCTCGAGGCGCTCGAAACGACCGCCAGGGCCGGCGATGCCGAGGGGGCCGCCCGGGCCCGGGAGCTGCTGTGGACGCGCCTGCTGCACGGCGCCCAGCGCCAGGCCTTCCGCGCGCTGGAGCGGGGTGACGCCGAGACCGCCGCCGACTGGCTCAACATTCGCGAATACGCCCGCGCCTCCGGCGATACCGCGGCCGAGCTGGCCATGGCCGAGCTGCTCGCCGGCCGCCTCGCGCCGAGCGAGGCGCTGCGTATCGTGCGCGACGAACTGCTGGGCATCCACGCCGCCGAGCTGCGCCTGGCCCTGGCCCGCGCCGCCGCGGATGCCAAGGCGGCCCACCGGATCCAGCTGGCGGGTGAGCTGGGGCGTGCCGAGGGGCTGATGGCGATCCTGCGCGACAGCCTCGAGGAGAAGCTGGGGCGCGCAGCGACACGCCGGCTCGAAGACGATCTCGCCGCCGCCCGCCAGGCGCGCACGGCGGCAGCGATCGAGCCGGTACGGGCGGCACTGGCCGACTACGCCCCGGTCGCGCTGTCCGACGCCGAGCGCCTGCGCCGTGCACGGCTACTGCGGCGCTTCCTCGACCTGGTGTGGATCGAATACCAGGACGGCGTGCGCAACGGGGAAATCTCGATCCCCATGGAATACCACGAGGCGGTGCTGTTTCGCGGTCGCGCGGCGATGATCTTCGGCGACCTGCGCCCGACCATCGCCGAGACCGCCGCCGAGGCCGCCGAACGCCTGGCCACCCTCCTGGCCGAGATGGACGCCCATATCGCCGCCAAGGGCGATCCCGAGCGGATCCGCACCCTGACCGGCGAGGCCCTCGCCCTCGTCGATCAGGTCTTCGGCGCCGAGACGGCCCAGGGCGGCTACGACCTGGCGGTGGAAACGCTGCCCGCGGTGCTCGACGAGATGCTGCTGATGGCCCGCTCGGGCGACTGGCGGGAAGCCGAGATGAAGCGTCTCGAGGCTTACTCCTGGTTCGATCCGGACATCGAGCAGCGCCTGATGCCACGCGCCCCGGGGCTGGCCCTGCGACTGGAGGCACGCTTCTGGGAAGGCAGCGCCGAGCTGCCGGGGCTGGGCCGGATCATCGCCGCGCAGGGCCCCGTCACCGCCCTGGTGGACCAGGTCGCGGCCATCGAGGCGGGGCTCGGTGACGCCCGCGAACGCATCGAGACGCCGCTCTCCGCCCTGGGGGCGCTGGTGCAATCGAGCGGCATCATTCTCCGCGAGGGGCTCGAGGCGGTGCTGATCCTGGCCGCCCTGATGGGCGCGCTGCGCGCCGAGGGCGTGCCCTCGCGCGCCTGGCGCCGTCCGGTGGTCGCCGGCGTGACCCTGGCGATCGCCGGCAGCTTCGCCCTGTGGTTCGCCGCCCGCCAGCTCATCACCATCTCCACCCTGCAGCGCGAACTGCTCGAGGGCGCCACCGCGCTGGTCGCCGCGGCGGTGCTGGTCTGGGTCACCCAGACCCTGCTGTCGCGCGCCCGGGGCGGCCACCTCGAGCGGCTGCGCACCACGCTTCGCCAGAGCGGCCTGTCGGTCGTCGGCATCTTCGCCTTGGCCTTCCTCGTGGTGTTCCGCGAGGGCTTCGAGACCGTGCTGTTCTACGAAGCGCTGCTGGTCGACGCGCCCTCGGAGGCGGTGCTCGCCGGTCTGGTCCTCGGCGGTGCGGGAGCGCTGGTCGCCGGCTGGCTGGTCTTCGGGCTGGGCCTCAGGCTGCCCCTCAAGCCCTTCTTCCGCATCACCGGGGTCCTGCTGGCGCTGCTCTCGGTCATGCTGGTCGGCGCGGGCATCCGCGGCCTGCAGACGGCCGCGCTGCTGCCGGCAACGCCGGTCGGCTGGTTCCCGGACCAGGAGTGGCTGCAGCTGTGGCTCGGCCTGTTCCCGGTCGCCGAGGCGCTGGCGGCCCAGGGCGCGGTCATCGCCTTCTTCCTGCTCAACTGGCTGCTGGGCCGCCGGGCCGCGGCCCCTGCCAGGGCCTGACCGCACATCGGCCCCGGGGTTGACTGCCCCGGGGCCGATCACGGTGTCAACGAATCCGGCGGTCAGACGGTGCGCGAGAAGCGGTTCTCCTCGGGCTTGAGGTAGGCGTCGAAGGCCATGGCCAGGTTGCGCATCATCAGCCGCCCGGCCGGCAGCACCTCGAGCCGATCCTCGCCGATGGCGATCAGGCCGTCGTCGGCCATCTCGGTCAGCTGTGCCAGGGCGTCGGCGAAGTAGTCGCGGAAGTCGATGGCGTGGCGCCCCTCGATGTCGGCGAACTCGACCCGGCCGTGACACATCAGGGCGTTGATCACGTCGCGCCGCAGGCGGTCGTCGTCGTTGAGGCGATAGCCGCGCATCACCGGCAGGCGGCCGCTCTCCAGGCGATGCTGGTACTGGGCGGTCTCCTTGACGTTCTGGCTGTAGCTGTCGCCGACCTTGCCGATGGCGGTGATGCCCAGCCCGACGATGTCGCAGTCGGCGTGGGTGGAGTAGCCCTGGAAGTTGCGCTGCAGGGTGCCGTTCTCGCGGGCCAGGCTGAGCTCGTCCTCGGGCAGGGCGAAGTGGTCCATGCCGATGTAGACATAGCCCGCCGCGGTCAGCTTGCGGATCGTCAGCTCCAGCAGCTCCAGCTTGCGCTCCGGCGGCGGCATGTCCTCGGGGCGGATCAGGCGCTGGGCCTTGAACAGCGACGGCAGGTGGGCATAGCTGTAGGTGGCGATGCGGTCGGGGCGCAGGGCGACGATCTTGTCGAGGGTGGCGTCGAAGCTCGCCACCGTCTGCAGCGGCAGACCGTAGATCAGGTCGACGCTCACCGACTGGAAGCCCGCCTCGCGCGCGGCCTGCACCAGCTCGACCACCTGCGCCTCGCTCTGCTCGCGGTTGACCGCCTTCTGCACGTCGGGGTCGAAGTCCTGCACGCCGAAGCTCAGGCGGTTGAAGCCCAGGTCGTGCAGCTCGTGGATCTGCACCGGGGTCACGGTGCGCGGATCCACCTCCAGCGAGAACTCGCGCGCGGCGGCCTCGGCGAAGTGGAAGGCGTCGTCCAGCGCCGCCATCAGCTCGCCGAGCTGGGCATTGCTCAGGTAGGTGGGGGTGCCGCCACCGAGGTGCAGCTGGGTCATGCGCCGCGAGTCGTCGAACAGTGCCCCCTGCACCTCGATCTCGCGCTTGAGCCAGGCCAGGTACTCGGCGGCGCGCTCGGTGTTGTGGGTGATGATCTTGTTGCAGGCACAGTAGTAGCACAGGCTCTTGCAGAAGGGGATGTGCACGTAGACCGACAGCGGCTTGGGCGAGGCGACCCGGTTGCTGCGCTCGGCGGCGGCCCGGTAGTCGTCCTCGGCAAAGGCCGTGTGGAACTGCGGTGCCGTCGGATAGGACGTGTAGCGTGGCCCCGGGCGGTCGTACTTTTCCACCAGGGGGCGGTTGAACAGCAGGTCGTCTTGCATGATCGATTGCAGCCTCTTGAAGGGATGGGCATGGCCTGGCCATGACCGCATGCCGTCAGTATGCCATCGGCCGCCCGTGTCGTCTCGACAGGGCAGGCCTCTCTTGCCTCGGGTCAATTCCCCGCGGGGCGCGGGGCCGGCCGCCGTGCGAGCCAGTGCCAAAGCCGCCAGGCCACCAGCAGCCAGGCGAGACTCCAGGCCAGGGCGGCCCCCCACAGCACGCCCAGCCAGGCACTCCCCGTCTCCAGCGCCCACAGGCGCAGCATAGCCGCCGTGGCGAAGAGCAGCACCAGCGGCAACAGCGCCCACTCCCGCTCCGGGCGTCCCTTGGCGCGCAGGATTGCCTGACGCAGCATCACCGTGCTGGCCAGGGTACCCAGGGCCCCCACGGTAAAAGCGTGCAGCGGCGCGCTGTCATGCGTGGGCAACCACCAGGTGCGCGCCATCAGCAGCAGTCCCACACCCAGCCAGGCGTAGCCGGCCATCAGCGCCAGCAGGTCGGGCCGCCCGCGGCACTGCCAGGGGCCCCAGCGATAGAGGCGCCACAGCACCAGAGCGCCCGCCGCGAGCGCCAACGCGGCCGCCAGCGGCTGCAGCCGTGGCCATAGCATCAGGAAGGGCGCGACGCCCAGCAGCACGATCAGCGCCGCCTCGATGCGCGGCTGCACGCCGGCGCCTGTCAGGCGGAAGCGCGTCATCAGGTGGCCGTTCACCGCCGGGGCGATGATGCGCCCGCCCATGAAGGTCATCAGCAGCACCAGCCACAGCACACTCTGGTGCATCAGCGGCGCCGTGGTGGGCATGTCGCCCAGATAGCGCCAGGTGAGCGTCACCACGGCGAGCAGGCAGATCAGTCCCAGCAGCGGCGAGAGCACGCGGTTGCGCCATTTCTTGGCGGCCATGAAGCGCGGCACCACCAGCCACGCCACGCCCAGGGCGAACAGGGCATCGGCCAGGGTCGCCGGATAGATCAGCGGCGAGGCCAGTACGCCCAGGCGCCCCACGGCCCACAGGGCAACCAGCCCCGCCAGCCGCCGGCGCGGCAGCGGCCCGAGCAGGTAGCCGGCGATCACCGCCAGGGCGAAGCCGAACACCAGCTCACGGGCATGGGCGGCCGGCGAGGCGAGCTGGGGTAGTACATCCAATTGATGATAGAGCGACAGCAGCGATAGCGGCACCATGAAGGCCGCATGCAGCGCTGCCAGGGGGAAGAAGACGCGCCAGGCCAGGACGGTCCCGGTCATGCGCCGCTTGCCCCCTTGGGTATCCCTTGCATCGCTCTCGTCACGCACGGGTTTTGCATTGTTCACAAACATGCATGTAAAATACTATTTAAATGTCCGGCTGCCAATCGGTGAGAGGCCATGACATCACGAATGCCACGACTGGCCTGGTGCGGTCTGTCCTGCGGCTGCATCGGTCTGGGCGCGATCGGCCTGGTACTGCCGCTGCTGCCCACCACCCCCTTCCTGCTGGTGGCGGCCTGGGCGGCCACCAAGGGGTCGCCGCGTCTGGCATACTGGCTGTGGCAGCATCCGCGCCTCGGGCCGCCCCTGCAGGCGTGGCAACTCGAGGGGGCCGTGCCGCGACGCGCCAAGCACCTGGCCGTGGCGCTGCTGCTGCTGAGCTGGACGCTGCTGTGGCTCGGCGGTGCGCCGGCCTGGGGCTTGGCCACGGCAGCGCTGCTCTTTGGCAGCGTGGCGGCCTTCGTGTTGACGCGACCCGATGCCGCACGCCAGAGCGGGGCCATTGCCGCAACCGCCGGTGATAGAATGTCACGCCCTTGAAACATACCCCTTGATCGTCATCAAGGCATTAACGAGCTCGATGCCCCATGCACCTGACCCGCTTTACCGACTATTCGCTGCGCGTCCTGATCTACCTCGCCGTCAAGGGGGAGGAACGCTCGACCATCACCGAAATCGCCGAGACCTTCGATATTTCGCGCAACCATCTCATGAAGGTCGTACAGGAACTGGGGCACAAGGGCTACATCACCGCCATTCGCGGCAAGAACGGCGGCCTGCTGCTCAACCGGACTCCCGAGAGCATCGGCCTGGGCCAGCTGGTGCGGGACATGGAACACGAATTGTCGCTGGTGGAGTGCTTCCGCGACCACAACGACTGCATCATCACCCCGGCCTGCCGACTCAAGCCGATCCTGAACGAGGCGCTGGCGGCGTTCCTGGCCGTACTGGATGACTACACGCTGGCCGACATGCTGGGCCAGCGCCAACCGCACCTCGCTCGGCTGATGCAGATCCCCACGGCCGAGAAGTGATTATTGCCAAGCGATGGGTTTGGCATAAGTAGGGGAGTCGGTCCAGAATCGGGGTTAGCCCGTCGACTGGCTGCCCTCCCCGTGAACAGCAACGATCAGGAGAAACCCCAATGAAACTGCTGTCTGCCGCTCTGTTTGCCGGCACTGCCGCGCTTGCCTTCGCCTCCACTGCCCAGGCGGAAGCGGATGGCGAGGCGGTCTACAACCAGGCCTGCATGGCCTGCCACATGACCGGTGCCGCCGGCGCCCCGATCGCGGGCGACGCGGAAGCCTGGGGACCGCGCGTCGAGAAGGGCATCGACACCCTCTACGACCACGCCATCAACGGCTTCAATGCCATGCCCGCCAAGGGCGGCAACATGAGCCTCAGCGACGAGGAGGTGAAGGCCGCCGTGGACTACATGGTAAGCCAGGTCCAGTAAACGCCAGCGTGCCTCGCTGACGCGACGCCCCCGCCGGTTGACCGGCGGGGGCGTCGTCGTTCCTGCGACCGGCATCATGCCGGTTCGACGAGCATACGCCCCGTCATTTCCATGTGCAGCGCATGGCAGAACCAGTTGCAGTAGTACCAGTGCACCCCGGGCTTGTCGGCCGTGAAGGTGATCGAGGAGGTCTGCTGCGGGCTGATCTCCATGCTCACCCCGTGACCCACCACGCAGAAACCATGGGTCAGGTCCTCGACCTTGTCCATGTTGGTGATGGTCACCGTGACCTCGTCACCCTGCTTGACGGTGAATTCCGGCATGCCGAAGTTGGGCGCCACCGAGGTCATGTAGACGCGCACCTGGTTGCCGTCGCGGATCACCTGGTTGTCGGTCTCCAGGTTGATGCCGTCGGCCTTGGCACGCGCTACTGTCTCGGCGAAGAACGGGTCGTCGCGCTCCCAGACCTGCTTGGTGGTGATCTGGTCGCGGCGAATGATCACCGCATCGTGGGGCTCGGCGAAGGTCGGCGTGTCGTGAACCACCTTCATCTCGTCGCCGGAGATGTCGATCATCTGGTCGTTCTCGGGGTGCAGCGGGCCCACCGGCAGGTAGCGGTCCTTGGAGAACTTGTTCAGCGAGAACAGGTATTTGCCATCGGCGTCCTTGGACTCGGCCAGCGTCGCGTGGTTGTGACCCGGCTGGTACTGCACGTCGAGCTTCTGGATGATGTAGTCCACGTCCTCGCCGTTGTAGTTGCGCACGGCGGCGTCCATGTTCCACTTCACGATCTGGCTGTCGATGAACACCGTGGTGTAAGCGTTGCCGCGGCCGTCGTAGGTGGTGTGCAGCGGCCCCAGGCCAAGCTCCGGCTCGGCGGCGACCACGTCGCGCGCGTCGGACAACTCGCCGGCAAAGAGCGCGTCGAGCCTGGCGATCTCGATCATGGTCGCGGTGGGCGAGAGCTTGCCGGCGGCGATGAAGTACTTGCCGTCGGTGGAGGTGTTGAGGCCGTGCGGGTTCTTGGGCACCGGCACGTAGCGGGTGACGTTGAGGTCGGAGCTCTTGCGACCGTCCACCACCGGTACGTCGGAATCGCCGATGGTGGTGTAGTTGCCGTCGGCCACCGCCTGCTCGATGCGCTCGATGCTGAACACCACGACCCAGTCACGGTCGGCGCGCATCTTGCTCGCCAGGTCGACGCCCCCTTCGGAGTTGTAGCAGGTGGCGGCGGCGTACTTGCCGGTGTAGTCGGTGTCCATGTTGTCCAGGTTGCCGTCGACCATGACCTGCCACTTCACCTCCATGGTGTCGCCGTCGATGGCGTTCCACAGGGTGAAGTACTTCGACGGGTCATCGAGGTCGCGACCGTCGTTGGGCTGCGGGATCATGTACTCCGCATTGGCGAACACATAGCCGGTACGCGGCGCCTTCTGCAGGCGCAGGCCATGAATGGCCTGGGCATTGGGCACGGTGACGATCTTGTCCGTCTTGAAGACATCGAGCCGAATCCGCGCCACGCGGGTGTTGGCCTTGTCGTTGATGAACAGGTAGCGGCCGTCGTGGCTGCCGTCGGTGTAGCTGACGTGGGGGTGGTGGGCATCGCCGTTGGTGAAGCGGTGGCTGTCACCGAGCACGCGCTTGGACTCGTTGGTCATGCCCCAGCCGGACGCCGAGCAGTGGTTGAAGACCGGGATGCGCATGATCTCGCGCATGGAGGGCACGCCGTAGATGCGCACCTCGCCGCTGTGGCCGCCGCTCCAGAAGCCGTAGTACTCGTCGAGCTCGCCGGGGGCCACATGGATGTCAGGCCCATCCCCCTCGCTTGCCGACTGGGCCGGTTCACTGCGGGTCAGGGTGCCCACGCCGGCGACACCGGCCATGCCGGCCGCACCGACCACGGCGCTGCCCACCAGGAAACGGCGCCGCCCGGCATTGGCGGGCAGGCCTTCGGGCGATTCGGTGGGCTTGTTATCCTTGTTCTCGTCGCTCATGACACTACCTCCGTTTCATCGTGTCGAGAGGGGTCTCGATGCCGACGCTGCGCTCGGCATTCCCGGGTCCGCCGGGGCATCGAGCGACACTGGCGCTCCATCCCCCGGCCATTGCTGCGGCTGCCAGAAGGTCCCCCTCAGCCATCGCCGCCCGACACGTCGATGGTGGGAATGCGCTGCCCGTCCGCCGCCTTGCCGCTCATCCGCGCCGCCTTCTCGCGCTTCTTGCGCTGCACCACCATCGGCGGACACTTGCGGTCGTGGTAGTAGGTCACCTGGCAGTCCAGGCAGTAGTGGCACTCGTTGGGGTTGATCCGCCCGTCCGGGTGAATCGCCCCGATCTCGCACTCGTGGGCGCAGATCTGGCACGGCTTGCCGCACTCCTTGTGACGCCGCAGCCAGTCGAACAGCCGGATGCGCGCCGGAATCGCCAGCCCCGCCCCCAGCGGGCAGACGTAGCGGCAGAAGAACTTGTGGTTGACGGCGCTGATCGCCAGCAGCGCCACGGCATAGAGCACGAAGCCCCATTCGCGCTGGAAGCGCATGGTAACGGCGGTCTTGAACGGCTCCACCTCGGCGTAGCGCTCGGCCTGGCCCAGCGACTGCAGCGACACCGCGAACAGCGCCAGCAGGATGATGTACTTCAGCGCCCACAGCCGCTCGTGCAGCAGGAAGGGCACCGAGACCTGCGGCACCCTGAGCTTTCTCGCCACGGCGCTGATCAGCTCCTGCATGGCGCCGAACGGGCACAGCCAGCCGCAGTAGACGCCGCGCCCCCACAGCAGCAGCGACACCGCCACGAAGCTCCACAGCAGGAACATCATCGGGTCCATCAGGAAGGTCGACCACTGGAAGTCGGTGAACAGCGCGTTGGTGAAGGTCAGGACGTTGACCACCGACAGCTGCGCCAGGGCGTACCAGCCGATGAACACCACCGTGTAGACCAGGAAGCCGTAGCGCAGGGCGTGCAGCAGCCGCGGGCGGCGTACCAGCCAGTCCTGGAACAGCAGGATGGCGGTGAGCACGCCGAGGCCGGCGCCCAGCACCACGATGTGCAGCACACGATCCTCCCACACCGAGACCCACAGCGGGCGCGCCTCGTCGGCCTCCGAAAGGGTATCGACCGGTGGTTCGGGGATGTCGAGGAAGCGCTCGGGCACCTTCACTGCCGAGGAAAACCCGGCAAACTCGGTGTCCAGGGCGCCCACCTGGCGGCGCACCAGCAGCTCGAGCTCCCAGGGCTGGCCCGGGTCGAAGCGCGAGTCCTCGCCCAGGATGAAGATGTCGCGCTCGGGCAGGCTCGGCGCCCCCTCGGCCTCGATGCCCCACAGCCGTCGCACATCGCTGTCGCGAAACTGGTCGGCCCGGCCGCCGTGATGCACCCGGATGCGGTCGTAGATGCCGCCGCGCACGAAGCCCGAGCCCTTGAAGGAGTAGCGCCCGTCGGCCATGATCGCCAGCGCATGCTCGCCCTCGCCCAACGCCGCCATCAGCTGCTCGTACTGGCGCTCGCCGAGCAGGTTGCGGCCGATGGTGGGTACATTGAGGTAGGCGAAGTAGAGGTCGATGAAGGTCTCGTCCTCGGCGCCCTCGGGGGCAGCGTCGACCCCTTCGGCCTCCGTCCCCTCGAAGGCCGCGTCGACCTCGCCGCGGGTCAGGTGCAGGTTGCCGATGGCCCCGGTCTCGAGCAGGTCATCCCAGGTCGCCGCCTCGAAGTGGTCGTCGCGCACCCTGGCCGGCTCACGCGCCTCTTCTGCCAGGATGTCGAGCTCGCGCGCCACCTGGCGCGCCGAGCGCATGATGCTCTCGCCGATGACCACTACCGTGACGGTGGCACCGGACACCGCATCCACGCTCTCGACGCCCTCGCGCTCGCGCCGCGACAGGCCCACACGCACCCGCTGCCGCACCGACTTGCCGACATACTGGCCGACGAAGTCGTCGAGCACCGATTCGGGAATGCCTACCAGCATGATCGGCTCGGCGTGCTCGAGCACCTCGATGCCGGTGAGGCGCCCCTCGAGGTCGAGGCCCACGCGCATGTTGACCGGCTTTCCCGAGTAGGCGGGGATCGGGGCAATGTCGGCGGTCTCGAAGGCGTAGCCCACCGGCTCGCCGTCCTTCAGCACCGGCACCGCGGCGATCGCTTCCAGCGGTTCTCCCACGGCATCCGCCTCGGGAAACATCGCGTCATGCCAATCGGCCGACAGCGTGCCGACAGGTAGTAGAACCAGCAGCAGGCTAACGAACAGCTGTCCGACGTGCCGGCACTTCATCGCCCCGCTCCCTTGTCGAGCAGACTCGGGGGTCAGTGTGGTTCACACCGCGCCGGGTGTCAGTACTGGATGGACGGCACTCGGGAAGATCGACAATACACACCCCCGGCCGGGCGACGCCGACCGGGCAATGTGCAACTGCAACAGGGGGCACTACATGGAACGCTCGATATACGACCGGGCCAGTTCGTTGATCGTCGCCACGTCGACCTCGTCAAAGGCCAGCTGGCGCCCGCCGTGCTCGGTCAGGAAGGCCTCGGCGTCCGCTTCGCTGCCGAAGGCGGCCAGGGTGGGCCCCATGGCGCCCAGCAGCGGCTGCTCGGTGACGTAGACGGCGGTATCCGCGGCGATGTAGGCATCGTCGGCCGGGGCCTCCCACGCCGTCTGCCCCATGTCGTGCACGTAGGCCTGGCGCAGCTGCGGCAGCGAGTCGGGCTGCAGCAGCCACACGAACATGTCCGAGGTGGAGCAGAACTTGAGCAGTCGGCCGTCGCGCAGGCAGGCCTGCGCCTTGGGACCGGGGAAGCCGGCGATGAACATGCCGCACACGGCGCACTCGTCGCCGTCCGTGATGGGCTCGGGCGCACAGGCGACGCTCGCCTCCTCCTCGCCGCCGCAGCCCGCCAGCCCGGCCAGCGAGACGCCGCCGACCACGATGATGAATTGACGCCGCGTCAGCATGGGCGCCCTCCCGATGGCCCTATCGATTCATGAAGCATGGCTCACGCCTCCCGCCGGCGGAAGATCCACAATGCCGCACCCAGCGGGACCGCCACCCACAGGGCCAGCGCCCCGAGCAGCAGCGCCGGGTGAAAGGCCGCATCGGCGCCGATCGAGGCCAGCCCCGCCTGGGTACGCGCGGCCTCGAAGAAGGTCAGGTTGACGATGCGGAAGATGTCGGTGGGATTGAGCAGCAACAGGACGTGGAAGAGCCCCTGACTGACCTCGCCGCCGGTGCCCACCAGCACCCCCAGCAGCAGCAGGTCGAAGACCAGTACGAAGACGAACCACACCACCAGGGCGATGCCCGCGGCGCGCGACTTCTCCGCCACGCTCACGCTGATCAGGTAGGCGAAGCCGATGAAGGCCCAGCCCAGCAGGGTGGCGGAGAGGATGAACAGCGCCAGGGCGGCAAGCAGCTGGCCCAGATCGTCGTGGCCGCCGAAGGCGGCAATCACCAGCCCCGCCACGCCGAAGCCGACCAGGGTGGAGACGCCGAGGATCGCCGCATGGCCCAGGAACTTGCCGGCCAGGATCTCCACCCGGCCGATGGGATAGGTGAGCAGCAGCAGCAGCGTGCCCTGCTCTTCCTCGCCGACGATGCTGTCATAGGCCAGCAGCAGGGCAATCAGCGGGATGAGGAACACCGCCAGGCTGGAGAGGCTGACGATGGTGGTGGCGACCCCGGTGAAGCCCACCTCGCCGGACGCCGCGGCGCCGAAGTAGGCCAGGCCGATGGCCAGCAGGCCGAACACCAGGGTGATGGCCAGGACCCAGCGGTTGCGCAGGCCGTCGCGGAACTCCTTGCCGGCCACGGTCACGAGATGGTTCATGCGTTCGCCTCCTCGCGGCGGGTGGGTAGCGCACCGCGCACGGCGTCCCGGGCGGCGGGCGCCCCGGCATGCAGCGTGGCGTCGAAGTGTGCATAGAGCGACTCCAGCGTCGGCGGTTCGAGGTCGAGGTCCTCGATGGCGGCCTCGGCCATCAGGGTGCGCAGCACGGCGACCTTGGCGCGTGCCGGCACCGCCAGGGTGAAGCGGTCCGCTGCGCCGGGCGTCACCGTGACGCCGAACGCCTGCAACTGCTGGCTCAACGCGGCTTCGCTCTGGCGGGTACGCACGCGCACCAGCAGCGGCAGGTCGGCTGCCTCGCGCAGCTCGTCGATGCTGCCCGCGGCGAGCATCCGGCCCTGGCCGAGGATGGCCGCGCGGTCGATGTGGCGTTCCACGCCGGGCAGCACGTGGGAGCAGAGGATCACGCTGACCCCCTTGCCGCGCAGCTCGTCGACCATGGTGTAGAAGTCGCGGGTGGCCATGGGGTCGAGCCCGACGGTGGGCTCGTCGAGCAGCATCAGGCGCGGCTCGCCGAGCAGCGCCTGGGCCAGTCCCAGGCGCTGGCGCATGCCCTTGGAGTAGGTCTTCACCCGGCGGTGCATGGCGTGGGTCAACCCCACCCGCTCCAGCAGGGCATCCACGCCACGCGGGTCGCGGCGCTTGAGCCGCGCGAAGTAGCGCAGCACCTCGACGCCGCTGAGCTGCTCGTAGAACTGCACGTTCTCGGGCAGGTAACCGAGGCGCTGGCGCAGGGCGTTGGCCTCGGCACCGCTCGGGTCGTGGCCGAACACCCGAAGCTCGCCCTCGGTAGGCCGGATGAGGCCAAGGATCAGCTTCATCGAGGTGGACTTGCCGGCGCCGTTGTGGCCCATCAGGCCCAGCACTTCGCCCTCGTGAAGCGTCAGGCTGACGCCGTCCAGGGCGGTGAGGGCGCCGAAGCGCTTGCTCACGGCGGCCATCTCGATCACGGGTTGAGTCATTGCAGGGTCTCCGCCATCCACTCCGGGAGGCTCATCAGGGGGTGGCTGTCCTTGACGCCCGGCGGGCGCAGCACGGGGAACTGACGCTGCACCCAGCGCAGCACCTGCACCGCCGGGCTGTTCATCAGGATCTTGGCCATCGGATAGGTCCAGATCAGCCGGTCCACCGAATCGTTGGGCTCGTAGGGCACGTCGCCGAGGCCGTCGTCGTTGAGATCCCAGCCCAGGTAGTCGCTCCAGTAGTTGCCGCGCCCCTCGAAGGACCACTCCTGCTGGCGCACCGCCACGTACTTCACCTGGGTCTGGTTGGCGACGAAGGCGTTGCCGTGGAACTCGTTGTCCTCCGAGCCGGCGGTCAGGTGGATGCCGATCTCGGTGCGCGCGAAGAGGTTGTCGCGAATCTCGTTGAACAGCGAGTTGTAGACGAACAGCGCCTTGCCCTCGGCGCCGCTGATCGCATGGCCGTCGCCGGCCGCGGCTCCGGGGGTCACGCCGCGCTGGGCGTCGAGCGAAACGTTCTCGGCAATCACCGAGTCGACGATGTAGTTCATCAGGAAACTGTAGTTCTGGTCGCGCTCGGAGCGGTTGCCGACCACCTCGAGGTTGCGCGACTGCATCAGCGCATAGCCGAGGCGGTTGTTGCGGGTCACGTTGTCGCGCAGCACGTTGTTCTGCGAAAACATGTAGTGCACGCCGTAGCGCTGGTCGCGCAGCAGGTTGCCGATCAGCCGGTTGTGGTTGCTGACGTCGATATAGATGCCGTCGCGCGCCTGCCACACCTCGTTGTCGCGGATCTCGGCGCCGGTCACGTTGTAGAGCTGCAGGCCGTTGCCGCGATCCTGGGAGCGCAGGGCAGTGTCACCGCTGATGCGGTTGGCCACGACGCTCGCGTCGGCGACGCCATCCAGCCAGATACCGAAGCCGCGCGCCTCGATGCGGTTGTTCTCGATCACCGCCCCGATGGCCGACTTGGCCACGAAGATGCCGCTGTCCATGTCGGTGATGTTGGCGCCATCGTTGCGGATGTGCAGGTTGCTGATGCGTGCGCCAGGAGCCGTGACGGTCAGCACGCTGCCGTGGCCCTCACCGTCGAGGATGGCCCCCGGCTCGCCGGTGAGGGTGAGCGTCTCGGCCACCTCGAAGTTGCCGGTATGCACACCGGCGGCCACGCGCACGGTATCGCCCGCCGCCGCGGCATCGAGCACCGCCTGCAGCGGCCGCTCGCCGGGCGTGGCCACGAGCTCCGCCGCCGGAACGGCGGCCGAGCCCAGAAACAGGAAAACAAACAATAACCAGATCGATCGCATGAGGGTTCCGACGGAATGAAGGACGAGGGGCCGGCCGGGGCCGGCCCCGGCCGGCATTATGCCGGTTCGACGAGCATGCGGCCCGTCATTTCCATGTGCAGCGCATGGCAGAACCAGTTGCAGTAGTACCAGTGCACCCCGGGCTTGTCGGCCGTGAAGGTGATCGAGGAGGTCTGCTGCGGGCTGATCTCCATGCTCACCCCGTGACCCACCACGCAGAAACCATGGGTCAGGTCCTCGACCTTGTCCATGTTGGTGATGGTCACCGTGACCTCGTCACCCTGCTTGACGGTAAACTCCGTGATGCCGAAGTTGGGCGCCACCGAGGTCATGTAGACGCGCACCTGGTTGCCGTCGCGGATCACCTGGTTGTCGGTCTCCAGGTTGATGCCGTCGGCCTTGGCACGCGCCACCGTCTCGGCGAAGAACGGGTCGTCGCGCTCCCAGATCTGCTTGGTGGTGATCTGGTCGCGGCGAATGATCACCGCATCGTGGGGCTCGGCGAAGGTCGGCGTGTCGTGGACCACCTTCATCTCGTCGCCGGAGATGTCGATCATCTGGTCGTTCTCGGGGTGCAGCGGGCCCACCGGCAGGTAGCGGTCCTTGGAGAACTTGTTCAGCGAGAACAGGTATTTGCCATCGGCGTCCTTGGACTCGGCCAGCGTCGCGTGGTTGTGACCCGGCTGGTACTGCACGTCGAGCTTCTGGATGATGTAGTCCACGTCCTCGCCGTTGTAGTTGCGCACGGCGGCGTCCATGTTCCACTTCACGATCTGGCTGTCGATGAACACCGTGGTGTAGGCGTTGCCGCGGCCGTCGTAGGTGGTGTGCAGCGGCCCCAGGCCGATCTCCGGCTCGGCGGCGACCACGTCGCGCTCGTCGGACAGCTTGCCCTCGAAGAGATCGTCGAGCTTGGCGATCTCGATCATGGTCACGGTGGGCGAGAGCTTGCCGGAGGCGATGAAGTACTTGCCGTCGGTGGAGGTGTTGAGGCCGTGCGGGTTCTTGGGCACCGGCACGTAGCGGGTGACGTTGAGCCCGGCGGCCTTGCGGCCGTCCACGACCGGCACGTCGGAATCGCCGATGGTGGTGTAGTTGCCGTCGGCCACCGCCTTCTCGATGCGCTCGATGCTGAACACGGTGACCCAGTCACGGTCGGCGCGCATCTTGCCGGCCAGGTCGACGCCGCCCTCGGAGTTGTAGCAGGTGGCGGCGGCGTACTTGCCGGTGTAGTCGGTGTCCATGTTGTCGAGGTTGCCGTCGACGATCACCTGCCACTTCACTTCCATGGTGTCGGCGTCGATGGCGTTCCACATGGTGAAGTACTTCGACGGGTCATTGAGGTCGCGACCGTCGTTGGGCTGCGGAATCATGTACTCGCCGTTGCAGAACACATAGTTGGTGCGCGGCACCTTCTGCAGGCGCAGACCGTGGATCGCCTGGACATTGGGAATCGAGATCACTTTGTCGGTCTTGAACACGTCCAGCCGGACACGCGCCACCCGGGTGTTGGCCTTGTCGTTGATGAACAGGTAACGACCGTCGTGGCTACCGTCGGTGTAGCTGACGTGGGGGTGGTGGGCATCGCCGTTGGTGAAGCGGTGGCCGTCGCCGAGCACGCGCTTGGACTCGTTGGTCATGCCCCAGCCGGACGCCGAGCAGTGGTTGAAGACCGGGATGCGCATGATCTCGCGCATGGAGGGCACGCCGTAGACGCGCACCTCGCCGCTGTGGCCGCCGCTCCAGAAGCCGTAGTACTCGTCGAGCTCGCCGGGGGCCACATGGATGTCAGGACCGTCACCACCGGTGCTCGCGGCCTGGACGGGCTGGCTGCGGGTCAGGGCACCGACCCCCGCCACGCCGGCGGCACCGGCCATGCTGGCCGCACCGACCATGGCGCTGCCCGCCAGGAAGCGACGACGTCCTTGGTTGACCGCAGCGTCGGGGGACGCCCCGGCCGGCTTGTCGTCGTGCTGCTTGTCACTCATGACACTACCTCCGTTTCATTATGTCGAGAGAAGTCTCGATGCCGACTCTGCGATCGGCGTTATATCCGGCGGGATGTTGGCGTCTCCATCATCCGACACCCTGCCGCTTGCTGCCCCTTCAGGTCCTCGCCCTCAGGTCTCGCTACCGGACAGTTCGGTCGCGGGAATGCGCTGCCCGTCCGCCGCCTTGCCGCTCAGCCGTGCCGCCTTCTCGCGCTTCTTGCGCTGCACCACCATCGGCGGGCACTTGCGGTCGTTGTAGTAGGTCACCTGGCAGTCCAGGCAGTAGTGGCACTCGTTGGGGTTGATCCGCCCGTCCGGGTGAATCGCCCCGATCTCGCACTCGTGGGCGCAGATCTGGCACGGCTTGCCGCACTCCTTGTGACGGCGCAGCCAGTCGAACAGCCGGATGCGCGCCGGAATCGCCAGCCCCGCCCCCAGCGGGCAGACGTAGCGGCAGTAGAACTTGTGGTTGAAGGCGCTGATCGCCAGCAGCAGCCCGGCGTAGAGCACGAAGCCCCACTCGCGCTGGAACTTGAGCAGCACCGCCGTCTTGAACGGCTCCACCTCGGCGTAGGCCTCGGCCTGGCCCAGCGACTGCAGCGACACCGCGAACAGCGCCAGCAGGATGATGTACTTCAGCGCCCACAGCCTCTCGTGCAGCAGGAAGGGCACCGAGAGCTGCGGCACCCTGAGCTTTCTCGCCACGGCGCTGATCAGCTCCTGCATGGCGCCGAACGGACACAGCCAGCCACAGTAGACGCCGCGCCCCCACAGCAGCAGCGACACCGCCACGAAACTCCAGAGGATGAACATCATCGGGTCCATCAGGAAGGTGGACCACTGGAAGTCGGCGATCAGGGCGTTGGTGAAGGTCAGGATGTTGACCACCGACAGCTGCGCCAGGGCGTACCAGCCGATGAACACCACCGTGTAGACCAGGAAACCGTAGCGCAGGGCGTGCAGCAGCCGCGGGCGGCGTACCAGCCAGTCCTGGAACAGCAGGATGACGGTCAGCACGCCGAGCCCGGCGCCCAGCACCACGATGTGCAGCACGCGATCCTCCCAGACGCTCACCCACAGCGGCGCATTCTCCTTCTCGGCCGCCACCGGCTCGGGGATGTCAAGGAAGCGTTCAGGCACCTGGGTCTCCGCCGAGAAGCCGGCAAACTCGGTATCGAGTGCCCCCACCTGGCGGCGCACCAGCAGCTCGAGCTCCCATGGCTGGCCGGGGTTGAAACCCGTGTCCTTGCGCAGGATGAAGATGTCACGCTCGGGCAGGCTCGGCGCGCCCTCGGCCTCGACACCCCACAGCCGGCGCATGTCGGCGTCGTGGAACTGGTTGGCGCGCCCACCCTGATGGATGATGATGCGGTCGTAGATGCCGCCGCGCACGAAGCCCGAACCCTTGAAGGAGTACATGCCGTCGGCCATGATCGCCAGCGCGTGTTCGTTCTCGCCCAGCGACTCTGTCAACTGCGCGTACTGACGCTCGCCGAGCAGATTGCGCCCGATGGTGGGCACGTTGAGGTAGGCGAAGTAGAGGTCGATGAAGGTCTCGTCCTCGCTCCCCTCGGGAGCGCGATTGACGTCCTCGGCCGGCGTGCCGGCAAACGCCGCGTCGACCTCGCCGCGGGTCAGGTGCAGGTGGCCGATGGCCCCCTCCTCGACCAGTGAGCTCCAGGTCGCCTCCTCGAAGACGTCCTGGCGGACGGTGGCGTCCTCCGCCTGTCTGGCCTCGAGAATGCCCACCTGGCGTGCCACCTGGCGCGCCGAGCGCATGATGCCCTCACCCATCACCACCACGGTGACGGTGGCGCCGGACACCGCATCGACGCGCTCATAGCCCTCGCGCTGCTTGCTCGACAGGCCCACGCGCACCTTCTGCTGCACGGTGATGCCCTGGTACTGGCCAACGAAATCGACCAGCACCGACTCGGGAATGCCGATCAGCACGATGGGTTCGGAGTGCTCGAGCACCTGTACCCCGGTGATGCGCCCCTCGAGGTCGAGGCCCACGCGCATGTTGACCGGCTTGCCTGAGTAGGCGGGAATCGGGGCGATGTCGTTGGTCTCGAAGACATAGCCTACCGGCTCGCCATCGCGCAGCACGTGCGTCGCGGCCACACCCTCCAGCGGCTCGCCCACCGCGTCTGCCTCGGGAAACACCGTCGGCAGCCACTCCGCCTGCGCCTGCGCCAGCGGGGAGAGCAGCGCCGCCACCAGCAGACCCAGCATCACCAGCCAGGTGTGCAATACCCTCATGCCTTACCTCTTCTCATCGCCCTTTCGCCGCCCGTCACCTCAGGTGGCAAGGGCGGGGAAAAGTGGTATCCAAAAAGCTTGTCCAACGTTAGCACACCCGCACAGCGAAACCCTGACCTGCATCAATGCCGCCCTCCCATCCCGTGACGACGTGTAAGCCTCCGTGACAGGGGCGTTTATCGCTTGGCTGGGACAAACCGCCACGGCCGCTTCTCGACGTCACGGCGGGGTGCTAGTCTCGGGAGACAGCATTCAGCCTGCCGGCAAGGAGTCGCCATGCACCCGGAACAGCCCAGCCCCATTCGCCACCCGCTCATCACCCACCAGCGGCACCTGGTAACCGAGTACGCCTTCTGCCTGGGCGAGATTCCCACCACCATTCGGGTGCGTCTTTATAAGCAGCAGGAAGGCCAGCGCTACAGCTGCGAGCAGAGCCACTACATCCAGACGCCACTGCAGGATGAGCCCGCCTTCGACAGTGCCGACGACCACGCCAGTCTCGATGCCTGCCTGGCCGCGATCACCGATGCCATGGTCGCGCAATACCAGCAGGCCGAGCAGGCCGGGCATCGCCCGTCGGAGAATTGGCTGCTGCCCAGCCGCGAGTTCGACTGACCGGCCCGGACGGGCCAGCCCATCGCCCAGGAAACCCGCACCATGTGGCACCCCCCGCCCGGCATCACGTGCCGAATCCTTGCGCTGCTGGCCGGCCTGGGCGCCGCCGTGTCGGCCGGCGCTACCACCTTCAACACCACGGATGCCGAACGTCACGGGCACTGGCAGTCTGCGGTCCTGACTCTCGGCAAGGAGCGTCACTTCCGTGCCCTGGAGGCCCACAGCTACAGCGACGCCACCCTCAGCCTCAACTTCACCGCCGGCGTCTGCGACCTCCCCTGGCTCGAGGTGCGCGTCGACCTGGACGAACACCAGCCCAAGGACCGCGCCGTCAACCTGGTGCCGGCCGACCTGCGCGTCGATCACGCGACCATCCACAGCGGCATGGCCGAGTTCATCACCGAACGCGGTGACAGCGGCTTCTATGCCCACTTCTACCTGGAGGAGCAGCCGCTGTTAGTCACGGAGATGCGCCGCGGCGAGACGCTGCGGCTGCGCTTCACCCTGGCCGAGGACAGGCCCTGGTACATGACCTTCGCCCTGTCTGGCGCCGACGCGGCGATCGGCCGCGCCGAGGCGCTGTGCCAGGCGGCCGACGGCGCCGGTTGATCCGTCTTACTGCTCGACGAAAGCACGCTCGATCACGTAGCCGCCCGGCTCCCCCAGGCGCGGCGAGATGGTGAAGCCCAGCTCGTCGAGCAGCGCGCTGGTGTCCTTGAGCATCGATGGGCTGCCACAGATCATGGCGCGGTCCTGCTCGGGATCGATGGCCGGCAGGCCGGTGTCCGCGGTGAGCTTGCCGCTGCGGATGTGGTCGGTGAGGCGCCCCATAGTGTGGAACGCCTCGCGGGTCACGGTGGGGTAGTAGACGAGCTTGGCGCTGATCTCCTCGCCCAGGTACTCGTGGGCCGGCAGTTCCTTCTGGATGAAGTCGGCATAGGCCAGCTCGCTGACGTTGCGCACGCCGTGCACCAGCACCACCTTCTCGAAGCGCTCGTACACCTCCGGGTCCTGGATCAGGCTCATGAAGGGCGCAAGGCCGGTGCCGGTGGAGAGCAGGTAGAGATTGCGCCCCGGCAGCAGGTCATCGGTCACCAGGGTGCCGGTGGGCTTGCGGCTGACCATGATCTGGTCGCCCACCTGGAGGTGCTGCAGGCGCGAGGTGAGCGGACCGTCGGGGACCTTGATGCTGAAGAACTCCAGATGGTCCTCGTAGTTGGGGCTGGCGATGGAGTAGGCGCGCATCAGCGGCTTGCCGGCGACCTCGAGGCCGATCATCACGAACTGGCCGTTCTTGAAGCGCAGGCTGCGCTCGCGGGTGGTGCGGAAGCTGAACAAGGTGTCGTTCCAGTGGTGGACGCTCAGTACCTCTTCCAGGGCGAATTTGCTCATGTCATCTCCTCGCTGTGCGACCGAATGTGCCAGGTGCTGCCCTCGCCGCTCCGGTCGTTCCATGGCTGCTCCGCAGTGGGCACTTGCCTCCCGGCCAGGGGCGCTGTCCCTGGCCGGGAGGCGGGCTCATGGCGATACCGCAGGCTCCTCCGTGGTGACATCGGCCGCGGGAATGCGCTGCTCGTCCGCCGCCTTGCCGCTCATCCGCGCCGCCTTCTCGCGCTTCTTGCGCTGCACCACCATCGGCGGGCACTTGCGGTCGTTGTAGTAGGTCACCTGGCAGTCCAGGCAGTAGTGGCACTCGTTGGGGTTGATCCGCCCGTCCGGGTGAATCGCCCCGATCTCGCACTCGTGGGCGCAGATCTGGCACGGCTTGCCGCACTCCTTGTGACGGCGCAGCCAGTCGAACAGCCGGATGCGCGCCGGAATCGCCAGCCCCGCCCCCAGCGGGCAGACGTAGCGGCAGTAGAACTTGTGGTTGACGGCGCTGATCGCCAGCAGCAGCACGGCGTAGAGCACGAAGCCCCACTCGCGCTGGAACTTGAGCAGCACCGCCGTCTTGAACGGCTCCACCTCGGCGTAGGCCTCGGCCTGGCCCAGCGACTGCAGCGACACCGCGAACAGCGCCAGCAGGATGATGTACTTCAGCGCCCACAGCCGCTCGTGCAGCAGGAAGGGCACCGAGAGCTGCGGCACCCTGAGCTTTCTCGCCACGGCGCTGATCAACTCCTGCATGGCGCCGAACGGACACAGCCAGCCACAGTAGACGCCGCGCCCCCACAGCAGCAGCGACACCGCCACGAAACTCCAGAGGATGAACATCATCGGGTCCATCAGGAAGGTGGACCACTGGAAGTCGGCGATCAGGGCGTTGGTGAAGGTCAGGATGTTGACCACCGACAGCTGCGCCAGGGCGTACCAGCCGATGAACACCACCGTGTAGACCAGGAAACCGTAGCGCAGGGCGTGCAGCAGCCGCGGGCGGCGTACCAGCCAGTCCTGGAACAGCAGGATGACGGTCAGCACGCCGAGCCCGGCGCCCAGCACCACGATGTGCAGCACGCGGTCCTCCCACACCGAGACCCACAGCGGGGCGTTCGCCTCCTCGACCGCCGCATCCGCCGCCGGCGCGGGGAAGTCGAGGAAGCGCTCGGGCACCTGGGCCTCCGCCGAGAAGCTGGTGAAGGCGGTGTCCAGCGCCCCCACCTGGCGGCGCACCAGCAGCTCGAGCTCCCACGGCTGGCCGGGATCGAAGCGCGAGTCCTCGCGCAGGATGAAGATGTCGCGCTCGGGCAGGCTCGGCGCGCCCTCGGCCTCGATGCTCCACAGCCGGCGCATGTCGGCGTCGTGGAACTGGTCGGCGCGCCCCCCATGGTGGATGAGGATGCGGTCGTAGATGCCGCCGCGCACGAAGCCCGAGCCCTTGAAGGAGTAGCGCCCGTCGGCCATGATCGCCAGCGCATGCTCGCCCTCGCCCAGCTCGGCCATCAGCTGTTCGTACTGGCCGTCGCCGAGCAGGTTGCGACCGATGGTGGGCACGTTGAGGTAGGCGAAGTAGAGGTCGATGAAGGTCTCGGCCTCGGCACCCTCGGGGGCGGTGTCGACGTCTTCCGCCTCGGTGCCGACGAAGGCCGCGTCGACCTCGCCGCGGGTCAGGTGGAGGTTGCCGATGGCGCCCGTCTCGCGCAGCGCGTCCCAGCTCGCCGGCTCGTAGAGGTCCGCGCGCACCCGGGCGGGTTCGTCCGTGCCACCACTGAGGATGCCCACTTCGCGCGCCACGCGGCGCGCCGAGCGCATGATGCTCTCGCCCATCACCACCACCGTGACGGTGGCGCCGGACACCGCGTCGACGCGCTCGTAGCCCTCGCGCTCGCGCTGCGACAGGCCCACGCGCACCTTCTGCTGCACGTTCATGCCGGGGTACTGGCCGATGAAGTCGTCGAGCTCCGACTCGGGAATGCCGATCAGGACGATGGGCTCGGAGTGCTCGAGCACCTCGATGCCGGTGAGGCGCCCCTCGAGGTCGAGGCCCACGCGCATGTTGACCGGCTTCCCCGAGTAGGCGGGGATCGGCGCGACGTCGGCGGTCTCGAAGACGTAACCGACAGTTTCGCCGCCCTTCAGCGCCGGCACCGCGGCGATCCCCTCCAGCGGCTTGCCCACGGCATCCGCCTCGGGAAACACGCTTGGAAGCCACCCCTGCGAATGGGCAAAAGGCGAAATCACTACCGCCAACAGTGCCATCACAGACACCAGCCAGACCCTGATTGCCCCCATGAAAGCTGTCTCCATTATCCGTTGATTTTCACGCTTTCCGGCCGCCGTGAGGCCGGCTTTCTCGTGAAAAAACCGTCATTTTCGCTTCGATTTCACACGGTCTTTCTTCGGCAATGACTCTCACCCGGCTGACGCGGCACGCGGTGATATCACGCTCCGAAAGTCCCGGAACGGGCTCACCAAGAAAGACGAAAATATTCTATATCAATGCATTGACAAAAAACTCGGCGCTATCCTGTCGAGCAGGGCCGGGGCTTTGAGTCACATTGGGGATGTTGTTTTGCAGCCCAGCATAGCGAGCAAAAGTCGAGAAAGGATGACCTATATCAAAAACGAATTTATCGATAACCAAAATGCGACAACTTGTCTCAATAGATCATCCGTCCTGGTATCCATTCTCGTTGCCAGCGGGCTCCCGACTGAACGTCGAGAGAGCGACAGGCCCATCCGAATGACGGGCCTGTAGCAGCAGCGCTCAGAAACGGGTGGTGAGATTGGCCCAGATGATACGACCCGGCTCGTTCACGGGGTTGGCCGAGGCCCCCAGGTCGGCGCTGCCCCGCTGGATATGCTCGGCATAGGTACGGTCGAAGAGGTTGTCCACGCCCAGCGTCAGCTTGGTGTGGCCGAACAGGTCACGCCCGACATAGGCGGAAACCGTGGCGAATCCGGGGGTCTCGCCGGTATCCAGGCTGTAGATGGTGCCCTGGCCTTCGGCGATGCGGTCCTGGCGTGCCACGCCGCGCAGCAGCACGCCGCCGAAGTAGGCCTGCCGGACATAGTCGAGGCCCAGGGTGGCCTCCAGCGGCGGGGTCTGGGCCAGCGGCAGATCATCGGTGTCGTTGTCACTGCGCACCCAGGCCAGGCTACCGCCCAGGCTCCAGCTATCGCTCAGCTTCACCCTCATATCGGCCTCGGCGCCGTAGGTGGTGGCTTCCACGTTGCGCGCCTGCGAGCCGGCACCGGTTTCGTCGATCAGGATATAGTCGTCGTACCAGCCGTAGAACAGCGACAGGTTGGCGGTCAGACGCTCGCCATTCCAGCTCGCGCCGGTATCGAGCTGGGTCAGCACTTCGCTGTCCAGGTCGAAAACGCGGTTGCGCTCCCAGAAGTCACCAGCGCGCTCGGCACGCCCCACGCCGGCGAAGAGGCTTACCGGCTGCGCCTCGAGCGCCCGCTCGTAGCGCGCAAAGCCGCTCCACAGGCTGGTGCTGTCGGTGGTGCCGCTTGCCGCCCCGCCGTAGCCGGTCGCACTGCGCGCCTCGGCCTCGGCCCGGTCGAGGCGCAAGCCGACGGTCAGCCAGCTGCGCGCGCTCAGTTCCTTCTCGAGCTCGGTAAAGGCGCCATAGTCGACGAAGCTGGCCACCTCGTTGCGCGGCTGGTCACGGAAGCCAAAAGCCGCCGTGCCACGTCCCATCCGGACACGGTGCGTGTTCCTGGCATAGTCCATACCGGCCGACATATGGGTGGTGGGAGAGAACACGAGCTCCGCCGCCAGGCGTGCCCCCTGGGTACGGCGGTCGGGATTCGAGACCATCGGCATTCCCGGCGGCTGGCGCAACGAGTAGTTGTCCATCACGTGATCGATGGCATTGTGGTAGACCAGCGCCTCCACCTCGGTCAGCCAGGGAGTCACGTTCTGCCGCGTCGCGCTCAGGGTATAGCCGGTGCGGTCGAACTCGGCACCGTCCATGCCGCGGTCGTCATAAGCCGCCTCGCCATCGCTGCGGTCGTAGGCCAGCTCGAAACGGGTATCGGCATCCGGCGTCCAGCCGACGATGGCCGTACCGCTCCAGCGGCTGTAGCGGGAGTGAACCTCGTCGCCACTACCGTCCTGATAGTCATCCTGGTCGGAGAGCGTACCGATGAAGCGCACATAGCCCTGCTGATTGCCGGCGGCCACGTCACTCACCAGATCAAAGCGATCGTGGCTACCCACGGTAGTGCCGGCCACCCCCTCGACGCCGGGTTCGCCGAACACCGGCTTGTCGCGCTCGAAGCGCACCACGCCTGCCGGTGCCACCCCGTAGCGCACGCTCTGCGGCCCCTTGATCACTTCGACGCGATCGTAGGCCTGGGGAAAGACATAGGCCGTGGGCGGATCCATGCGCCCGCCACAGCCCCCCAGGATGGTGGCGCCATCTACCTGGATGTTGAGCCGTGAGCCACCCAGCCCGCGCAGCGCCGGATCGCCGCTGGTGCCTCCCTTGCGGCTGACGGCAAAACCGGGGATCGACTTGAGGAAGGCGCCGCCGTCCTGGGCCGGCAGCGGCAGGCGGGGCTGACGCGTATCGCTGGTGACGGTATAAGGGTCGCTCATGGCCGGCGCCGTGATCACCAGCGGCGCGAGCGCTGTCGACGCGTCCTCGTCCGCCACGGCCCAGGCAGCGGGCAGGGTTAGCAGAGAGAGGGACGCGATCATCAGCGATGGGGAAACAAGAGGGGGGCGTTGCACGATGAGAACCTCGAATCCATGAATGGCGCTGATGCATGGCAAGAAAGGTGCCAAGGCTGACAGGAATCCATGAAATGAACGCAACCAATTGTTTCAAATGATCTTTAGGTAGCCGTGCCGCACGACTTCCTGGTACAGCACCACAGCCGCCGCCCCTACCACTGGGGATATGCCACGGGCGCTGTGGCAAATGACACACTGGATTCGACGCAAAAAAAGGGCCCCAGCGGGGCCGAATGACTTCTCTAACGAAACGGTGCTCTTGACCAAGCACATTCCATGCCACTCTGAGAAAGATCTAAAAAAAGGATGCAGCTTCTTGATTTGAAAGGCCAACCACCGCAATTAGCGGCGAGCGTCCGGCGACAGCCACCAAACGCGCCGGGTATGCTTGCGTCATCTGACCGAGTCGGCGTGGCAGATGACACAGCCGTGGCAACGGCCATGGGGCACGCCGGGGGGACGCACTGATGCCGGCCGAATGGGCCGTGGCCTTCCTGCTGGGGCTTTTCAGCAGCACCCACTGCCTGGGCATGTGCGGTGGCATCGCCGGTGCCTTGACCTTCAGCCTGTCGCCCGAGGTGCGCGAACAGGGGCAGCGGCTCGCCGCCTTCAACCTGGCCTACAACGCCGGTCGCATCACCAGCTACGTCACCGCGGGCGCTCTGGTTGCCGGTAGCGCGAGCGCACTGGCCGGAGCTGTCGGGGCGGTTCACCCGCTGCTGATGGGCTCGCTGGGCGCGGCGTTTCTGATCGCGGTAGGCCTGCACATCGCCGGCTGGTTCCCTCGCCTGGCCCGCATCGAGGCGCTGGGACGCCCGCTGTGGCGGCATCTCGAGCCGCTGGGGCGTCGCCTGCTGCCAGTGCGCCATCTGCCACACGCCTATGCGTTCGGTCTGGTGTGGGGCTGGCTGCCCTGCGGGCTGGTCTACACGGCGCTGGCCTACGGCCTGACCACCGAGTCGGCGTGGCAGGGGGCGCTGTTCATGGGATTCTTCGGCCTCGGCACCATGCCGATGCTGTTCACGGTCGGCGTCATGGCGAGCCGCGTGGTACCCAGGCTGCGCACGCCGGCCATGCGGCGACTGGCCGGGCTGGCAATCGTCGCCCTGGCCCCGCTGCCGCTGGTTCTCACCCACTGGGAGGGCATCATGACAGGGATCGCATCATGACCGCTGACGCCACGTCTCGACCGTCACCCTTCACGATGATCGGCGAATCCCCGGCGCTGCAGGCGGTGGTGCGCTCGGCGCGCCTGGTGGCGGCAACCGACGCCACGGTGCTGGTCCTCGGCGAGAGCGGCACCGGCAAGGAGCTGCTGGCCCGCCTCGTCCACGCAACGAGCCGCCGCGCCCGGGGCCCCTGGGTCGCTCTCAACTGCGCGGCCCTGCCCGAGGATCTGGTGGAGTCGGAACTCTTCGGCTACCGGCGCGGCGCCTTCACCGGCGCCCAGGCCGACACCCCGGGACGCCTCCAGCAGGCCCACGGCGGCACCCTGTTTCTCGACGAGGTCGCCGAACTGCCCCTGGCGGCCCAGGCCAAGCTGCTGCGCGTGCTGGAGTATGGCGAGTGCCAGGCGCTGGGAGCCCGGCGGGCAGAGCGGGTCGACGTGCGCATTCTCGCCGCCACCCACCGCGACCTGCATCGTCAGGTGGCCGCCGGCGCCTTCCGCGAGGATCTCTTCTACCGGCTGCACGTCATCCCGCTGGAGCTGCCGCCGCTGCGCGAGCGCGACGGCGACCTGCCCCTGCTGGTCGACCACTTCGCCGCCGCCCTGGCGGCACGTCACGGCGTCGCGGCGCCGAGGTTCACGGCCGCCCTGCTCAAGCGGCTGGCCACTCATGACTGGCCCGGTAACGTGCGCGAGCTGCGCAACCTCGTCGAACGCTGCGTGGTGCTGCTGCACGGCCGCGCGCTCAGCCCGGACGACCTGCCGTCCCACTGGCTGGCCACGCCGTCGGGCCGCAGCGACGATGCCCCCGTCTGGCAGTTGCCGGCCGGCGGGGTGAGCCTGGAAGCCCTGGAGGGACAGCTGATTCGTCAGGCGCTGGATCAGAGCGGCGGCAACCGCTCCCGGGCCGCGCGCCTGCTGGGCCTCACCCGCGATACCCTGCTCTACCGCATGAAGAAGCACGCCATCGCCTGACGTGCTTACCAACCTATAGGGCGGCTCAGTAACCGATCTGCTCGCGCAGGGCGGCGGGCAGCGTCAGCTCGGTGTCCGCCGGCAGCGGCTCGAGTGCCCGGGCGTGCCAGGTCCGGCCGGTCTCGATCCGGCTGAACATCTCGAACCGAACCTTGTCACCCGGCGACAGGTCCGGCGCCGGCGCCCCCTCCGGCAGGGCGAGGCGCATGCGCATGGCCATCATCACCCCGGGAACCGCCTCGTGGGCGATGGTGGCCCGGTGCGTCTCCGCGTCATAGCCAAGAAAGATACCGCGCAGCGTATGGGCGGCATCCGCTGCGGCCGACGACATCGCGGCATGAGCGTGGCCGGGCTGTCCGTTCATCGACTCGGCCTGGGCACCGACAGCCAGCCAGGCCATCGCCAGTCCGGCCAGTAGTTGGCTGAGTTTCATGGTTCTCTCCTCGGGTTTCAGGATGCGCACTGCCGCTTGGTTGGGACAGTGACGCGCATAACAGGAAAGCCGCCCCTCGGGGCGGCCCCAGCATCGGCATACCGACCCCGCAGCTTACTCGAAACGCTGGGTGTCGAGGTACTCCACCGAGAGGTAGTCATCGAAAGTCCACAGGCGCACCAGGCGTCCCCGCTGGGCGACCGCGTCGCCGTCCCCACCCCACACCATGAGACTCTGCGGGGGCTGGGGCATGTCCGCCTGGAGCTGCTCGAACCACCACTCGGCCATCTCCTCCTCCCAGGGCTGACCGTAGCGTGACGTCAACCGCGCGACGACCGCCTCGCGCTGCGCCACGTCGGGGTGAAAGGTGAGCACCAGCGCCAGCGCATCGCTGCCCGCCGGGAAGACGTAGCGCAGGTCGGCCGGCGGGGCATCGTCGGCCGCCAGCTCACCATCGATCAGCACATCACCGTCGTCGGTCTCCACGACCGACAGGTTGACGACGGCATCATCGCCATCCAGCTCGGCCATCACGGCCTCGAAGGACATGCCGAACTCGGCGCTGCGGTAGCCTTCCGGGCCCGGTTCGGCCCAGGCAATGGCGGACAGGGCCAACGCCGCCAGGCCGCCCACGAGCCCGGCGGCCGCTCGGATCAATCGTACCATTAGCGTTCCTCTTGTCATCGTGATGCGCCAGACCGTCATCGACGGCTGGCGCATCGGGTCGTTCTCGACGCCAGGCGTCACTCGGCCGGCACCACCCGGATCACGCCTGCCATGTCACGCTTCTCGTGGGGACGGCAGTGGTAGGGATAGGTGCCCGGTTCCTCGAAGGTACGCTCGAAGCTCTCCTCCGGAAACAGGCGCTGTGAGCCGAGCGCCTCCTCGGGGAAGTGGATGTCATGGCTGGTGCGCGTCTCGGCATTCACCCAGCGCACCGTGGTACCCACCTCGACCTCGAGTTCCGCCGGGTGGTAGCCATAGTCGCGCATCTCCACTTCGACCACTTCCCCGGCCTGGGCCGCCCCGCCCGTGAGCAGGGTGGCCAGGACGGCGCTGCCAAGGGTCAGTCGCCTGTGTCGCATGTCAGCGTCCTCCCCGTGAGGCGTGTCACTCGACGCGCGTGGCGTTGATCTCCACCATATCGGCACCGAAGGTCTCCTCGGGATTCTCGGCACCGAAGGCCAGGCCGTACTGCCAGGAGACATGGTGGAAGCGCGAGTCGGCGAAGTCGTCGTGGAGCGCCAGGTTGACGCTGTACAGCTTGCCCAGGTCGAGCGGCTTGTCGCCCTCCACGCCGGTCTTGAGCGCCCGGGTCAGGTGGGCGGTCCACACGCCGTCGGCCTCCTCGGCGCTGAACACGATGGCCTGGCTGTCGCTGAAGTGGCGCTCATCGAGGATGTAGCCGGACTCGGTGGAGCCGTCGCCGCTCTTGTAGCGCGCCAGGTTGACGTAGACGCCACCGTCGAGCAGCTCCTGGATCTCCTGCTCCTCCTTGAGCTTGTCCCAGCCGCCGCGTGCGGCACCGCGACGCCCGCGCACCTCGATATCGGTGCGGCTCTCGGCGATGTACTTGGTCACGCCGTCGGAGAGATCCAGCCGCTCGCCGAGGCCGTTGGCGGCCAGGGCATCGGCCTCCGGCGCGTCGGGCATGTGGCGCGAGTCATGGTGACAGCTCGCCCAGCAGCCGGCCTGGTCGGCCAGCCCGACGCGCTCGTCGGAGAGGCTCACGGTCAGCTTGAAGGGGTTGTCCGGGTCCAGCTTGCCGCCGTCGGCGAAGGGCAGCGGGGCATGCTCGCCGGCCTCCCACTGGAATTGCATGTAGAGGTACTCGTCGTCGAAGGCCGCCTTGACGCTCATCGGCACGTGGCCGCGCTTGTCGCCGAGGTCGAAGGTCTCGATCTTCTCGCCGGCGACGGCCAGCGCCCCGATATCGGCCTCTTCGCCCTGGTGGCACCAGATGCAGCGGTCACCGAACTTGACGGCGCGACCGCCACCGTGCTCGCTGCCGTCCTGGATCCACTCGATGGAGGCCTGGCCGGGCAGGAAGAGGGTCAGGTCGGTGGCCGGCACCGTACTCCAGTCGAGCGAGGCGGCGAGGTTCTCGTTGACCTCCTTGGCTTCGCCGAGGTCCTCCTCTTCCAGCGGCACCGCTGCCTCTTCTTCGCCAGTGCCATTGGTTTCGGCAACCGCAAAGCGGTCTGCCCATACTGGCGACTCGTCCCAGTTCTCGGGCAGCTGGTGAGCGATCCCCTGGTGGCACTCGATGCAGGTCTGGCCCTGCTCGAAGGCACGGGAGTGTTCACGGCTGGCGCGGCTGGCCTGCTGCTCGAGGTCCATGTTCGACCAGTCGTGGCAGTTGCGGCACTCGCGCGAGTCGGTCTTGAGCATCGATCGCCAGACGTTCTCGGCCAGATGGATTCGCTTGGCCTTGAACTCCTCCTCGGTGTCGACACTGCCCAGCATCCAGTGCCACACCTCGCGGCTGGCCTGGATCTTGCGGATCATCTTGGGCCCCCAGGCGTCGGGGACGTGGCAGTCGGAGCACTCGGCCCCGACCCCGGTGGCGTTCTTGAAGTGCGGCCGTTCCTGGTACTCCTCGTAGACCCAGCTCATCTCGTGACAGGTCGAGCTGCAGAACGTCAGGTTGTTGGTGGCTTCCATCGCGGTGTTGAAGCCGCCCCAGAACAGGATGCCCGCCACGAAAAAGATCACGGCGGCCCCGAGCGACGCCCCCATGATCGTGATCTTGCGCCAGTTGCGTGGACGCTCCCCTTGCATGTCAGTCTCCCGAATGTGTCATGACGCGAGTTGTCGCTTGCGTTGCCCGCCCTGCCGCGTGTTGTGGTTGTTGTATCCGGCCCCTTGCCCAGCCACTCCCGCGCCCTGCACCGGAGGGATGAAATGGCTGGAGAAGGGGCCGGAGCGCCCCAGGGCGCCCCGGCGGTGTCGACGGACGATCAGCCGACGTGCTTCTTGCGGTTGTAGACGTTGAACTTGCCGGTCGGGGTGTTGAGACCCTCGACGACGTCCTTCACTTCCAGGGTCTTGTCGTCGTAGACCACGATGGCGCCATCGTTCTGATGGCCTTCACCGCGCGCCCAGATGGAAACCCACACCTCGGTGCCGGTCTGGTCGTACTCCATGTGCACCGCCACGGCGTCGTGCTCGGCGGGGCGATCGGCGACGTGGATGGGGGTCAGCTCGCGGGTCTGCTTGTTCATGACCATGACCCACTGGCTGACGTCGGCCTCGGGGTGCAGGGCCTGGTCGATCCAGACGTGGTCGGACTCGGGATGGGTACGCACGAACAGGCCCGGACCGTCGGTCTCGATGCTGTCGCAGATCTGCCATGCCTGGTCGGGATGCCCTTCGGGGTCGTTGCCCCAGAAGGTCATGCGGCCCTCACCCAGGTGGGTGGTACCGGCCACCGGACCGCACTCCGGATCGACCCAGTTGGCGCCCGGACCCGGGTGAGGCTTGACGCCGGTCTCCAGCATGCTGATCTTCTTGCGCGTCTCGGTGTCGATGAACACCATCTTGTCGCTCATGTTGGCCGCGATCTGGAAGTAGCGACCGGTCGGGTCGAAGAAGCCGTCGTGCAGGTACTCGGCCGTCTCCATCATGTCGACGCGCAGGTTGTCGAGGTCGCTGTAGTCGACCTGCCAGACCTGACCGGACTCCTTGACGTTGACCAGGAAGGTCGGCGCGTGCGGGGTGTTGTAGAGCGCCGCCACGCGAGCCTCGTTGCGGAAGTTGCCCTCGGTGTCGTAGCTGCGGGTGGAGATGACCTTGAGCGGCTCCAGGGTGTCGGCATCGGTGATCACGGCGTGCGGCGGCCAGTAGGCGCCACCGATGACGTACTTGTCCTTCCACTCGCCATAGTGGGAGACCGCCACGTCGCGGGCGTCATAGCCGATGAACACCTCGGCGGTGACCTGGGGCGGATCCATCCACAGGTCGATCTTGGAGAGACGGCCATCGCGGCCCTGGACGTACCAGAAGCGGCCGTCGGAGCTCTCCTTGGCCACGTGCACGGCGTAGCCGGTCTCGACCTCGGTGACCAGTTCCTTGGTGTCGGCATCGATGATGCCCATGGCGCCACGGTCACGCAGGATGGTGACCATGAAGTTTTCCCAGTTGCGGTCGTGCTGCGGCTCGGTGGGCAGCTCCTCCGGCGGCACGAAGACCTTCCAGCGCTCCTTCATGTCGGCCAGCGACATCTCCGGCGGCTCGACCGGCTCGTTCTGGATGTACTTGGCCATCAGGGTGATGTCGTCCGGCGAGAGCATGCCGTCGAAGTTGTTCATGCCGCCTTCGGTGCCGAGCGTGATGATGCTCTCCAGACGACGCTGGCCCAGCTCCTGGGTGGTCTCGGGCAGCAGGTTGGGGCCGGTGGCGCCGTTTCGGGTGGTACCGTGGCAACCCGCGCAGCGCTCGAAGTAGATCTTGCTGGCTTTCTCCATCTCCTCGGCGCTCAGCTCCGGCGCCGCGGCCTGGGCAGTGCCCACCATGGCCGCCAGCGGGAAGCTGAGGGCGAAGATCCCCTTGCTCAGAGCTCTCTTGTACATAACACGTGCCTCGCTTGGTTTCCCCTTGGGTAGTGGCTGGCGGGTGCCCGTCCCTGGTCTGTGCCGACAGTCATCGAACAGGGGCCATAGCCACCCTCCACCTGGCGTAGTAGTAACAGCTTTCGCTCCCAGCGCACTTGACCACTGTCAATAGATGCATTCTGGAGTTGACTTATGTCACAAGAGAGCGCAACTAACTGCCAAGAGCTCGTCCCGATGGCGCGCGGCCATCGTGGCAAAGAGCTGCCGGGGGGATCAGCGGGAAGCGGGCGAGGGTGCTGCGACGGACGGGGATGAGGCGCTGCCCAGGCCGGAGACCGGCAGCGCGACCGGCTCGCAGCCGTTGGCGAAATCGCGCAGCGCCGGGACGTCGTCGATCTGCACGCAGTTGCGCTCGCAGCGCACGCCGACCTCCTTGAGGCGCGCCATGGCCCGCGAGAAGCTTTCCGGTTTCATGCCCAGCCGTCCGGCGATCAGCAGCTTGTCGCAGGGCAGGCAGACGGTGGCCCGACGGGCATCGCGCGGGCAGAGCGAGACGAGGAAGGCCGCCAGGCGCTGGTAGGTGGGCTGGTTGGTCAGCTGGTCGAGCTGGCGAACCAGGTAGCGCAGCATGCTGGAGAGATTCGCCAGCAGATTGAGGGCCAGCCCATGGTGTCGTTCCAGGGTGGAGAGAAAGTGATCGGCCGTGAAGATCAGCAGGCGCGCATCCTCGGCCACGGCGGCGTGTACCGGGAAGCCCAGGCGATCGAACATCGCCGCTTCGGCGAAGGATTCGCCGCGGGTGAAGAGCCCCACCATGCACTCGTTGCCGTCGGCGCTTTCGCGGAACAGCTTCACCCAGCCATCGAGCACCACGTAGAAGCGATCCGCCGGCTCCCCCTCGCTGAACAGCAGGGTACCGCGCCGGAAGCTGCGCTCCAGGGCGCCGCCGGTCAACAGCGCCAGGGTGTCATCGGCCAGCCCCCGGAACAGGGGCACCTGCCGGACGGCCTGCAGGGCATCTCGGCTTAGCGGCGTTTTCATGTCCACCTCCCGGGCATCATGTCGTGGTCAGCCTTGCGCTGGCGTCGCGGCCAGCTCGGCCAGGTTGCCGCGGATGATCTCGGCCTCACGAGACTCGGGGGGCAACACCCCGAGCAGGCGCTCCCAGTGGCGCCGAGCACGCGCCTCGTCCCCCGACTGGAACGCCAGGCTGCCGGCCATCCACAGCCCCTCCGGGTGATCGGGGTCGAGCGCCAGGGCGCGCTCGATGAGGGCCGCCGGCTCGCCGGCCAGCTCCCCCTGGCGCTCGGCCAGCACGTCGGCGTAGCGCGTCAGGACGTCCGGATCCCGTTCACCGCCGTGATTCATGGCCTCGCGGAAGGCGCGCTCGGCGGCCGCCAGGTCGTCGAGAAACACCAAGGTACGGCCGAGCAACACCCAGCTCTCGAGATCCGCGGGCTCCTCGGCGAGCCGTCCCTGCAGCTGCTGGACGAGCATCCGGAACTCGCGCTGCCGGCTCTCGGCCGAGACCGGCGGCGCCGAGTTCGGGGGCGGCTCGGCAATGGCAAAGACCGCCTCGGCATGCCCCACGCCGAGATAGATGCCCATGGCGGCAAAAGGCAGCCCGGCGATGCAGGCGATGGCCGACGCGCCGACGAGTCGCCCCCGGCGGCCTGCCTCGCGATCCCCGGCGGGCGCCAGGGCGCCGCTGTCGAGCAGCTCGCGCTCGAGGTCGGCCAGCGCCAGGTCATACTGCGCCCGGGTCAGGGTGCCGGCGACCAGATCCTGGTCGAGCTCGCGCACGCGGTCGCGGTGTACCGCGCGGTTGGCCGCCGCACCCGAAGCGGCGCCGTCATCCCGCAACGGGCGCAGCAGCGGATAGGCCACGAAAGCCAGCGCCAGCAGGCACAGCGCCAGGGCGAAGATCAGGAACAGGCCGTTCATCGCGTACCTCCCAGAGTCAGCCGCAAGAGTCAGTCGCCACGGCGCAGGCGCTCGAGCGCGGCGCGCTCCTCGGCCGTGAACGTCGGGCGCGCGGTCTGGCCGCGACGACGGCGTATCACCTGCCACCACACCGCACCGCCGGTGAACAGCAGCAGCAGCGGACTGGCCCACAGCAGCGCCGTATTGGCCTGCAGCGGCGGGCGATAGCGCACGTAGTCGCCGTAGCGCGCCACCATGAACGCGACGATCGCCTCGGCGCTCTGTCCCTCGCGGGTCATCTCGTAGACTCGACGACGCATGTCGGCGGCGAGCGCCGCGTTGGACTCGTGGATCGTCTCGCCCTGGCACACCGTGCAGCGCAGCTCGCGGATCAGCGTCTGGTACTGGGTACGCTGGGCGTCGCTGGCGAACTCCCCGGGATCACCGATGGCCAGCGCCAAGGCCAGGCCCGCCGGCAGCAGCCAGGCGGCGATCCCCAGCCAGAGCACCACGCCGCGACCGGTCCAGGCATGTCCCTTCATGATGCTGCCTCCCGCTGTTCGGCGCGCAGCGCCTCGATCAGCGGCAGCACCTCGTCGCGCAGCAGCTCGCGGCTCAGCGGGCCGGTGCGCTTGTAGCGGATCACCCCCTCGGCATCGAGCAGGTAGGTCTCCGGGGTGGCGTAGACGCCCCACTCCATGCCGGCGTCGCCCTCGGGGTCGAAGGCGATGGTGCGGTAGGGGTTGTCGCTGATCTCGAGGTAGCGCAGCGCCGCCTCGCGTTCGTCACGGTAGTTGATGCCGTGGATGGGGATGCCCGCCCGGGCGAGTTCCATGAGCAGCGGCTTCTCGGCACGGCAGGTGCTGCACCAGGTGGCCCAGACGTTGACCAGCGCCACCTCGCCGAGATAGTCCGCCTCGGTGAGCCGCGTCTCGGGGTCCGCCAGCGCCGTGAGCGTGAACGCCGGCGCCGGCTTGCCCACCAGCGGCGAGGGCAGCTCGCGGCCGTTCAGCCCCAGGCCGAGCAGCAGCACGCCGAGCAGGGTCACGATCGCCACCAGGGGCACGAGGATTCGCCATCTCATCCGCTCACTCCTTCCTGCGTTGCCGCCTCGCCCGGCAGGCCAGGGGCGGGGGCGGCAGCCGATGAACGCCGTCGCCGCAGGCGGTAGCGTTTGTCCGCCGCGGCCAGCAGGCCGCCCAGGGCAAGCAGCAGCGCCCCGCTCCACATCCACACCATGTAGGGCTTGTAGTAGAGCCGCAGGCTCCAGGCGTCACCCTCCAGGCGCTCACCGAGCGAGACGTAGACGTCGCGCGTGATCGCCCGATGCAGCGCGGCCTGGTTCATCGGCATGCCCGGCTGGGTATCGTAGTAGCGCCGCTGCGGGGCGAGCGTGGCCACCGGCTGGCCGCCGCGACTCACGACCAGCGTCGCCTGGTCGGCCTCGTAGTTGGGTCCCGCCGCCAGGGAGACGTCCTGCAGGGTGAAATCGTAGCCGGCCACCGTCGCGCTCTCGCCGGGAGCAAGACGCACGTCGCGCTCCACTTCGTAGGTCTTGACCATGGCGATGGCCACCACCACTAGCGCCAGGCCGACGTGGGCCAGGTGCATGCCGAGGAAGGCCGGCCGTGTGATCCGCTTGACGCGCACGGCGAGCGGCTGGCGTGCTCTGCCCAGGCGCTTGCGCACGTCGAGCAGCGCGGTGAGCACGATCCATACGGCGAGCATCAGCGCCAGGGCCGTGAGCGGCCGCCAGCTACCCACGGCCAGCGGCCAGAGCCCGCCGGCGACGACGCTGGCCACCACCGCCCCGCGCAGCTCGCGCAGGGTGGCCGCGGGGCTCGCCTGCTTCCAGGCCACCGTGGGACCGAGGCCAACCAGCAGCAGCAGCGGCAGCATCAGCGGGGCGAAGACGGTGTCGAAGTAGGGCGGGCCCACCGAGATCTTGCCCAGCCCCAGGGCGCTGAGCACCAGCGGGTAGAGGGTGCCGATGAACACGGCGGCGCAGGCCACCGTCAGCAGCACGTTGTTGGCCAGCAACAGCGACTCCCGCGAGTAGGCGCCAAAGCCACCGCCCAGCCCCACCCGGGGGGCGCGCCAGGCGTAGAGCGACAGCGCACCGAGCAGGGTCAGCGCCAGCAGGCCGAGCAGAAAGACACCGCGCTGCGGGTCGGTGGCAAAGGCGTGCACCGAGGTGATCACCCCGGAGCGCACGATGAAGGTACCGAGCACGGTGAGCGCGAAGGTGATGATCGCCAGCATCAGCGTCCACACCTTGAAGCCGCCGCGCTTCTCGGTCACCGCCAGGGAGTGGATCAGCGCGGTGGCGGTCAGCCAGGGCAGGAAGGAGGCGTTCTCCACCGGGTCCCAGAACCACCAGCCGCCCCAGCCCAGCTCGTAGTAGGCCCACCAGGCCCCCACAGCGATGCCCAGGGTGAGGAACACCCAGGCCACCGTGGTCCAGGGGCGCGACCAGCGCGCCCAGGCGGCGTCGAGGCGCCCGCCGATCAGCGCGGCAATGGCCAGGGCGAAGACCACGGCCGTCCCCACGTAGCCCATGTAGAGCAGCGGCGGGTGCAGGATCATGCCCGGGTCCTGGAGCAGCGGGTTCATGCCGCGGCCGTCGGCCGGACCGGGGACGATGCGTGCGAAGGGGTTGGAAGTGAACAGCGTGAAGGCGATGAAACCCGCCGATACCAACCCCAGCACGCCCAGCACCCGGGCCAGCATCTCGCGCGGCAGCGACTTGCTGAAGATCGCCACGGCCAGCCCCCAGCCCCCCAGGATCAGCACCCACAGCAGCATGGAGCCCTCGTGGCCGCCCCACACCGCGGTGAGGCGATAGAGCAGCGGCTGGGAGAGGCTCGACTGGCTGGCCACGTAGCGCACGGAGAAGTCGCCGACGACGAAGGCCCAGGTCAACACCGCGTAGGCAAGGGCGAGAAAGACGAACTGGCCGGTGGCGAGCGAACGCCCCGTACGCATCAGCCTCGCCTCGCCGCACTGGGCCCCCAGCAGCGGCAGCACGCCCTGCACCACCGCCAGGCACAGCGCCAGGATCAGGGCAAAGTTACCGAGCTCCGCCACCATGAATGGACCACCTCCTGCCGAGGGCCGGCATCGACAGACGCCAGAAACGGCCGCCTCGGAACGCGACATTCGGGGCCGAACGCCCCACCTTGGGGCGGGCGCTCGACCGGCATGTCGCGATGGTCCGGCGAACGGGCGATAAAATCCATACTGGATACCTCTTTCCGCTCGTCCCTTGTGATCCAGATCAAAGTCTCCGCCTGCGGCCGGCGCCACGCGGACCCCGGCCCCCGACCGGTGCCTGACAAGACGGCACCCAGGCCGTAAGCTGATCGCCTCGACCCGCAAGGAGCCAGACCGTGCTGAAACGAACCCTGCTGACCCTGCTCATGGCCGGCACCCTGCCGCTGGCCCCCGCGGCCGGTGCCGACAGCGACGCCGCCGACGTGATCCTCCACACCAGCCACGGCGAGATCGCCATCGAACTGTTCCAGGAACAGGCCCCGCAGAGCGTCAACAACTTCCTCACCTACGTGCAGGCGGGCCACTACGACGGCACTCTCTTCCACCGTGTTATCGACGGCTTCATGATCCAGGGCGGCGGCTTCGACGAAGCCTTCCGCCAGAAGCCCACCCGCGACCCCATCCCCAACGAGGCCGACAACGGCCTGTCGAACGAGCGCGGCACCCTGGCCATGGCGCGCACCGGCGACCCGCACTCGGCCACCTCGCAGTTCTTCATCAACGTCGCCGACAACGCCTTCCTCGACCACCGCAGCCCCGACTCCGGCCAGACCTGGGGCTATGCGGTGTTCGGCCGCGTGGTCGACGGCATGGAGGTGGTCGACGCCATCAAGGCGGTGCCCACCGGCAGCCACGGCCCCTTCCGGGACGTGCCGCAGGAAGCGGTGGTGATCGAGCGCGCCGAGTTGCCCTGAGTGGTCATCCACACGACGGCGCCCCGCCACCTTGCGGTGACGGGGCGCCGTCGTGTGCCTCGGCGAAAAGGCCGCCAGGCTCCTAGGCCATGAGCCGCCGCCAGGCTTTCAAGAGCAACACCGCCGCCGCCGCCCCCAGGCCGTTGGCGAGGATATCGCCCCAATCGCCGCCGCTGCGCCCCGGCGCCAGGAGCTGTGCGTACTCGATGGCGATGCCGTAGAGCAGGGAGGCCGCGAAGGCCAGCGGCAGGCGCACGCCGGCCAGCCCCGCAAGCCCGGCGAGGCCCGCGTAGCCGAGAAAGTGGCTGGCCTTGTCCCAAGGCAGGCGGCCGGGCATCTCGCTGCCCGGCATCAGGCTGCCCAGGGCGATGGCCAGCGCCGCGATCGCCGCCAGCATCAGCCACGGACGGCGCCAACGCCCCCGTCGGTTCCGTTCAGGCACTGGCGTGCTGGATGGCGCGGTGGTAGCGCGGACTCAGCTCGTGCAGCGCCTCGAGGAAGGCGGTAACCCGCTCCGGGTCGGTGAACTGGCTGATGCCGTGCCCGAGGTTGAAGACATGCCCCGGCCCGTGACCGTAGCTGTCGAGGATGCGCCCCACCTCGGCGCGGATCGCCGCGGGGCGGGCGAACAGCACGTTGGGGTCGAGGTTGCCCTGCAGCGCCACCTTGTGGCCGACCCGCGCACGGGCATCCGACAGCTCGGTGGTCCAGTCCAGGCCCACGGCATCCGGCCCGGCCAGGGTGATGTCCTCAAGCCACTGGCCGCCGTTCTTGGTGAACAGGATCACCGGCACCCGACGACCATCGTGCTCGCGGATCAACCCGGCGACGATCTGCTCCATGTAGCGGAGCGAGAACTCCAGATAGGCCGGGGTGGAGAGCGCCCCGCCCCAGGTATCGAAGATCTGCACCGCCTGGGCGCCGGCGCGGATCTGGGCGTTGAGGTAGTCAGTGACGGCCCCTGCCAGGGTGTCGAGCAGGTCGTGCATCACGCTCGGGGTGTCGTAGAGCATGCTCTTGATGTGGCGGAAATCCTTGCTCGAGCCGCCCTCGACCATGTAGGTGGCGAGCGTCCAGGGGCTGCCGGAGAAGCCGATCAGCGGCACGCGGCCGTCGAGCTCGCGGCGGATGGTCGCCACGGCACGCATCACGTAGTCCAGGTCGCGCTCGGCATCTGGCGCCGTGAGTGCCGCGACCTCCTCGGCCGTGCGCACCGGCTTGCGGAACTTGGGTCCCTCGCCCGTCTCGAAGTAGAGCCCGAGCCCCATGGCATCCGGAATGGTGAGGATGTCCGAGAAGAGGATGGCGGCATCCAGCGGATAGCGCTCCAGCGGCTGCAGCGTCACCTCGCAGGCCAGGTCGTGGTTGCGGCACAGGTCCATGAAGTTGCCGGCCTCGGCACGGGTGGCGCGATACTCCGGCAGGTAGCGGCCGGCCTGGCGCATCATCCACACCGGGGTGCGGTCCACGGGCTGACGCGCCAGGGCGCGCAGAAAGCGATCGTTCTTGAGTTCCATGCAGGCGGTCATCCACAGGAAATGTCGCGCCATTGTAGCGCATCGTTTGGCGCCCGGCTTGACCAAGGCCAAGGTCCGGGCCGCGCAGCGGTCGTGAGCCCGGCCAGCGTTCCTGCTAGAATGCGGGGTTCATCTCCGGCACCGCCGTGGTCTTTCACCGAGGTACCCCGTGACGATTCGATTCATCGCCGCCTCCCGGCTGCCCACCCCCTGGGCCACCTTCACCATGCACGGCTTCGAGGACGAGGCCACCGGCAAGGACCATATCGCCCTGACGCTCGGCGACGTGGCCGACGGCGAGCCGGTGCTGGGGCGGGTGCACTCCGAGTGCCTGACCGGCGACGCGCTCTTCTCGATGCGCTGCGACTGCGGCTACCAGCTGCAGGAGGCGCTCAAGCGCATCGCCGACGAGGGGCGCGGCGTGCTGCTCTACCTGCGTCAGGAAGGGCGCGGCATCGGGTTGCTCAACAAGATCCGCGCCTACCACCTGCAGGACCAGGGCGCCGACACCGTGGAGGCCAACGAGCGCCTCGGCTTCGGCGCCGACCTGCGCCGCTACGACCTCTGCGTGCCGATGCTCGAGCACCTGGGCATCCACGCCCTGCGCCTGATGACCAACAACCCGCGCAAGGTCGCCGCGCTCACCGATGCCGGCGTCACCGTCTCCGAGCGCGTGCCGCTCACCACCGGCCTCAACCCCCACAACGAGCAGTACCTCTCCACCAAGGCCGGCAAGCTCGGTCACCTGATGGCGCTGGGCGACTTCACCCAGGCCAGCGACGTGGATACCGAACGCAAGCCCTGATCGCAACATGACACGAACGATTATCAGCCCGGACTGTCCGACTTGAAACACGGGCGCCTTGCCGCGCCCCGCCCAGGGAACACCACTCGGAGAGAGGCGTATGGGCGAGACGGACCGCAAGGGCGGGTACGATTTCACCCTGGTGGAAGAGTTCGTCCACAGCGTCAGCCATGGCATCGGCATCGGCCTGAGCCTGGCCGGCATGATCGTGCTGCTGATGCTGGCGAGCCTGGCCGCTCAGGTTGACCCCTGGAAGGTGGTCGGCGTCACCCTCTACGGCATCACCCTGGTACTGCTTTACACCGCCTCGACGCTCTACCACGGCTTCCGCCGCCCCGACCTCAAGCGGCTGTTCCAACTGCTCGACCACTGCGCCATCTACCTGCTGATCGCCGGCACCTACACCCCTTTCCTGATCGTCAACCTGCGCGGCACCACCGGCTGGACGCTGTTCGCCACCGTGTGGGGGCTGGCACTCGGCGGCATCGCCGCCAGGCTCGCCTGGCCGCACCGCTTCGCCACCCTGCGCGTCGCCGGCTACCTGGCGATGGGCTGGCTGGCCGTGCTGGCCGGCGACGAGCTGATCGAGACCCTCTCGACCACCGGCCTCGCTCTGCTCATCGCCGGCGGAGCCACCTACACGCTGGGGGTGATCTTCTACGCCGTGCGCGCGATTCCCTACAACCACGCCATCTGGCACTTGTTCGTGCTCGGCGGCAGCACCTGTCACTACTTCGCCGTCTATACCGCCGTGCTGCCCTATCAGGCGTGAGAGCAGCAATCCACGGGGCGCCTCAGGCGGCGCGGGCCTGGCGGATGCGCTCGTAGGCGTTGCCAATCTCGCTGGTGCGCTGCTGAGCGACCTCGCGCATGCTCTCGGGCAGCCCCTTGCCGGCCAGCTTGTCGGGGTGGTTCTGGCTCATCAGCCGGCGATAGGCCTTCTTGATCTCCGCATCGCTGGCATCCCGCTCGACGCCGAGCACCCGGTAGGCCTCCTCGAGGGAAACCGCTTGCTTGCCCGCCGACGGGGTGGCTCCGTGCAGCATGGCCTCGATCTGGGCGATCTCTGCCTCGCTGCACCCCAGGCCCTTGGCCACCCGCAGGATCATCTCGTGCTCGGTGGGGTGAAGCTTGCCATCGGCGGCAACCGCCGCCAGCTGCACCTGCAGGAAGACCTGGCGCAGGGCCGGCTGGCCGCCCACCCGTTGACGCACCTTGGCCAGCTCCGCGTCCAGGTCGAAGTCCGGCCCCTTGCCGCGGGTGAAGTCAGCCCGCGCCTTGGCGCGCTGGGCCTCGTTCAGACGCAGGCGATCCCACAGCTGACGCGAGGCATCCAGTTCCTCCTCGGTGACCTGGCCATCGGCCTTGCACAAGCAGCCCATGACCGCAAAGGTCGACTCGAGGAACTGCGCCTGCGCCTCGGCCAATCGGCCCACAGCGCTGCGGCGCAACCGCTGGGCGAGCCAGTAGCCCAACCCACCGCCAACCAGCAGGCCCAGCGGGCCGCCTATCCAGAAGCCCAGGAAGGCGCCGATCAGCATGGCCATCAACATGACGCCTGCCCCTTGCCGAATGGCCGGGAAACGTCGTCGACCGCCAGTCGTTGGCGAATCGACGCCTCGATGCCGGCGGCATCGAGCCCGCAGTCAGCGAGCAGCTCGGTCGGCTTGCCGTGTTCGACGAAGGCGTCGGACAGGCCGAGGTGGAGCAGCGCCACCGACACGCCCTCGGCGGCGAGCAGCTCGCCCACCGCGCTACCGGCGCCGCCGGCCACCGCGTTCTCCTCGAGGGTGACCAGCAAGTCGTGGCCGTCGGCCGCGGCGAGCACGGCTTCGCGGTCGAGGGGCTTCACCGAGCGCATGTTGAGGTGGCTGGCATCGAGCCATTCGGCGACCTCGGCCGCCGGACCGTTGAGACTGCCGAAGGCGAGCAGGGCCACGCGCGTGCCGCTCCTGGCGCCCTCGCGTCGCCACTCGGCGCGGCCGATGGGTAGCGCTTCCAGGTGGTCGGGAATGGCGACGCCAGGGCCGGCCCCGCGCGGGTAGCGCACCGCGGCGGGGCCGGGGTGGTGGTAGGCGGCACTGAGCATGGCGCGGCACTCCGCCTCGTCGGCCGGCGCCAGTACCACCATGCCCGGCACGCAGCGCAGGTAGGATAGGTCCAGGGCGCCGTGGTGGGTGGGGCCGTCCTCGCCGACCAGGCCGGCCCGGTCGATGGCGAAGGTGACGTCGAGCCCCTGCACCGCCACGTCGTGGATCAACTGGTCGTAGCCGCGCTGCAGGAAGGTGGAGTAGATCGCCACCACCGGCTTCATCGCCTCGCAGGCCATCCCGGCGGCGAGCGTCACGGCGTGCTGCTCGGCGATGGCCACGTCGTAGTAGCGCTCGGGAAACTCCTTGGAGAAACGCACCAGGTCGGAGCCCTCGCGCATCGCCGGGGTGATGCCGACCAGCCGCGCGTCGGCAGCGGCCATGTCGCACAGCCAGTCGCCGAAGACGTTGCAGTACTTTTTCGGCTTGGGCTTGGGCTTAGGTTGGGACGCAGGCGCGGCGGCCGGCTTGAGCGGCGCGGGCGTGTCGCCGCTCTTCGCCGGCTCCCCCTTTTCCAGCTTGGTGATGGCGTGGTAGCCGATGGGGTCGGCCTCGGCGGGCAGGAAGCCGCGCCCCTTGCAGGTCTTGACGTGGAGGAACTGCGGCCCCGCCAGGTCGCGGATGTTGCGCAGCGTATGGGCCAGCGTCGGCAGGTCGTGACCGTCGAGCGGGCCGATGTAGTTGAAGCCCATCTCCTCGAAGAGCGTGGCCGGGCTGATCATGCCCTTCATGTGCTCCTCGGTGCGGCGCGCCAGCTCCAGCGCGCCGGGCAGGTGGGCCAGCACCTTCTTGCCCTCCTCGCGCATGGCGAGGTACGGCTTGCTGGAGAGAATGCTCGCCAGATAGCTGGCGATGCCACCGACGTTCTCGGAGATCGACATCTCGTTGTCGTTGAGCACCACCAGCAGGTTGGCATCGACGTGGCCGGCGTGGGCGAGGGCCTCGAAGGCCATGCCGGCGGTGAGCGCGCCGTCGCCGATCACCGCGCAGACGCGGCGCTGCTCGCCGCGCGTGCGGGCGGCCAGCGCCATGCCCAGCGCCGCCGAGATCGAGGTGCTGGAGTGGCCGACGCCGAAGGTGTCGTACGCCGACTCGGCGCGCCGCGGAAAGGCCGCGAGCCCGCCGTGCTGGCGGATGGTGGGCATCGCCTCGCGCCGTCCGGTGAGGATCTTGTGCGGGTAGGCCTGATGCCCCACGTCCCACACCAGCCGGTCATGGGGCGTCTCCAGGGCGTGGTGCAGGGCGACGGTGAGCTCGACGACGCCCAGGCCGGCGCCGAAGTGACCACCGGAGACCCCCACGCTGTAGAGCAGGTAGGCGCGCAGCTCGTCGGCCACCTGGAGCAGTTGGGCGGTGTTCATCGCCCGCAGCGCCGCCGGGGTGTCCAGGGTATCGAGCAGCGGCGTGTACGGGCGCTCGGCGGGAATGTCGTCGTAGAGCTTCATGGATGCCCTGTGGTGTCAGTGGTCACGTTCGATCATGTAGCGGGCCAGTTCGGCCAGGGGCGCGGCCGCGGTACCCAGCGGCGCCAGCGCGGCGACGGCCTCCTCGACCAGCTCGGCGGCCCGGGCGCGCGCCCCCTCTAGCCCCAGCAGGGCCGGATAGGTGGGCTTGTCGTGCGCCGCATCGGCGCCGGCGGTCTTGCCCAGGGTCGCCGTGTCGCCGGCCACGTCGAGCACGTCGTCGTGGATCTGGAAGGCCAAACCGATGGCCGCGGCATAGCGCTCCAGGGCCGCCACGCGCGGGTCCGTCTCGGCCACCGCGGCGAGCGCCCCCAGGCGCACCGCGGCACGGATCAGTGCGCCCGTCTTGTGGGCGTGCACGCAAGCCAGCGCCTCGACGTCAGGGTGGCCGCCGACCGCGGCGAGGTCCAGCGCCTGGCCACCCACCATGCCGTCACGGCCGGCAGCGCCGGCCAGGGTGCGTATCAGCGCCGGCAGGCGCGGGTGGTCGGCGCGCGCCAGCACCTCGAAGGCGAGGCACTGCAGGGCGTCACCGGCGAGGATCGCCGTAGCCTCGTCGAAGGCCTTGTGCACGGTGGGCTGGCCGCGGCGCAGGTCGTCGTCGTCCATGGCCGGCAGGTCGTCGTGGACGAGCGAGTAGGCGTGGATCAGCTCCACCGCGGCGGCGGGGGCATCGAGCGCCTCGTCGGCGGCGCCCAGGGCGCGACCCGCCAGGTAGACCAGCACCGGCCGCAGCCGCTTGCCGCCCACCAGCAGGCCGTGGCGCATGGCCGCCTCCAGGCGCGGCGCCGGCGCCCGGCGCCCCTCGAACAACGCCGCCAGGCAGGCGTCCACCCGGGCACGGTCGGCGGCCAGGCGCGCCGCGAGAGAATCAGCGCTCACCGTCGTCCTCCGCCGCCGGGGGGAAGGGCTCGAGATCGACGCCGCCGTCGGGGCGCTCGATGAGGGTGCGCACGCGCAGCTCGGCCTCGTCCAGGCGGCGCTGGGCGTCGCGGGTCAGGCGCACGCCCTCCTCGAAGGCGGAAAGCGAGCCCTCCAGCGACAGCTCGCCGGACTCGAGCTGGGCCACCAGCCGCTCCAGCCGTTCCACGGTGGCCGCGAAATCGGTGCCGGCCGACGTCTCGGCGGATTGCTTGTCTTGCTCTGCCATGGGTCGCTACCCGTCAGCGCTCGTACGGTCAAATGCAGGGAGGCGACAGTATACACGCTTCCCCCCCGGGGTCGTCTGCCCAAGGGAGGTGCAGCACTAATTGACGAGCGGCCCCGGCCCCGCCCGACGCACCCGGCGCAACGTGCAGCGCGCTCATCCTCGCAGCGCAGCATTTTCATCTTGGTGGCGGCCCGTTGTGCTACCATATGCGCCCTGTTTCCCGCCCGATCCCGTCGGCCAGGCTGCGTCGTTGCCGACGGATCGCACCATCGAGGGGTTGATTCGACCATGGCCAAAACGTCCCTGGACAAGAGCAAGATCAAGATCCTGCTGCTCGAGGGCGTCCACCAGAGCGCAGTGGACAACTTCCTGAACGCCGGCTACACCAACATCGAGCACCTGCCGACCTCGCTGGACGAGGCCACGCTGATCGACAAGATCCGCGACGTCCACTTCATCGGCATCCGCTCGCGCACCCAGCTCAACGAGCGCGTCTTCGCCGCCGCCGAGAAGCTGGTGGCGGTGGGCTGCTTCTGCATCGGCACCAATCAGGTCGACCTGGGCGCGGCGCTCGCCCGCGGCATCCCGGTGTTCAACGCGCCCTACTCCAACACCCGCTCGGTGGCGGAGCTGGTGCTGGCCGAGGCGATCATGCTGCTGCGCGGCATCCCCGAAAAGAACGCCCGTGCCCACCAGGGCGGCTGGCTGAAGAGTGCCAAGAGCTCCCACGAGGCGCGCGGCAAGACGCTGGGCATCGTCGGCTACGGCAACATCGGTGCCCAACTCTCGGTGCTCGCCGAATCGCTCGGCTTCAACGTCCTCTACTACGACGTGGTGGCCAAGCTCGGCATGGGCAACGCCAACCAGGTGGCCAGCCTCGAGGAGCTGCTGGCGCGCGCCGACGTGGTGAGCCTGCACGTGCCCGAGTTGCCCTCCACCAAGTGGATGATCGGAAAGGAGCAGCTGGCGCTGATGAAGCAGGGCAGCATCCTGATCAACGCCTCGCGCGGCACCGTGGTGGTGATCGAGGACCTGGCCGAAGCGATCCAGGCCGGGCGCCTGCAGGGTGCGGCCATCGACGTCTTCCCGGTGGAGCCCAAGGGCAACCAGGAGGAGTTCGTCAGCCCCCTGCGCGGTCTGCCGAACGTCATCCTCACCCCGCACATCGGCGGCTCCACCCTGGAGGCCCAGGAGAACATCGGCATCGAGGTCTCCGAGAAGCTGATCACCTACTCCGACAACGGCACCACCGTCACCTCGGTCAACTTCCCCGAGGTCGCCCTGCCGGCGCACCCGGGCAAGCACCGCCTGCTGCACATTCACGACAACGTGCCGGGCGTGCTCTCCGAGATCAACCGCGTGCTCTCCGAGAACGACATCAACATCTCCGGCCAGTACCTGCAGACCAACGAAAAGGTCGGCTACGTGGTCATCGACGTCGACAAGGCCTACGGTCCCCAGGCGCTCGACGCCCTGCGCCACGTCGAGCACACCCTGCGCGTACGGGTGCTCTACTCCGAGACCAGCTACGAGGCGTGACGGCGCCGCCGTACCGGCCCCGCCCATGACAAGCCGCCGCGTCGCCTCGACGCGGCGGTTTTTCTTGTCACGACGGTTGACCTCCTTTCCCGCCCGATGCCGTGGCCAGGCCGGCGCTTGACAGTTCCTCATTCGCCACTCATTTTGTACACACTACAACCTCATGGTTGTTCAATCTTAGGTACACACTCACGCAAAGGCACCTGAACCAAGGCGCCGGCTTCCGGCACGACTTGGGTAACCCTTTGTCCACACAAGGGCCACTGCCATGGCCCGCAGGAGGACAACATGCCCCAGCCGACCCCGACCCTGTGGATTCGCCAGCCGCTCGCCTGCAGCGATCCCCAAGCCGCCGGCGGCGTCGTGGTGCAGGGCAGCCGCATCCGCGAGGCGGTGCCCGCCGGCGGCCACCCCGCCACGCCGGTGGACGGCGTCTTCGACGCCTCGCGCCACGTGCTGCTGCCGGGCCTGGTCAACACCCATCACCATTTCTACCAGACCCTGACCCGCGCCTACTCCCCGGCGCTGAACAAGGCACTCTTTCCCTGGCTGACCACCCTCTACGAGGTCTGGGCCCACCTCACCGAGGACCAGCTGGCGCTGGCCAGCGAGCTGGCCATGGTGGAGCTGCTGATGTCGGGCTGCACCACGGTCGCCGACCACCACTACGTCTTCTCCGGGGCGCTGACCCACGCCATCGACGTGCAGGTGGCGACCGCCCGGCGCCTGGGCGTGCGCGCCGCCCTGACCCGCGGCTCGATGAGCGTGGGCCGCGACGACGGCGGCCTGCCGCCCCAGTCGGTGGTGCAGGACGAGGCCACCATCCTCGACGAGAGCGCGCGACTGATCGACGCCTATCACCAGCGCGGCGAGGGCGCCATGGTCACCATCGCCCTGGCGCCCTGCTCGCCCTTCTCGGTCAGCCGCGAGCTGATGCAGGAGAGCGCCCGGCTGGCCGAGGCGCGCGACGTGCGCCTGCACACCCACCTCGCCGAGACCGAGGACGAGACCGACTACTGCCAGAGGTTGTTCGGCATGCGCCCGCTGGACTACCTGGAGGACGTGGGCTGGCTCTCACCACGCACCTGGCTGGCCCACGGCATCCACTTCACCGACGACGAGGTGGCACGCCTCGGCGCGGCCGGCACCGGCATCGCCCACTGCCCCTCCTCCAACATGGTGCTGGGCTCCGGCCTGTGCCGCACCCTGGAGCTGGAGGCCGCCGGCTGCCCGGTGGGCCTGGCGGTGGATGGCTCGGCCTCCAACGACCACTCCAATCTCGCCGAGGAGATGCGCCAGGCGCTGCTGCTGGGGCGGCTGCGCTACGCCCCCGGCCGGCTCACCCATGACGACGTGATCCGCTGGGCGACGGCCGGCTCGGCGCGCTGCCTGGGCCGCGACGACATCGGCGCCCTGACCCCGGGCCGCCAGGCCGACCTGGCGCTGTTCCGCCTCGACGAGGCGCGCTTCTCCGGCGCCGAGAACCCAGTCGCCGCGCTGCTGCTGTGCGGCGCCCATCGCGCCGACCGGGTCATGGTGGCCGGCGAGTGGCGCCTCGTCGACGGGCAGCCGCTCGGCGTCGACCTGCCGGCGCTGCTGGCGCGCCATGACGCCGCGGCCGCCGCCCTGCGCCGCGCCCTGTAGCAACGACACCCATGCAGGAACACCACCATCGCTGGACCCACCCCACTCCCCACAACGACAACAGGAGAGGTTCCATGTCGACCGTAGAGACCGCCAAGGCCGACCCGCGCAAGGTGCGCAGCACCCAGGACGTCAACGCGATGCCGCCGCTCGCCCGCGCCATCCCGCTCGGCCTCCAGCACGTGCTGGCGATGTTCGTCAGCAACGTCACGGTGCCCATCATCATCGCCGGGGCCGCCGGCCTGTCGGAGGCACAGACGACCCTGATGATCCAGGCGGCGATGTTCGTCGCCGGGGTGGCCACGCTGGTGCAGTCGCTGGGCCTCGGCCCCATCGGCGCCCGCCTGCCGATCGTCATGGGCACCAGCTTCGGCTTCGTACCGGTGCTGATCCCCATCGCCGTCGGCATGGGCGTGCCGGCGGCGCTGGGCGCCGCCCTGTGCGGCGGGGTCGCCATGGCCCTGGTGGGGCTCTTCCTGCCTTGGGTACGCTTCCTGTTCCCGCCAGTGGTCACGGGCACCTTCGTGATCATGATCGGCACCCTGCTGATGCCGGTCGGCTTCGCCTATGCCGGGGGCGGCTTCGGGGCCGAGGACTTCGGCGCGCTGCACCACCTGCTGCTGGCCGGCCTGGTGCTGGTGGTGACCGTCGGCCTGCACCAGTTCGGCCGCGGCATCTGGTCGGAGATCTCGCCGCTCGCCGGGCTGGTGGCCGGGTTCACCGCCGCGGTGGCCTTCGGCTACGTCGACTTCTCCGCCATCGGCACGGCCGACTGGTTCGCCCTGCCCATCCCCTTCGCCATCGGCCTCGAGTTCCACCTGGCCGCCATCCTGCCGGTCGTGCTGCTGGCCGTGGTCACCTGCGCCGAGTCGATCGGCGACATCGTCGGCACCACCGCCGGCGGGGTGAACCGCGAGCCCACCCAGAAGGAGCTCTCCGGCGGCGTCATGGCGGACGGTCTGGCCAGCGTGTTCGCCGCCATCTTCAACGCCTACCCGCAGATCAGCTTCAGCCAGAACGTCGGCATCGTGGCGCTCACCGGCGTGGTCAGCCGCTACGTCGTGGCCATCGGCGGCGCCTTCCTGGTCGTCGCCGGCCTGCTGCCCAAGCTGGGCGGCCTGGTCTCCAGCATCCCCAACTCGGTGCTGGGCGGCGCCGTGCTGATCATGTTCGGCATGATCGCCAGCGCCGGCATCAAGATGCTCAGCACCATCGACTTCAACAAGCGCAACATGCTGATCATCGCCGTGTCGCTGGCCGCCGCCATCGGCCTGCCCGCCCAGGAGGGCCTCTACGCCGACTACGGCGAGAACGTCCGGGCCATCATCGAGTCGGGGCTGATCCCCGGCGCCCTGTGCGCCATCGTCCTCAACCTGATCCTGCCCCACCACGACCGGGTGTTCCGCAGCGACGTCTGATCCCTGGCGCGGCCCCGCCCGGGGCCGCCACCCTCGTTCAGAACGGGCGCCGTTCGGCTAGAAGCAGGTCTCCAGTACCTCGACGACCCGCAGCCGCTCGTCGACCCGGCACAGGCGGCGCCACTTGTCGAAGGTCAGGCAGGGATGGGAGGTGCCGAAGGCGACGATGTCGCCGACGCGCACCTCGCCGTTGTCGCCGTCCGGGTCCTCCGGCAGCGCCACGAAGGCGTGCTGGTCCATCAGCTTGGTGACCCGCCAGCCGTCGACCGCCAGTGCTCGGTCGACGGTGCCGCCCTCGCGGTAGCGGCGCAGCGGCTCGGGCAACTGGTCAAAGCCGATGTCGCGCTTGCCGAGGCCGACGATGGCCAGGCCCGGCTCGGGGAGCGACACTACCTGGGCGAACACCTCGAGCGCCGGCTGGAGGGCGCGTTCGAGGTCGGGGCGGCGACCCAGCACGTCCCGCTGGGCGCGGCGATAGAGACCGTGGTCGTGCACCACGTAGCAGCCGGGACGCAGCACCGGCACGAAGTGGGGACCGAGCCGCGCCTCCTGGAAGACCGCCGCGACGAGGTCGTACCACGCCGAGCCGGAGGCGGTGATCAGCGGCGTATGCGCCTCGATCAGGCCGTCGTGGTCGAGCATCTGGGCCGCCTCCACCAAGTGCCAGGCGTAGGCGCGCACGTCGCGTTCGGGATTGTCGCCGTGCACCACCCCCTCGTAGCCCTCCAGGCCCGCCAGCACCAGCGCCGGCTCGCTGACCACCCGCTCGGCGAGCGCCAGCACGGCGTCCTGGTCGCGGCAGCCGCAGCGCCCGCCGTCGATGCCCAGCTCGATCAGCACCGACAGGCGCAGGTCGAGGGCGCCGAAGTAGCGCCCCAGCTGCGCAACGTTCGCGGCGCTGTCGACCACGCAGTAGAATTCGGCCCCCGCCTCGATCAGCCGGGCGATGATCGCCATGTTGGCCTCGCCGACGAGCTGGTTGGCCATCAGCAGCCGGGTGACACCGTGGGCAAAGGCCGCCCGGCACTGCGCCGCCGTGGCCAGGGTGATGCCCCAGGCGCCCGCCGCCAGCTGACGGTGGAAGAGCGCCGGGGCCATGGTGGTCTTGCCGTGGGGGGCGAGGCGCGCCCCGTGGTCGCTGGCAAAGCGCTGCATCCACGCCAGGTTGTGGGCGAGCGGCGCTTCGTGGATGACCGCCGCGGGCAGGCTGACGTCCGCCAGCAGCTCATTACCGGTCTCCGGTACCCCCTTGTGCAGTGGCATGGCAGCGAAGTCGGACATGGTGGCCTCCCGGCGGTACAGGGTCGTCTTTGGTCGCAAGCGTAGCGAATGGCGACCCCGGCGCGCTAGGCTGTGGCCCAACCCCACGCCCGCGAGGAGACTGCCCATGGCACCTGCCGACGACCTCCCGCTGCGCCGCCATGACGCCGGCGGCGTGGCGACCCTGACGATGCAGCGCCCCCGCCAGTTCAACGCGCTCTCCGAGGAGATGCTCGAGGCGCTGGGCGGCGAGCTCGAACGCCTCGCCGCGGACGACAGCGTGCGCTGCGTGGTGCTCGCCGCCGAGGGGCGTGCCTTCTGCGCCGGCCACGACCTCAAGCAGATGCGCGCCCGGGTGGACGAGGCCTATTACCGGGCGCTGTTCGCCCGCTGCGGTGAGGTGATGCAGCGCATCGTCACCCTGCCGGTGCCAGTGATCGCCCGCGTCCAGGGCCTGGCCACCGCCGCGGGCTGCCAACTGGTGGCGAGCTGCGACCTGGCCGTGGCGGCCCGCTCGGCGCGCTTCGCCGTCTCCGGCATCAACGTCGGGCTGTTCTGCTCCACCCCCGCGGTGGCGCTCTCGCGCACCCTCGGCCGCAAGCGCGCCCTGGAGATGCTGTTCACCGGCGAGTTCATCGACGCCAACCAGGCGCTGGAGTGGGGGCTGGTCAACCGCGTCGCCGATGCTGACGCCCTGGACGACGCCCTCGGCGAGCTCACCGCCAGCATCTGCGCCAAGAGCGCCGTGGCCCTGCGCACCGGCAAGGCGCTGTTCCAGCGCCAGTTGCAGCTACCTCTGGACGAAGCCTACTGCCTCGCCGGCGACGCCATGGCCGCCAACATGATGGCCGAGGACGTGACTGAGGGCATCGACGCCTTCATCGAGAAGCGCCACCCACAGTGGCGTCACCGCTGAATGTCACAGGGAATGGAAGGCATTTCCGCAGCCGAGACAGCGCCCGCGCGAGCAGGTATCCTGTGGCCGTGAGTCCCTGGCGCGAGGAGTAGAACGGGTGAGTGAAGGCAAACGCAGAACGGCGGGGCGCCCGCCCGGCCCCGGCAAGAGCAGCAGCGGGCACAGCCAGTCGCTGGTACGCGGGCTGACGCTGCTCGAACGCCTGGCCGCCACCCCCGGCGGGCTGGCGCTCTCCGAGCTGGCCGAGGCGGTCGACCTGGCCCCCTCCACCACCCACCGCCTGCTGCAGGCGCTGCAGAGCCAGGGCTTCATCACCCAGGACAGCGAGCTCGGGGTGTGGAAGGTCGACGTCAAGACCTTCCGCATCGGCAACAGCTTCCTCGAGGCCCGCGACTTCGTGGCCACCAGCCGCCCCTTCCTGCGCCGCCTCACCGCCCAGACCGGCGAGACCGCCAACCTGGGCATCCGCGACGGCGGCACGGCGGTATTCCTGGCCCAGAGCGAGTCGCCGCAGATGATGCGCATGATCACGCGGCTGGGCTCGCGGGCACCGCTGCACGCCTCGGGCGTGGGCAAGGCGCTGATGGCCTGGCTGCCCGACGACGAATTCGAGCGCATCCTCACCGAGCGCGGGCTGACCCGGGTGACCGCCAACACCCTGCACACCCCCGAGACGCTGCGCGCCGACCTCGCCGAGGTGCGCCGCCGCGGCTACGCCTGCGACCGCGAGGAGCACGCCGTCGGGCTGCACTGCGTGGCGGCTTGCATCCACGACGAGCACGGCACGCCGCTGGCGGCGATCTCGGTCTCCGGCCCCGTGGCGCGGATTCCCGAGGCGCGCCTCGCCGAGCTGGGCGAGCTGGTGCGCGACACCGCCGCCGAGATCACCGCCCGCCTGGGCGGGCGGGTGCCCACCGCCCGCCAACCGGTGGCCGAGGCATGACGGCCGCCCGCCTCGCCCTGCTGGCGCTGCTCCTCGCCGGGCCGGTCACCGCGGGGAGCGCCGACGCGCGCTTCCGGTTTCCCGCCGAGGGCCTGGTCGCGGACGCCGATACCGCGCTGGTATGGCGGCGCTGCAGCCAGGGGCAGACGTTCCGCGCGGGGCGCTGCGAGGGAGAGGCGGCACGTTTCCACCTGGCCGAGGCCGAGTCGCTGGCCGCGGCGCAGGCCAGCGCCGCCTGCCCGTGGCGGCTGCCGCGCTTCTACGAGCTGCGCTCCCTGATGCAGGCGGCCGGCGGCGCGGACGTGGCCATCGACACGACGGCCTTTCCGGACACGCCACCCGGATGGTACTGGAACCAGGCGAGCGCCGGCGGCCACTCCCAGCAGGACTGCTTCGTCGACTTCACCGGCGACGGACGCACCCGCTGCAACATGGCCGGCCAGTTCTTCGTGCGCCTGGTGATGGATCGGGACGCCGCGGCCGCCGACTGCCGCGCGCCGTGACGCCGCCGCTCAGCCGAGCCGCTCGAGCTGGCGCTCGAGCTTGCGCATGATGTTGAAGAGGTCGCGGTACTCGCCCGCGGAGAGCGTGGCGACGAGCTCCGCCTCCCAGGCCTGTGCCTCGGGAATCAGCGCGGTGAGCAGCGCCTGGCCGGCCTCGGTGAGGCGCAGCTCGTGGAGGCGCTGGTCGTGCGGCGACGGCTGGCGACTGATCAGCGCGCGCTCCTCCAGCGCCTGCACGGCGCGCGAGACGCGCGCCTTGTCCATGCCCGTCGCCTCGCAGATCTGCTTGGCCGAGAGCTCGTCGCAGTGGCTGAGCCAGGCCAGCACCCGCCACTGTGCCACGTTGAGCCCGTAGCGTTCGGCGTACATGCGCTCCAGCTCGTGGCTGATGCGGTCGGCCAGGCTGTTGAGCCGGTAGGGAAGGAACTGGTTCAGGTCCAGCTCCGACTTGGCAGACGCCAGCGCCAGCCTGTCTCCCCCCCGCCCCTGTGATCCCTCATCGTTCATGATCGCTCACCCTAGTCGAGCAGTTGCGACAGCAACAGCACGATACCCGGGAACCTCCGCCCCGGCAACGCACGTCCCCCTGCCGGCCACACCGAGCGGGTCGCGTCGGTCGCCATAACTCGCCTCCGCCGACGCGCCTGGCCAGAAGCAGAGGCCCCGCGCGGCCCGTTACCCGCTGGCGCCCCCTCCAACAATCTCTCTTGAAACCGGTTGGCGACACAAGAGGGGTTAGACTTAGGTATAGCAACTCTCTGTGACTCAGGATCCACGGCATTCTCTTGCCATCCTCCCGGCGAACGATGGCAACGAGGGCGGGCGCTTCACTGGACATATAGTTTCAATAGAAACTATGCTTGCTCCACCAGCCCGACCGGGCGACACCGGCTCGTCGCCAACCCGCGAGGACACCCCATGACGACCGACACGTTCGACTACCAGCGCGGATTCCGCAACCACCTCACCACCGAGGCGCTGCCCGGCGCCCTGCCGGTGGGCCAGAACTCGCCACAGCGCTGCCCCTACGGCCTCTACGCCGAGCAGGTCACCGGCTCGGCCTTCACCGCGCCGCGCCACCAGAACCTGCGCAGCTGGCTCTATCGCATCCGCCCGTCGGTGGCACAGAGCGCCTACCGGCCGCTGGCACACCGGCAGGTGGCCACTTCGCCGCTCGCCAGCCCCGCCGCCGACCCCAACCAGATGCGCTGGGACCCGGTGCCGCTGCCCGCCGCCCCCACCGACTTCGTCGACGGCCTGCTGACCGTGGCGGTCAACGGCGATGCCGGCGCCCAGAGCGGCTGCGGCGTGCACCTCTATGCCGTCAATCAGGACATGACCAAGCGCTTCTTCTACGACGCCGACGGCGAACTCCTGATCGTGCCGCAGCTCGGCACCCTGTGCCTGCGCACCGAGTTCGGCGAGCTGGCTGTCACGGGCGGCGAAATCGCCGTGATCCCGCGCGGCATCAAGTTCCAGGTGCGCCTGGGGGCAGACACCGACGCCGCCCGGGGCTATGTCTGCGAGAACTACGGCACGCCCTTCGAGCTGCCCGGCCTCGGGCCCATCGGCGCCAACGGCTTGGCCAACCCGCGCGACTTCCAGAGCCCGGTGGCCGCCTACGAGGACGAGAGCGGCGACTTCGCGCTGGTGGCCAAGTTCGCCGGGCGCTTCTGGGAAACCCGGCTCGACCACTCCCCGCTCGACGTGGTGGCCTGGCACGGCAACTATGCGCCCTACAAGTACGACCTGGCGCGCTTCAACACCATCAACACGGTGAGCTTCGATCACCCCGACCCGTCGATCTTCACTGTGCTCACCGCGCCCTCGGACACCCCGGGGATGGCCAACGTCGACTTCGTGATCTTCCCGCCACGCTGGATGGTCGCCGAACACACCTTCCGCCCGCCCTACTTCCACCGCAACCTGATGAGCGAGTTCATGGGGCTGATCCACGGCGAGTACGACGCCAAGGCGGAGGGCTTCCTGCCCGGCGGTGCCAGCCTGCACAACTGCATGTCGCCCCACGGCCCCGACGCCGAGACCTTCGAGAAGGCCGCCACGGCCGAGCTCACCCCGCGCTACCTGGGCGACACCCTGGCCTTCATGTTCGAGAGCCGCTACGTCTACCACCCCACCGAGGCCGCGCTCGAGGCGGACTTCCGCCAGCGCGACTACGTCGACGTCTGGGCGACGCTGCGCTCGCACTTCGACCCGACCCGGCCCTGATCACGACACCCGCCCCTGACGAACGAGGATCCAACGACGATGAAACTCGCCACCCTCAAGCTGGATACGAAAGAGCACGGCCGCGACGGCGAACTGCTGGTGGTCTCCCGCGACCTCAGCCGCGCCGTACGCGCCACCGATATCGCCGCCACCCTGCAGCAGGCCCTCGAGGCCTGGGGGACCGTGAGCCCGCAGCTGGAAGCGCGCTACGCCGCGCTCAACGACGGACGGGCGAAAGGTGCCTTCGCACTCGATCAGGACGCCCTGCACTCGCCGCTGCCGCGCAGCTACAACTGGGCCGACGGCTCCGCCTACCTCAACCACGTCAAGCTGGTGCGCCAGGCGCGCGGCGCCGAGCTGCCCGAGAGCTTCTGGAGCGACCCGCTGATGTACCAGGGCGGCGGCGACCGCTTCCTGGCGCCGACGGAGGACATCGAGGCGATCAGCGAAGAGCACGGCATCGACTTCGAGGGCGAGATCGCGGTGATCACCGACGACGTGCCCATGGGCGTGTCCCCCGAACAGGCCGCCGGCCACATCAAGCTCGTCATGCTGGTCAACGATGTCAGCCTGCGTGGCCTGATTCCCGGCGAGCTGGCCAAGGGTTTTGGCTTCTTCCAGTCCAAACCGGCCTCGAGCTTCTCGCCGATCTGCGTCACCCCGGACGAGCTGGGCGATGCCTGGCGGGACGGCAAGGTGCACCTCCCGCTGACCGTGCACCTGAACGGCGAGACGTTCGGCGTACCCGAGGCCGGTCCGGACATGATCTTCAGCTTCCCCGAGCTCGTCGCCCACGCCGCCCGGACCCGCTACCTGGGCGCCGGCGCGATCATCGGCTCGGGCACCGTCTCCAACCCCGGCCCCGATGGCGGCCCCGGCAAGCCGATCACTGAGGGCGGCGTGGGCTACAGCTGCCTGGCCGAAGTGCGCATGGTGGAAAAGATCCTCTACGATGAAATCCGTACCCCCTTCCTGCGCTTCGGCGACCGGGTGCGCATCGAGATGTTCGACCGCCAGGGACAGAGCCTCTTCGGCGCCATCGACCAGCGGGTCGTCGCGCACCACCCCCAGTGACGGAGACCCTCAGGATGACCACGCTCTACGGCTACTTCCGCTCGTCGGCCGCCTTCCGGGTACGCATCGTGCTGAATCTCAAGGGCCTTGCCTATGACCAGGCCCCGGTCAACCTGGTCAAGGGCGAGCAGCGCAGCGCCGCCTACCTCACCCGCAACCCCCAGGGCCTGGTGCCGCTGCTCGTCACCGACGACGGCCATCGGCTGAGCCAGTCGCTGGCAATCTGCGAATACCTGGACGAGACGCATCCCGAACCGGCCCTGCTGCCGACGGATGCCGCCGGACGGGCCCGGGTACGAGCGCTCGCCCAGCTCATCGCCTGCGAGATCCACCCCCTCAACAACCTGCGCGTGCTCAAGTACCTGGTCCACGAGCTCGAGGTCGGCGAGGCGGCCAAGCTCGCCTGGTACCGCCACTGGATCCACCAGGGCTTCGACGCCCTGGAGAGCCTGCTGACCCGCGAGGCGGGCACCGGCCGGTTCTGCCACGGCGACCACCCGACGCTCGCCGACGTCTGCCTGGTCCCCCAGGTGTTCAATGCCAAGCGCTTCGAGTGCGACCTTTCGGCCTACCCCACCCTTCGCCGCATCGCCGCGCACTGCGACACCCTGGAGGCGTTCCGCGAGGCCGCCCCCGGCGTCCAGCCCGACGCCGGATAAGACAGACGACGCCTGGGCGGTTATAATAAGCAGGCTAACAAGATAGACGGGCCCCGGTCCGCCCGGTAAGGTGCCGGACCGTCGTTGCCTTCCAGGAAGCGTCGTTCAGGAGAGTGCCGTGCTGCGATTGACATCCCCCGCCATGGTGGCGGTGCTGGCGGCGTTGACCGCCCTGGGGCCGCTGGCCACCGACATGTACCTGCCGGCCATGCCGGCCATGGCCGACGCGCTCGGCACCGGCCCCGACCAGGTCCAACTGACGCTGAGCCTCTACATGGCGGGGTTCGCCCTGGCCCAACTGGTGTGCGGTCCGGTTTCCGATCGTGTCGGGCGCAAGCCGGTGTTGCTCGCCGGCTTCGGCCTCTTCCTGTTCGCCAGCCTGCTGTGCGCCCTCGCCCCCTCCATCGAGGTGCTGCTGGTGGGCCGCTTCCTGCAGGCCTTCGGCGGCGCCGCCGGCCCGGTGCTGGGCCGCGCCGCGGTGCGCGACATCCATGGCCCGCTGGAGGCGGGGCGCGTCCTCTCCTACATGGCGAGCACCATGGCGCTCGCCCCGGCGCTGGCCCCCATCGTCGGGGCCGGCCTGCTGCTCGCCTTCGGCTGGCCATCGGTGTTCCTGCTGCTGGCCGGCTATGCCGCGGTCATGCTGCCGATCCTAGCCTTTCTGATGCCCGAGCCGCTGCCGCGCGAGCGGCGCCAGTCGACCCATCCGGCGGTGATCCTGCGCACCTTCCGCCAGCTGCTCGGCCAACGCGCCTTCGTCGGCCATACCCTGGCCAACGCCACCGGCTTCGCCGGCCTGTTCGCCTTCCTCTCCGGCTCCTCGTTCGTGCTGATCGAGTTCATGGGGCTCTCGCCCTTCCAGTACGGCGTCGGCTTCACGCTGATCGTGGCCGGCTTCTTCAGCGGCTCGCTCGTCAGCGGCCGCTACAGTCACCGCCTGGGACGCGATCGCCTGCTGCAACTGGCCACCCTGCTGTGCGCCCTGGCCGGCAGCACCATGGCAGGCCTCGCCCTGGCCGGGGTCTACGCGCCCTGGGCGGTGATCGGCCCGCACATCGTCTTCCTGGTCGGCTTCGGCATCCTCATGCCGCAGAGCATGGCCGGGGCGCTGGCGCCCAACCCGCACTGCGCCGGCTCCGCCTCGTCGCTGTTCGGCTTCCTGCAGATGACCATCGCCGCCCTGGGCGGCGCCCTGGTCGGCCAGTTCCACGACGGCACCTCGCGCACCATGGCCGTGGCCATCGCGCTGTCCGGCCTGTTGGCGCTCGCCAGCTACTGGGGGCTCGCCCGCCCGCGCCCGCTGGAGACGGCGGCGGTGGCGCGCTGTCCGGCGCGCTGAGACGTAGGGCAGCAGCACGATCGCCCCACCGGCAGGAGCGTGGCAGGGCTGACGACACCGGTACAGGACTGGCTTGGCAGCGAACGCCGCGGGGCGTCACGGCCTCTCCCGGGCGGGGCGAGGTCACTCCGCTCCGCTGCGCCCCACCAGGCGCGCGAAGACCTCGGCGTTGGGACAGAAGCGGCAGCACTCCGTCAGCGAGGCCCGGTGGCGCAGGGCCAGCCAGCAGTGCCCCACCGCCTGGCAGGCATTGCAGGTGGTGCGCAGGGAGTGGATCGTCGGCCCCTCGCCGACCGCCGCCGGGTCGAGGCCGAAGCGCGGCAGCATGGCGGGCATCAGGGTGTCGGCGGGGCGGAAGTCCGCGATCTCGCCGGTGTCCAGGCTGCGCGCGAGCGCCTGCTCCAGGGCGCGGCCCATCGGCTGGGACAGGTCATGAACCAGCACGCTGAGCGCTTTCGGGGCACAGCACTTGAGCTCGAGCAGGGCACGCTCACCCGCATGGTAGTCGCGCAGGCCTTCCTCGCCGACCGACCAGGGGGCGTCGGTGGAATGCTCGGGGGAGACCATCGGTGCGCTCCTCTTTTGCCGAACTGGACGTTCAGTATCGGCTTCTCAGGCCGCCCTTGTCTTGACATTAGTCAAGACAAGGGCGATCGAAGCGAGCGCTCACTCCGGAGGTGGGCACGCGGTGCATGAAGACGGCCCGGCGGCAAGGCCGCCGGGCCGGTATCGATCGGGTGGATCGGGGGGAAGCGCCCTGCCGGGCGGGCGCAGGCGCTCAGCTCGAGGGGCGCGGACTGGGGGCGGGGACATCGCCGGCCGGGCCGGCGGCGCCCAGATCGGTCGCGACGGCCTCACCCTGCTCCTGCCAGAGAAGTCGCTCTTCCTCGCTGGCGCGGGGGGAGAACAGCCCGGTCTGCGCATAGACCAGCCCGATCACCGGGGAGAGCCAGCAGGCGAAGGCCAGCGGAATGTACAGCAGGTTCTCGACATTGCCCTCGACGATGCCGAGGCCGAGGGCGCTGATCACGAAGGCCCCGCCAGCATTCCAGGGAATCAGTGGCGAGACGAGGGTGCCGCCCTCCTCGATGGCGCGCGACAGGTTCAGCGTCGAATACCCCAGCCCGCGGTAGGTGGGGGCGTACATGCGGCCGGGCAGGGCGATGGAGAGGTAAGGGTCGCCGGCGACCAGGTTGGTGGACACCGAGGTGCACACGGCGGCCGTCTGCACGCCTTTGAAGCTGCGCACCTTGGTCATGATGGCGCGGATGATGGTTTCCAGGCAGCCGGTCTTTTCCAGCGCACCGCCGAAGCCCAGCGCGATGAGCACCAGCGAAATGGTCCACATCATCGACTGGATGCCCCCGCGGTTGAGCAGGCTGTCGATGGTGGCGATACCGGTGTCGATCGAGTAACCGCTGTTGGCATAGGTCAACAGCTCGTGGGCGCCGGCCCCTTGCGTGACCATGGCGGTGAGCGCACCGGCCAGGGCGCCGGCGAACAGCGACGGAATGGGCGGCATCCGCTTGACCGCGAGCACGATCACCAGCACGGCCGGGAGCAGCAGCCACACCGAGATGGTGAAGTTGGCCTGCAGCGCGGCGGTGATGGCATTGATCTTGTCGAATGAGGCGGCGTCGCCGTCGATCAGGGTGAAGCCCGCCACCAGGTAGATAGCAAAGGCGATCAGCATCGACGGGATCGTCGTCGGCATCATGTTCTTGATATGCGAGAAGACGTCCGTGCCGGTGACCGCCGGGGCGAGGTTCGTCGTGTCCGAGAGCGGCGAGACCTTGTCGCCGAAGAAGGCGCCCGACACCACCGCGCCGGCGGTCCAGTACATCGGGATGTCGAACCCCGCACCGATGCCCATCAGGGCGAGGCCCACCGTGCCGACCGTGCCCCAGGAGGTGCCCAGCGATACCGACACGACCGAGCAGAGCAGCATGGCCGCCGCCAGAAAGATGTTCGGCGAGAGGAGCGTCAGTCCGTAATAGATGAGAGTCGGCACGGTGCCGCTGGCAATCCATACGCCGATGATCATGCCAACGCAGATCAGTACGGAGACGGACGGCAGGGACACATGGATGACGTGAAAGATCCCCTCTTCGATGTGCTTCCACGTGAAACCGAGCTTGATGCCGACCAGCCCGGTGATCGCCATGCCGATGGCCAGGGGAATGTGGGGGGTGAAGTCACCGAAATAGAACAGCTGCACCCCCAGCACCAGCAGCGTCAGGACGACGGGGGTCAGCGCCAGCAGCAGACTGGGCTGTTTATCGCTTATTGAAGTTGTTGGACTCGTCATATCTATCACCTTGGGTTGATAGGCATTGTTCTTACTTCGCTTTATCAGGCATGTCGCAACTTCCCATGTGCATCGCTCGGCTCTCGAGCGATAGGGGTCGTCGATACGAATCGCTCGGCAGGCCGTTGCCGGCCAGTCGTATCCATCCTTCGCCGCCCGGTGTTGCGCCCCTTCCCGTGGGCGGCACTGTCACCGTGACCGACGTCGCGAGGGCGGGCGCGGTGGCCCCTGCGACCATTGCGGTCTATTCTTTTAGCCCTCTGGACTCATTCTTGGCCATAAAGGCTAGGAATTGGCTCCAAATAACACGACATTGATTTACCTTTGTCCTTTAAAAAAGATAATAGTAGGCAATATGGCTAGTAAATTAGAGCGCTTGGATCGCATCGATCGCCGCATCCTGCACCAACTGCAGGAGCATGGGCGGCTTCCCATCGTGGAGTTGGCCAACCGGGTGAACCTCACCAAGACGCCCTGTGCCCAGCGCGTCCGACGGCTCGAGCAGGCCGGCATCATCCGCGGCTACCGTGCCGACCTGGACCCGCAGCAGCTCGGCGCGGGCCATGTTCTGGTGGTGCTGGTGACGATGGACAAGACGAGCGAGGACGCCCTGGATCGCTTCAATGCGGCGGTGCGTCTCATTCCGGAAGTGCAGGGCTGCTACATGGTGGCGGGCAATTTCGATTACCTGCTCAAGGTGAGAACCCACGACATCGAGCACTATCGTGCCGTGCTCGGTCAGCAGATCGGCCGGCTGCCGAACGTGCACCAGACTCACTCCTTCGTCGTGATGGAGCTCGTGAAAGACGAGGTGACGGTACCGATTCCCCTCGCCTGAACGGCCGGGCCGGGCACGACAGGCTCAGATCAGTAGCCGAAGGCACTGCCCCGTGTGGTAGAGCGTGAAGCCCCCCTCGTAGCCGGTGCTGCGCAGGGCGCGGGCCCGTATCGGCGGGGGGCAGCGGACCGGCACGGGCAAGGCGGCGTCATCGCCGCTGATCAGGTAGCGGGCGAAGCCTTTGCCCACCACGGTGCCGGTGGTGACGCCGCGTCCGTTGTAGCCGGTCACCCCCCATATGCCGGGGGCGAGCGCCAGAAGCCGCGGCGTGTGATCGGGCGTGAAGGCGATGCGTCCCGTCCAGGTGCACTCCCACTCGACCTGCCCCAGCTGGGGAAAGTAATGCCGCTGAATGCGGTTGGCCCAGCAGCGCAGGTACGTCGCGGGCTTCCCCTCGCCCTTGCCCAGGCTGCCGAGTATCAGCCGGCCCTCGGGGTCGCGGCGCAGGCTGCTGAGCACCGTTCGGGTATCCCAGGCCCCCTGGCGCTCGGGGAGGATGTCGCCGGCGCGTGCCTCGGGCAGCGGCCGGGAGGCGACCTGGAACAGGTAGCCAGGAAAGAAGTGATGGCGAACGGCGTTCCAGCGCTCCTCGGTATACGCATTGGTGGCGATCACCAGACGCGGCGCCCGGATACTGCCCCGAGGCGTGGTGACCCGCCAGTCGTCGCCCACCGGTGTCACGGCCTTGGCGGGGCTCTGCGTGTACAGGCGCGCGCCGGCCGCCCTGGCGGCGCGCGCCAGCCCCCGCGTGTAGGCGGTGGGATTCAGGGTACCGGCGCGGCGGTCGAGCAGCGCACGGCGGATGCGTCGGGTGCCCACGCGCTGCCGGCACGCCTCGGCCTCGAGGAGTTCCACCGGGGCGTCGCGACGCCGGAACTGCTCGGCGCGGCGCGCCAGTTCCCGCTCGCCCCGGGCATTGTGGGCCAGGTGCAGGGTGCCGGTGCGGGTCGCCTGGCAGTCGATGCCGTGGCGCTCGATCAGCGCAAAGACGGCCGCGGGCGCGTCGCCGAGCACGGCGTTGGCCCGCTCGCCGACCGCCTCCCCCAGGGCCTCGCACAGGTCATCCGGCGGGAGCCACAGCCCTGCGTTGACCAGGCCGACATTGCGTCCCGAGGCGCCGCTGGGGATGCCGCCGGCCTCGCCGATGCCCGCCTCGGCGAGGTGCAGCGCGGTGCTCAGTCCGGTGATACCGCCACCGATGACGATGACATCGGTGGCGTGATTGTCCTGCAGCGGATGCAGGGTCAATGACGGTTCCGGCGAGGTGGCATACCAGAGGCAGCGCTCCGGCAGGGCACCTTCCGGGCGTTGCCCCCACCCCCGCTGCGCGCGAGACGTCGTCGTGGTCATCTCGGGGCTCCATGAACGTCGGCGGGATGCACACACGCGCGGCCATCGTCCGAAGCGATCAGGCGGCGGCCGCGGCGCTCGATCGGCTCAATCGAATTGGATACCCTGCGCCAGGGGCAGCTCACGGGAGTAGTTGACGGTGTTGGTCTGTCGGCGCATGTAGCTCTTCCACACGTCGGAGCCCGATTCGCGGCCGCCGCCGGTCTCCTTCTCGCCGCCGAAGGCGCCGCCGATCTCGGCACCGCTCGGCCCGATGTTGACGTTGGCGATGCCGCAGTCGCTGCCGCGGTCCGAGACGAAAGCCTCGGCCTCGCGCACGTCGGTGGTGAACACGCAGGAGGAGAGTCCCTGGGGCACGTCGTTGTTCATCGCCAGCGCCTCGTCGAAGTCGCGGTAGCTCATCACGTAGAGGATCGGCGCGAACGTCTCCTGCCTGACCAGGTCATCCTGGCGCTCGACCTCGACGATGGCGGGAGAGACGTAATAGCCGTCGGGGTACTCCTCGGCCAGTTGACGCTCGCCGCCAAAGATCCTGGCCCCCCGCTCGCGGGCCTGGCCGAGCACGGACTGCATCCGCTCGAAGGCCTCGCCATCGATCAGCGGGCCGACCAGGTGGCCTTCCAGGGGATCGCCGATGCGGATCCCGGCATAGGCCTTCTTGAGCCTTTCGAGGACCTCGTCACGCACGGCTTCGTGGACGATCAGGCGACGCAGGGTGGTGCAGCGCTGGCCGGCGGTCCCCACCGCGGAGAACAGGATGGCGCGCACGGCCATGTCCAGGTCGGCGCTGGGGGCGAGGATCATGGCGTTGTTGCCGCCGAGCTCGAGGATGCTGCGCCCGAAGCGGGCGGCGACGCGGGGTGCGACCTCGCGGCCCATGCGGGTGCTGCCGGTGGCGCTGATCAGCGGCACGCGGGGATCGTCCACGAGGCGCTCCCCCGCGCTCCCATCGCCCAGGATCACCTGGCTGAGATCCTTCGGCGCCTCGTCGCCGAATTCGGCCATGGCGCGCTCCAGCAGCGCCTGGCAGGCCAGCGCGCTGAGCGGGGTCTTCTCCGAGGGTTTCCACAGCAGGCTGTTGCCGCACACCAGGGCGAGGGCGGCGTTCCAGGCCCAGGGCGCCACCGGGAAGTTGAAGGCGGTGATCAGGCCGATCGGACCGAGCGGATGCCAGCTCTCGCGCATGTGGTGGCCGGGGCGCTCGGAGGCGATGGTCAGGCCGTAGAGCTGGCGGGACTGCCCCACGGCGAGGTCGCAGATGTCGATCATCTCCTGGACCTCCCCCAGGCCCTCCTGGAGGATCTTGCCGCACTCCAGGGTGACCAGGGTGCCCAGGTCCTGCTTGTGGCGGCGCAGCTGCTCGCCGAACAGGCGGACCAGCTCGCCGCGACGCGGCGCGGGCACCTGGCGCCACTGCGCGAAGGCCTGCCGGGCGCGCGCGACGCGCGCTTCCACCGCCTCGCCCCCCTCGAGGAAGACGCGACCGATCTCGGCGCCGTCGGTGGGCGAGGTGACGACGAAGTCGCCCTGGCGGTACTGGGCCTCGCTGACGCCGAGGCGCTGCATGACGGTATCGATCATTCTTCCTCCTACTGACGGGTACCGGAATCGACTAGGGAAAGAGTATCGGCGTCGCGTTTGACGCGGCTCAAGCGATGTTTTATACGAAGTTCATTCCTTTTTTTCTTGAATAGAGGTCTGACGTGGGCCACCGCCACCTGCCGACCCTGGCGGCGATGCAGTGCTTCGAAGCCGCGGCCCGCCATCTCAGCTTCACCCGCGCCGCGGATGAGTTGAGCCTGACGCAGAGCGCCGTGAGCAAGCAGGTCGCCCAGCTCGAGGCGCTGCTCGAGCAGCCGCTGTTTCGCCGTGTGCGCCAGCGTCTCCAGCTCACGCCGGAGGGCTCCCTTTACTTGACCGAGGTCCGCAAGACCCTCGCCCAGGTCGAGATGTCCACACGCTACCTGCGCTCCTATGGCGGACGGAGCGAGGTGCTCAACGTCACCACCCTGCCGACCTTCGGCGCCCGCTGGCTGATTCCCCGCCTCAACGGCTTTCGTTTCCGCCATCCCGACGTGTACCTGAACATCAGCAACCGCGTCGAACCCTTCGACCTCGAGGAGGCGCGCGTCGATGTCGCCTTCTTCTTCGGTCACGGGGCCTGGCCCAAGGCCGAGTGCATCCCGTTGCTCGGCGAGGAGGTGGTCCCGGTCTGTGCCCCCAGCGTGGTGCCGCCGGGAGGCATCACCGACCCGCTGGCACTGACCCGCCTCGTGCTCCTGCAGAGCGCGACCCGGCCGGAAGCCTGGCACGACTGGTTCGAGGCGCAGGGCGCCTACACCGCGCACAGCTATCACGGGCCGCGCTTCGACACCTTCTCCATGGCGCTGCGGGCGGCCCGGGCCGGCTGCGGGGTGGCGCTGGTGCCACGCTTTCTGGCCGAGGAGGAGCTGGAGGCGGGGCAACTGGTCATCCCCTGGGCGTTCTCGCTGACCAGCCGCGACGCCTATTACCTCGCCTACCCCGAGCACAAGGGCGAGGTCGGCAAGGTCAAGGGCTTCATCGAGTGGATCCTCGAGCACCGCGATGCGCCGGCCCAGGCAGGCGGGACGCCCGCCACGGCGCAGCGGGTGGCACCGGATCACCGCGAGGACTGACCGCCGTGCGCCCCGGCGGGCCGGGGCATGGCGGGGACGGGAGGCTGCTCCGGGCGACGCCAGGCTGAAGTGGAACCGCGAGGCCGGTTACACTAGCGGCAATCCCCCGTTGCCAGCCGAGGCCGCCATGCATCCCCATCTGCTTTCCGTCGACTCCCTCTCCCGTGACCACGTCGATCACCTGCTGCGCGTCGCCGCACGCATGGAGCCAATCGCCCAGCGCCGCAAGGTGACGCGGGTGCTGGAGGGCGCCGTGCTCGGCAACCTCTTCTTCGAGGCCAGTACCCGTACCCGGGTGAGCTTCAACGCCGCCTTCTGCCGCCTGGGCGGCAGCGTGTGCGACACCACCGGCTTCACCTTCTCGTCGATGGCCAAGGGCGAGTCACTCTACGACACCAGCCGGGTGATGAGCGGCTACTGCGACGCCATCGTGATGCGCCACCCCGAGCAGGGCTCGGTGGCGGAATTCGCCGCGGCCACCCACGTGCCGGTGATCAACGGCGGCGACGGCCCCGGCGAGCACCCCAGCCAGGCGCTGCTCGACCTCTACACCATCGACAAGGAGTTCACCCGGCTCGGCAAGTCGCTGGCCGACGCCCACATCCTGCTCACCGGCGACCTCAAGTACGGGCGCACCGTGCACTCGCTGATCAAGCTGCTGTCGCTCTACGCGCCCATGCGCCTCACCCTGGTCGCCCCGCCGGGGCTGGAGATGCCGAGCCACCTGGTCGACCTGGTCAGCGACCGCGGCCACCGCGTGGAGCAGCGCGACACCCTGGCGAGCGACTTCCGCGACCTGGACGTGGTCTACACCACGCGTATCCAGAAGGAGCGCTTCACCGCGGAGATGAGCGAGGGCTTCAGCCTGTCGCGCGACTTTACCGTCGACCGCGTCTTCCTGGATCAGCGCTGCGGGCGCGACACCATCGTCATGCACCCGCTGCCCCGCGACAGCCGACCGGACGCCAACGACCTCGACGTCGACCTCAATGGCGACCCGCGCCTGGCGATCTTCCGCCAGACCGACAACGGCATCCCGGTGCGCATGGCGATCTTCGCCACCCTGCTCGAGGTGGAGTCGTTGATCGAGCGCGACCTGCGCGACGTACGCTGGTTCGTGCCCGCCAAGTTCGGCGTTGACGACGCCGCGTTCTGAAAAGCGGGCAGCCGGCCGACCATCGCCTATGCTGGAGGAGAATAACGACAAGGCAACCTGACGCTGATGGAGGCCACCACCCATGACCCTGCAACGCGCCTACCTGCTGCTGTGCGGCTTCTATACGCTGCTGATCGGAATCGGCATCCTCGCCCTGCTGCTGGGCGCCGGCGGCCTGCCGAACCTCGTCCAGGTGGCCGTGGGGGCGGTGGCGGTGCTCGGGCTGTGGGGCCACACCCTCGGCCGTGGCTACCTCAATCCGCGCCTGTGGCGGCCGCTTGCCGGCCTGCTCGCCGCCGGCATCCTGCTCCAGCTCGGCGCGGCGCTGGCGCTGCCGCTCTCCGCCACGGCGCTGACCTGGTGCCTGGCAGGGGCGATCTTTTCGGTGCTGCCGGTGGGGGTGCTCTACCGCTACGGCAACCGCGATCAGGAGCTGTGGGCCTCGCCCGCCGAGCGCGAGCAAGGGGAGCGCCTCGAGGCGCTGCTCGAGGCGCAGCGCGAAGTGGTGATGGAGCGACGCGACGCCGACCGGCACGCCCAGGTCCGCGTGGTGAAGGCCGGCAACGAGTACCGCGCCCACGTCACCCGCCGCCGGGCGGCGGATCAGGAGGCGTTCGAAGAGCGCTTCCACCGCCCCGCCACCCTGGTCTACTTCCTGGAGAAGTTCGCCGACCTCTCGGTGCACGAGCACCTCGACGAGACGCCGTCCGGCGATGGCGCCAACCCGGCGTGAGGGCCTACCTCGAGCGCGAGGGCAGCCCTTCGCGACGGGCAAACCAGCTCTCGAGGATCAGCACCGCGGCGATGCCGTCGACACCCTCGTCGCGGTAGTTGCCGCGATGCCCCGCCTCGCGGGCGATGGCCTTGGCCTCGCGGGTCGAGCCGTGCTCGTCGACCAGCTCGCAGGGGATGCCGTAGCGGCCGAACAGGCGCTTGCCGAACTTGCGCGCGCGCCGGCTCATCTCCGATTCGCTGCCGTCGCTGTGCAGCGGCAGCCCCACCACGAAGAGCGCCGGCTGCCACTCCTCGACCAGGCGCGCGACCTGCGTCCAATCGGGAATGCCGTCGCGCGCCGGCAGCGGGTCGAGCTCGCGGCCGCGGCCAAGCAGCTCGTTGCCCACCGCCACCCCGATGCGCCGCGTGCCGAAATCGAAGGCCAGGATCAGCCGCTGGCCGGTCATCGCAACCCCCTCAGGAGTGCCCGGCCTGGCGGGTCATCAGGCTCAGGTCCACGCCGAGGATGCCGGCCGCGGCGTTCAGGCGCTGCTCCGCAGGCACCTCGAAGAGAATGTCCGCGCGCCCCTCCACGGTGAGCCAGGCGTTCTCCTTGAGCTCGTGCTCGAGCTGGCCCGCTTCCCAACCGGCGCAGCCCAGGCACACCAGGAACTGCGCAGGCCCCTGCCCCGCGGCGAGGGCCTGGAGCATGTCCATGGAGGTGGTCAGGGCCACGTCGTCGTCGACCTGGATGCTGGAATCCCAGGGCTCGCTCGAACCGCGGTGCAGGATGAAGCCGCGATCCTTGTGCGTCGGCCCGCCGTAGTAGACCGGCGCGTTGCGGTGCGGGCTCTCCTCGCCACCCAGCTCCAGCTGCTCGAACAGGGCATCGAGGGTGATGTCCAGCGGCCGGTTGACGATCACGCCCATGGTGCCGTTCTCGTCGTGGTCGCACAGATAGCTCAAGGTGCCGGCGAAGTTGGGGTCTTCCAGGTGCGGCATCGCCAGCAGGAAGTGATGTTTCAAGCTTTGCATGAGACTCCCAGGCGGCAGGCGGGTCAGGAACCCTGCCGCACGCCGAAATGATTGCCTTGCCCGAACCGCCAGACGCGAGTGATGGAGAGGCTTTCCCGGTCCCCCATGCCGCGGTCGAAGGGGCGGTAGGGGGCGGCGCCATGCACGGTGTCCAGTGCCGCCTGGTCGAGTTCGGGGTGTCCTGAAGATTGTATCACCTCTGCCCGGCGAAGCTCGCCATCGCGGCCGATCACCACGCGGATGCGCAGCTGGCCGTGCAGATGGCGCGGGGCCGGATGCACGCGATTGCCGTAGTCCTCGACGCGCCGCGTCCAGTCGTCGATGTAGCGCGCCTCGGCGGCCTGGCGTGCCGCCGAGCGGGCCTCCTCCTCGCGGGGCCCGGCGCGCTCGGGCGCGAGACCCTGCTCGCGGATGCTCGCGGTGGCCTGGGCGAGCAGGTCGCGCCCAGAAGTGGCGGGGGCGTCGGGCACCGACGCGGCGGACTGGCCGGTCACCGGCGGGGCGCTGGCGGGAGAGTCGACGCCAGCATCGGCCTCGCGCGGGGGCTCGCTGGCCTCCGCCACGGGCTCCGTCTCGCTGCGGGCCGCCGCCGGCTCGGCCGCGGCCGCCTCACGCCGCGACGGCGCCGAGGGGGCGGCCCGGGCCGCCGCCGGCGCCGCCTCGGTCGGCGTACCCGCGGCGCGCTGGGCGGCCTCGGCGATCGCCTCGGCGTCCACCGGCGCCTCGCTCGGCCGCGTCACCAGCACCACGTCGAGGCTCACCGACTCGGCGGGCGTCGGCGCGAAGGGCAGGCGCGCCGCGGCGGCGAACAGCACCAGGTGCAGCAGCAGCGCCGCCGACGCCGCCAGCCAGCGCCGGTAGGGGCGCGTGACCGGGGCGTAGCGGATGGGATCGCTGAGTACCGCCGGCATGCCGTCCCGCCTCCCGGGGTTAGCGCGACGCCGCCAGGCGGCGAACGATGGCGTCCATCAGCAGCCCGGCGATGTCGGTGCCGCGCTGGTCGTCGATCTCGCGCACGCAGGTGGGGCTCGTCACGTTGATCTCGGTGATGTAGTCGCCGATCACGTCGAGGCCGACGAACAGCAGGCCCTTCTCGCGGATCATCGGCTGCACCTGGGCGATCAGCCAGTGGTCACGGTCGGTAAGCTCGCGGCTCACGCCCTGGCCGCCGGCGGCCAGGTTGCCGCGCGTCTCGCCGGCCAGGGGCACCCGGGCCAGGCCATAGGGCACCGGTTCACCGTCCACCAGCAGGATGCGGGTGTCACCGTCGCGGATCTCGGGGAGGTAGCGCTGGGCCATGATCTGGCGCCGGCCGCGCTCGGTGAGCAGCTCGATGATGGCGCCCAGGTTGCGCCCCTCGGGCTGGACGTGAAAGACGCCGCTGCCGCCCATGCCGTCCAGCGGCTTGAGGATGACATCGCGGTGCTCGGCATGGAAGGCGCGCAGCACCGCGTCGTTGCAGGAGACCACGGTCGGCGTGCAGCAGTGCGGGAACTGCTGGGCGAAGAGCTTCTCGTTGCACTCGAGCAGCGCCCGGGTGGGATTGACCACCAGCACGCCCTCGCGCTCCGCGAAGCCGAGCAGGTGCACGGCGTTGAGGAAGTGGCCGTCCACCGGCGGGTCCTGGCGCATCAGGATGACGTCGAGCTCTGCCAGGGGCCGCACCACCGATTCGCCCAGCGCGTACCAGCGCGCCGGGTCGCGGAACGCCTCGAGCTCGCGCGTGCGCCCGAAGGCGCGGCCGTCGCGCAGGAAGAGGTCCTCCGGCTCCAGGTAGTGCAGCGTCCAGCCGCGCGCCTGGGCCGCCCACAGCATGGCCAGAGTGGTGTCCTTCTTGTAGGCAAGATCGGCGATGGGGTCCATCACCACCCCCACCTGGAGGGCGCGTTCGCTCATGGTCGGTGTCCGGTCGTGGAGTGGATAGGCGCAGTATGCCGCAGCCGCCGCGACCACACCAAGGCGGGTGAAGAAACCCCTGGGCACTCGTGGTGGGATGCTCGAGGGGCGCCGGGGGCAGGTCGCAGCGAGGGTCTTTTTCCAGGGAAGGAAAAAGTAGCGTACAGGGAGGTATTTACAGCGCCCTCGCGGAGGCCTGCCGCCGGAACAGCCCCGTTACACCGAGAATGGCAAGGAAGCGAGAGCGCCTATGCGTCGTCCGACGGTCCACCCGGCACCAACCGGATACCGGCCGCCTCGATGGTGATCCGCTGCTGCTTGTAGAGCCGGCCGATGGCCTGCTTGAAGGCGCTCTTGCTCACCCCCAGGCGCGCCTTTATCTCGTGCGCCGGACTCTTGTCCGCCAGCGGCAGGTAGCCGCCGCTCTCGCGCAGCGCCTGCAGCACCCGCTCGCCCACCACTTCGAGGCGCGCCTCGCCGGGCGGCAGCAGCGAGAGGTCGAGGCGCCCGTCGTCGCGCACGCGCTTGACGAAGCCGGCCACGCGCTGGCCGCGGCGCAGCGGACGGGTCACGTCGTCGCGGTAGAGCAATCCCCAGAAGCGGTGGTCGACCACCGCCTTGTAGCCGAGGTCGGTGGCATCGGCGATGACCAGTGCCACCGCGTCGCCCGGCGCCAGCCCCTCCGCCGCATCCTGCACGAAACGATCGAGCTTCTGCGAGGCCACCGGCCGGCCCTGCTGGTCCTCGTAGATCCGCACCAGCACCCGCTTGCCCGGCGTGGGGCGAAAGCGCTGCTCGCCGTAGGGCAGCAGCAGGTCGCGGGGGTGGCCCCAGTCGAGGAAGGCGCCGGTGTCGTTGACCGTCACTACCTCGAGGTAGGCCACCTCGCCCACCGCCGCTTTCGGGGCGCGCGAGCGGCGGGCGCCGGCAGTAGCGGAGCGAGTGGGGGGGCGGTCACGGGAATCGGGCATGGCCACGCTCCGTTTGAGGGGTAGAGGCAAGGGAGGTGAGCAATCGCTCACAGATCTCCGAAGCGAGATTGGAGAAGGGAGAGCGCCACCACCGGCGCGGTCTCGGTGCGCAGGATGCGCGGGCCGAGGGCGAGCGGGGCGAAGCCGGCGGCCAGGGCCGCGGCGACCTCCTCCTCGGCCAGCCCGCCCTCGGGGCCGATCAGCAGGGCGGCGGCGCCGGGGGCGGCGGCGCGCTCGAGCGCCCCCGCGGTGCCGGGGTGCAGCACCAGGCGCAGTGCCTCGTCGCGGCCGGCCAGCCAGTCGGCGAGCCCCACCGGCGGGTGAACGGGCGGCACGGTGGCGCGGCCGCACTGCTCGCAGGCGCTCGCCGCCACCGCCTGCCAGTGGGCGAGCTTCCTGGCGGCGCGCTCGCCCTTGAGGCGCACGTCGCCGTGTTCGGTGACGAGCGGCGTGATGGCCGCCACGCCCAGCTCCACGGCCTTCTGGATGGCGTAGTCCATGCGATCGCCCTTGGCGATCGCCTGGCCGAGGTGCACCGCCAGGGGTGACTCGCCGAGGCCCGCCGTCACCGCCTCGATGCGCGCCACCACCTGCTTGCGGCCCGCCTCGACGAGCACGGCACGGGCCTCCCGGCCGGCGCCGTCGAACAGCGTCAGTGGCGCCCCCGGTCCCAGACGCAGCACGCGGGCCACATGCCGGGCGGCACCCTCAGGCAGAACGACGTCGCCACCGACGCGAAAGTCGGCGGCGACGTGGATGCGCGGGGCTCTCGATGCCACGGCGCGCGCCCTACTGGGTGGTCTGCTCGCCGGAGCCCTGCTGGGCCTGCTGGGCGGCGCGCTGCTTCTTCTGGGCGTAGATCGCCTCGAAGTTGACCGGGGCCAGCATCAGTGGCGGGAAACCGCCGCGGTTGACGAGGTTGTCGATGCACTCGCGGGCGTAGGGGAAGAGCACGTTGGGGCAGAAGGCCCCCAAGGTATGCTCGAGCTGCGCCCCCTCGATGCCGCTGATGCGGAACAGGCCGGCCTGCTCGATCTCGGCGAGGAAGGAGGTGGTGCCCTCGTCGCTGTGGGTGACCTGGGCGGTGACCTTGACCGTCACCTCGTAGAGGTCGTCACCGACCTGCTGGCTGTCGGTATTGAGATCCACGCCCACCTTGGGTTTGAACGGCTGCTGGAACACCGCCGGCGAGTTGGGCGCCTCGAAGGAGATGTCCTTGACGTAGATGCGCTGCACGGCGAACTGCAGCTGCTGCTGGTTCTGCTGGCCGGCGGCTTGGCTCCCGCCCCCGGCGTTCTGGCTGTTCTCTTCCGCCATGGGAATGATCCTTTGCGTCGCTGAGTATGAAACGATGTCTTGAAAAGCTATTTCTTGACCACCGGCAAGCCGTCGGCCTGCCACTGCATCATGCCGCCCTTGAGCTTGAAGACCCGCGGGAAGCCGGCCTTGGCAAGCTTGGCCACGCTCATGCCGGAACTCTGGCCACTCTTGCACACCACGATGATCGGCTTCTCCTTGACCTTCTCGAGCTCATTCATGCGGGTCTCGAGGCGACTCTGGGGAATGTTGCGCGCCCCGGCGATGTGCCCGGCCTTGAAGTCGCCGGCGTCGCGGGTGTCGACCACCACGGCGTCCTCGCGGTTGATCAGCTGCGTCGCCTGGCTGGAGGATACACCGCTGGCGGCGCTGTTGCGGATCTCGTAGACGATCCAGGCCAGCAGCACCATCAGGAAGGCAGCTACCAGCAGGGGATGGTTCTGCACGAATTCGAACAACTGATCGATCATGGGTCCGGGACACTCTGAGTCGGAGATACGGTTGGGCGAAATTGGCGGCGCCCAGTATACACCAAGGCCTGGCGCCTCGCGGCACGGCCATGACGGCCGACCGTGCCGTGCGTTATGATGCCGCAAGCCGATGCAAGTCGCGACCCCGTCGCCCGGACCGTTCGGGTCGCGCCGAGACCACAACGAGGCTTCCCGACATGACGACCCACTCCGCTTCCACCGCCCCGCGCCCCGTGGCGCTGATCATCCTCGACGGCTACGGCCACAACCCCGACCCCGAGAGCAACGCCGTGGCCGCAGCGCGCACGCCGAACATGGACCGGCTTTGGCAGGAGCGACCCCATGCGCTGATCCACACCGACGGCCGCTACGTGGGGCTCCCCGACGGGCAAATGGGCAACTCCGAGGTCGGCCACATGAACCTCGGCGCCGGGCGCATCGTCTACCAGGACTTCACGCGCATCACCAAGGCGATCGACGAGGGCGAGCTGGAACGCAACCCCGTGCTCACCGCTCCCATCGATGCCGCCGTGGCCAAGGGCGGCGCCGTGCACCTGCTGGGCCTTCTCTCGCCGGGCGGCGTGCACAGCCACGAGGACCACATCCTCGCCATGGCCGAGCTGGCCGCCCGCCGCGGTGCCACACGCGTTTACGTGCACGCCTTCCTCGACGGCCGCGACACGCCGCCGCGCAGCGCCCAGGCCTCGATCGAGCGCGTCAATGCGCGGCTCGCCGCGCTGGTGGGCGAGGGCAACGGCCGTGTCGCGTCGCTGATCGGCCGCTACTTCGCCATGGACCGCGACAATCGCTGGGACCGCGTCGAGAAGGCCTACCGCCTGCTCACCGAGGGCGAGGGCGAGGTCACCGCGGCGAGCGCCGAGGCCGGGCTCGCCGCGGCCTACGAGCGCGGCGAGAACGACGAGTTCGTCAGCGCCACCGCCATCCAGGGCGCCGACGGCCCGGCCGTGATCGCCGACGGCGACGCCGCCCTGTTCATGAACTTCCGCGCCGACCGCGCCCGCGAGCTGACCCGCGCCTTCGTCGAGGACGACTTCACCGGTTTCACGCGCCGCGTGCGCCCGGCGCTTGCCGGCGGCAGCCTGGTGACCCTGACCCAGTACGCCGCGGACATCCCCGCCCCCGCCGCCTTCCCGCCCGAGGAACTCGTCAACACCCTCGGCGAGGTGATGGAGAAACGCGGCCTGACCCAGCTGCGCATCGCCGAGACCGAGAAGTACGCCCACGTCACCTTCTTCTTCTCCGGCGGCCGCGAGGCGGAGTACGAGGGCGAGACCCGGGTGCTGGTGCCCTCGCCCCAGGACGTCAAGACCTACGACGAGAAGCCCGAGATGAGTGCCGTCGAGGTCACCGACAGGCTGGTCGAGGCGATCGACGCCGGCCGCTTCGACCTGATCGTGTGCAACTACGCCAACGGCGACATGGTCGGCCACACCGGCGACTTCGACGCCGCGGTCAAGGCCATCGAGGCGGTGGACGCCTGCGTGGGCCGCGTGGTGGAGGCCATCGAGCGCGCCGGCGGCGCCTGCCTGATCACCGCCGACCACGGCAACGCCGAGCAGATGGTCAACCCCGACACCGGCGTCGCCCAGACCGCCCACACCACCTTCGACGTGCCGCTGATCTACGTGGGGCCGCGCGCCGTGCGCCTGCGCGACGACGGCCGGCTGTGCGACATCGCCCCGACCCTGCTGACCATGATGGAGCAGCCGGTGCCCGAGGAGATGACCGGCCGCGTGCTGATCGACGCGGCCCCCTGAGCGCGGCGCGGCCCCCCATGCGCCGCGGGCGCGCTCGCCTCGCCGTCGCCGCCCTCGTGCTCGGCCTCGCGCCGGGGTGGCTCGCCGCCCAGCCCAGCGAGCGCGAAGCGCGCGAGCGTCTCGACGCCATCGGCACGGCCATCGAGGCGGCCAGCCAACGCCTTTCGGCCACCCGCGCCGCCCAGGACGAGGCGACCCGGGCGCTGCGCGAGGTAGAGACGGCGCTCGCCGACACCCACCGCCGCCTCGACGCCATCCAGGCCGAGCGCCGCCGGCTCGGCACGGAGCTCGCCGAACTGGCGACGCAGCGCGAGAGCCTGGAGGCGGAGCGCGAAGACCAGGTCGCCGCGCTGGGCGCCCAGCTCGATGCCCTCTACCGCCTGGGGCTCACGCCCCAGCTCAAGCTGCTGCTCAACCAGGACGACCCGTCGCGCCTCGACCGCCTGCAGACCTACCTCAATCACCTGGCCCGGGCCCGCCATGCGCGGCTCGACGCCATCGCCGAGCTCGACGCGGCCCTCGCCGCCAACCAGCGCGAGCGCCGCGAGCGCGGCGAGCGCCTCGACGTGCTGGCCGACGAGCTCGCCGAGCGCAGCGCCGAACTCGCCCACCGCCTCGCCGAACGCGAGGAATTGGTGGCCGAGCTCGAGGCGCGCCACGGCAGCACCCGGGCGCGGCTGGCGGCGCTCGAGCGTGACCGCGAGGCGGCCGAGCAGCGCCTCGCGGCGGTGCGCGAGGAACTGGCCCGCCTCGAACGGCCGCCGCCCTCCACCGCCATCGACGAGACCCGCGGCGAGCTGCCCTGGCCGGTGGAAGGGCGCATCGCCGCGCGCTTTCGCGCCGGCGACGGCGTGCACCGCAACGGCCTGGTGATCCGGGCCGGCGAGGGGACGCCGGTCACCGCGGTACACCCCGGACGGGTGGTGTTCGCCGACTGGATGCGCGGTTTCGGCAACTTGCTGATCCTCGACCACGGCGATCAGGTAATGACGCTCTACGCCCACCTGCAGCACTTCGAGGCCGCCGTCGGCGAGGCGCTGTCGCGCGGCGACACCCTGGGCGCGGTCGGGGTGAGCGGCGGCCAGCGCGAAGCGGCGCTCTACTTCGAGGTGCGCCGCGGCGGCGAGCCCATCGACCCCCAGGCGTGGATCGCCACGCGCTGAGGCCCGCTATTTCACAAGCCCGCGGCCGCGGGCTATGCTGGGCTGCCCGCCTCCAGACTTTGCGGAGATCGCATGCTGTCACCTTTCACCCGCTCCTCCCATGCCCGGCGCACGGCGCTGCTGCCGCTCGCCCTGCTGGCCCTCCTCGCGCCCCTGCCGCTGGCCGCCCAGGCATTGCCGGACGACGCCCCGGCCGTGGACGAATTGCCGGTGGAGGACGTCCAGACCTTCGCCGAGGTATTCGAGCGCATCAAGCGCGCCTACGTCGAGGAGGTCGACGACCGCACCCTGCTGCGCAACGCCATGCGCGGCATGCTCAGCGAACTGGACCCGCACTCCGCCTACCTCGACCACGAGGAGTTCCAGAGCCTGCGCGAATCGACCCAGGGCGAGTTCGGCGGCATCGGCATCGAGGTGGGCATCCAGGATGGCCAACTGACCATCATCGCTCCCATCGACGAGACCCCGGCCTCCCGCGCCGGCCTGGAGTCGCGCGACGTCATCCTGCGCATCGACGACACGCCGACCGAGCAGCTCTCGCTGCAGGAATCGGTCAACCTGATGCGCGGCGAACCGGGCAGCGACATCACCCTGACCATCCAGCGACGCGGCGAGGAGGCGCCGCGCGACGTGACCCTGACCCGCGAGATCATCCGCACCGAGAGCGTGCGCAGCGAACTGCTGGAACCGGGCTACGGCTACCTGCGGGTGAGCCAGTTCCAGAGTCGCACCGGCGAGCAGGTCACGCAGGCCATCGGCGAGCTCGAGAGCGAGGGCGCACTCAACGGCCTGGTGCTCGACCTGCGCAACAATCCCGGTGGCGTCCTGCAGGCCGCCGTCGACGTCGCCGACGCCTTCCTCGACGAGGGACTGATCGTCTACACGGAAGGGCGCCTGCCCGACACCGAGATGCGCTTCTCCGCCAACCCCCAGACGGCCGCCCCGGACGTGCCCCTGGTGGTGCTGATCAACGGCGGTAGCGCCTCGGCGGCGGAGATCGTCGCCGGCGCCCTGCAGGACCAGCGCCGCGCCGTGGTGATGGGCACCGAGAGCTTCGGCAAGGGCTCGGTGCAGCAGATCATGCCGCTCGGCAACGGCGAAGGTCTCAAGCTGACCACGGCACTCTACTTCACCCCCAGCGGGCGCTCCATCCAGGCCCAGGGCATCGGGCCCGACGTGACGGTGGTGCGCGGCCGCCTGGAGGTCGCCGACGGGCAGGATATCGGCGTGCGCGAGGCCGACCTGGAGGGCCACCTGCGCTCCCGCGACGAACCCCGCGAGCGCCGCGAAATGAGCGAGCGGCTGCGCGAGGACTACCAGCTCGCCGAGGCGCTGAACCTGCTGAAGGCGCTGAACGTGGTCAGCGAACGCCGCCAATAGGGCGCTGATTCATGGCAGCCATCGAACTCTTGTTTGAGCAAAGAAAGAAAGTGAGAAGGTACTGATTTCCGTCGCGAGCGATGAGAGGCTGGCCGCCGCCGGAGCGCAGCTACCGGAGTGTAGCCTGCTACATGAGGATAGCGAGCACCGCCGGCGGCCAGGATATCGAGCGCAGCAGGAAAGCAGTGCTTTCTCATCGGCAGGAGTCCGGAAGTCTGCCCCGCTCACCGATCGCCTGGCGCATCAGCAGCCGCTTGACCGGCACCAGGCGGTCGACGCCGGAGAGCCCCAGGTTGCGCGCCAGCGTCAGCGCCGGGTGGCGGGTGCCGAACAGCAGCCGGAAACCGTCCATCAGCGCCAGCATGGCGGCGTTGTCGCCGCGCCGCCGCCGGGCATAGCGCGTAAGCGCGCTCGCCTCGCCCATCGCCATGCCGCGGCGGCGCGCCGCCAGCAGCTCCTCGGCGAGCACCGCCGCATCCATCAACCCCAGGTTCACCCCCTGGCCGGCCAGCGGGTGGATGCTGTGCGCCGCATCGCCCACCAGCGCGAAGCCCGGCCGCACGTAGGCCTCGGCGTGGCGCTGGGTGAGTGGCACGGCCAGCGCCTCGTCGGTCACGCTCACCGCGCCCATCCGCCCGGCGAAGGCCTCGCCCAGCGCCTCGCCGAGCGCCGACGCTGACAGGGCAACCAGCCGCTGCGCCTCGGCCGGGGTGGTCGACCAAACGATCGAGCAGTAGCGGTCGTCGTCCGCCACGGTGAGCGGCAGGAACGCCAGCGGCCCGGTGGCCAGGAAGGCCTGGCGTGCCACCCCGCCGTGGGGACGCGCGGTGCGCACCGTGGTGACCACGGCCACGTGACCGGTGTCGCGGCTCGCCACGCCGATGCCGGCCCGTTCGCGCAGCGGCGAGCGCGCCCCGTCGGCGGCCACCACCAGCGGCGCGGCGAGCCGCTCTCCGCCCTCCAGCACCACTTCGCGGCCACCGGCCGTCTCGCGCAGGTCCGCCACCCGGGCGCCCAGCCGCAGCTGCACGGACGGCAGCTCGGCCAGGCGCGCCTCCAGGCCCGCCAGCACCACGTCGTTCTCGACGATGTGGCCGAGCGCCGGCACCCCGGCCTGGTCCGCCGAAAAGCCCACCTCGCCGCTACCCTCTGCGTCCCACACCCGCATGCGGTGGTAGGGCGTGACGCGGCGGCCGGCCATCCACGGCCAGGCGCCGAGCCGCTCGAGCAGGCGCTGCGAGACGGGAGTGATGGCGCTGACGCGCCGCGCCGGCTGGCCGCGCCCCACCGCTTCGCGATCCAGCGGCGCGGGCCGCGCATCGAGCAGTGTCACCGTCACCCCTGCCTCGCCCAGCAGGGCCGCCAGGGCGGCGCCCACCATGCCTCCGCCGACGATCAGCGCCTCGCGCCGCACCGCTCTCGCTTGGGTCTCTGCCATCTCGTCCTCTCCGTGGTGATCGTGCATCTCAGCGCTCCACACCCATGGCGCGACGCGCCAGACCGCGGCGCAGCGGCCCGGCCAGGTTGAGGCCGACCAGGCCCGCGGCGCGTGCGTGCGACAGCAGGGCGTTGTCGATGCCGAACAGCCGCACCAGGCCGTCGCTGAAGCGGGTGACGGCCCGGCGGTCGGCGGCGCGGCGTGCCTCGAAGGCCTGCAGGGTGGAAAGCGCGCCCGGTGCCCCGCCCGCCGCCAGCGCCTCGCCCAGGGTCTCCACCAGGTCGGTCACGCCGCGCAGCGCCAGGTTGAAGCCCTGGCCGGCCACCGGGTGCAGGGCGTGGGCGGCGTTGCCGAGCACGGCGAGGCCGGGGCGAATCGTCTCCCGGGCGGTGATCAGGGAGAGCGGGTAGGCATGACGGCTGCCCACCTGCCGGAAGCGCCCGGCGCGGTCGCCGAAGGCGCGCTGCAGTGCCGCCAGGAAGTCGCCATCGGAAAGCGCCAGGTACGAGCGCTCGCGACCCGCGGCATGGGTCCAGACCAGCGCCATCTGCTGGCCCGGCAGCGGCAACAGGGCGATGGGCCCCTCGCGGGTGAAGCGCTCGTAGGCCGTACCGTCATGCGGGCGGCTCACCGCCACGTTGGCGATCAGTGCCACCTGGTCGTAGGGCGTCTCGCGGCTGGCGATGCCCAGACGTGCCTTGAGCGCCGAGCGCCCGCCATCGGCGAGCACGGTGAGCCCGGCCGCCAGCACGCTGCCGTCGGAGAGCGCCAGGCGGTGCCCACTGGGCCGCGGCACGATCGCCTCGACAGTCGCCGGGCAGTGCCAGGCCAGCGGCAGCTCGGTCAGGCGGCGGTGCAGCACGCGCCCCATCCAGGCATTGGGCACCACGTGACCCAGCGCCGCCTGGCCCAGCTCATCGGCGGCGAGGCGCGTGGCGCCGAGCCGCCCCCGCTCGCTGACGTGGATTCGGCGGATCGGTGCCGCCTGCTCGACCATGGTCTCCCACACCCCCATGGCGCGAAAGCGCTCCGCGGAACCCGCGGCGATGGCGCTGGCGCGCGCATCGAAGCTCGGCTGCCAGGGCGCTTGGGCGGCATCCAGCATGGGGGCGGCCTCGATCACCGCCACGCGCAGGTCGTGGCGCGCGATCAGCGGCGCCAGGGCACCGGCGAGACTCGCCCCGACCAGCCCGCCGCCGACGATGGCGATATCCACGCCCTGTGCCTCAGCCTCGGCCATGGGCAATCCTCCGTATTGCGTAACGTAAATTACATAAAGCCATATTGCCGTCCCCGGCGACCGATCATTGATTGACCATCAGCGCCTCGATTTCCGCCACCCGCTTGGGCACATCGGCAGTCAGCACCTCATGTCCCTCGGCGGTCACGGCGACGTCATCCTCGATGCGGATGCCGATGCCGCGGAAGGGCGGGGGGATGTCGTCATCGGCGGGCACGTAGAGCCCCGGCTCGACGGTGAGCACCATGCCGGGGGCGAGCGGGCGGGATTCGCCGTCGCGGCGATAGGCACCGACGTCGTGCACGTCCAGTCCCAGCCAGTGGGAGGTGGAGTGCGGGTAAAAGCGCTTCACGCTCTCGTCGTCGAGACGCGCGGCCAGCTCGCCCTCGAGCAGCCCCAGGCGGATCAGCCCGGCGGTGAGGTCGCGCACCACGCCATCGTGGATCGCCGCCAGCGTCGCTCCCGGCTCGACCGCGGCCACGGCGCGCTCCTGGGCCGCCAGCACCACCTCGTAGAGGGCGCGCTGCGCCTCGCCGAAGCGGCCGCTCACCGGGAAGGTGCGAGTGATGTCGCCGGCGTAGAGGTCGAACTCCGCCCCGGCATCGATCAGCACCAGCTCGCCGTCGCGCAGGGGCGCGCTGTTTTCCACGTAGTGCAGCACACAGGCATTGGCGCCGCCACCGACGATGCTGGCGTAGGCCGGGCCGCTGCCGCCCTGCCAGCGGAACTCGTGCTCCAGCTCGGCCTGCAGGTGGTACTCGGCGAGGCCGGGCCGGGCGACCCGCATGGCGCGCCGGTGGGCGCGGGCGGAGACGGCGCCGGCATGGCGCAACAGGGCGAGTTCCGCCTCGCTCTTGATCAGCCGCTGCTCGTGAAGGTGCGGGGCCAGGTCGGCGAAGCCGTGCGGCGGGCGCGCCCCGCGGCGCGCCCGGCTCGCCAGGCGGTCGCGCACCGCCTGGGCGAGAGCCAGCGCGTCGCCGTCGTCGAGCGGCAGGTAGAGGATGGAGCGGCCGTCGAGCAGCTCGTCGAGGCGCGCTTCGCGCTCGGCGTTCTCGAAGGCCTGGTCGAGGCCGTGCTCGCGGACCGCGCCCTCGGCGCCCAGGCGGATGCCGGTCCAGGTCTCGCGGGCCGGGTTGCGGTCCTGGCAGAACAGTACGCTCTCGCCCTCGGCGCGCCCCGGCAGCAGCAGCAGCAGGGCGTCGGGCTCGGGGAAGCCGGTCAGGTAGTGGAAGTCGCTGGACTGGCGGAAGGGGAACTCGCTGTCCCGGGAGCGGGTGACCAGCGCGGCGGAAGGCAGCAGCACGGCACTGTCGGCGGGCAGCGCGGCCATCAGCGCCGCACGGCGGGCACGGTACTCGGTGTTGTCGACGGGGGCGGGGCGGGGCAGCCGGTCGGGCAGCATGGGCATCTCCTGGGCAGGCATGGCACTCCTCGGACAGTCAGTGGCGGGTATCGGGGGCGTCGGGGCGCTCGACCTGGGGCCGGCCGGGGTGCTGCTCGGTGTAGAGCAGCATGGCCGCCATGCGCGCGTGCTCGGTGAGGGCGAAGAGGTCGTTCTCGTTCTCGGCGCTGTCGTCGATGTCGGTCTCCATGGTCGCCAGCGTCGCGAGGTCCTCAATGGCCTCGACCAGGGCCGGGGACCAACGCTCGCGGGGCGTCTCGCCGATCTCCTCGATCACCTCGAGGAAGCCCTGGGTCCACTCGCTGAGCCCGCGCGCCCGCTCGGCCAGGGAGTAGAGTTCGTCGGGCAGCAGCGGCTCGTAGTCCAGCGCGCTGTCGGCGAGCGCCGCCAGGGTGTGGCGGCGCCAGGCGAGCAGTGTCTCGGCGCTGTCACGGTCACGGGGCTGCTCGACGCCGAGCCCCAGACAGACGGTCTCGAGCCAGGCTTCGCCGCCCAGGTCGTGCAGTGCCAGGGCGGCACACAGCCGGCCGTCGAGGAAGGCCGGCGACTGCATGCTCCCGTGCAGCAGGAACAAGTCGGCGATGGTCGAGAAGTCGGAGCGTTCGTCAATGGGGGACATGACGGATTCCTGGTTGACGTGGATGGTGGGGATGGCAAAGCAGGCGGGAACGGAGCCAGTCGGCCCGTTGACCGGTCGCAAGGGGCTCTCTTATAGTGATCGCTTGCCGAAAACCCCGTCCTGATAGTCGGGATGTTACCGCATCGGGCCGACCCGCCGACACCGGAGCCTGCCATGAGCGACGCCCCCCGACCGACCACCGAGATCACCCTGCTGGGCCGCCCCTACACCATCGCCTGCAACCCGGGCGAGGAGACCAAGCTCGAGCGCGCCGCCCGCTATCTCGACCGCGCCATGCACGGCATCCATGCCCAGAACTCGCTGCTCGGCAACGAACGCATCGCCATCATGGCGGCGCTCAACATCACCCACGAGCTGCTCGAAACGCTGGAGGAGCGGCGCAGCGGCGAGCAGGCGCTGGACCGCCTCGGCGAACGCCTGGAGCAGGCCGTGGCGGATGCCGGTCAGCCGCCCCGCACGCCGCAGGAATGAGAACCGGTTTACGCGTTACGCGCGTCGCGAGCGAGCCATTTTCCACCGACGCCTGGCCGAGCGCAGCAGATCGTAAACCGGTTCCGAGATTGGACGGGCCAGCCAGCTCTGATACGATGAAATTGTTCCCTGGGGTGTTGGCCAGTCGTTCTAGTCCCTCGAGCCTATGCGCAATACCCAGGGCGGCCAACAGCTAGCCGGACCCGTGTGCATGTCCGTGCGACGGAAAGCCTGACGGTTCGGCTGCGGCCACCCACCTTGAACCAAGGGTTCAAGGGCCAAAACGACAGCGGCACTCTGGGGAACCTCACCGCCTCATGCAGCACTCTTCCTTGCTTTCCACGATCGATGCCGATTCCGTCGACGGGCGTCGACAGCTACGTCGGGCGCTGCGCCGCCGCCGCCTCGCCCTCGACGCGCGTCAGCAGCGCCAGGCCGCCCTGGCCCTGTGCCGCCGCTTGCGCCGGCTGCCCGAGGTACGGCGCGCCCGCCGCGTGGCGCTCTACCTGCCCAACGACGGCGAGATCGACCCCCAGCCGCTGATGCCCTGGCTGGCGCAGCGTAATGCCCGCGTCTACCTGCCAGTGCTCAAGCCGCTGTCGCACAACGCCCTGTGGTTCGTGCACTACCACCGGGACACGCCCATGGTGCGCAACCGCTTCGGCATCCCCGAGCCCGAGACGCGCCACGGTGCCCACCGCGCCCGACGCCTGGCGACCTGGGCGCTGGACTTGATCCTGCTGCCGCTGGTGGGTTTCGATGCCCGCGGCCAGCGTCTGGGCATGGGTGGCGGCTTCTACGACCGCAGCCTGGCCTTCACCCGACGCAGCGGCCCACGTCCGACGCTGATCGGTCTGGCCCATGAATGCCAGCGCGTGGAGCGGCTGCCGGCCGCCCCCTGGGACGTGCCGCTCGACGCCATCGTCAGCGACGCCCGGGTGGTGCGCCCCTGAATACGCGAACGGGCCGCTGCCTGTCGGCAGCGGCCCGTTCATCCTGCACTTCTGGTCATGGCACTGCTTGCCGGCTCAACCGCCCGCCAGCGCCTGGGCATACCCCGTCACCACGACGCCGATGCCGAAGGTCAGCACCAGTGCCATGACCAGATCGGGCTTTCGCTTCATTGCTGACTCCCTGCTCATGTCCCCACGTGACGATTCTCTCCTGGCACCATCCCTCCTGGATGGCCAGGATCAGCGTCGACTATAGGGGGCGGCGAGGCGTTCTGACAACCGCTCTCAGGCGCCAATCACTCCACGAAAGGCGCGCCATTTCAGCCTTTTGCCGTGAGTCAGCGTTCACCCATCAAGCCATGAACAGACGATAGGCCGAGTTGTCGGTCTCCTTCCAGTAGCGATAGCCGATGGCGTCGAAGTACTCCTCGACGTGTTCGCGGTCGCCGTTGGGAACCTGCATGCCCACCAGCACGCGACCGTAGGCGGCGCCGTGGTTGCGGTAGTGGAACAGCGAGATGTTCCAGTTCTGGGGCAGGTGGGTGAGGAAGTTCATCAGTGCCCCGGGACGCTCGGGGAACTCGAAGCGGTAGACCTCCTCGGCGAACTGCGCCTTGGGCCGCCCGCCGCCGAGGTGGCGAATGTGCAGCTTGGCCAGCTCGTTGTCGGTGAGATCCTCCACCGGGTAGCCAGCCTCGCGCAGCTTGTCGATCACCGCCTGGCGGTCGTCGCCACCCGGCTTGACCTGCACGCCGACGAAGATGTGCGCGGCCTCCGGGTCGGCGTAGCGGTAGTTGAACTCGGTGACCATGCGCTTGCCGACGGTCTTGCAGAACTTCTTGAAGCTGCCCGGGCGCTCGGGGATGGTCACGGCGAGGATCGCCTCGCGCTGCTCGCCGAGCTCGGTGCGTTCGGCGATGTGCTGCAGGCGATCGAAGTTGGTGTTGGCACCGGAGTTGATGCACAGCAGCGTCTGCCCCTCGACGCCGGTCTGCTGGATGTACTTCTTGAGGCCGGCCAGCGACAGCGCCCCGGAAGTCTCGGAGACGGCGCGGGTATCGTCGAAGATGTCCTTGACCGCCGCGCACATCTCGTCGGTGGTGACGGTGATCACGTCATCGACCAGCTCGCGCGCGATGGCGAAGGGCACCTCGCCGATCTGCGCCACCGCCACGCCCTCGGCAAAGACGCCGACCTGGTCGAGCACCACCCGCTCGCCGGCGGCCAGCGCCGCCTTCAGGCAGGCGCTGTCCTCGGCCTCGACGCCGATTACCTTGATATCGGGGCGCAGGTACTTGACGTAGGCGGCGACCCCGGCGATCAGGCCACCGCCGCCCACCGGCACGAAGATGGCATCCAGGGCGCCGCTGTGCTGGTGGAGGATCTCCATGCCGATGGTGCCTTGCCCGGCGATCACGTCGATATCGTCGAAGGGCGGGATGTAGGTGTAGCCGTGCTCGCGGATCAGCGCCTGGGCGTGCTCGGCGGCCGCCGAAAAGGCATCGCCCTTGAGCACCACCTTGGCGCCGCGGGCACGTACCGCCTGGACCTTGATGTCCGGCGTGATGCGCGGCATGACGATCACCGCCTTGACGCCCATCTGCTTGGCCGCCATGGCCAGCCCCTGGGCATGGTTGCCCGCCGAGGCGGCGATCACGCCCTTGGCCTTCTGCTCGTCGCTGAGCTGGGCCATCTTGTTGTAGGCACCGCGGATCTTGAAGGAGTGGACCGGCTGCAGGTCCTCGCGCTTGATCAGGATCTGGTTGTGGAAGCGACGTGACAGGAAGGGGGCCGGGGAGATCGGCGTTTCCCGGGCGGCTTCGTAGACCCGGGCCTGGAGAATCTTCTTGACGGTGGCTTCGAGCATCCTGATGTCCCAGAGAGGTAGCGCAGAAGGTGGCGTGAGCGCCACACGGAAAACCCCTATTGGTAGCATCCCGGCGGGCCCGGCGTCCAGACGGCGCCCGGCAGCGGCGGCTCTTCTGGCCTATAATGGCGCCGCACTCGATTACCCACCAACAGCGAGCATGACATGACCCAGGACGAACTGAAGGACGCCGTGGCCGCTGCCGCCATCGACGAGATCCGCCCACACCTCGCGCGCGACACCGTGCTCGGCATCGGCACCGGCTCGACGGCCAGCCGCTTCATCGACCGCCTGGCCGAGCTGCGTCTCGACTTCGCCGGCGCCGTGGCCAGCTCCGAGGCCAGCGCGAAGCGCCTGCGCGACCACGGCATCGACGTCCTCGAACTCAACAGCGTCGGCACCCTGCCCTTCTACATCGACGGCGCCGACGAAGTGAACGCTCACCTTCACATGATCAAGGGCGGCGGCGGGGCGCTCACCCGCGAGAAGATCGTCGCCGCCTGCTCCCAGCGCTTCATCTGCATCGCCGATGCCTCCAAGCGCGTCGAACGCCTCGGCAACTTCCCGCTGCCCGTGGAGGTGATCCCCATGGCGCGCTCCTACGTGGCCCGCGAACTGGTCAAGCTGGGCGCCGACCCCGTCTACCGCGAGGGCGTGGTCACCGACAACGGCAACCAGATCCTCGACTGCTTCGAGTTCCCGATCGACGACCCGGTGGCCATGGAAGCGCGCCTCAACGGCATCGTCGGCGTGGTCACCAACGGGCTCTTCGCCGCCCGCGGCGCCGACGTCCTGCTGCTCGGCACCGACCAGGGCGTGGAGCGTCTCACCCCGCAGTAACCGTGAGTGACCACTCACTCAACCGGGAAGCAGCGCCTTTAAGCCCTCGATGGTACGAGCGAGCGCCCCACGGTTGGCCGCCACCACCGCCTGGCCGGCTTCGGCCAGGCGGTGGCGCTCCGGCTCGTCGTCGAACAGCCGCCGCAGCATTTCGCTCAGGGCCTCGCCGTCGGCGACCTCCACCAGCGCCGACGCCTCGCGCAGCGTCTCGGCGACATCGGCAAAGTTGGCAAGCCAGGGGCCGCTGAGCACCGGCACCCCCATGGCGGCGGGCTCCAGCAGGTTGTGACCGCCGATAGGCACCAGGCTGCCGCCCACGAAGGCGAGGTCTGCCGCCCCGTAGAGGGTGAGCAGCTCGCCCATGGTGTCGCCCAGGTAGACGGCGGTGCGGGCATCGGGCCACTCGCCCTGCGAGCGCCGGGCCAGCGGCAGGTCATGCTCGCGGCACAGCGCCGCCACGGCGTCGAAGCGCTGCGGGTGGCGCGGCACCAGGATCAGCAGGGCCTCGGGGTAGTGCCGGCGCAGCCGGGCATGGGCGGCCAGCAGGAGCGCCTCCTCGCCGGGGTGCGTCGAGCCCGCGATCCACACTGGGCGCGGGCCCAGCACCCGACATAGCTGCTGGCTCGCGGCCAGGACCTCCGCCGACACCGCCAGGTCGTACTTGAGCGAGCCGACCACCGTGGTGCGCCCCGCCGGCATGCCGAGCGCGCGGAAGCGCTCGGCATCGGGGCGCGACTTGGCGGCCAGCCAGGCGACCTGGGCGAGTGCCCCGGCGAGCAGCGGCCGGATGCGCCGGTAGCGACGGAAGGCGCGCGGCGAGAGGCGCCCATTGACCACCGCCACCGGCACCCCGACCCGCGCGCAGGCGGCGAGCAGGTTGGGCCACAGCTCGGTCTCGAAGACGAGGGCCAGCTCGGGACGCAGCCGGGCGAGGAAGCGCCGCGCCGCACCGGGGAAGTCGAGCGGCACGAAGTGATGGCTCACGTTGCGATCGCACCCGGTTGCCGCGGGCTCTCGGGCGAGCGCCGCCACCCGCTCGGCGCCAGTGGCGGTCATGGTGGTGACGACGAGGCGGTGGTGCGGGTAGCGCTCGCGCAGCGCCGCGATCAGCGGGCGCGCCGCCTGCACCTCACCGACGGAGGCGCAGTGCAGCCAGATCCGGCGCTCGCCCGCGGGGGCGGGGGCAATCAGGCCGAGCCGCTCCCGGCGTGGGTGAGTGGGTAGTTGCTCACGCCACACCCGTTGCCAGATCAGCGGTGAAAGCAGGTAGAGGGCCGCCGAGTAGAGGCAGCGCGCCCCGCGACGCGCGCCCCGGCTCATTGCTCGCGGTCGAGGATGGTCGATATCATCGCCGTGGTGGAGACCCCGTCCTCGAAGCCCAGCACCCTGACCTCACCGCCCGCGGCGCGCACGGCCTCGCCGCCGGCGATCGCCTCGGGACGGTAGTCGCCGCCCTTGACCAGCACGTCGGGCAGCACTGCCTCGATCAACCGTACCGGGGTATCCTCGGCGAAGGGCACCACCCAGTCCACGGCGCCGAGGCCGGCGAGCACCTGCATGCGCCGCACCAGCGGGTTGATGGGCCGCTTGGGTCCCTTGAGGCGGGCCACCGAGGCATCGTCGTTGACCGCCACGATCAGCCGGTCGCCGAGCCGGCGAGCGTGCTCCAGGTAGGCCACGTGGCCGGCATGGAGGATGTCGAAGCAGCCGTTGGTCATCACCACCCGCTCGCCGCGGGCCTGGGCGGCGCGCACCGCCTCGACGAGCGGCGCTTCACCGATCATGCCGAACTCGGCCAGCTTGTCGCCGTGCAGGGCGGTGTAGAGTTCGGCGATGGAGAGCGTCGCGGTGCCGGGCTTGGCCACCACCAGGCCGGCGGCGAGGTTGGCCAGCGTCATCGCCTCGGGAAAGGCGTGGCCGGCGGCGAGCGCCAGACCCAGCACGCCGATCACGGTGTCGCCGGCGCCGGTGACGTCGTAGACCTCGCGGGCCCGGGTCGGCAGGTGCAGCGGCTCGTGGCCCTCGCGGATCAGCGTCATGCCCTTCTCGCTGCGCGTGATCAGTAGCGCTTCGAGGGCGAGCTCGGCGCGCAGCGCCTCGCCCTTGGCGGCGAGTTCGGCGTCGCTGCGGCAGGGGCCCACCACCGCCTCGAACTCGGCGAGGTTGGGGGTGATCACGCTGGCGCCGCGATACTTGGTGAAGTCGCCGCCCTTGGGGTCGATCAACACCCGCTTGCCGGCGGCCCGCACCGTCTCGATCAACGCTTCGACCCGGCCCAGGGTGCCCTTGCCGTAGTCGGAGAGGATCACCAGGTCGGCGGCGGGCAACGCCACCGCGACCCGCTCCAGCAATTCGCCGGTGTCCATCGCGCCAGGCCCCTCCTCGAAGTCGAGGCGGATCAACTGCTGGTTGCGACTCATCACCCGCAGCTTGGTGATCGTCGGCAAGCCATGGCGACGCGTAAGGTGAGTGTCCACTTCGCTGCCCTCCAGCTGCCTGACGAGCTCGTCGGCATGGGCATCGTCGCCCACCAGGCCGGCCAGCGACGCCTGACCGCCCAGGGCGGCGATGTTGAGGGCCACGTTGGCGGCGCCGCCGGGGCGGTCCTCGGTCTCCTCCACCCGCACCACCGGCACCGGCGCCTCCGGCGAGATGCGCGAGGTGCCACCATGCCAGTAGCGGTCGAGCATCACGTCGCCCACCACCAGCACGTGCGCCTGTTCCAGCGCGGTCAGGTCAAGCTTCATCGGGGGTCTCCGTTTCCTCTCGTGGCGCCGGTCGCGCCAGCAGGCGCTCCAGCTGGGCAATCACGTCCTCGGCGCGGATCAGCGACATGGCATCGGGATGGCGCACCCGCTGGCCCCAGGGAATCGCCTCCGGGTCCTTGTGGAGGTAGGTGCGCACGGCGTCCGGGTAGCGATTGACCACCCATTCGCGCCAGCGGTAGGGCGCGGCGCGCTCCGGGTTGGTGGTGGCGTAGAGGCCGACCACCGGCGTGCCCAGGGCGTTGGCCATGTGCACCGGGCCCGAGTCGGGGGCCACCACGGCACGCGCGCCGCGGATCAGCGCCAACAGCCCCTTGAGCGAGGAGCGGCCGATGGCGTCGACCACCGCCTCGGGGCGGCACAAGGCGGCGATGCGGCTGCCCATCTCGCGCTCCGCGGTGCTGCCGCCGCCGGTGAGCAGCGCGCGCAGGCCGTGCTGAGCCCAGGCGTGCTCGATCACCGCCGCGTAGCCCTCGGCGGACCAGTTGCGGAAGTTGCGCAGCCGTGGGTTGGCGCAGGGGCTGAGCAGCAGGTAGGGGGCGTCACCGGCAAGCTGGGCGGCTTCGGCCACCGCGCGCTCCGGCACCGGCAGGTCCCAGGCGAGCGACAGGTCCTCGACGCCGAGCAGCCGGGCGAAGTCGAGGAAGGACTCCAGCACGTGGGCGCGCGGGTGCGGCGCCAGCTGGCGATGGGTGAACCAGTGCTGGGCGTCCTTGGCGCGCGCCTTGTCGTAGCCGACCCGGACGTCGGCGTTGAGTCCCAGGCAGAGCGCGCTGGCGCGCAGCGCCTGCTGCATGTGCAGCAGCACGTCGAAGCGCGTGTCGGCCAGCTCCCGCCACAGCGCGCGCATGCCGGCGAGGCCCGTGGCCTTGTCGTAGACGACGAACTCGACCCCGGAAAGCCCCGCCAGTAGACTGTGTTCCGCCTTGCCGATGATCCAGGTGATCCGCGCCTCGGGCCACTGGCGCTGCAGCGCCCGGACGGTGGGCACCAGGTTGCAGACATCGCCCAGGGCGGAGAGGCGGAGAACGCCGATGTGGCGAGGCTCGGCAGGCAGAGGATGCTTCATGCGCTTGGCAACGTGTCGGACCGGAAAAAGTGTCATTCTATATGATGCGCACAGTGTATGGGACGCCGACGCGGCGCCACAAATCGGCCCCGGCCTGTTCGATCCCGATGCCTGGCGTCGGAAGGGGCTGGTAGTGGGCGAGGCGCCGGGACGCGGCGCCAGCCTCTTCCTCGACGCCGGTGACGCACAGTGGGTGCTGCGGCCCTACCGGCGCGGCGGTATGATCGCCCGGCTGAGCGAACGCCGCTACCTGTGGACCGGGGATTCGCGCACCCGCGCCTTCCGTGAGCTGCGCCTCACCGCGACCCTCCACGAACGCGGCCTGCCGGTGCCCCGGCCGGTGGCTGCCGGCGTCACCCGCCACGGCCCCACCTACGAGGCGGCCCTGCTCACCGTGCGGATTCCCGGTGCCCGCGCCCTGGCCGAACTGCTCGCCGCGGGAGAGGCCGACGAGGCCCTGCTGCACCGCGTTGGCGCCACCATCCGCCGCTTCCATGACGCCGGTCTCGACCACGTCGACCTCAACGCCCGCAACCTGCTCGTCGATCCGGTCGGCCGGGTGTGGCTGATCGACCTCGACCGCTGCCGGCTACGCCGCCCGGGGCGCTGGCACGAGCGCAACCTGGCCCGCCTGGCACGCTCGCTGGCCAAGCTCGAGGCGACGGCGGCGATGGCACCGCTGCGCCGCGGCTACGACGCCCTGGTCCAGCCCTCCTAGGCGGCGCCATACTCCGCCACCAGATCCCGGACATGACACGCAGGCTGGAGCCGCCGGATGCGCGTAGATCGCCCAGGCCACCGGCCCGACCCCGGCTTCCCGGAAGCTTTCCGCCCCCGGGAGCCGCCCACTGCTGGCGGCTGAGCTCGGGTATAATGCGCGACGGATACATTTCCAGACCGCCCCAGCCGTTCGAGAGACAGACGTGCAGGACCTTGCGCGACAAGGGCTGCCTCCTTTCCGGTGACGGGGCGCGGGAGCCCGGATGACTTCGACCATGGCACCCCACGACCGGCAACGCGTCCTGGTGGTCCGCAACGACAAGCTCGGCGACTTCATGCTGGCCTGGCCGGCGCTGGCCTGCCTCAAGGCCGCCGAGCCCGCCCCGCACGTCAGCGTGCTGGTGCCGGCCTACACGGCGCCCCTGGCGCGTCTCTGCCCCTGGGTCGACGAGGTGATCCTCGACCCCGGCGACGCGGCCGGTCGCGCCGACCAGCAACGGCTGCTGGATCGCCTGCGCGCGGGGCGCTTCGACGCCCTGCTGACGCTCTTCTCCACGCCGCGCGTCGGCTGGCTGGGCTGGCGGGCCGGCATTCCCCTGCGCCTCGCCCCGGCCACCAAGTGGGCGCAGCTCTTCTACAACCGGCGCATCGTGCAGCGCCGCTCGCGCTCGGCCAAGCCCGAGTACCGCTACAACCTCGAGCTGGCCGAGGCCCTGCTCGATGCCCTGGGCTGCCGCCTGACGGCCCGCCCGGCGCCTCCCTACTGGCCCCTGGCGGCGGGCACCCGCGAGGCGCAGCGCACGCGCATCGCCGCGGAGCTCGACCTCGACCCCGCGCGTCCCTGGTGCTTCGTGCACGGCGGCAGCGGCGGCTCGGCCGTCAATCTCGCCCCAGAGCGGTACGCAGCGCTGGTGACCGGCATCGTGGCTCGCCTGGGCGACGCAGCGCCCCACCCCCACTGGGTGTTGACGGCGGGACCCGGCGAGGAGGCCACGGCCGAGGCGATCCGCCGCCCACTCGCCGACACCGGCCTCTCGGCCGTGCATCTGCCGCCACGCCCGGCGCTGGACGATTTCGCCCTGAGCCTGGCGGCGGCCGACCTGGTGATCGCTGGTTCCACCGGCCCGCTGCACGTCGCCGGCTGCCTCAACCGCCCCACCGCCGGCTTCTACCCGTCGCGGCGCTCGGCCACGCCGTTGCGCTGGCAGACCTGCAACGCCGACGACCGCCGGCTGGCCTTCTGCCCACCCTCCGACGCCGACGCCCACGACATGGCGAGCATCGATCTGGGCTCAGCCGCCGCCAGCATCACGACTCACCTCCTGTCCCGGACCGCCAGAGGTTCTGCCGTATGAAGCCCATTTCCGGCATCGTCATCACCCTGAACGAAGCAGACCGGATTGCCGAGTGCATCGACTCGCTCCAGCAGGTGTGCAGCGAAGTCATCGTCGTCGACTCCTTCAGTCAGGACGACACGGTATCCATTGCCAAGGAAAAGGGCGCCAAGGTCCTGCGCCAGGAATACCTCGGCGATGGTCCCCAGAAGGCCCATGGGGTGCCCCATGCGGCCCATGACTGGATCCTGGCCCTGGATGCCGACGAGCGTCTCGACGACGATGCCGTCGCCGCCATCAAAGCGCTGACGCTGGAGGATCCCTCCATTGCCTACGGCTTCCGGCGGCGCAACTTCTGTGGCAGGCACTGGATCAAGGCGGCGGGCTTCTACCCGGATGAGGTGGTGCGGCTCTACAATCGGACGACGGCCGGCTACCTTCCCAAGAAAGCGCACTCATCGGTCCGGGCTCCCCGGTGCGAGAGTACCGGTGCGCACATTTGCCATTTCACCTATGCCAGCCTCTCGGACTGGATCCAGCGTATCGATCAGCTGTCGACCCGCGATGCCTGGGCCATGAAGGACAAGGGCATCCAACCCTCGCCATGGCGCCCAGCCCTGCATGCCTTGAGCGCCGTGATCCGCAAACTGGTGTTCAAGGGCGGCCTGCTGCAGGGGGGCGATGGCATGACCGTCGCCATGACGACGGCCTTTCACGCCTACATGAAGTACGCCAAGCTGAATGAACTCCACGAGAATGAAGGGCGACGCAGGTAATCCAACCCGCATGACACGAAGGGCAAGGGTCTACTCGGTGCCCCTCCCTTGCTAAGCTGGTACGGAATCCTCGCTGACGTTTTCCACCGCATGCCAAACCCCTCTCTTCCCGCCCCCGCCCGGCCACTGCGGTGGGGGGCGCTACTGGTCATCGGTCTGTGGTTGGGCCATGCCATTCTCGCCGTGGCCCTGCTGCCAGGCTGGCTGATGGTGCCGATCGCGGCAGGCTGGCTGTGGCTTGCCCATACCTTCCGCTGGGGGGCGTCGTCGCCTCCGTCCCGGCGCGGCTGGCCCTGGTCACTGCTGCCCATCGCCCTCTGGGGGCTCTACATCTACCTGGCCAACAGCTTCGGCGAGGTCGACCTGGGCGCCATCTTCTTCCACCTCCAGGCCGGCATGCAGGGGCACGGCGGCATCAGCCGCAGCCTTGCGGCCATCGGCTACACCTTGGCGATGATCGCCCTGCTGGCGAGCTTCACCTGGCTCGTCCGGCACGACGGGCGCTGGCAGCGGATCGAACACCTCCTGGCGCTGGTGCTGCTAGCCAGCAATCCGCTGCTCTACGGGATCACCCAGCGCGGTGCCGCCATCGTCACCGACGACGGGGCCTGGCTGGATCGCCACTACGTCGACCCGGTCGTGCTCGAGGCTCCCCCCGCGCCCCCCAATCTGCTGCTGCTCTACCTGGAGAGCCTCGAGCGGACCTACAGCGACGAGGAACGCTTCGGCGACGCCTACGCCGACCTCGAGGCCATCGGCGATGAGGCGCTGGTCTTCGAGGGGGTCAAGCAGATCGACAACACCGGCTGGACCATGGCCGGGATGATCGCCAGCCAGTGCGGCACCCCGCTGATGCCGGCCGGTCTGCTGCACGACAGCCAGCTCGAGCCGCTCGACAAGGTGGTGCCCGGCGTCGACTGCCTGGGCGACGTGCTCTCGGCCCACGGTTACCGGCTAAGCTACCTCGGCGGGGCGAGCACGGACTTCGCCGGCAAGGGGGTCTTCTACCGTGACCACGGTTTCGACCGGGTGCTGGGCCGCGAAGAGCTGCAGCCGCAGCTGGAGAACCCCGAGTACGTCAACGACTGGGGCCTCTACGACGACGCCCTCTACGACTTCACCGTCGAGGAGATCCGGCGACTGGACGCGACGGGGCAGCCGTGGGGGGTCGTCGCGCTGAGCCTGGCCGGCCACGCCCCCTATGGCTACCCTGCCCAGCGCTGCCGCGAGCGCCAGGGCGAGTTCGACGGCGAGGATATCCTCTACTCCGTCGAGTGTTCCGCCTGGCTGACCCGCAACCTGCTCGAGCGGCTCGAGGCGGAGGGACTGCTGAACAATACCCTGGTGGTGATCGTCAGCGACCACCTGACCATGCGGGTTTCCGCCTGGGAGCAGCTGATCCAGAGCGAGCGCGAGAACACCTTCATGCTGCTCGGTCCCTACGTGCCGGACGAGCGCCGCCAGCGGGCGGCGGCCATGATGGATGTCTTCCCCACCGTGCTCGAGGCCATGGGGTTCACCATCGACTGGCACCGGGCGGGACTCGGCGTCTCCCTGCTGTCGAGCGAACCCACGCTGGTGGAGGAGTACGGCCAGGAAGCGCTCAATGCGCGCATGCGCGAGGAGACGGCCCTGCAGCAGCGGCTCTGGGAGGGGCTGGCGCCACCGCAGCGCCGGAAAGAGCCGGCCGTGCCCCAGGAGCAGGTGGTGGAGACCCCGAAGGACGCTGCCGACGAGCCCGCGCCGCAGATGCAATAGCCTACCCGGAACGGCGGGTCGGGATGCGGTTCTCCGGCAGCTCCCCCTCGGCGGCGAGGATCGTCCGGAGCAGGCGCGCCGGCGCCAGCTTGACGAGGCAGTGGGTGTGGCCGAGCGGACAGTGCCGTTCGAAACAGGGGGAGCACTCGAGGCCGAGATAGTGGATTTCGGCGTTGCCGGTCAGCGGCGGCGTGTAGGCGGGCGACGAGGAGCCGTAGATCGCCTGCACGCGGGTGCCGACGGCCGCGGCGACGTGCATCAGCCCGGAATCGTTGGTGACCACCTGCCGGCAGTCGGCCAGCAGGTCCACGGCATCGGCCAGGCGCGTCCTGCCGCACAGGTTGTGGACGTGCGCCAGGCCGGTGCCGATCGTCTCCCCGGCCGCGACGTCCTTGGACCCACCCAGTATCCGCACCTCGAAGCCCTCGGCGACGAGCCGCTCGGCCAGCTCACGGAAGTGCTCGAGCGGCCACTGCTTGGCCGGGCCGTATTCGGCACCGGGCATCAGGCCGATGGCGGGCCGCGACGAGAGGCCGAGCGCCAGGCGCTGCTCGACGAGATTATCGGGATCCACGCTGAGCCGCGGCCGCGGGATCGCGAAGTCGCCGCGGGCCGCCGCCTCGGGCGGCAGCCCCAGCGCCACGAAGCGCTTGACGGTCTGGTCGAGCACCGTCTTGTCGAGCCGGCGGCGGTCGTTGAGCAGCCCATAGCGCTGCTCGCCGGTGAAGCCGGTGCGTCGTGGAATGCGGGCGAGGAAGGGGACCAGCGCCGCCTTCCAGGAGCGCGGCAGCACGAGCGCCCGGTCGAAGCGACCGCGCAGCCGTCGCGCCACCGCGCGCCGCGCCTGCCAGCCGAACTCGCCGTGCGACACCGCCAGGGGCACCACCTCGTCCACTTCCGGCATCCGTTCGAGGATCGGCTGCGACCAGGCCGGTGCCACCACGCCGAGGCGACAGCCGGGATGGCGGGCCTTCAGGGTCATCAGCAGGCTCTGCGCCATCACCATGTCGCCGACCCAGGAGGGACCGACCACCAGGATCCGCTCTCCGGAACCCAGCGACGCCGACGGGGCATCAGCCATTCAGCCACTCCAGGTAGTCGCGCACGCCCTCGGCGACGGTACGGAACTCGGCCGTGTAGCCCGCCTCGCGCAGTCGCGCGATGTCGGCGCGGGTGTAGCTCTGGTAGCGCCCCTTGAGCTCGTCGGGGAAGTCGATGTAGTCGATGCGCCCGCGGCCGTAGTAGTCGATCACCGCCTCGCCGATCGCCTTGAACGGCTCGGCGCGGCCGCTGCCCAGGTTGAAGATGCCGGACTTGTCGGGATGGTCGAGGAACCACAGGTTGACGTCCACCACGTCGCCCACGTAGACGAAGTCGCGGCTCTGCATGCCGGCCTCATAGCCGTCCCAGGCACCGAACAGGCGCAGGTTCTCACCGGCGCTCACCTGGGTGTGGTGGTGGTAGGCGACGCTGGCCATCTTGCCCTTGTGCTGCTCGCGGGGCCCGTAGACGTTGAAGTAGCGGAACCCCACCACCTGGCCGGTCAGCTCGCGCCAGTGGGTGCGCACGTACTGGTCGAAGAGCAGCTTGGAGTAGCCGTAGACGTTGAGCGGCTTCTCGTACTCCGGTGCCTCGCGGAACACCTGGCTGCCGCCGTAGGTGGCCGCCGAGGAGGCGTAGAGGAAGGGGATGCCCTCCCGCTGGCAGAAGTGCAACAGCACCTTGGAGTACTCGAAGTTGTTGTCGAGCATGAAGCGACCGTCCCACTCGGTGGTGTCGGAGCAGGCCCCTTCGTGGAAGATCGCCTCGATGGGCGGCAGCCGCGACGGCTCTCCGCGCAGTACCGCTTCCACCCGGGCACGGAAGTCGTCCTTGTCCAGGTAGTCGCCGAGGGTGCAGTCCGCCAGGTTGACGAACTTGGTGCCGTCGGAAAGGTCGTCGACCACCAGGACGTCGTCGCGGCCGCGCGCGTTGAGCGCCTTGACCAGATTCGAGCCGATGAAGCCGGCTCCGCCTGTCACTACGATCATGGGAATCCTCTGTCTCAGGGCAGGGTTATCGCGGAGAGCCACACCACTCGGGGCTGATCCGGCGGCAGGCCTTCCGGAGGCGCTGTGCCCCTCCCTGCAAATGACCGCCTCTCCGGACTGCCCTGGCGCCCCTCGCCATGGGCAACTGCCACACCCCCACTGTCTTGGGCCTGCGCCTATAACCGATGTGGCTGTGATTGTATACTTGACGACCAGTGAATTCATGGCCAACGGTGCTTTTCCGATGACTCTCTCGACACTTTCGTCGACCTCAGCCTCAGGGTCGACGCCGGACGTGACGACCTTCCAGGGCCTGATCCTGGCCCTGCAGCAGTACTGGGCCGAGCAGGGCTGCGTGGTGCTGCAGCCGCTGGACATGGAAGTCGGCGCCGGCACCTTCCACCCCGCCACCTTCCTGCGCTCCATCGGTCCCGAGTCGTGGAACGCCGCCTACGTGCAGCCCTCGCGCCGCCCCACCGACGGCCGCTACGGCGAGAACCCCAACCGCCTGCAGCACTACTACCAGTTCCAGGTGGTGATGAAGCCCTCCCCGGCGGAACTGCAAGAACTCTATCTCGGATCGCTGAAACGCCTGGGCCTCGACCCGCTGGTGCATGACATCCGTTTCGTCGAGGACAACTGGGAATCGCCCACCCTCGGTGCCTGGGGGCTGGGCTGGGAGGTGTGGCTCAATGGCATGGAGGTGACCCAGTTCACCTACTTCCAGCAGGCCGGTGGCCTCGAATGCTACCCGGTGACCGGCGAGCTCACCTACGGCCTGGAGCGCATCGCCATGTACCTCCAGGACGTCGACAGCGTCTACGACCTGGTGTGGACCGTGGCGCCGGACGGCAGCCGGGTCACCTACGGCGACGTCTACCTGCAGAACGAGCGCGAGCAGTCCGCCTACAACTTCGAGCACGCCGACGTGCCGGCGCTGTTCGCCGCCTTCGACCACCAGGAACGGGAATGCGCCAAGCTGCTCGCGGCCAGCCTGCCGCTGCCCGCCTACGAGCAGGTGCTCAAGGCTTCGCACACCTTCAACCTGCTCGACGCCCGCCACGCCATCTCGGTCACCGAGCGCCAGCGCTACATCCTGCGCGTGCGTACCATGGCCCGCGACGTGGCCCACGCCTACTACGCCTCGCGCCGGGCGGCCGGCTTCCCCATGGCGCCCGAGGCGCTGCGCCGCGAGCTGCTCGCCGAAGACACGCTGACCGACCAGGGAGACGCTTGAGCATGGCTGCCACCACCTTTCTGCTGGAACTGGGCGTCGAGGAACTGCCGCCCCAGGCCATCGACACCCTCTCCGACGCCCTGGCCGACGGCCTCCGTCGCGGCCTCGACGAGGCCGACATTGCCTTCGGCGCGGTGACCGCCTATGCCACGCCGCGTCGCCTGGCGGTGCAGGTCCGTGACCTGGCCGACAAGCAGCCCGACCGCGAGGTCGAGCGGCGCGGCCCGGCGCTGGCCGCCGCCTTCAAGGAGGGCCAGCCGACCAAGGCGGCCGAGGGCTTCGCCCGCTCCTGCGGCGTCGAGGTGGGCGACCTGATCCACCTGGAGACCGCCAAGGGCACCTGGCTCGGCTATCGCGAACGGCAGCCGGGCGAGGCCACCACGGCGCTGCTGCCCGGCATCGTCGACAAGGCCATCGCCGCCCTGCCGGTCCCCAAGTACATGCGCTGGGGGGCCTCGCGAACCGAGTTCACCCGCCCGGTGCACTGGCTGGTGATGCTCTACGGCCGTGACGTCGTCGCCGCCGAGGTGCTCGGCCTGCCGGCCGGGCGCACCACCCGCGGCCACCGCTTCCACGCCCCGGAGTCACTCGAACTGGCCCACGCCGACGACTACCTGACGGCCCTGGAGGGTGCCTGGGTTCTCGCCGACCGCGAGCAGCGCCGCGAACGCATCCGCGAGCAGGTGCTGGCCGAAGCCGAGGTGCAGGAGGCGACCGCGGTGATCGACGAGGAGCTGCTCACCGAGGTCAGTGGCCTGGTGGAGTGGCCGGTGGCGCTCACCGGCAGCTTCGACGAACGCTTCCTCGAGGTGCCGCCCGAGTGCCTGATTTCGTCGATGAAGGCGAACCAGAAGTACTTCCACCTGCTCGATGATCAGGGGCGGCTCAAGCCGCTGTTCATCACCATCGCCAACATCGACAGCCGCGACCCGCAGCAAGTGATTGCCGGCAACGAGAAGGTGATCAGCCCGCGCCTGGCCGATGCGGCCTTCTTCTTTGACACCGACCGCAAGCGGCCACTGGCCGAGCGCATCCCGGGGCTCGCCAGCGTGCTCTTCCAGCAGCAGCTCGGCTCCCTGGCCGACAAGGCGCACCGCAACGCCGCCGTGGCCGCCTTCATCGCCGGCCAGATCGGCGGCGACATGGGCCACGCACGGCGCGCCGCCGAGCTCGCCAAGTGCGACCTGGTCACCGAGATGGTGCTGGAGTTCCCCGAGCTGCAGGGCATCATGGGGCGCTACTACGCCACCCACGACGGCGAACCCGCCGATGTCGCCCAGGCCCTGGAGGAGCAGTACCTGCCGCGCTTCGCCGCCGATGCCATCCCCGCGACGCGCACCGGCCTCGCCCTGGCGCTCGCCGACCGCCTAGACACCCTGACCGGTATCTTCGGCATCGGGGCGCGCCCCACCGGCACCAAGGACCCCTTTGCCCTGCGTCGGGCGTCCATCGGCGTGCTCAACATCCTGGTCAAGGGCGAGCTCGATCTCGACCTGCGCGAGCTGCTGGAACTGGCCGCCGCCCAGCATCAGGAGCTGCCCTACGCCGAGGGGCTGGTCGACGAGGTGCTCGGCTACATGCTCGACCGCTTCCGCGCCTGGGCTCAGGACGAGGGGATCGAGGCCGAGGTGTACCTGGCCGTGCGCGCCCGGCCGGTCACCCGACCGCTGGACTTTGCCCGTCGCCTGCGCGCCGTGCACACCTTCGCCCGGCGCGAGGAGGCCGCGGCGCTGGCCGCCGCCAACAAGCGGGTCTCCAACATCCTCGCCAAGCAGGGCGGCGAGGTCTCGCCGGCGGTCGACGCTGGCCTGCTCGGGGAGGACACCGAGAAGGCCCTGGCCGAGGCGCTGGCCGCCTGTCAGGACCGGGTCACCCCGCTGTTCGCCGAGGCGCGCTACAGCGATGCCCTGGACATTCTCGCCGGCCTGCGCGAACCGGTGGACCGCTTCTTCGATGAGGTGATGGTCATGGCCGACGACCCGGCGATTCGCGCCAACCGCCTGGCCCTGCTGGCCGCGCTGCAGGCACTGTTCCTCGAGGTGGCCGACATCGCCCTGCTGCAGCAGTGATCACCCGACCATGACGGGGTAGTTCGGGCCGGCGCCGTGCGCCGGCCTTTGCTTTGCGGCCTGTTTCACGTGAAACACCGACACCGGCAGGTTCAAGCACATGCCGATGATGTTCCACGTGAAACATGCCACGCTATGCGAATCCCTCCGCCGGAGACCTCGACACGACATGCCTTCCGCCGACCGCCTGGTGATCCTCGACCGTGACGGGGTGATCAACCGCGACTCCGACCACTACGTCAAGACGCTCGACGAGTTCGTTCCCTACCCCGCCGCCATCGCCGCCATCGCGCGCCTTTCGGGCGCCGGCTGGACGGTGGCCGTGGCCACCAACCAGTCGGGCATCGCCCGCGGCTACTACGACGGGGCCACCCTGGCCGCGATGCACCGCCGCCTCCACGCCCTGGTGTGCGACGCTGGCGGTGAGATCGCCCACATCGCCGTCTGCCCCCACGGGCCGGACGACGGCTGCAGCTGCCGCAAGCCACTGCCCGGCCTGCTCGAACAGATCCGTGACGCCCTGGGACTGGCGAGCCTGGAGGGGAGTTGGATGGTCGGCGACAGCCTGCGCGACCTGCAGGCCGGCGAAGCCCTGGGCTGTCTCCCGGTGCTGGTCCGTACCGGCAAGGGCGACCGCACCCTGGTCAAGCATCCCGAGCTAGCGGCGCCCGGCAGCACGACGCGAGTCTTTGATGATCTGGCGCAATTCGTCGACTGGCTGCTCGCCGGCCAGAGCGATGCGAGGTGCGAGCCCTGAGATAGGGAGGACGCGTGGCCGTCGGCCGCGCCCATCCCTACCCCGGCACGTCGGCCCGCGATGGCAGCCTTTCGCCCGCAAAGCGATGCCGGTACTCCAGCGGCGTCATGCCCGTGGCGCGCCGGAACACCTTGCGGAACGAGGCCGCGTCCGCATAGCCCACCGCGCGCCCGACGGCGGCGATCGACTCGGCGCCGTTCTCCAGCCTCTCCCGCGCGATGGCCACCCGCTGCAGCTGCAGGTACTCGCCCGGCAGCCGGCCGGTGGCGGCCTTGAAGCGCCGCAGGAAGGTGCGCGCGCTCATGTTCGCCTGTGCACAGAGCCGCTTGACGGGCAGGTCACGGCCACAATGGCGGGCCATGAAGTGCTCCACGTCGCGGATGCGCTCGTCGTCGTGGGGCCTCGACAACGGCAACAGGGCATAGCCGGATTGATGGGTTCGCGGCATGTCGACCAGCAGCGAGCGCGCGCACTCCAGGGCGACGTCGCGCCCGCAGAACTTCTCCACCAGATAGAGGCTAAGGTCCACCGCGGCGAAGACGCCGCCCGAGCAGAGCACGCGCTGCTCTTCGGTGATGAACAGCTCGGGGCACCACCGCACCTGTGGGTAGCGCCGGCGATAGGCGTCCGCCAGTGCCCAGTGGGTGGTCGCGCGGCGCCCGTCGAGCAGGCCCGCCTCGGCGAGGTAGGCGGTCCCGGTGCAGATGCCGGCGACATGGCTGCCCCACGCGTGCTGCTCACGCAGCCAGGGGTAGAGGGCGCGATAGCGCCTGAGCTGACCATCGAGGTCCAGCCCCGAGGCCGGCACGATCACCAGGTCGCTCCGCTCGATCTCGACCAGGGCGGCCTGGGGCGCGAGGCTCACCCCATAGCCAGCCATGACCGGTCGGCCATCCAGCGACGCGGCTGTGACCCGGAAGCGCGGCTCGGGGTGGACAGCGTGCAGCTGTGCCCACAGCAGGCCTGCCGAATAGAAGACCTCGATGGGGGCGAGGGCCGTCGAGGCGAAATTGCCCCCCAGCAACACCACGGTCACCTCGAGCACCTTTCGCGGCGGCCCCGCTGCGTTCGCTTCCCGGGCAGTATCTGGCCGAGTGGTAGCCATGGCGCGTTCTCATCCCCCGGACGGAGGGGATTCCCATAACCCGATCATAGCCCCAACCGGGTCCAGCACCAGTCCGACCCGCGCCACCCCCGGCACCTCGAAGGCGCGCACGAGCACGCGCCCTCCCAGCTCGCCGGCGCGCTGGCACGCGGCCGCGAGGTCGGCCACCGCCACATAGGGCGTCCAGTGCGAGGGCGCGCCGGCCATCAGTGGTCGTGCGCCCAGCTGATAAAGCGAGCCGACGTCGACACCGTCGCGGCTCAGGCGCCGCAGGGTTCCTCCCCCCAGGCGCTCATGATCGACACGCCAGTCGAACAGGTCACGATAGAAGTCGGCCGCCCGCTCGGCATCGCGAGCGGCCAGGTCGATCCAGCAGACATGGCCGCAGCGGGCCGGCACGGACTCGATGGTCATCGCAGGCTCCTCCCCTACTCACCCTCGTTTGGCAATGGCCGGCCGGAGCCACGCTCCGGCCGGCTTTCCCGGTCACCCCTGCGCCGTCAGCGGATCGATGGTGCGGTGCACCTGGGTGATGCGACTGGCGGGGAAGCCGCTGAGCCGCGCGTGTTCGCGCACGGTCTCTTCGTCCTCCGCCAGGTAGATACAGAAGGTCTTGTCGTCGGTGACGAAGGACTCCACCCACTGCGCCTGGCCGCCCAGCTGGGCCAGCGCGGCGTTGGAGGTGGCGGCGGCGCCCTTCAGCTCCTCGCCAACCAGCTGGCCCACGCCGGCGATCTCGCGTTCGATGATGTAGCGTTTCATGTGACGGTCTCCTTGCAGTTGTTGGTGTGGTGCTGCAAGGAGAACGATAGGGGGGATGGGCCGCGCCGGGTAGGTGGCAATCCCGCCAGAGTGGTGGGGCAAAAGTGACAAGGCCTCTCCCCTACCCTTCCACCTACGCCCGGCGAGGCGGACACCGGGCCGCATCAACGACAAGGGCCGGCAACGGATTGCCGGCCCTTGCTGGGACGCGCGGTGGGTGCATGACGTGTTTCACGTGAAACACGCCGTGGCGTCGACTAGATATCCAGGTTGGCCACCAGTGCATTGCGCTCGATGAAGTCGCGGCGCGGCTCCACCTCGTCGCCCATCAGGGTATTGAACATCATGTCGGCGGCCACCGCGTCCTCGATGGAGACGCGCAGCAGCCGGCGCGTCTCGGGGTTCATGGTGGTCTCCCACAGCTGTTCGGGGTTCATCTCGCCCAGGCCCTTGTAGCGCTGGATGGAGAGACCCCGCTGCGCCTCGTTCATCAGCCACTCCAGGGCATCGTAGAAGGAGGACACCGGCTTCTGTCGCTCGCCGCGCGCCACGTAGGCGCCCTCCTCGAGCAGCCCCTCCAGGGTCTCTCCCAGTGCCGCCATGGCGCGGTAATCGGCGCTGGTAAAGAAATCGATGCCCCACACGTAGTCGGTGCTCACCCCGTGCGCGGTGAGGGTGACGGCGGGCAGGAAGAGGCCGCGCTCGGCGTCTTCCTCGAGGCGGAAGGTGTAGCGCGGCCCCCCCTCGTAGGCCACCAGGGCGTCCATCTCCCGCTGCAGGTAGTCGATCCAGCGCTGCATGGTGACGCGATCCTTGAGGCTCGTCTCGCCTTCCAGCGCGGCGGCATGCACCACCTTGCGCAGCACGTCATTGGGGTAGACGCGCGACAAGCGGTCGATGCGCTTCATGACGTCGCGGTACTGATTGACCAGCGACTCGAGCTGGGCGCCCGTCACGGCCGGGGCATCCGGATTGACGTAGAGACGCGCCCCGTCCATCGCCGTGGCCGTGAGGTAGTCGAGCATCGCCTGCTCGTCCTTGAGGTAGCTCTCCTGCTTGCCGCGCTTGATCTTGTAGAGCGGCGGCTGGGCGATGAAGACATGGCCGCGCTCGATCAGCTGCGACATCTGCCGGAAGAAGAAGGTCAGCAGCAGGGTGCGGATGTGCGAGCCATCGACATCGGCGTCGGTCATGATGATGATCGAATGGTAGCGCAGCTTGTCGGGGTTGAACTCCTCGCGACCGATGCCGCAGCCCAGGGCGGTGATCAGGGTACCGACCTCCGCCGAGGAGAGCATCTTGTCGAAGCGCGCCTTCTCGACGTTGAGGATCTTGCCCTTGAGCGGCAGGATCGCCTGGGTGCGTCGATCGCGGCCTTGCTTGGCGCTGCCGCCGGCGGAGTCGCCCTCCACCAGAAACAGCTCGGAGAGGCTGGGGTCCTTTTCCTGGCAGTCGGCCAGCTTGCCGGGCAGACCGGCGATGTCCAGCGCGCCCTTGCGGCGGGTCATGTCGCGCGCCTTGCGTGCCGCCTCGCGCGCCCGCGCGGCGTCGAGCATCTTGTTGACGATCGCCTTGGCCTCGTTGGGCCGCTCGATCAGGTAGTCGGCGAACTGACGCCCCATCTCCTGCTCCACCGCCGTCTTCACCTCGGAGGAGACCAGCTTGTCCTTGGTCTGCGAGGAGAACTTGGGATCGGGCACCTTCACCGAGATGATCGCCGTGAGCCCCTCGCGGGCATCGTCGCCGGAGGTATTGATCTTGGCCTTCTTGAGCAGCCCCTCCGACTCGATGTAGCCGTTGAGGCTGCGGGTGAGCGCCGCGCGGAACCCGGCCAGGTGCGTACCGCCATCGCGCTGCGGGATGTTGTTGGTGTAGCAGAAGATGTTCTCCGCGAAGGAGTCGCTCCACTGCATGGCCACCTCGACGCCGACGCCGTCCTCGCGTTCCACGTTGAAATGGAAGACGGGGTTGAGCGCCGTCTTGTTGGTGTTGAGGTGGTCGACGAAGGCCTTGAGGCCGCCCTCGTAGTGGAACAGCTCCTCCTTGCCGGTGCGCTCGTCGATCAGGCGGATGGCCACCCCCGAGTTGAGGAACGACAGCTCGCGCAGCCGCCGAGCCAGGATGTCGTAGTGGAACTCGATGTTGCGGAAGGTCTCCGGCGAGGGCTTGAAGTGGACCCGCGTGCCGCTCTTATCGGTCTTGCCGACCACGGCCAGCGGGGCCTCAGGCACGCCGTGGCGGTAGATCTGCTCATGCACCTGCCCGGCACGCCAGATCGTCAGTTTGAGCTCCTCGGAGAGGGCGTTGACCACCGAGACGCCGACGCCGTGCAGGCCACCGGACACCTTGTAGGAGTTGTCGTCGAACTTGCCGCCGGCGTGTAGCACCGTCATGATCACCTCGGCGGCGGAGACCCCCTCCTCCTGGTGGATGTCGGTGGGGACCCCGCGCCCGTTGTCGCTGACGGTGATCGACTCGTCGGGATGAATGATCACGCGGATCTCGCTGCAGTAGCCGGCCAAGGCTTCATCGATGGAGTTGTCCACCAGCTCGAACACCATGTGATGTAGGCCGGTTCCATCATCGGTGTCCCCGATGTACATGCCCGGACGCTTGCGTACCGCGTCCAGGCCCTTGAGAACCTTGATGCTCGATGAGTCGTAAGCCTGTTCGCTCATTGACCGCTCCGTCATGAAGTCTGTCCGTGCCCGAGTGGCACCAGCCGCCCTCGTCCGCCGGCGCCCTGTTTCACGTGAAACATCGCCAGCGGCGTGTGGGACGACCAGGGCCCCACTAGGGCATCGTGTTCGACGCTGGAGACGAACGCCTGACAGCGCATCGACTCCAGCAGCCGGCAAAAGACCTGCCGATGTTCGGCATCGAGCTCGGCCGGCAAATCATCCACCAGATAGAGGCAGGTCCGCCCCGTAGTACGTTCCAGCAGGCGCCCCTGTGCCAGCTTGAGCGCGCTGACCACCAGCTTCTGCTGGCCGCGCGACAGCACCTCGACCGCCGGATGACGCCCCAGGCGGATGCGCAGGTCGGCCCGCTGCGGGCCCTGCTGGGTGAACCCCATCTGGCGATCCACCTCGCGCCCCTGTTCCAGCACCGCCCGCAGATCGCGCTGGCGATCCCAGCCGCGCGAATAGCGTAGCGTCAGTTCCGGCAGGCTCAGCAGACCGGCCAGGGTCTCCTGAAACACGGGGAGAAAGGCCGCCATCCAGTCGTGGCGCAGGGCGTCGAGGCGCTCGCCCCAGTGGGCCAGCTCCTGCTCCCAGGCGAGCAGCGAGTCAGCATCCATTCTACCATGCCTGAGCAGCGCATTCCGATGCCTGAGGGCTCGCCGCGCGCGCCGCCAGGCCTCGAAGAAGTCGTGTTTCACGTGAAACACACCCCAGTCGATGAATTCGCGCCGCCCCGCCGGCGGGCCTTCCAGCAGTCGAAAGGCATCGGGGTTGACGAGCTGCAGCGGCAGCGCCTCGGTCAGCTGGGCCAGGCGCGCCACCCGCTCCCCGGCCATGCGCAGCTCCAGCTCACCGGCATCGCGAGAGCGGCGCAGGCCGATGGACAGCGGCGGGTCGCCGGCGAGGCGGGCAAAGCACGTCATCGCCCCGGCGTCATGGGCGATGACGTGCTTGAGGTGCCGGGTACGGAAGGAGCGCCCCAGGCCCAGCAGGTGGATGCCTTCCAGGAAACTGGTCTTGCCGCTGCCGTTGGCGCCCACGATCAGGTTGATCCCCGGCACCGGCTCGATCTCGACCCGTTCGAGGTTTCGCAACCCATTGAAGGACAAGGCGCTAATGGGCATGGCCAGGGTCCAGGGCCGACCAGGGCATGCCGGGCCAAAAACAGGGCCCGGCGGCGAGCAGGGGGCGTTCGCTCAGGGGTGCCCTCACAGCCGCATGGGCATGACGACATAGAGCGCATCGCCGCCGCCGGGCTCCTCCATCAGCGCGCTGCTGTTGGAGTCGGAGAGCGTCATCTGGATGCGATCCTCCCCCACCACGTTGAGCACGTCGATGAGATAGCCGACGTTGAAGCCGATCTCGAGCCCCTCGCCGCCATACTCGACGGAGACGTTCTCCTCGGCCTCCTCCTGTTCGGGGTTGTTGGCCATGACCTGCAGGTTGCCTTCCTCGAGGTGCAGGCGCACGCCACGGTACTTCTCGTTGGAGAGGATCGAAGTGCGCGACAGCACCTGGCGCAGCTCGGCGCGGTCGGCAATGAACACCTTGTCGCCGCCGCGCGGCACCACGCGCTCGTAGTCGGGGAACTTGCCGTCCACCAGCTTGGAGGTGAAGGTGAAGCTGCCGGTGTGGGCGCGCACGTGGCTGCTGCCCAGGGTGAGCGTGACCGGCTCGTCGCTGTCGTCGAGCAGACGCACCAGCTCGAGCACCCCCTTGCGCGGCACGATCAACTTGCGCGGCGGCTCGACCGCCACTTCGACGGGGCGCGAGCAGACGGCCAGGCGATGGCCGTCGGTGGCCACGGCGCGCACCAGGTTGCTGCGCAGCTCGAGCAGCATGCCGTTGAGGTAATAGCGCACGTCCTGCTGCGCCATGGCGAAGGCGGTGGCGTCGATAAGGTGCTTGAGGGTGCCGCGCGGCAGGCTGAGCTCGACGTCGCCCTGAGCATCCTCGATGTTGGGAAACTCGGCGACCGGCAGGGTCGACAGCGTGAAGCGCGAGCGGCCGCTGCGCAGCACGGCGCGCCCCTCCTCCAGGCTGAAGTGCAGCTCGGCCTGGTCCGGCAGCGACTTGCAGATGTCCATCAGCTTGCGCGCCGGCACCGTCACGGCACCCGGCACCTCGACCTGGGAAGCCGCCGTGCGCCCGATCAGCTCGACCTCGAGATCGGTTCCGGTCAGCGCCACCTGGTCGGGATCGACCTGGATCAGCACGTTGGAGAGCACCGGCAGGGTCTGGCGACGCTCCACCACGCCGGCCACCAGCGCCAGCGGCCGGAGCAGGGCTTCACGGGAAATGGAAAACTTCATGGTCGGCTCCACGTCTTGTTCCTGAAGGGGGTGGGTCTGGCGGTGGCTGTCAGCTGTGACGACCCCGATGCTGTGCACCTGCCACCTAGCTGGTCAGCAGGCGCAGCAGGTTCTTGTAGTCCTCACGGATGTCCGCGCTCTCCTCCTGCAGCGCCTGCACCTTGCGACAGGCATGCAGCACCGTGGTGTGATCACGCCCGCCGAAGGCGTCACCGATCTCCGGCAGGCTGTGATTGGTCAGCTCCTTGGCGAGCGCCATGGCCACCTGGCGCGGCCGCGCCACCGACCGCGAGCGGCGCTTGGAGAGCAGGTCGGCCAGCTTGATCTTGTAGTACTCCGCCACGGTGCGCTGGATGTTGTCGACGCCGACCTGCTTGTCCTGCAGGGCCAAGAGGTCCTTGAGCGACTCGCGGATGAAGTCCTGGGTGATCGGCTTGCCCATGAAGTGGGAGTCGGCAATCACCTTCTTCAGCGCGCCCTCCAGCTCCCGCACGTTGGAGCGGATCTTCTGGGCGATGAAGAAGGCCGCGTCATGGGGCAGGTCGACCTTGGCCTGGTCGGCCTTCTTCATGAGAATGGCCACCCGCGTCTCGAGTTCCGGCGGTTCGATGGCCACGGTCAGGCCCCAGCCGAAGCGCGACTTGAGGCGCTCCTCGACCCCGCTGATCTCCTTGGGGTAGCGGTCCGAGGTGAGGATCATCTGCTGGCCGCCCTCGAGCAGGGCGTTGAAGGTGTGGAAGAACTCCTCCTGGGAGCGCTCCTTGCCGGCGAAGAACTGGATGTCGTCGATGAGCAGCGCATCGACGCTACGGTAGAAGCGCTTGAAGTCGTTGATGGCGTTGAGCTGCAGCGCCTTGACCATGTCGGCCACGAAGCGCTCGGAGTGCAGGTAGACAACGCGCGCGTTCTCGCGCCGACCGGCCAGCGCATTGCCCACGGCGTGCATCAGGTGGGTCTTGCCGAGCCCCACCCCGCCGTAGAGGAACAGCGGGTTGTAGGCACCGCCGGGGTTCTCCGAGACCTGGCGCGAGGCCGCCCGGGCCAGCTGGTTGGACTTGCCCTCGACGAAGGTCTCGAAGGTGAAGCTGGGGTTGAGCCCACTGCTGTGCTTGAGGCTACCCTCGACCTGCACCTCGCGCTCGGCCCCGCTGCGCCGGCCCGCGAGCGCCTCCCCCTCCTCGCTGAGCGGCTCGAGCTCACGCTCGTCGCCGATATCGCCGCGTGGCGGTGTGTGCACCGCCGGCCCCAGCGGAGAACGGGGGCTGGCCGAGACCGGCGAGCCCAGCTCGCGCGGCTGCGGCTTGGCCACGGCGGCCCGCCGACTGCCCACCGTCAGCACCACACGCGGCGGCTTGGCCGGCGCCAGGTCGCGCAGCAGTTCGTTGATGCGCTTGGCGTACTTGTCGCCCACCCAGTCGCGCACGAAGCGATTGGGCGCCAGCAGGCGCAGCTCGTTGGACTCCCCCTCCTCCGCCTGCAGCGGGCGGATCCAGGTGTTGAACTGCTGAGCGTTCAGCTCGTCCTGCAGGTAATCCAGACACTGTTGCCAGAGAGCAAGCGACACGCGACCCCACCATCCGGTTGATGAATGACCGGACATTGTATCTTTCCCCGGGCGGGTTATCCACATGCCGTGCCGCTCCATCTGTTGTGGATGTCGCCCCTTGTCCACTTCGCTATTCATGGCATAGCTCATTGATTCAACAGCCACTACGCGATTTATTCACAAGACAGATCCCCAAACCTGCCCACAAGCCCGGACCGGCCACTGCCGCGCGGCGGCGCTCCTCGCCGCCGCGTCCGTCCTCGCGAGAGGGGCGCAACAATTGCGTCGGGCCAGCGAAGTCTCTACAATTTCCGCTCTTGAATCGAATCCTCCCGGGGGCCGTGCGGCGTCCGGGTGTTGCCTTGAAGCCGTTCCGTCCAATTAAACCACGTGGGAATCAAGAGTTATGAAACGCACCTTTCAACCCAGCGTTCTCAAGCGCAAGCGTGTGCACGGCTTTCGTGCGCGCATGGCCACCAAGAACGGCCGTGCCGTGCTGGCACGTCGCCGCGCCAAGGGCCGCAAGCGTCTGAGCGCCTGACCGCGGATTGCCCGTGTCCGGTCACGGTTTTCCCCCACGGCTGCGCCTGCTGACCGCCGGGGACTACCGCTACGTCTTCGATCACGCTGCATTCAAGGTTCATGGCAAGGGGCTCCTGGCCCTGGCGTGTCCCAACGCGCGGCAGCACGTACGACTCGGCCTGGTGTTCAGCAAGAGAAACGTCCGCCGAGCCGTCGATCGCAACCGCCTGAAACGGCTCGTCCGCGAGTCCATCCGACTCCAGCAGCATCGGCTGCCCGCCGTCGACATCGTGGTGCTGGCCCGTCGAGGCGCCCATGAACTGGACAACGCCACGCTCCACCGCCAGCTGTACGGCATGTGGCGCCGGCTGGAACGCGACGTTCACAAGTCGAGGGCATCCTGATCGGATGCGGTGCCGCTTTCCGCCACGATAGCCTGCCTCGGGCAGGCTTTCGCGCATATCGGTCTGCCAGCAGGCCCCGTTCCAGCGGCATGTACACTACCCACCGGGCAGAACCCTCATGGACGTAAAACGACTCCTTCTGTTGATTCCACTGGCCGTGCTCGCCTACCTGATCATGGTGCAGTGGAACCAAGACTATGGCCAGGTCACCCCTGAGCCGGACACCCCGAGCGTCACCACGCCCGCCCCCGATCAGCAGGGCGAGACGCCCGACGAGGACGGCCTGGCCGTGCCGGCGGCGCCCCGCAGCGAGGGCGAGCTGGCCGGCGAGATGCCCGCCCCCGCCGGGCGCCCCGATACCAGCCGCGAACTGATCGTGGTCGAGACGGACGTGCTCGACCTGCGCATCGACCCGCAGGGCGGCGACGTCGTCTACGCGGCTCTGCCGCAGCATCGACTGTCGCGGGACAGCGAGCACCCCTACGTGCTGCTCTCCGACAGCGAGTCGCGCAGCTACGTCGCCCGTTCGGGCCTGCAGATCGACGGCCACTCCGGACGCATCAGTTTCACTCCGGAGCGCACCGAGTACCGGCTCGCCGAGGGCGACGACCGCCTGGAGGTCGACCTGGCCGCCGAGCTCAACGGCGTGGAGGTCCTCAAGCGCTTCACCGTCGAGCGCGGCAGCTACGCGGTCGAGGTCAGCTACCATCTGGCCAACCGCGGCGAGGAGGCGGTGACGGCCCGCTTCATCGGCCAACTGGCCCGTGACGACAGCCCCGACCCCTCCAGCGGCCCGGCCATGGGCATGCGCTCCTACCTGGGCGCCGCCTTCTCGTCGCCGGACGATCGCTACCAGAAGGTCAGCTTCGAGGATATCCAGGAAGGCAAGTTCGACAACCGCGACGTCCAGGGCGGCTGGGTGGCCATCATCCAGCACTACTTCGTGTCCGCCTGGGCCCCGCCACAGGACCAGCAGAACCTCTACTACACCACCACCGACTCGCGCGGACGCAACGTGGCGGCCATGGCCGGCCCGATGCACACCCTGGACGCCGGCGCCCAGACCCGTCTCGGCGCCACCCTCTACATGGGTCCCAAGGTGCAGGACTACCTGGAGCAGGTGGCCCCCAACCTGCGCCTGACCGTCGACTTCGGCTGGCTGTGGTTCATCGCCAACCCGCTGTTCTGGCTGCTCGACAAGATCCATGACCTGATCGGCAACTGGGGCTGGTCGATCGTGCTGCTCACCGTGCTGGTCAAGCTGGCCCTGTGGCCGCTCTCCGCCAAGGCCTACAAGTCCATGGCGCGCATGCGCAAGCTGGGCCCGGAGATGCAGCGCCTGAAGGAGCAGTACGGCGACGATCGCCAGAAGATGTCCCAGGAGATGATGAAGTTCTACCAGAAGGAGAAGATCAATCCTCTGGGGGGCTGCCTGCCCATCCTGGTGCAGATGCCGGTGTTCATCGCGCTCTACTGGATGCTGCTGGAGTCGGTGGAGCTGCGCCACGCGCCCTTCGTCTTCTGGATTCAGGACCTGTCGGTGAAGGACCCCTACTTCATCCTGCCGATCCTGATGGGCGCCTCGATGTTCGTGCAGCAGCTGCTCAACCCGACGCCGCCGGATCCCATGCAGGCGAAGATCATGAAGATGCTGCCCGTGGTCTTCACCTTCTTCTTCCTGTGGTTCCCGGCCGGCCTGGTCATCTACTGGGTGGTCAACAACGTCCTCTCGATCGCCCAGCAGTACACGATCACCCGCAAGATCGAGAGCGACCCCAGTATCGGCAAGGGCATGAAGACCAAGTAGGTTTGCCCTTTCCCGCCCTGCCGACCCCCGCTCCGTGCGGGGGTCTGGCGTTTGTGGACCGCGAAATGGACAATGGCGCTCCCGTCCCGAGGAGAAGACGATGGCCGAGCCCCTCTACACCCAGGACACCATCGCCGCCCTGGCCACTCCGCCCGGACGCGGCGGGGTGGGCATCATCCGCGTCTCCGGGCCGCGGTGCGCCGCGATTGCCGAGGTCGTGGTGGGGCACTGCCCTGCCCCGCGTCGCGCCCACTACGGCCCCTTCCGCGGCGAGAACGGGGTGATCGACGAGGGCATCGCCCTCTACTTCGCCACCCCCCACTCCTTCACCGGCGAGGACGTGCTGGAACTGCAGGGCCACGGCGGGCCGGTGATCATGGACCTGCTGCTCGAACGCTGCGTGCAGCTCGGCGCCCGGCTGGCACGCCCCGGCGAGTTCTCCGAGCGCGCCTTCCTCAACGACAAGCTCGACCTGGCCCAGGCCGAGGCCATCGCCGACCTGATCGAGGCCAGCTCGCGGGCCGCCGCCGAGAACGCCGTGCGCTCGCTGCAGGGCGAGTTCTCGACGCGCGTCGCGGCGCTGGTCCAGCGCCTGATCGAGCTGCGCATGTACGTGGAGGCGGCCATCGACTTCCCCGAGGAGGAGATCGACTTCCTGGCCGACGGCAAGGTCGCCGAGATGCTCAGCGGCGTGCAGGCCGAACTCGCGGCGGTGCGCCGCGCCGCCGGCCAGGGCGCGCTGCTGCGCGAAGGCATGAACGTGGTGATCGCCGGACGCCCCAACGCTGGCAAGTCGAGCCTGCTCAACGCCCTCACCGAGCAGGAGACCGCCATCGTCACCGAGATCGAGGGCACCACCCGCGACGTGCTGCGCGAGCACATCCACCTCGATGGCATGCCGCTGCACGTGATCGACACCGCCGGACTGCGCGACACCCCGGATGCCGTGGAGAAGATCGGCGTGGCGCGCGCCTGGGAGGAGATCGAAAAGGCCGACCGGGTGCTGCTGCTGGTCGACGCCGCCACCACCGAGGCCATCGACCCCATGGCCATCTGGCCCGACTTCGTGGCCCGGCTGCCCGATGCCTCGCGGCTGACGCTGGTGCGCAACAAGATCGACACCAGCCACGAGGCGCCCGGCCTTGATTCATCCACAGCCCATCCCATCGTCCGGCTGTCGGCGAAGACGGGAGCGGGTGTGGATAACCTCAAGGCACATCTCAAGGCGGTGATGGGCTATACGGCAACCCCCGAGGGGCGTTTCTCGGCGCGCCGCCGCCACCTGGACGCCCTGGATCGCGCCCGGCAGGCGCTCGACAACGGCGAGGCGCAGCTCGCCGGCTACGGCGCCGGGGAACTGCTCGCGGAGGACCTGCGCGAAGCCCAGCAGGCGCTGGGCGAGATCACCGGCGAGTTCAGCGCCGACGACCTTTTGGGAGAGATCTTCGGCAGTTTCTGCATCGGCAAGTAGGCCGCCTCACCGCTACTCCCCCACCCACCAGTCGCTGCGGTAGCGGCTGCCCGGGCCCAGCCGCGGCGTCACCTCGGCCATGGCCTTGGCCAGGCGCTCATCCAGCCCCCAGGGCGGGTTGATGACCAGCATGCCGCTGCCGTACATCCCATGCTCCCCCGCGCCCGGCTCGTGCCGGCGCAGTTCACTGCGCCACACCTTGCGCAGGCCGCCTTCGCGCACGCCCTCCAGCAGCTCACGGTGGCGCCCCGCCGGCAACAGCGGATACCACACCAGCATCACCGCGTGACGCACCTTGCGCATGGCTGCACGCAGCGTGTCGGCCACCTCCCGGTACTCCGCCTTGCGCTCGTAGCTGGGGTCGATCAGCGCGCAGAGCCGCGGCGTCGCCACCGGCAGGCGGTCTAGCAGCCCCGCCAGGCCATCGCCGTGCACGCGCTGCGCATTGGCGGGCAGCGGCTGGTCATCGAGATGGCGATGCTCTGCGGGGTGCAGCTCGAACAGCCACAAGCGGTCCTCGGGGCGCAGCCGATGGCCAAGCCAGGCGGGGGAGCCCGGGTAGTGGCTGAGCGTCACCGCCTCGGGCTGCATCGCCTCGAGGGCCGCCAGCCACGCCGCAAGCAGCGATTCCTGTCCCAGCGCTGCCCGCTCGCGCCACAGCGGCGCCACCCCGTGGCGATACTCCCCTAACCGTCGCGTCTCCTCCGCCGCCAGCGGGTAGCGGCCGCGACCGGCGTGAGTGTCGAAATACGTAATAGGTGATTCTTTACGTAATAGATAGTCGACGACGGCAAAGAGCGTCAGGTGCTTATGGACATCGGCAAAGTTGCCGGCGTGGTAGGCATGCTGGTAGGAAAGCATCGCAAGGGTCCGTGAAGCCAAAACAAGACCGGGCCCGCCACCTGGGGCGGCGGGCCCGGGAGAGGCACAGTGTCAGCGCGCCGGTTACTGCTGCTGGAACTGCGACTCGATGGGTGACAGGGTGATCTCCACGCGGCGGTTCTGCGCCCGTCCCTGCTCGGTATCGTTGCTGGCCACCGGCTGGTTCTCGCCGTAGCCGGTCATGGCCAGGCGGTTGCGCGCCACCCCGGCCTGGCCCAGGTAGTTGCCGACCGACTGGGCGCGTTGCTCCGAGAGGCGCTGGTTGTAGCCGGCATCACCGGTGCTGTCGGTATGCCCGGCGATGTTGACGCGGGTATCGGTGTACTGCGTCAACACCGAGGCGACGTCGCCAAGGGCCGAGCGCGCGCTCGGGGTCAGTGCACTGGAGTCGAAGTCGAAGGTCACGCTACTTGGCATGTTGAGTACGATGTCGTCGCCGCGGCGGTCGACGCCGATGCCGGTCCCCTGCATGCTCTCGCGCAGCTGGCGCTCCTGGCGGTCCATGTAGGCGCCAATGCCTCCGCCGGCGGCCGCGCCCACGGCGGCACCGATCAGCGCACGGTCACGGCGACTGGAGCTACCGTCCCCGGAAAGTGCCCCTGCGGCGGCCCCCACGGCGGCACCGATGGCGGCCCCGGTCCCCGTCTTGCTGCGTCGGGTCTCACCGGTGTAGGGGTCGGTGGTTGTGCAGCCCACCAGCAGAGTGGCGGCAACGACAGGGGCGACCAGACGAAACGGTTTCAGCATGTATCCCTCCTGGATGGGTCAGGGTGGCGAGTTCATGGTGCGCTGGCCCGACTCTCGCCGATCGAAGCCAGCAACTCGTTCAAGAATAGTAAACCTTCCGGTGAGGCCTGAAGACGCTCGGCGTCTTCCACGAGAAGTCCTTTTTCTTGCGCCGCGATGAGACAGGCCCGCAGGGCGTCGGTTCCCCGCCCCGTGTGGACCCGCCAGTCCGACAGCGGCACGCCCTCGATCAGGCGCAGGGCGTTCATCGCGAACTCGAGCGGCAGCTCCTCGGGCGCGACGACCGTGCGCCCGGCCACGAAGCCACGCGGATCGTGCCGACGCCGCAGGTAGGCTCCCGGCTGGCGCGTCTTCCAGCGCCGCTCAATGTGCAGGCCGCCACTCCCGTCGGGGGCGCTGAGCTTGGCATGGGCCCCGGCCCCGATGCCCAGGTAGTCGCCGAAGCGCCAGTAGTTGCGGTTGTGGCGGCACTGGCGTGCGCCGCGCGCATAGGCGGAGATCTCGTAGCGCGTGAACCCCGCCGCCAGCAGGCGTTCGTGTCCCAGGTCCTGGATGTCCCACAGCGTCTCCTCGACCGGCAGGGCGGGCGGGCGCGCGTGGAACTCGGTGTTGGGCTCCAGGGTGAGCTGGTACCAGGAGAGGTGCTCCGGGTCGAGGGCGATGGCCGCCTCCAGGTCCGCCAGGGCCAGCTCCGGGGTCTGGCCGGGCAGCCCGTGCATCAGGTCGAGATTGAGGTTGTCGAAGCCAGCCTCGCGCGCCTCCGCGACGGCCACCCGTGCATCGTCACCGCTGTGGATACGCCCCAGCGCCTCAAGCTGCGCCGCCTGGAAACTCTGCACCCCGAGCGACAGGCGGTTGATGCCCGCCGCCCGGTAGCCGGCGAAGCGGCCCCGCTCCAGCGTGCCCGGATTGGCCTCCAGGGTGACCTCGAGATCGGCTGCCAGCGGCAGGCGCGCCGCCACCGCCTCGAACAGGCGCGCGTAGAAGTCCGCCGACATCAGGCTCGGCGTGCCCCCCCCGATGAAGATGCTGGCGAGCTCGCGCCCGCCCGCCAGCGGCAGGTCAGCCTCGAGGTCCGCCACCAGCGCCGCCAGGTACTCGGCTTCGGGCAACTCGGCCGCCGCGCCGACGCCGTGGGAGTTGAAATCGCAATAGGGGCACTTGCGCACGCACCAGGGCACATGGATATAGAGCGCCAGCGGCGGCAGGCTGGCGGGAGCACTCGGTATGGCGGCCAGTATCATGACAACCTCGTGGGTTCCTGCAGCGCCGCGACCAGCGCCTGGAGCGCCCGCCCGCGGTGGCTCAGACGATTCTTCTCGTCGGCGGAGAGCTCGGCCGCCGTACGGCCTTGATCCGGCAGCCAGAACAACGGATCGTAGCCAAATCCCCCTGCACCGCGCGGCTCGGTCAGCACCTCACCTTCCCAGCAGCGCTGCACGATCAGCGGCACCGGGTCCTCGGCATGGCGCAGCAAAACCAACACGCACCAGTAGCGCGCGGTGCGCGCACCCGCCGGCACCTCGGCCATCGCCTCGAGCAGCTTGGCGTTGTTACGCGTATCGCTTTTGGGCTCGCCGGCATAGCGGGCCGAGTAGATGCCCGGCTGGCCATGCAGGGCATCCACCGCCAGGCCGGAGTCGTCGGCCAGCGCCGGCAGACCGCTGATGCGGCTCGCCTCCCGCGCCTTGAGCAAGGCGTTCTCGACGAAGGTCAGGCCCGTCTCCTCGACATCGCCTACCCCGAAATCTGCCTGGGGCCGGATCGCAACTCCCAAGGGCAACAATAGCTGATGGAACTCACGCAGCTTGCCGGCATTGCCGCTGGCCAACACCAGCATTTCCCTTTCCGTCATCGTGTGCCTCTCATTCGTGGACAGGGTGGTATTTTACGGATAATCCGCCGTGGTCAACAGCGCTACCGGGTGATAGTGAAGAAGCACTCGCAAGCGAAGTGTGAGAAATATCATACTTTTAGCAGTCGTACCGATGTGAAATTTCGGGAAAGAAAGATGAATTTTCTAGCGCATATTCCATCATGAATTAATGATGTTCGGAATGATGCTCTGCAACTCCGTGATTCGAGGGATGGTCTTCCATATATATCTAAAAATAATAAAAAATTAATTTATATGCAAAAAAGTTAGTTACTTTTTTTTACACTGTGGCCGAGACTTCATAGAAGTTGCCCGTGCTCGGAAGGCCAGAACCGAAGGCCAGGACACCAGGAGAGCGCTCTTGGCTCATCTAGCGGAGGTAATTCCATGGATCAGGATAAAGGCTTGGTCCTCTTGGTGACAGAAACCAACCCTCAGTCCCAGCTGTTCGTGGAATACTTGCGCCAACAGTTGGAATGTGCCGTCAATCAGGCATCACCTCAATATGAAGAAGGTCTGATAAATGATGCCTGTACCGTCATCCTGCTCGATACCGATCATATGGATGAATCCATGATGCAGACATGGCAGCGGAACATCGGCGATTCCGAGCAGGTGATGATGGCTGCCATCAACGTGCGCGATGAGGACCACGCCGTGGAACTGCTGACGATCATGAACCTGCAGGGGGTATTCTACCGTAGCGAATCCCTGACGCTGCTCTGCAAGGGGCTCGAAGCCTTGCTGGAGGGGCGGCTATGGATGTCTCGCGCCGTGATGGCCCGCCTTCTTCAGTTCTTTCGTCGCCAGCAGCTCAACTCCTTCCGTCCTGTCTGTGGCCTGACCCATCGCGAGATGGAGATCATCGCCCTTCTCGGCACCGGCGCCTCCAATAGCGAAATTGCTGAACAACTGTTCGTCAGTGAGCACACCGTCAAATCGCACCTCTATAATGTCTTTCGCAAGATCAATGTGCATAACCGTTTGCAGGCGGTGAACTGGGCACGACACAACCTCGGTGCACCGCTGACCTATGTCCGACGACGAAATCAGGAAGCACAGTCCCCGCAGACATCCGGTGACACGTTGAAAAGACGCCGTTCCAAGGGGTAAGGCGTCACCAGCCGACATGGGTAAAAAACGTGCTGATACTTGGAGCATGCAATGGAAGCGGCGAGAGAGCTCTTGGTAGTGGGAAGCACGCAGGGGAATGCAGAAAATATTATAAGAAACTTGAAAAACAGTGGTTGGCAGTTGATTCATTTCGAAACAAAGGAGGCTGAAAGCTATCGAGGAGGAGCATATGAGGTCGGATTAGCCGTCCTTGACGGCGACACTATCGGCCACCACGAATCACTCGAACGGCTCATTTCTGGAAGCGATGCCGCTTGGGTTGCGATCACGGACGCCCGTCACCTGGAAGATACCGATTTCATCTCTCTCCTGACGCGGCTGTTCTTTGCCTATCACGTCTACCCCGTCGCTCCGGAAAAACTCCACGCACTACTGGAATCCCTCGCCGACATGGTCAGGCTTTCGCGGACCTGCATCAGCAACATGCAGCGAACCCGTAAACAAGGCCAGGAGACGATGGTAGGGCACAGTCGGGCCATGCAGACGCTCAACAAGGTCATCCGCAAGGTGGCCAGCGTCGATGCGCCCGTCTGCATCATCGGCGAATCGGGCACTGGCAAGGAGCTGACGGCCCGAGCGATCCACCAGCTTTCCTCGCGCTCGAGCGGCCATTTCAACGCCATCAACTGTGGCGCCATTCCCAAGGAGCTCGTGCAAACCGAACTCTTCGGTCATGAGAAAGGAGCGTTCACGGGTGCGAATCAGACGCGTATCGGTCATATCGAGAAATCCCACGGCGGGACCCTGCTCCTCGACGAGATCGGCGACCTGCCGATTGATATGCAAGTCAATCTATTGCGGTTTCTGGAAACCCAATCCATCCAGCGCATTGGCGCCAGCCAGGAGATCTTCGTCGATGTACGCATCCTCGCCGCCACCCACATTGATCTGGAATCCTCCATCCAGGAGGGCAGGTTTCGCGAAGACCTTTACCATCGACTGAACGTGCTCCAGGTCAAGCTTCCCCCCTTGCGTGAACGGCGCGAGGACATCGTCGATCTTGCCAACTTCTTCTTTCACAAGTTCAGGAAGGAGGGCTCGCGGAAACTCAGAGGGTTGAGCAAGCAAAGTCTCGATATGATGCTACGCTACGACTGGCCAGGAAATGTTCGAGAGCTGGTCAATCGGGTCAGAAGGGCGGTGATCATGTGTGAACAACCGTTCATTCAACCCGATGACCTGGATCTCGGCGATGCCGGCTTCCAACCCGATGCCGTCATCAGCCTGGAGGCTGCTCGTGACCAGGCAGAAAGGCAAGCGGTCGAAGCCGCCTTGCTGCGCAACAGCTTCAATGTCAAGCATGCCGCGAAGGAGCTCAGGACATCCCGGGTGACCCTGTATCGACTGATGGAAAAACACTCACTCTCTCCGAAGAGCAAGCTGGTCAATTAGTGGAAATCATTCACACGCCTTGCCATTCAATACAACACGACAGTCAAGACGTTGATCATTCAAGGAGTTCACCATGGCTGCGAGCAGAATCACACTACTGTCGCTGGGAGTGCTTACCCTGTCCGGCATGGAGATAGCGAACGCTCAGGATACGAGTCCCGGCACAGCCACGGCATCCGACATCCAGCCCGTGGGCCAGCAACCCCAGCAGCGGGAGGAACAGCCAGAGGTCCAGGCCATCTCGGATATCGGCGGTGTGCTCACGCCTCGCGGTCAACTGATTCTCGAACCCTCCCTGCAGTATTCCCATTCCAGCACCAATCGCCTGACCTTTCGTGGCGTCGAGATCCTCAGCACGCTACTGATCGGCGTGTTCGAGGCAGAGGACGCCGACCGCGACACCTGGACGGCGGCCATGACCGGCCGCTGGGGCGTGACGGACCGCCTGGAACTGGAGCTCAAGGTACCCTATGTCTACCGAGATGACTCCTTGTTTGCGACGGTGGCCACTCCCGAGGATTCCCAGCAAGACTCTGATATCACTCGCGAATTGACCGGCGATGGGGTGGGCGATGTCGAACTGGCGGCACACTACCAGATCAACAGTGGTCGAAACGGTGGCCCCTTCTTCATCGGCAACCTGCGCTACAAGTCCACCACGGGCGAGGGTCCCTTCGATATCCGCCGCGATTCGGACGGTATCGAGCAGGAATTAGCCACCGGATCGGGCTTTCACTCCATCGAACCCAGCATCACCATGCTCTATCCCTCCGACCCGGCCGTCTATTTTGCCAACCTGGGCTACCTCTACAACATCGAGGAGGACGTCAATGAGCCAATTACGGAGGATATCCGCATCGGTGAAGTGGACCCCGGCAATGCCATTCGCGTGAGCTTCGGCATGGCCTATGCCATCAATGCACGCTCTTCCTTCACTCTCGGCTTCAAGAATGACTTCATCGACAACACGCAAACGGAATTCATCAACCCGGAAAACGGTGATGCCAGCAAGCAAAGCTCGCGGTCACTGAACATCGCTTCTCTGCTGCTGGGCTGGTCGCATCAGATCAGCCCCCGCACGTCGGTCAGTCTGAACCTGGAACTGGGGGTCACCGAGGATGCTCCGGATACTTTGCTGACATTCAGGATGCCGTTCGGAATGAACATGTATTGAAAATACATTCCCGCATGGCAACTCTTGCCATGCGGGAAACCATGCCTTCTTTCCTCATCGGGACAGTGCATTGGCGATGCGCGACTGGATGCCCAGATTGCGCAGAGCCTCGATGTTGTTGACCGTGATATCGATATTCACCTGGTTACCGATGGAACGTCCCGCCGCATCGCTCACCACACCACCGACGATCGCCTGACCGGTGACAGTGTGAAGCACCGCCGAGAACCCCTTGGCATCATTGACGGCCACACCGGAAAACTGCTCGAACCCAGGCAGAGAGATTCCCACCGGGGTCGCCTCGGCGATATTGCCAGCGGTGGCTGGATTGATTTCGACCGCATTGCCTGCGGGGTCGACCAGCGTTTGCGACAGCACCTTGGTGCCCATGTCCGTGAACTCCACCATGGTCTGGTAGAGCACATCATCGATCATCGACTGCAGACGAGCGCCGAAGTCGAGATCGAGCCCGTTGATCGAAAAGCCTCCGCGGAGCTCGGCCATGACGGACGTCTCGATCACCTCCACACCGGGCCTGGCAAAACCCGGCAGATCGGTAGCCCAAACGGCCTGGGTCGACGCGGTACCGTCCAACTCATCCAGAAAACCGCCAGCCGCCTGCGCTCCCGAGGTCCCCATCAACACCATGGCTAGCGACAGCATGGCCGATCCGACAACTCGATATCCGTGCATGACAGTGTCTCCCGGCGAGTCTGCGACTCATCTCCCCAGCTCGTTGCGTCCCGGCATCAGCAACATCGCCGTGCCAATGTCGGCGCGCCGCCGCCCCTGGGAAAGGGGTGAGGTGGGGCGAATGGCCCAGTCGCGCTCATGGTTGAAGTACTCCTTGGCAAGTGCCATATCCGCACGGGCCCCCAGCACGGTCCCCTGCCACAGGGTCTCGAAGTGCTCCTTGGGAACGACGACGCTGCCAACCGCCGGATCGCCCACTAGGACCCGCTCCTCGTCCATTCCCTTGATCACCACGAAGTGCTTGTAGCCGCCGGTATCGATCAAGGTAATGGAGGGCACTCCGATCTTGAGGTAGTCGTCCAGGTTCACACGGAAACCGTCGGAATCGAGGCCCTGGCTGTCCAGATAACGCTTCATGTCGAGCATGGAGAATCCATGGGCCTCGATCTGCGCCCGGTCGCCGGCGGCGATCATGGCCTCGAAGACCTCCGCCTCCGTGGTCTCCCGGCCATAGTGGTAGGTGAGCAGCGTCGCCACGGCCGCGGCTCCGCAGCTGTAGTCGTACTGCTGCGGCACGACCTGGTCCCAGCGCATCTCATTGAGGCTGCGCGCCGGAACGGTGAAGGAACCAAAGGAGCCGGCCACGTTGACGGGACCGGCAAAAGCATCGGTGGCGATCAGCGGCAGCGACACGAGCATCACCGCTGTCACGGCCTGATGCGTGATCGGTAGCATCCTCATACTGACCTCCGCTTCATGGCGTCTGCATCGGCATGTAAATACTGATGCTGACCCCTGAATTCACGGCATTGCCGTTGCCCGTCACCATGTTGAACAATCCCACTCCCGAGAAGTTGTCCAGCGCCCCGGCCTCCACGGTGATCCCACCGGTCGCGATGGTGCCCGCGGTGAAGGAAGAGTCGCTCACCGCCGCTTCCAGGTTCTGGGTGCTCTGCACGTTGACCAGGTCCTTGAAGCCTTCCCGACCGCGCAGCGCATCCAGTTCATGGCTCTCGATCCGCTGCCATTCACTAAACCCCGCGGTGGCGGCCGCCGCACCGTTCTCGGCGGTGCCGTCGGCAACGGCCGACGCCGCCGACACGGCCATGCCACTGCCAAGCGCCGCCACCATCGCCACCACGGCCCCCATCCGCGCACTCGATGCAATTCGTTTCATGACGTCTGCTCCCGGCATCATCTCGACGCGCCGACTCGACACGGTCGGCGATCAAAGGCGGACCGGTACACCTGCACCGGTCCGCCACGGGCCCATCACTCGGGCCCAGGGTCAGTTGCCGATATTCACGTTGCTGTGCGCGGCCACGTTGGTCGCGGCCAGCTGGGAGTTGTAGATACCGGTCGACAGGTTCATGTTGGCGATACCGCCGAAGGTGCCGGCACCGGCCGCCATGCTGGCGGTACCGGTAGCGAGGGTGGCTGCACCGCCGTTGCCGCCGTTGCCGCCGTTGCCGCCAGCACCGCCCTGGGCCATGGCGTCACCGCCGGTGCCAGTGCCGCCACCGCCGCCGCCGCCGTTGCCGGCACCACCGGCACCCGCAACGGCGTTACCACCAGCGCCACCAGCGCCGCCAGTGCCGCTGCCGGTGCCGCTGCCGGTGCCGCTGCCGCTGCCGGCCCCACCGGTGCCACCGGCGGAGGCCGAACTGCCCGTGGCATCCCCATTGGTGGTGTCGCCGTTGGTGGCGGTATTGGCGTTGTCGTCATCGAAGTCATTCGCGGAATTGGAGGCGTAGCCATCGGCCGCACCACCGGTGGTGTCATTGTTGTCGCTGCTGCTGTCGGCGCTGCCGCCCACACCGGCACCCAGGCCGAGCCCCAGTCCCACACCGGTACCGTCACCGCCGTCGGCACCGTCGCCGGCATTGGCCTGGCCACCGTCACCGCCATTGCCATCACCGCCTGCGCCACCGAGACCCACGCCGGCGGAAACCGCCAGGCCATCACCGCCGGCGGCACCAGCCGCACCGGCCGCACCGGCGCCACCCATCACGCTGATACCGGCCCCGCTGACGGTAGAGTTGAGTTCCTGCAGCGCAATCACGCTGGTGGAAGTATTGAACGATTCGCTCCAGGCGCTAGCATTGCCACCCGGGCCGGCGGTGCCACCGCCACCAGCGCCGCTGCTACCGCCATAGGCTTCGGCATAGGAGTCGACGTCCTGATCGACCTCATCGGCAACACCCACGCTGGGGTTGGCATGCGCCGTGGAAATCGCCATGGCCAGCGCCAGGAGAGAGGTACCCGCGATTACGTACCGTTTCATGGTCTTTCTCCCTAATCATGCATGACTGATGAATCCCCAGACTGCACGAGAGCGAACCTCGACCCATTCTCCGTGGTTGCAACAAGCCGCGGTCGTTATTCATCTGCAACGCAAGGTTACTCTCTATTACAGTCACCGAACCCAAGAGCACAATACATGCCAGGACCGAGAAACCCCATAATATATTTTTAGTATCAAATACTTATATTTATTCAATGATCTCTAAAAGGCCCTCTGTGGCGCCACACCACGTAATAAAACGTGAATATCGTTTCAATGTTGATACAGCGATTCAGGGTAAAACTGCGGAAAAAAACACAAAGCGGCCGACAAGTCAGTCAGTTACCAAGAAATGAAAACTGTTCAATTCTGTGACACGGCAGGGCCGGTCCCGCGGTGCGGACCAGGGGAGGGAAAATCAGGGAGAAGGAAGTCGACAGATCGCCGGCCGGCGGGCAGCGAGACGCCCGCCGGCCGGCAGGGAGAGTGGCTTGGCGGGTGCGCTCAGCCCGCCTGCATCCTGGCGAAGGCCGCTTCGGCACCATCCAGCGTCTTCTGGATGTCTTCCGGCGTGTGGGCACTCGACATGAAGCCGGCCTCGAAGGCCGATGGCGCGAGATAGACGCCCTCGTCGAGCATCGCCGAGAAGAAGCGGCGGAACGCCTCGGCGTCGCAAGCGGTCGCCTGGGCGAAGTTCTCCACGCGGCTCTGGCCGGTGAAGAAGAGCCCGAACATGCCACCGGCACGCTGGGTGATCATGGCGACCCCGGCGGCATCGGCGCGCGCCTGCAGGCCGTGGCAGAGGGTTTCGACACGCTGCGCCAGGGCATCGTGGAAGCCGGGCTCGCGCAGCTTGGAAAGCAGAGCGATGCCGGCGGCCATGGCGAGTGGGTTACCGGAGAGCGTGCCGGCCTGGTAGACCGGCCCCAGCGGCGAGATGTGCTCCATGATCTCGCGCCTGCCGCCGAAGGCGCCCACCGGCATGCCACCACCGACGATCTTGCCCAGGCAGGTGAGATCCGGAGTGATGCCGTAGTGCGCCTGGGCGCCGCCCAGGGCGACGCGGAAGCCCGTCATCACCTCGTCGAAGATCAGCACGCTACCGTGCTCGTTGCACACCCGACGCAGCGTCTCCAGGAATCCCGGCAGCGGCGGGATGCAGTTCATGTTGCCGGCGACCGGCTCGACGATGATGCCGGCAATCTCGCTACCGATCTCCTCGAAGCACGCCTCGACGGCATCGGCGTCGTTGTAGGCCAGCGTGATCGTATGCTCGGCAAGCGAGGCCGGTACCCCCGGCGAGCTCGGCTCACCGTGGGTCAGGGCGCCGGAGCCGGCCTTGACCAGCAGCGAGTCGGAGTGGCCGTGGTAGTTGCCCTCGAACTTGACGATCTTGTCACGCCCGGTGAAGCCACGCGCCAGCCGGATGGCCGACATGGTGGCCTCGGTACCGGAGTTGACCATGCGTACCATCTCGATGGTCGGGATCAGCTCGCAGATCAGGTCGGCCATGGTCGTCTCGATGGCCGTGGGCGTCCCGAAGGAGAGGCCGCTGTCGAGGCGGTCGCGTACCGCGCCCAGCACGTCGGGGTCGGCATGGCCGGTGATCATCGGTCCCCAGGAGCCGACATAATCGACGTAGCGCTTGCCTTCCACGTCATACAGGTAAGCGCCTTGGGCACGCTCCATGAAAACCGGGGGACGGTGCAGCCCCTTGAAGGCACGTACCGGCGAATTGACGCCGCCGGGGATGTGCCGGCAAGCCTGTTCGAAGAGCTGTGCGGATGTGGTCATGGCAGCCTCGTTGCAGTCACAGGTTGGAAGTCGAGAGGGATCTCGCCCGAAGCTCTCGGGCTGTGGATAATTTTCTGGATAAGCTTGGCACAGGGCGTGAGCAAGTCAGGTGCGGCGCACCGGCGTCACGGCTTCGCCCATTCTGGTCATCGCGGCCCCCGATGGCCAGCCCCACCCCGTGGCAACTCGGGGAGCCTTGTCGTCGGTCAAGGGAAGCGGCAGCCAACGGTCAGCCGTTGCGGCAGCCACTGTGCCGAGCCGGGCTGCCAGCCCTCGGCCAGCGCCTGCCAGGTATGGCGCTGAGCCCGTTCGCAGGCGAGCGGCAGGGCATCCCCCGCGGCCAACCGCGCCGCCAGCGCCGCGGCGAGCGTGCAGCCCGAGCCGTGATAGCGCCCCGGCAGCCGCGGCCACTGCCAGCTTTGGCTTCCCTCGATGGTGAAGAGCCGCTGCTGCACCCGGTCGGCGGGCACGTCGGGGTCGGGATCGTCGGTGCCGGTCACCAGTACCGCCCCACAGCCCCGCGCCAGCAGCGACCGCACGCGACCGGCATCGTCCTGGCCGGCATCGGCCAGCCGCGCCAGCTCCAGGCGATTGGGGGTCAGAATATCCACAAGGGGCAGCAGGCGCTCGCGGAACGCGGCGACGAGACCGGCTGTGGATAACTCACTGCCGCCTCCCGCCTTGAGCACCGGATCCACCACCAGCGGCACGCCGGGATAGCGCTGCACCACCTCGACCACGGCATCCAGCACGGCCGGGCTCGGCAGCAAGCCCACCTTGATGGCGGCGATCGCGAACTCATCCAGCGCACCGACCATCTCGCGGATCCATTCGGCCTCGACGGGCATCACCCGACGCACATCGCGACAGCTCTGTACGGTCAGCGCCGTGGGCACCGTCAGCGCCCAGCCGCCACAGGCGGTCACTGCTTCACGATCGGCGATCAACCCGGCACCGCCGGTCGGATCATGGCCCGCCAGCACCAGCACCACGGGCGGAGACTCATGCTTCGTCATGGCACCCTCAGAACGGCTTGAGCACGGCCAGGAAGACGATCGCCAGCAGGGCGATCACCGGCAGCTCGTTGAACACGCGAAAGAAGACATGGGAGCGCTGGCAGCGCGCGGCGGCGAACTGCTTGAGGAACCGCCCGCACAGGTGATGGTAGCCCACCAGCAGCACCACCAAAGCGAGCTTGGCGTGCAGCCAGCCCTGGCTGAGCCAGGCAGGCGACAGCACCAGCAGCCCGGCCCCCAGCGCCACCACGGCGATCATCGAGGGCGTCATGATGCCGCGATACAGCTTGCGCTCCATGACCGTGAAGTAGTCGATGGCCTGCGACTCGCCCTTGTCACGTGCCATGGCGTGATAGACGTAGAGTCGCGGCAGGTAGAAGAGGGCAGCGAACCAGGTCACCACGGCCACGAGGTGCAAGGCCTTGATCCACGGATACATGAAGACTCCTCGAGCAGGACGGTCAATCAATTGGCGCACCAGTAATTACAGCACCAGAAGCAGCTGCACTAGTCACTGTCGCGCGTGTCACTGAAACGATAATAGCGCTCGATGGCGCCGCGGGTGATGATACCCGAAATCCGCTTCTGTCTCGGCCGATGCCCGTGCTCGACGTAGAGGGCATCCACGGCCTCGTCGTTGAGGCGCTCGAAGGCCTCGGTGAGCGTTGCCTGCAGGTGGATGGGGGCCACCTCCAGTCGCTGGCCGGGAATCTCCAGCAGGTCGATCAGCGCCTCCTCGCCCTCCGCCCTTGCGCCCTCCGGCGCTTCCATCAGCGCCCGCGCCAGGTCGGCGGCCTTGAGTGCCAGCGTCGGCTTGTCGTCGGAGGAGCGCATGATCAGCACCCATACCGGTCCCGACTCGAGCAGCGCCCGCGCCTGGTCGCGGGTCACCAGGCGCGGCGTGCGCACCAGATTGCGCTCCATCACCGCCGGTACCGAGACGCGCGACAATGCCTGCATCAGCGGCTGCTGCAACGGGTGGAGACCATGGCGGGTACCGACGATGAAGAAACCGTCACAGCGGCACAGCTGCCGCGCCGTGAGTCCGGCGATCACCACCGCCAGCATGCCGGGCATGATGATGCTGGGGTTGTGGGTCAGTTCGAGCAGGGCCATCAAGGCTGCCAGCGGTGCCTGCAACACCGCCCCCATCATCGCTGCCATGCCGAGCAGGGCGTAGAGGGCCGGCTCGGAGGCCTCCTGGGGCAACAGCACCTGGCCGGCCAGGCCGCACAGCGCCCCGGCGGTACCACCGATCACCAGGATCGGCCCGATGATGCTCACCGGAATGCCACACGCTACCGCCCCGGCGGTGAGCAGCAGCTTGCCGATGGCAACGGCCAGCAACACGTCCACCGCCACCGAGCCGCTGAGCGTGGCCTGCAGGGTGTCGTAGCCCATGCCCTGCACCTGGGGATACCACCAGGCCACGCCGGCCACGGCCACGCCGACCAGCGCGAAACGCAGCGCCATGGGTACCTCCTGCAGGCGCCGACCGAGCCGCGCGACGCGCACGAAAAGGCCCGCCAGCAGACCGATCGCCAAGGCGCTCACCACGATCCACGGCAGGTCGAGCAGCGACTTGAGGTGCAGGTCGGGAATGCCGATGGCCGGGTCGGGGCCGTAGACCAGCTGCGCCATCACCGCCCCCATGCTGGACGCCAGGATCACCGGCATGAAGCCAACGATGGTGTACTCCATCATCACCACTTCCATGGCGAAGATGACCCCGGCAATGGGCGTGTTGAACGAGGCCGAGATCCCCGCGGCGGTGCCACAGGCGACCAGCACGCGCAGGCTGTTGTGGGGCAGGCGCAGGCGCTGGCCGAGCCCGCTGGCGGCGGCCGCCCCGAGGTGAATCGCCGGCCCCTCGCGCCCCGCCGAGAGCCCGCCGATCACCGAGACCAGGCCCACCCACCACTGGGTGAACCAGTTGCGCAGGGGAAAGCGTCCCTGGTGATAGGTGAGGCGCTCGATGACGTGCAGCACGCCGATCTGACGCCCGGCGGGCGGCATGCGCCACATCCAGACGCCGATGAGCAGCACGGCGATCAGCGGCATCAGGGAACGCAGCAGCGGAGAGAGGGCCTCGAAGGCCTCCGGACTCTGTCCGGGAAAGAGCAGTACGCCACCCAGCGCAAGCAGGCTGCGAAAGAGCACCATGAGCGCGCCGGTGACGAGTCCCGACACCACGCCGAGCACGCACAGCTGCGGCAGGGCATCGACATTGGCGAGCTGGCGGCGAAAACGTTCCAGGCTCTGGCTGGCATTGAAGCGCGTTGAACGCGGCACGGCGGGGTTCCCTGTACGATACGATCCCGGGCCGGCTGGGTCGCGGCCCCGTTACTTGTGTATCATACCCCCCAGGGGCGATCCCAGTGCGTTGCCCCGCGTCCCCCCTCCTGGCCACCGTGATGAGGAGTCCATTGTGATCAAGGTCGGAATCGTCGGCGGCACCGGTTACACCGGCGTCGAACTGCTCAGGCTGCTGGCCCAGCACCCCGAAGTCGAGATCGAGGCGATCACCTCACGCTCGGAGGCGGGCGTGGGTGTCAGTGAGCTCTACCCCAACCTGCGCGGCCACTACGACGACTTGGCCTTCAGCGAGCCCGACCCGGAGCGACTCGGCGAGTGCGACGCCGTCTTCTTCGCCACTCCCCACGGCGTGGCCCACGCCCTGGCCGGCGAGCTGCTCGAACGCGGCACCCGGGTGATCGACCTCTCGGCGGACTTCCGTCTGCGCGACGCCGCGGAGTGGGCACGCTGGTACGGCCAGCCGCACGGCGCCCCGGCGCTGCTCGACCAGGCCGTCTACGGGCTGCCCGAGGTCAACCGCGAGCGCATTCGTGAGGCGCGGCTGATCGCCGTGCCCGGCTGCTACCCCACGGCCGTGCAGCTGGGGCTGCTGCCGCTGCTCGAGGCCGGGCTGATCGACACCGACCATGTGATCGCCGACTGCAAGTCCGGCGTGACCGGCGCGGGGCGCGGCGCCAAGGTGCCGTCGCTGCTCGCCGAGGCCAGCGAGTCGATGAAGGCCTACGGCGCCTCGGGGCACCGCCATCTGCCGGAGATCCGTCAGGGGCTGGGCGACGCCGCCGGCGGCCCGGTGGGGCTCACCTTCGTGCCCCACCTGACGCCGATGATCCGCGGCATCCACGCCACCCTCTACGGTCGGCTGACCGCGGATCCCGGCGAGCTGCAGGCGCGCTTCGAGGCGCGCTTCGCCGCGGAACCCTTCGTCGACGTCATGCCGCCCGGCAGCCATCCCGAGACGCGCAGCGTCAAGGGCGCCAACCTCTGCCGCCTGGCCGTGCACCGTCCTGGCGACGGCGACACCGTGGTGGTGCTGGCGGTGATCGACAACCTGGTCAAGGGCGCCTCGGGCCAGGCGATCCACAACCTCAACCTGATGTTCGGCTGCGACGAAACGGCCGGGCTCGCCGCGCCGGCACTGATGCCCTGAACTGACGTCCTAGCCGAGGGGCACCGGGGACAGGTCGAAGAGGAGGTCCTTCGCCAGGGGTGAGGAGCACTGCTCCGAACGGGCTGGCCATGAATGGCCAGCACCGGTCCTGCAAGCGGAGCAGGAGCGAGAGCGCAGTTGGACGAAGGTAGCGTCCAGGGAGGGATTCACAGCGCCTCCTCGGAGACCTGTCGACGGATCAGCCCCGAGCGCCGAAGCTGACAATAGTTGACCCTGCCGCTCGGGATTGCGGATAATTCACCGTTAGCCATTCATTCCGGCGCAGAGGAGTTCGCCCATGAGCGGCGCTGAATCGTTCGTGCCCACCCCCCTGATGCTCTCCGACACCGCCCGCGCGCGGCTGCGGGCGCTGATCGCCGAAGAGGGCAATCCCGAGCTCAAGCTGCGCGTCTACGTGACCGGCGGCGGCTGTTCGGGCTTCCAGTACGGCTTCGACTTCGCCGATGAGGTCGGCGAGGACGACGCCCTGATCGAGTTCGGCGACGTCGCCATGGTCGTCGACGCCCTCTCCTACCAATATCTAGTCGGCTCCACCGTGGACTTCGAGGAGGGACTGGCCGGTACCCGTTTCCTCGTCCAGAACCCCAACGCCACCACCACTTGCGGCTGCGGCTCCTCCTTCATGGTGTAACCCCTTCACTTGACGCTTCCCCGGGAACTCGCCATGTTTGATGGCGTAGACACAATAATTTCTTCCACGGGGAATCGTATGAAACATCATCTGACATCCGCTGCCCTCGCCTCCACCCTCGCCCTCGGCATCGGCCTTTCCGGCCTGGCCAGCGCCGATGAACACGTCCTCCGGGCGGTCACCGACCCGAGCTTCGTCCCCTTCGAGATGATGGATCAGGAAACCGGCGAAATGGTCGGTTTCGACATGGACATTCTCGCCGAAGTCGCCGAGCGCGCCGGCTTCGAATACAACCTGCAGACCATGGATTTCAACGGCATCATTCCCGCCGTGCAGACCGGCAACGTGGACGTGGCCATCGCCGGTATCACGATCACCGAGGAACGGGCCGAGATCGTCGACTACTCCGACCCCTACTACGACAGCGGCCTGAAAATCCTGGTCCGTGCCAACAATGACGAGGTCGACGAACTCGAGGACCTCAAGGGGTTGAAGATCGGCACCAAGGTCGGCTCCACCAGCTACGACTTCCTCGAGTCCAACCTCGGCGACGAGGCCGACATCACCCCCTATCCGGGCTCCAGCGACATGTACATGGCCCTGCTCGGCGGCAGCGTCGACGCGGTCTTCTACGACGCGCCCAACGTCGGCTACTTCTCCCAGACCCGTGGCGAAGACCGGGTCAAGGTCGTTGGTCCGCTCTACGAGGGCCAGCAGTACGGCATCGTCTTCGTCAAGGGCAGCGAGTGGGTCGAACCCGTCAACGAGGCGCTCGCCGCCATGAAGGAGGATGGCACCTACGACGAGATCCACGCCAAGTGGTTCGGCAGCAGCGAGTGATGGCGGCACCGCCTGATCGCGGGGTCGGGTCCCAGGACCCGACCCCGCTGCATTGAGGCCCTATTACCGATCCCCGCCATTCCACGACGCCTCTGGACGGGAGAACCCTTGTGGACGTCACCTTCCAATTCGACTGGCAGGCAGCCTTCGCCTCCATCCCCTACCTGCTGACGGGCATTCCCTATACCCTGCTGATCTCCTTCGGCGGGCTCGCCATCGGCTTTCTGATCGGCATCCTCTTCGGCCTGCTGAGCATCAGCCCCCTGCGCTGGCTGCGCCTGCCCGCCGTGGCCTACATCGAGATCTTCCGCGGCACCCCGGTCCTGGTGCAGGTGTTGTTCATCTTCTACGGCCTGCCCCAGCTCCTTGGCGGCCCCATCAATGCCCTGGTGGCGGGCATTGCCGCCATTGCCGTCAACTCCGGGGCCTACATCTCGGAGATCGTGCGCGGCGGCGTGCAGTCCATCGAGCGCGGCCAGCGCGAGGCCGGCCTGTCGCTCGGCCTGTCGCGCCGCCAGACCTTCCGCTACATCATCTGGCCCCAGGCCTTCCGTCGCATGATTCCACCGCTCGGCAATCAGGGCATCATCAGCATCAAGGACACCTCACTGTTCTCGGTGATCGGCGTCGGCGAGCTGGTCCGCCAGGGCCAGGTGTACATCGCCACGACCTTCAATGCCCTGGAGGTCTACCTGATGGTCGCCCTGCTCTACCTGGTGATCACCCTGAGCCTGTCGTTTGCACTGCGCCAGCTGGAGCGCAGGGGCCTGGTCGGACAATAAGGAACGCGCGACATGAACCCAGAGACGTCCCCCTCCGGCGCCGACCCGATCGTGCGCCTGGACAAGGTCAACAAGCACTTCGGCAGCCTGCACGTCCTCAAGGACATCGACCTGGCGGTCTCCCCCGGCGAGGTGGTGGTCATCATCGGCGCCAGCGGTTCCGGCAAGTCGACCCTGATCCGCTGCATCAACGGACTGGAGGAGTTCCAGAGCGGCCATATCGAGGTCGACGGCAACGACCTGGTGCCCCACGGCAAGGCCGGCAAGGCGCTGCAGAAGATCCGCACCGAAGTGGGCATGGTCTTCCAGCAGTTCAATTTGTTTCCACACCTGAGCGTGCTCGACAACGTGACCCTGGCGCCGATGAAGGTGCGCGGCTGGAGCCGGGCCGATGCCACCGAGACGGCCGAGCGGCTGCTGGAGCGCGTGGACATCGCCGACCAGGCCGCCAAGTACCCCAGCCAGCTCTCCGGCGGCCAGCAGCAGCGCGTCGCCCTGGCCCGGGCGCTGGCCATGGAACCGCGCCTGATGCTCTTCGACGAGCCCACCTCGGCGCTCGACCCGGAGATGATCGGCGAGGTCCTCGACGCCATGCGCGAACTCGCCCGCGAAGGCATGACGATGCTGATCGTCACCCACGAGATGGGCTTCGCCCGCGAGGTGGCCGACCGGGTCATCTACATCCATCGGGGCGAGATCGCCGAGGAGGGGCCTCCCGGACAGATCTTCGACAACCCCCGCAACGAACCCACCCGCAACTTCCTGTCGCGCGTGCTCAAGCACTGAAGCGCGACGTCATACCGCTTCGACCGGGCCCCGCCACCGACGACGGGGCCTTTTTTTTTTGCCTGTGGACAAGATTATGGCGCCGCAGCCCACCAGGCCCGCCATGGCGCGTCTCGCGGCCTATCGAGCCGGTTGTTCACAGCCGCGGTGACAACGTCGGTAGGGAACGGTGGAAAAGACGTGGGCTCACGGGGCTGTGGATCAACGCCCTTTTCATCCACAGCCTCCTCACCGGCCCCGCGCAGGTCGTCATCCGCTTGTCCCGGTTTTGGTCAACAATGCATCTCTCTGATGCAATAGCATTAATCTGCCTTATCCACAGTTTTTGTCCACACCAGTAGTAACAACCACAACAGAACTTCTCTTTTAATCTTTCTATTTTATTGTTGGTCTGTGCAGTGTAGTGAGATCCCTGGTCAAGGGCATGTGGAAAACCCCTGACGCTTACACACAGGAGGTTTATACTGGCAGGCTGATTTTCATCCTCTTCGGACGATTCGCGCGTGACGCGCAACGAGGTGCACCTTGGAGTATCCCGACCGCTTTGACGTCATCGTCATCGGCGGCGGCCATGCGGGAACCGAAGCCGCCCTGGCTGCCGCCCGCATGGGCTGTCAGACCCTGCTGCTCACCCACAACATCGAGACGCTGGGCCAGATGTCCTGCAATCCCGCCATCGGCGGCATCGGCAAGAGCCACCTGGTCAAGGAGATCGATGCACTGGGGGGCGCCATGGGATTGGCCACCGACCGCGGCGGCATCCAGTTCCGCGTGCTCAATGCCCGCAAGGGACCCGCGGTGCGTGCCACCCGTGCCCAGGCCGACCGCGTCCGCTACAAGGCTGCCATCCGCGGCATGCTGGAAAACCAGCCCAACCTGACGCTCTTCCAGCAGGCCGCCGGCGACCTGGTTGTGGATAACGACACCGTCCGCGGGGTGGTCACCGAAACGGGCATCCGCTTCCTGGCCGAGACGGTGGTGCTGTGCACCGGCACCTTCCTCGGCGGTGTCATCCACATCGGCCTCGACAACAGCCGTGGTGGCCGCGCCGGCGATCCGCCCTCCAATGCGCTGGCCGAGCGCCTGCGCGCGCTGCCGTTCCGCGTCGACCGCCTCAAGACCGGCACGCCCCCGCGCCTCGACGCCAGGAGCGTCGACTTCTCCGTACTCGAGGCGCAGCCGGGCGACACCCCCACCCCGGTGATGTCCTACCTGGGAACGCGCGAGATGCACCCGCGCCAGGTGAGCTGCCACATCGCCCACACCAACGCGCACACTCACGAGATCATCCTTGCCAACCTCGACCGCTCGCCGATGTACTCCGGCGTCATCGAGGGCGTGGGACCGCGCTACTGCCCGTCGATCGAGGACAAGGTGCACCGCTTCGCCGACAAGGCGAGCCACCAGGTGTTCATCGAGCCGGAGGGGCTGGATACCCACGAGCTCTACCCCAACGGCATCTCCACCTCGCTGCCCTTCGACGTGCAGCTCGCGGTGGTGCGCTCGATCCAGGGCCTCGAGAACGCCCACATCACCCGGCCGGGCTACGCCATCGAGTACGACTTCTTCGACCCGCGCGACCTGAAGCACTCCCTGGAGACGAAATTCATCCACAACCTGTTCTTCGCCGGGCAGATCAACGGCACCACCGGCTACGAGGAGGCCGGCGCCCAGGGCCTGCTCGCCGGACTCAACGCCGCCCGGCGCGCCCGGGGGCTCGAGGCCTGGTGGCCGCGCCGCGACGAGGCCTACCTCGGGGTGCTGGTCGACGACCTGATCACCCTGGGCACCCGGGAGCCCTACCGCATGTTCACCTCGCGTGCCGAGTACCGCCTGCTGCTGCGCGAGGACAACGCCGACCTGCGCCTCACCGAGGCCGGCCGGACGCTGGGGCTGGTCGACGACGCCCGCTGGTCGGCCTTCTGCGACAAGCGCGAGGCGATCGAGCGCGAGCACGCCCGGCTCAAGACGACCTGGGTGCAGCCCGGCACGCCGGCGGCCGAGGCCGTGGCGGCGAAGACCGGCAAGCCGCTCGCCCGCGAGTACTGCCTGCTCGACCTGCTCAAGCGCCCGGAGCTCGGCTACGGCGACGTGGCCGCGCTCGGCGGCGAGCCGGTTGGCGATCCAGCGGTGGCCGAACAGGTGCAGATCCAGGCCAAGTACCAGGGCTACATCGACCGCCAGCAGGACGAGATCGACAAGCTCAAGCGCCACGAGGCGACGCCGCTGCCAGCCGACCTCGATTTCGCCCAGGTCGAGGGGCTCTCCCACGAGATCCGCCAGAAGCTCAGCGAGGCGCGCCCCGAGACCCTGGCCCAGGCCGCGCGGATCTCCGGCGTGACCCCGGCGGCGGTCTCCATCCTGCTGATCCACCTCAAGAAGCGGCGACTGCTCGACGACAGCCAGGTGGCCAACGGATGAGCGACATCGCGATGCCGCGGGTGGCCGCCCGCCTCGACGACGGCCTGGCCGAACTGGGAATCCCGGTCGATGCCGCCCAGCGTGAGCGGTTGCTCGCCCTGGTGGCGCTGTTGCACAAGTGGAACCGCGCCTATAACCTCACGGCGATACGTGACCCCGAAGAGATGGTCGCCAAGCACCTGCTGGACAGTGCGGCCGTAGCGCCCTTCGTGGGCGACGAGGCACTGCTCGACGTGGGGGCGGGCCCGGGCCTGCCGGGGCTGGTGCTGGCGATCCTGCGCCCGACGCTGTCGGTCACCCTGCTCGACAGCAATGGCAAGAAGGTGCGCTTCCAGCGCCAGGCGCTCATGGAACTGAAGCTCGCCAACGTCACGGCGGTGCAGGCGCGGGTCGAGGCTTTGGCGCCTCCCGAGGGCGGCTATGCCCAGGTGATCTCCCGCGCTTTCGCCAGCCTCGGCGACTTCGTGCGCCTGACCGAACCGCTGGTGGCACCGCATGGCCGCTGGCTGGCCATGAAGGGGCCGGCCGCCGACGACGAGCTCGCCGCGCTGCCCGAGACGTGCGTGCTGCGCGCGCGCCATGCACTGGCGGTGCCCCATGCCGAAGGCGCGCGGCAGCTGCTGGTCCTCGAACGCCTCGACAATGTCGGCCGCCGGTGAGGCGTCCGCCACCCTGGACGCGGAATAAGGATGTCGCCCGTGACTCGAATCATCGCCTTGACCAACCAGAAAGGGGGCGTGGGCAAGACCACCACGGCCGTCAACCTGGCGGCGAGCCTCGCCGCCCTGGATCGCCGCGTGCTGCTGGTCGACCTCGATCCCCAGGGCCATGCCACCATGGGCAGCGGCATCGACAAGCATGCCCTCGACGGCAGCGTGCTCGACCTGCTGCTGGAGGAGAAGGGCGCGCCCGAGGTGATTCTCGACTGTTCGGCGGCCGGCTATGCGCTGCTGCCGGGCAACGGCGACCTCACCGCGGCCGAGGTCGAGCTGCTCGACCGCTCCGAGGGGCGCGAGCGCTGCCTGGGAAAGGCCCTTGCCAGCGTCGCCGACGAGTACGACGTGGTACTGATCGACTGTCCGCCGTCGCTCAACATGCTCACCGTCAACGCCCTGACCGCCGCCGACGGCGTGCTGATCCCGCTGCAGTGCGAGTTCTATGCCCTGGAGGGGCTCTCGGCGCTGCTCGACACCGTCGAGCAGATCAAGGACAGCGTGAATCCGGCGCTCGGTATCGACGGCATCCTGCGCACCATGTTCGACTCGCGCAACAGCCTGACGCGGGACGTCAGCAAGCAGCTGCGCGACTACTTCGGCGAGGCGCTCCTCAAGACCACCATCCCGCGCAACGTGCGGGTCGCCGAGGCGCCCAGCCATGGCCTGCCGGTGACCAAGTACGCGCGCTTCTCGCGGGGCAGCCAGGCCCACCGGGTGCTGGCCAAGGAGCTGATCCGCCGCCTGTCGTTGTAGTCCACGCCGCCCCGGCGTACCTGGAAATGAGGGAAAGTCGATGACGCGTAAACAACGCGCCCTGGGCCGCGGCCTGGATGCCCTGATCGGCGCCGGTGCCCGCCGCCGTGAAAGCCTCGAACTGCCCGAAGCCGGCCTGGCCACGGCGGAAGCTTCCGAGCCGCCCCCCGCGGCGGCCGAGGAGCGCCTGGAACGGCTGCCGCTGGGGCAACTGACCCGCGGTCGCTACCAGCCGCGCCGCGACATCCAGCCCGAGGCCCTCGAGGAGCTGGCCGATTCGATCCGTGCCCAGGGCGTCATGCAGCCCATCGTGGTGCGCCCCGTCGGCGAGCGGCGCTACGAGATCATCGCCGGCGAGCGGCGCTGGCGTGCCGCCCAGCTCGCCGAGCTCGACACCATTCCCGCGGTGATCCGCGAGGTCAGCGACGAGGTCGCGCTGGCCCTGGCGCTGATCGAGAACATCCAGCGCGAGAACCTGAGTCCAGTCGAGGAGGCCCTGGCGCTCAAGCGCCTGCTCGACGAGTTCGAACTGACCCAGCAGCAGGTCGCCGACGCCGTGGGCAAGTCGCGCGCCCAGGTGGCCAACCTGCTGCGCTTGCTTGCCCTTGACGAGGAGGTACAGACCCTGCTCGAGCGTGGCGACCTCGACATGGGCCATGCCCGTGCCCTGCTGGCGCTCTCCGGCGCCAAGCAGCGCCAGGCCGCCCACGAGGTGGTCAACCGCGACCTGACGGTCCGCGACACCGAGGCGCTGGTCAAGCGCCTGGCCAACGGCGAGCCCAGAAAGCCCGAGAAGCCCGCGGTAAGCCCCGACGTGGCCCGTCTCGAGACGCGCCTCGGCGAGCTGCTCGGTGCCCCGGTGAAGATCCAGCACGGGCGCGGCGGCAAGGGCCGGGTGACCATTCGCTATGCCAGCCTCGACGAGCTCGACGGCATCCTCGAGCACATCCGCTGAGCGCCCGGCTGCGTGGCGCAAGCGTTTAGCGAGCAAAGGAAGTCGCCGAATTTTTCTCGACTTTTAGTCGTAAGCTGGCGCGATATCGCGCGAAATCGGCTCTTGATCGGTTGAAGCCTGGGTGGGGCTTCCCTATAATCGCGCCGGACCTGCCGCTGGTGTCAGGCGGCGGTCCAGAAGGCAGACGGGACGCCAGTCAACGGCAGAGTTCACGGAGACCCCATGGCAGCCAGGATCAAGCGTCCCAGTGTCCAGCGACTGCTGCTGGTGCAACTCGCCGCGGTCTGTCTGGTCACCGCCTTCGGCGCCTGGTCGGGTGGCTACCCCGACGCCCTCTCGGCCTGGCTGGGAGGCATGGTGGCCCTCCTGCCCAACGCCTATTTCGCCTGGCGAGTCTTCCGCTATCAGGGGGCTCGGTATTCCAGGAAGATCGTCAACAGCTTCTATCGCGCGGAGGCTGGGAAGTTAGGTTTGACGGCGGCGCTGTTCACCCTGGTGTTCATCGCAGTGCCCCCCTCAAACCCCGCTTTCTTCTTTGGCGCTTACGTGGTGACGCTGTTCGTCCACTGGCTGGGGCCCTGGCTCCTCAGGCGACCGTCACACACCTGAAATCGAGGCAGATCATGGCAGGAACCAACACGACTCCGTCGGAGTACATCAAGCACCACCTGCAGAACCTGACCTTCGGAAATCATCCGGAGCACGGCTGGAGCATCGCCCATTCGGCCGAGGAGGCCTCCGAGATGGGCTTCTGGGCCATCCACCTCGACACCCTGGGCTGGTCCATCGGCCTGGGCCTCGCGTTCATGCTGCTGTTCCGCAAGGTGGCCCGGAAGGCAACCACCGGCATCCCGGGGGGCGTGCAGAACTTCGTCGAGCTGATGGTCGAATTCGTCGACAACTCGGTCAAGGACACCTTCCACGGCAAGAGCAAGCTGATCGCGCCGCTGTCGCTGACCATCTTCTGCTGGGTCTTCCTGATGAACCTCATGGACCTGGTGCCGGTGGACTTCCTGCCCACGCTGGCGCAGAAGATCGGTGCCATGTTCGGGGCCGATCCCGCCCACGTCTACTTCAAGGTCGTGCCGACCACCGACGTCAACGCCACCCTCGGCATGTCGCTGTCGGTCTTCGCCCTGATCATCTTCTACACCATCCGCGAGAAGGGCTTCTCGGGCTTCATCGGCGAGCTGACCCTGCACCCGTTCAATTCCCCCAACAAGCTGGTGCAGGCCCTGTTCGTGCCGGTCAACTTCCTCCTCGAGGCCGTGACCCTGATCGCCAAGCCGATTTCACTGGCACTGCGTCTGTTCGGCAACCTCTATGCCGGCGAGCTGATCTTCATCCTGATTGCCCTGATCGGGCTGTGGCAGCTGCCGCTGCACTTCCCCTGGGCGGTGTTCCACATCCTGGTCATCACCCTGCAGGCCTTCATCTTCATGATGCTGACCATCGTCTATCTCGCCATGGCGGTGGAGAAGCACTGACGCTTCACCCTTAACCTCAACCCCTAACCCTTAACCACCAACCTCGAAACCTAACTGGAGAATCACCATGGAAGCACAAGTTCTGGGTCTGACCGCTGTTGCCGTGTCCCTGCTGATCGGTCTGGGCGCTCTGGGTACCGCCATCGGCTTCGGTCTGCTGGGCGGCAAGTTCCTGGAAGGCGCCGCTCGCCAGCCGGAGATGATCCCGATGCTGCAGGTCAAGATGTTCATCGTCGCCGGCCTGCTGGACGCCGTGACCATGATCGGTGTGGGTATCGCGCTGTTCTTCACCTTCGCTAACCCGTTTGTCGGTTAACTCGTCGCGGTCGCAAGACCCGTCGAGCCCTTAACCCCAAACCTGTGACGCGAGAGGTGCTGGCGTGAACCTGAACCTTACCCTGATCGGCCAGGCTATCGCCTTTGCGTTCTTCGTCTGGTTCTGCATGCGGTTTGTCTGGCCTCCGGTCATGCAGGCCCTGCAGGAACGTCAGAAGAAGATCGCCGATGGCCTGGACGCTGCCAGCCGTGCTTCCCGCGATCTCGAGCTGGCCGAACAGCAGGCCAACGAGACGCTGCGCGAGAGCAAGGAGCAGGCGGCCGAAATCCTGGAGCAGGCCCACAAGCGGTCCAACCAGATGATCGACGAGGCACGTGAGCAGGCCCGCCAGGAAGGCGAGCGCATGATCACCCAGGCCAAGTCCGAGATTGAGCAGGAAATCAACCGCGCGAAGGATGAGCTGCGTGAGCAGGTGTCGCGGCTCGCCGTCGCGGCCGCGGAGCGGATCCTGGAGTCGTCCATCGACGAGAAGCGCCATGCGGAGCTCGTTGACAAACTCGCCGAAGAGCTTTGAGGAGGTGACCCATGGCGGAACTGTCTACCGTCGCTCGCCCCTACGCCAAGGCGGCCTTCGAACGCGCAGTGGAAAGCCAGGCGCTCGATGACTGGTCCGGCATGCTCACCACCGTGGCGCGTGTCGTCGACAACGACGACATGCGCCGTCGAGTGCTGGGCAACCCGCGACTGTCAAGCGCACAGCGGGCGGAAACCCTGATCGAGATCTGCGGCGATGCCGTCAACGACGACGTTCGCAACTTCGTGCGCCTCGTCGGCGAGAAGGGCCGACTGCTGATCCTGCCGGCCGTCGCCGAGCAGTTCGAGCTGCTCAAGGCCCAGCAGGAGAAGCGCATGGACGTCAGCATCGTCTCCGCCTTCCCGCTGGACGACGCGCAGCAGAACAAGCTCGCGAGTGCGCTGGCCAAGCGTCTGAACCGCGAAATCTCCATTACCACTCAGGTGGATGCAAGCCTCCTGGGGGGCGTGATCCTGCGCGCCGGCGACACCGTCATCGACGGGTCGGTGCGTGGTCGACTGAACCGCCTCCAAGAGGCCCTTTCCGCCTGAGTCTGAGGGACATGGCATGCAGCAACTGAATCCTTCCGAGATCAGCGACATCATCAAGCAGCGCATCGAGAAGCTGGATGTCGCATCCGAAGCCCGCAACCAGGGCACCATCGTCAGCGTGTCTGACGGTATCGTGCAGATCCACGGCCTCGCCGACGCGATGTTCGGCGAGATGATCGAGTTCCCCGGCGGCATCTACGGCATGACGCTGAACCTCGAGCGCGACAACGTCGGCGCCGTGGTGCTGGGCGACTACCTGCAGCTGGAAGAGGGCATGACCGCCCAGTGCACTGGGCGCATCCTCGAGGTGCCGGTGGGCCCGGAACTGCGCGGCCGCGTGGTCGATGCCCTGGGCAACCCCATCGACGGCAAGGGCGACATCAACGCCAAGCTGACCGACGCGGTGGAGAAGGTCGCCCCCGGCGTCATCACCCGCCAGTCCGTCGACCAGCCGATCCAGACCGGCTTCAAGTCCATCGACTCCATGGTGCCGATCGGCCGTGGCCAGCGCGAGCTGATCATCGGCGACCGCCAGATCGGTAAGTCCGCCATCGCCGTGGACACCATCATCAACCAGAAGGGCAAGGACGTCACCTGCGTCTACGTGGCCATCGGCCAGAAGCAGTCGACCATTGCCAACGTGGTGCGCAAGCTCGAGGAGCACGGCGCCATGGAGCACACCATCGTGGTCGCCGCCGGCGCCGCCGATCCGGCCCCGATGCAGTTCCTCGCCGCCTACTCCGGCTGCACCATGGGCGAGTACTTCCGCGACCGCGGCGAAGACGCCCTGATCGTCTACGATGACCTCTCCAAGCAGGCCGTGGCCTACCGCCAGGTCTCCCTGCTGCTGCGTCGTCCGCCGGGCCGCGAGGCCTTCCCGGGCGACGTCTTCTACCTCCACTCGCGCCTGCTCGAGCGCGCCGCGCGGGTGAACGCCGACTACGTCGAGAAATTCACCGACGGCAAGGTCAAGGGCAAGACCGGCTCGCTGACCGCGCTGCCGATCATCGAGACCCAGGGTGGCGACGTCTCCGCGTTCGTGCCGACCAACGTGATCTCCATCACCGACGGTCAGATCTTCCTCGAGACCGACCTGTTCAACTCGGGCATCCGTCCGGCCATCAACGCCGGCCTCTCGGTATCCCGTGTCGGTGGCTCCGCGCAGACCAAGATTATCAAGAAGCTCGGCGGCAGCGTGCGTCTGGCCCTGGCCCAGTACCGCGAGCTGGCGGCCTTCGCCCAGTTCGCCTCCGACCTGGACGAGGCCACCCGCAAGCAGCTGGAGCACGGTCAGCGCGTCACCGAGCTGATGAAGCAGGCCCAGTACTCGCCGATGTCCGTGGCCGAGATGGCGATTTCGCTGTTCGCCGCCAACGAAGGTTACCTCGAGGATGTCGACGTCAAGAAGGTGCTGGACTTCGAGCGTGCCCTGCAGGACTTCATGAAGTCCGAGTACGCCGAGCTGCTCGAGCAGATCAACCAGACCGGCGACTACAACGACGAGATCAAGGACGGCCTGAAGGCGGGTCTCGACAAGTTCAAGGCCACTCAGAGCTGGTAACCCCGCCGGCCCGCCTCCTTCCGGGGGCGGGCCCTGGAGCTTTCTGAGGGTCACGAACAAAGGTAGATCGCTATGGCAGCTGCAAAAGAGATACGCACCCAGATCGGGAGCATCAAGAACACGCAGAAGATCACCAGTGCCATGGAGATGGTCGCTGCGTCGAAGATGCGCAAGGCGCAGGACCGGATGAAGGCCAGCCAGCCCTACGCCAAGCAGATCCGCAAGGTCGTGGGCCACATCGCCGACGCCAGCCCGGAGTACAAGCATCCGTGGATGGACGAGCGCGAGGTCAAGCGGGTCGGCTACATCGTGGTGTCCAGTGACCGCGGCCTGTGCGGTGGCCTGAACGTCAACCTGTTCAAGGCCGTCGTCAAGGAGGCCCAGGCCTGGCGCGACAACGGCGCCGAGCTGGAATTCTGTGCCCTGGGCAGCAAGGCCACCAGCTTCTTCCGCAAGTATGGCGGCAGCCTGGTTGCGGCCAAGAGCGGCCTGGGGGAAGCCCCGGCACAGGACGACCTGATCGGCAGCGTGAAAGTGATGCTGGATGCGTACGACGAGGGCAAGCTGGACCGCCTCTACGTGGTGTTCAACGAGTTCTTGAACACCATGACCCAGAAGCCGGTGGTCCGTCAGCTGCTGCCCTTGTCCGCCGAAATGGGCGCGAATGGTGCGCAACACGAAGAACACAAGAGTCCCGGTAGCTGGGACTACCTGTATGAGCCGGATGCCAAGGAGCTGTTGGATAGCCTGCTCGTGCGTTTCGTCGAGGCACAGGTCTATCAGGCGGTGGTCGAGAACGTGGCCTGTGAGCAGGCCGCGCGCATGATCGCGATGAAGAGCGCCACCGACAACGCCGGCAATCTGATCGACGACCTGGAGCTGGTGTACAACAAGGCCCGTCAGGCGGCCATTACCCAGGAAATCTCCGAGATCGTCGGCGGCGCCGCCGCCGTATAGCGCCGAGGGAGGGCGGCGCCCTCCCGGCAACCGGGTTTCATTTGCAGGTATTTGAGAGGAACCAAGATGAGCGGACGTATCGTACAAATCATCGGCGCGGTGATTGACGTAGAGTTTCCGCGGGACGACGTGCCCAAGGTCTACGACGCGCTGAAGGTCTCCGACAAGGAGACCATCCTGGAGGTCCAGCAGCAGCTGGGCGACGGCGTGGTGCGGACCATCGCCATGGGCTCCACCGAGGGGCTGAAGCGCGGCATGGACGTCGCCAACACCGGCGACGCCATCTCCGTGCCGGTCGGCAAGGCGACCCTGGGGCGCATCATGAACGTGCTGGGCGAGCCGATCGACGAGGCCGGCGACATCGGCGAAGAAGAGCGCATGCCGATCCACCGCAAGGCACCGGGCTACGCCGACCAAGCGGCCACCAACGAGCTGCTGGAGACCGGCATCAAGGTCATCGACCTGGTGTGCCCCTTCGCCAAGGGCGGCAAGGTCGGCCTGTTCGGCGGCGCCGGTGTCGGCAAGACCGTGAACATGATGGAGCTGATCCGCAACATCGCCACCGAGCACAGCGGCTACTCCGTGTTCGCGGGCGTCGGCGAGCGCACCCGTGAGGGCAACGACTTCTACCACGAGATGCAGGAGTCCAACGTTCTCGACAAGGTGTCGCTGGTCTACGGCCAGATGAACGAGCCGCCCGGCAACCGTCTGCGCGTGGCCCTGACCGGTCTGACCATCGCCGAGAAGTTCCGCGATGAAGGCCGCGACGTGCTGCTGTTCGTCGACAACATCTATCGTTACACCCTGGCCGGTACCGAGGTCTCCGCCCTGCTGGGCCGCATGCCCTCCGCGGTGGGCTACCAGCCGACCCTGGCCGAGGAGATGGGTGTGCTCCAGGAGCGCATCACCTCCACCAAGACCGGCTCCATCACCTCCGTGCAGGCGGTGTACGTGCCCGCGGACGACCTCACCGACCCGTCCCCGGCCACCACCTTCTCGCACCTCGACGCCACCGTGGTACTGGCGCGTTCCATCGCCGAGCTGGGCATCTACCCGGCGATCGATCCGCTGGACTCCACCTCGCGTCAGCTGGACCCGCTGGTCATCGGCGAGGAGCACTACAACGTCGCCCGCGGCGTGCAGGGCGTGCTGCAGCGCTACAAGGAGCTCAAGGACATCATCGCCATCCTGGGCATGGACGAGCTGTCCGACGAGGACAAGCTGACCGTGGCCCGCGCGCGCAAGATCCAGCGCTTCCTGTCGCAGCCGTTCTTCGTCGCCGAGGTCTTCACCGGCTCCCCCGGCAAGTACGTGTCGCTGAAGGAAACCATCCGTGGCTTCCAGGGCATCCTCGACGGCGAGTACGACGAGCTGCCGGAGCAGGCCTTCTACATGGTCGGCACCATCGACGAGGCCGTCGAGAAAGCCAACCAGATGAAGTAATCCCTCCACCTGGGAGACGTCATCATGACGAAAACCTTCAAGTGCGAGATCGTCAGCGCCGAGGCGTCGATCTTCTCCGGCGCTGCCGAGCAGGTCGTGGCGGCCGGTCGCATGGGGGATCTCGGGGTGCTGGCCGGCCATACGCCGCTGCTCACCGAGCTGGCCCCCGGTCCGGTGCGCATCGTCCGGGGTGGAGGTGAAGAGGATCACTTCTATGTCTCGGGCGGCTTCCTCGAGGTGCAGCCCGAGGTGGTCACCGTGCTCGCCGACACCGCCGTGCGTGCCGACGACCTGGACGAGGCCGCCGCCGAGGAGGCCCGCCAGCACGCGCTCAGGGCCATGCAGGACAAGTCCGCGGAGCTGGACTACACCCGCGCCGCGGCCGAGCTGGCCGAAGCCATGGCCCAGCTGCGGACCATCCAGCAGCTGCGTCGCAAGGTGGGTCGGGGCTGAGACAGCGCTTCCCCCCGCGTGACGGTCATGCCCCCCGAACAGTGTTCGGGGGGCGTTTTTTTCTCTGCTATCATGGCCGCACCCGGTTAGCGCTGGCGGGCCGGTCGCTTTCACTCATCGTTGCCGCGTGGCGGTGCACCGGCCATGGTGGCGGCAGGAGGATGCCATGTCACTGACCGAAGCCCTTCAGGAGCACAAGGAGACGCTGCTCGCCGCCCTGGCGCAGGCGCAGCGCGAGACGCTCGACGAGCAGCTGCCCGAGCTGCGTGCCGCGGACCTTGCCGAGATCCTCGAGGAGCTGCTCGAGGAAGACGATGGCCTGACCACCGTGCTGTCACTGCTCGACTGCCTGCCGCTCGAGCGGCGGGCCAACGTGATCGGCTACCTGCCGGACGAGGAGCAGCTGGCGGTCACCGAGGCAATGTCCGACGAGACGCTGCTCAAGGTGCTCGAGGAGATGGGCTCGGACGAGCGGGCCGACCTCTTCAACCTGCTCGACGAGGACCGCCGCGAGGGCCTGCTGCGGCGCATGGCGCGCCAGGAGCGCGAGGACCTGAAGCGGCTGGCCAGCTACGAGGAGGGCACCGCCGGGGCGATCATGACCTCGGACTACGTGGCCATTCCCAGCGGCATGACGGTGTCGCAGGCAATGATGCGGGTGCGCCAGACGGCACCCGATGCCGAGACCGTCTACCAGCTCTACATCGTCGACGCCGAGGGGCGACTGGCCGGTACGCTGTCGCTGCGCCAGCTGATGGTGGCGCGCCCCGGGGCCAAGGTCGACGACCTGATGATCAAGGACGTGATCAGCATTCCCGTGGACGAGGCGCAGGAGGAAGTGGCCCGCGCCGTGGCCCGTTACGACCTGCTGGCGGTGCCGGTGATCGACGCCGACGAGCGCTTGGTGGGCATCGTCACCCACGACGACGCCATGGACGTGGCCGAGTCCGAGGCCACCGAGGATATCCACAAGGGGATGTCCATCGGCGCGCTGGAGGACGGGGTGACCCGCGTGCCGCTGTGGAGCCTGTACCGCAAGCGGGTGACCTGGCTGGTGCTGCTGGTGTTCGCCAATATCTTTTCCGGCGCCGGCATCGCCTACTTCGAGGACACCATCGCCGCCCAGGTAGCGCTGGTGTTCTTCCTGCCGCTGCTGATCGGCAGCGGTGGCAACGCCGGCGCCCAGGCCGCCACGCTCACGGTGCGTGGCATGGCCACCGGCGACGTGGGGGTCAAGGACTGGGGCAAGCTCTTCGGGCGCGAGCTGCTGGTGGCGGGCTCCCTGGGGCTGACCATGGCGCTCGCCGTGGCGCCCATCGGGGTGATGCGCGGCGGTGAGGCGGTGGCGGTGATCGTCGCCATGAGCATGGTCACCATCGTGTTGTTCGGCAGCCTGCTCGGCATGTGCCTGCCGTTCGTGCTCAACCGCCTGGGCTGGGACCCGGCCACCGCCTCGGCGCCGCTGGTGACCACCCTGATCGATGCCACCGGCGTGCTGATCTACTTCACCATCGCCACGGCGATCATCCGCGGGGGATAGGCCCCGTTCGGGCTCAACCGGTTGAGCCCGACAGGCTCCCGGTGCGGGCCGAGCGCACCACCTGGCACACCTCGATGTCGGCGAGCCACGGCAGGTCGGTGGCGCGTTCGGCGAGGGTGGCCGGCAGCCCCTTCAGGGCAGCGGCCGGCAGGCGGTCGTCGAGGTAGAGCACCACGGTGATGCGATCGTCGAGGTAGTGCAACCGGTAGTCGAGGAGGTGCGCCCAGGCGTCCAGCTCCCCCCAGCGCTCGCGCAGCGCGCGGTCGACCTCGGGGCGCAGCGGCAGGCCGGGGAAGCGGCTGGGGTCGCCCTGACCCTCGTCGTCCTCGGGGTCGACGTGGAAAGTGACGTCGTTGAGCGCCGGGTAGGCGCGACGCAGCCGGCGGCTCACCTCGTTGCCGATCTCATGGGCCTCCGAGACGCTGATGCGCGGTGCCACCACCAGGTGCAGGTCGACCATGGCGTGACCGGCGGACTGGCGGGTGCGCAGGTCGTGCACGCCGTCGACGCCCGGCACGCTGCATGCCACCTCGTGCATGCGCTGCTGGGCATCCTCCGGCAGGGCGGTATCGACGAGCTCGCGGGCCGACTCCCAGAGCAGGTCCCAGCCCACCTTGCCGACCAGCAGGCCCACCACCACGGCGGCGATGGCGTCCAGCCAGCCGGCGCCGAACTGGGCGCCCAGCAGAGCGACGAGCACCACGGCGGTGGAGAGCACGTCGGAGCGCGAGTGCCAGGCGTTGGCCTCGAGCAGGCGCGATCCCACCCGCTTGGCCACCCGCATGGTGTAGTGGAAGATCCACTCCTTGGCGAGCAGCGCCGCGGTGACCAGGAGCATCGCCCATAGCCCCGGCGCGGGAATGCTCGTGCCCGCGGTCAGGCGCTGCAGGCTGGACCAGGCAATGGCCCCGGCGACGAAGATCAGCACGCTGCCGAGCAGCAGCGTGGCCAGCGTCTCGATGCGGCCGTGGCCGTAGTGGTGGTCGCGGTCGGGATCCTGGCGCCCATAGTGGGTGGCCGCCAGCACGAAGCCGTCGGTGACCAGGTCGGAAAAGGAGTGGATGCCGTCGGCGACCAGAGCGGCCGATCCCACCATCAGGCCGACGATGACCTTGGCCAGGCCCAGCACGCCGTCGACCCAGGCGCCGATGATGGTGACGCGCTTGGCCTCCTGCAGCTGTCGGCGCTGGTCGGATGGGGCGGGGTCGCTTGCGGTCATGGTCTCCACCGAAGACAGGGTGAGGGGGCCAACGGCGGGCGCCGTCCCTCCCTCCCCGGGCCGGGCTGCCGGGGAAAGGGGACTCGTCCGGTCGGGATTCTCGCATTCCCCAGGCGCGAATTGAAGTCGTGGCCGTGCGCTGCCCGGCGACGGCGGACAAGGCGCGGCCGGGCGTGTATCATCTGCGCGTTACACCGATTGCGTCGCTGCCGTCGGTCGCTTTCACCGCCACGGGATCGCCATATGGACTGGCTTCAGGTCGTCATCCTCTCCATCCTTCAGGGACTGACCGAGTTCCTGCCGATCTCCAGCTCCGCCCACCTGATCCTGGTGCCGGAACTCACCGGCTGGCGCGACCAGGGGCTGGCCTTCGACGTGGCCCTGCACCTGGGCAGTCTGGCGGCCGTCGTCACCTACTTCCGTCACGAACTCACGCGCATGACGGCGGCCTGGCTGGCGTCGCTTGGCGGCAAACGCGGCGATCCGGACGCCCGGCTGGCGTGGTGGGTGGCGCTGGCCACCCTGCCGGTCTGCGCGTTCGGCTATGTCTTCCACGATGCCGTTGCCCAGGGCATGCGCTCGCCGCTGCTGATGGCCGCGACGCTGATCGGTTTCGGCTTGCTGCTCGCCTATGCGGACTGGGGACGGCATGACGGCCGCAGCGAGTATCGGCTGACCCTGAGGGATGCGTTGATCATCGGTTTCGCCCAGGCCCTGGCGCTGATTCCCGGCACCTCACGCTCCGGCATCACCATCACCGCCGCCCTGCTGCTCGGGCTGAGTCGCGAGGGAGCGGCGCGCTTTTCGTTTCTGCTGTCGATCCCGGTGATCGTCCTGGCTGGGGGGCTGGAGATCGTCGGCCTGCTGCGCCATCCCCAGGCCATCGACTGGACGGCGCTGCTCCTCGGCACGCTGCTCTCCGGACTCAGTGCCTATCTTTGCATCCACTACTTCCTGGCCTTCATCCGGCGGATCGGCATGCAGCCCTTCGTGGTCTATCGCCTGGTGCTGGGTGGCTGGCTGCTGTGGGCGTTCTGGCCATAACACCCCTGCCGCAAGGAGATCGCATGACCTCGCTGACACGACCCTGGTTCTGGCTGCTGGCCCTGCTGGTGCTGCTGGCCGGCTGTTCGGAGAGCGACCGGCCGTTGGAGTCGCCGGTGCGCCTGGAGGGGGCCATCTTCGGCACCTTCTACCAGGTGACCATCGTCGCCCCCCTCACGGCGGGCGAGCGCCAGCGGCTGGAGGCGGGCATCCAGGCGGTGCTGGAAGCGGTGGATGCCAGCATGTCCACCTACCGCGACGACTCGGAACTGTCCGCCTTCAACGCCGCCCCGGTCGGCGAATGGCAGCCGCTCTCCGCGGAACTGATCGAGGTGTTGGCGATCAGTCAGGCGGTGGCCGAGGCCAGCGACGGCGCCTTCGATGTCACCATCGGCGGCCTGGTCAACCTGTGGAGCTTCGGCCCCGAGGCGCGCCCCCGCGAGGTGCCGGACGACGCGACGCTCGCCGAGCGCCTGGCCGAGATCGGCTCCGACAGCCTCGAGGTCGACCCCGAACGGCAGCGCGCGCGGCGGGTGCGCGACGTCTTCGTCGACCTCTCCGGCGTCGCCAAGGGCCACGCCACCGACCGGGTCGCGGAGTACCTGGCCGGCGAAGGCCTCGAGCACTACCTGGTCAACATCGGCGGCGAATTGAAGGTGGCGGGCTGGCGCGACGGCGAGGCCGAGCCCTGGCGCATCGGCATCGAGGCGCCGCTCGACGACCGCCGGGAGGCCAGCCACATCGTGCCGCTGCATGACATCTCGGTGGCCTCCTCGGGCGACTACCGCAACTTCTTCGAGGAGGATGGGCAGCGCTACTCCCACACCCTCGACCCACGCAGCGGTCGGCCCATCACCCATGGCCTGGCCTCGGTCACCGTGGCCCATCCGTCCAACGCCTGGGCCGACGCCTGGGCCACGGCGCTCACCGTGCTCGGCGAGGCGGAGGGCATGGCGCTGGCGCGCCGCCGCGACCTGGCGGTGATGATGCTGGTGCGCCGCGGCGAGGGGTGGGAGAGCTGGGTCAGCCCCGCCTTCGTCGACACCTTCGGCGAGGCCCTGGTCGACGAGCTGGCGGTGGAGGTGCGTCGTTGAGGCGCCTGCCCCGGCAGCGTGTAGACTGGATAGCAACCGCGCGTGCCACAACGTGACGGACACGATACGACAGACAAGGAGTCGCGATGAGTCTTGACGTGGTGATTCTGGCCGCCGGGCAGGGTACGCGCATGCGTTCACCCCGTCCCAAGGTGCTGCACCGTCTGGCCGGCAAGCCCATGGTGTGTCACGTGCTCGATACCGCCAGGCAGCTCGCGGCCGACCGCCTGCACGTGGTGGTCGGCCACGGCAGCGAGGCGGTGCGCGTGGCGCTGGCCGACCACCCCGTGCACTTTGCCCTGCAGGCGGAGCAGAAGGGCACCGGCCACGCCGTGGCGCAGACCCTCGAGGCGCTGGGCCAGGGCAAGGTGCTGGTGCTCTATGGCGACGTGCCGTTGATTCGTCGCGAGACGCTGGAGGCGCTGCTCGCCCAGGTCAGCGAGACACGCCTGGGGCTGCTCACCGTGACCCTCGATGACCCCACCGGTTACGGTCGCGTGCTGCGCAACGCGGCGGGCGAGGCGGTGGCCATCGTCGAGCACAAGGACGCCAGCGAGCGCGAACGCGCCGTGCGCGAATGCAACACCGGCATCCTGGCCCTGACCACGGCCCAGTTGCGACGCTGGCTGCCGCGGCTCTCGGCCGACAATGCCCAGGGCGAGTACTACCTCACCGACGTCATCGCCATGGCGGCGGCCGAGGGAGTGGCCATTGCCACCGCCCAGCCCGCCGACCCGCTGGAGGTGGAGGGCGTCAACGATCGCAAGCAGATGGCGAGGCTCGAGCGGGCCTACCAGGCCCAGCTCGCCGAGCGCCTCATGGTCCAGGGCGTTGCCCTGCTCGACCCGGCGCGCCTCGACGTGCGCGGTGAGCTGCGCTGCGGTCACGATGTGGAGATCGACGTGGGCTGCGTCTTCGAAGGGGAGGTCGAGCTCGGCGAGGGGGTGCGTATCGGTGCCCACTGCGTGATCCGCGACAGCCACATCGGCGCCGAGACGCGGGTCGAGCCGCACAGCGTCATCGAGGGCGCGGTGATCGCCGGGCGCAGCCGCATCGGGCCCTTTGCACGCCTGCGGCCCGGTTCGCGCCTGGCGGTGGGCGCCAAGGTGGGCAACTTCGTCGAGACCAAGAACGTCGAGGTGGGCGAGGGCAGCAAGATCAACCACCTGAGCTACGTGGGCGACGCCAGTCTGGGACGCGACGTGAATATCGGCGCCGGCACCATCACCTGCAACTACGACGGCGCCAACAAGCACCGCACCGAGATCGGCGACGCGGCTTTCATCGGCTCCAACAGCGCCCTGGTGGCGCCGGTGAGCATCGGCCGTGGCGCCACCGTGGGCGCCGGCTCGACGATCAGCAAGGACGTGGCCGACAATGCCCTGGCCGTGTCGCGCGCCCGCCAGGTGAGCAAGGCCGACTGGCCGCGTCCCCGCAAAGCCAAGCAGCATTAGCAAAGGAGAGGCGCCATGTGTGGCATCGTCGGGGCGGTGGCCCAGCGCAACGTGGAAGGTATCCTGCTGGAGGGGCTCAAACGCCTGGAGTATCGCGGTTACGACTCGGCCGGCATGGCCGTGGTCACGCCGGACGGAGCGCTCACTCACAGCCGCGCCGTGGGCAAGGTGGCGGCGCTGGCGGAGCGCCTTGCGGAGACACCCATGGCGGGGCGCTGCGGGGTCGCTCACACTCGCTGGGCGACCCATGGCCGTCCCACCGAAGAGAATGCCCACCCCCATCTCTCCGGCGAACGGCTCGCCGTGGTGCACAACGGCATCATCGAGAACCACGAGTCGCTGCGTCGGGAACTCGTCGCGGCGGGCTATCGCTTTGCTTCCCAGACCGATACCGAGGTCGTGGCACACCTGATCGACCGCCACTACCGGCAGACCCATGACCTGCTCTCCGCGGTGCAGCAGGCACTCGCCCGCGTCGAGGGGGCCTATGCCCTGGCGGTGGTCCATGCCGACGAGCCCGAGGTCATCGTCGGCGCCCGCAAGGGCAGCCCGCTGGTGGTGGGCGTGGGGATCGACGAGGCCTTCCTCGGCTCCGACCCGCTGGCGCTGCTGCAGGTCACCGACCGCTTCCACTACCTGCAGGAGGGCGACGTGGTGCGCCTGGCCGACGGCGGGCGCATCGAGATCTTCGATGCCAGCGGTGCCGCGGTGGAGCGCGCCGTGCACACCTTCGAGCACGGCGACGGTGCCGCCAGCAAGGGCGGCTATCGTCACTTCATGCTCAAGGAGATCCATGAACAACCGGCCGTGATCGCGGCCACCCTGGAGGGGCGCCTGGCCGAGCACACGGCCCTCGTCGAGACGTTCGGCCCCCAGGCCCGGGCGCTGTTCGAGCGCGTGCGTCAGGTGCACATCGTCGCCTGTGGCACCAGCTACCATGCCGGCCTGGTGGCGCGCTACTGGCTGGAGCGCTACGCCGGCGTGCCGGTCCAGGTGGAGGTCGCCTCCGAGTACCGCTATCGCCAGGTGGTGGTGCCGGAGGACACCCTCTTCGTGACGCTGTCGCAGTCCGGCGAGACTGCCGATACCCTGGCGGCGCTGCGCTTCGCCCGGGAGCGCGGCTATCTCGCCAGCCTGGCGATCTGCAACGTGCCCGGCAGCTCCCTGGTGCGCGAGTCCGACCTGACGCTGATGACCCAGGCCGGCCCGGAGATCGGCGTGGCCTCCACCAAGGCGTTCACCACCCAACTGGTGGCCCTGATGCTGCTCACCCTGGCGCTGGGGCGTACCCGGGGACTCGCCGAGGCGCTGCAGGCGGAGCTGACCGCGGCGCTGCGCGGTCTGCCGCGGCTGGTCGAGCAGGTGCTCGCCCTCGATCCCGAGATCGAGGCGCTGTCGAGCGCCTTCGCCGAGAAGCAGCACGCGCTCTTTCTGGGGCGCGGTGCGCACTTTCCCATCGCCCTCGAAGGGGCGCTCAAGCTCAAGGAGATCTCCTACATCCACGCCGAGGCCTATCCGGCCGGCGAGCTCAAGCATGGTCCGCTGGCGCTGGTCGACAGCGAGATGCCGGTCATTTCAGTCGCGCCCAACGACGAGCTTCTCGACAAGCTCAAGTCCAACCTGCAGGAAGTGCGCGCCCGCGGCGGCGAGCTGTTCGTCTTCGCCGACGAGCAGATCGGCCTGGAGGAGGAGACGGACGTGCACATCCTGCGCCTGCCCCACGTGCACGACGCCTTGACGCCGATCCTCTACACCGTGCCGCTGCAGCTGCTCAGCTACCACGTGGCGGTGCTCAAGGGCACCGACGTCGACCAGCCGCGCAACCTGGCCAAGTCGGTGACGGTGGAGTAGGTCGTGGCGGCGGATTAACGGCCATGCCTGCGCGCCCATCGGCCGCGCCACGCCTGTACCTGGGCCTGCCCATGTGGGCCAACCCGGCGTGGCGCGGTACCCTCTACCCGCCCCATGCCGGTCGTGACGGCTGCCTGGCAGACTATGCCCGGGTGTTCTCCGCCGTGGAGGGCAACACCACCTTCTACAGCGGGGCGCCGCAACCCGAGACGGTGGCGGCCTGGGCGTGCCAGGCACCACCGCACTTCCGCTTCTGCTTCAAGCTGCCGGCGGCGCTGACCCACGAGCGTCGCCTGGCCGGCGTCGAGACCGAGTTCGCGGCCTTCGTCGAGGCGCTCGCGCCGCTGGAGGCACGGCTGGGACCGCTCATGGTGCAGCTGCCGCGCGATTTCGGCGCCGCCGAACTGCCCCGACTGGAGGCGCTGCTGGCCAACTGGCCGGCCGGTCTCCCCTGCGCCGTGGAGGGGCGCCACCCTGAATTTTTCCACAAGGGGGCGGCCGAGACGGCCTTCAACCGTTTGTTGATAACTTATAGTGCCAACCGGGTGATGCTCGATGTCCGTGCGCTCTATGCGACGTCGCCCGGGAACTCTCCTGTCCTGCGCCAGGCCCAGCACGAGAAGCCGAAACGCCCATTACACGTGCTTTCTACGGGCAGTGAACCGCTGGTACGCTTCATCGGCCACGACGCTGAGGCGTTCAACCAGCGCTATTTCACCCCCTGGATCGATCGTCTCGCCCTGTGGATAAAACAGGGGAAAACCCCTTTTCTCTTTGTGCACACCCCCGACAATCGCCTTGCGCCCCAGCTTGCCAGGGCGCTGTACGCCCGACTGGCCGAGGCGCTCGACCTGCCGGCGCTGGCCGACTTTGCCGGCGAGCGCCAGGCCTCCCTCTTCTAGCCTGTCCGAATCCTGCTTCGGCTTTCCCTTTTGGTGGAATGTCGTGATCCGGCGCCTGGCCATCGAGCGTATGATCGGATAGATTTGCGGTCACTGAGGCGTTATTGCATCGAATCTTGCTGTGATAATCGCCTTGAGGAACATCAACAACCATATTCACAACAACAGGTGATTCATGTCGAAGCTCACCCACGCGCAGTGGTCATCGAAGATGACCTTCGTGCTGGCTGCCGCCGGTTCGGCCGTCGGTCTAGGCAACATCTGGAAATTTCCCTACATGGTCGGCGAGAGCGGCGGTGCCGCCTTCGTGCTGATCTATCTGCTCTGTATCGGTTTGATCGGCATGCCGATCCTGGTGGCGGAGTGGCTCATCGGACGGCGTGGACAGAAGAATCCCATCAACGCCATGGCGGACCTGTCGCGGCGCGGCGGTCATTTGCCAGCCTGGGTACTGGTGGGGGTCAGCGGGGTGCTGGGTGCCTTCCTGATCCTCTCCTTCTACAGCGTGATCGGAGGCTGGTCGCTCTCCTATACGCTGAGCGCGGTCACCGGTACCTTCAGCGGCCTGGATGCCGATGCCGTCGGGGCCATCTTCGGTGGCTTGCTGGGCAGCCCCGGCCTGCTGCTGCTGTGGCACAGCGCCTTCATGGTACTGGTGGTGTGGATCGTGGCCCGTGGCGTCACCAAGGGGCTGGAAGGAGCCGTGCGCACCATGATGCCGGCCCTGGTGGTACTGATGCTGGTGCTGGTGGGGTACGGCATGACCACCGGCCACTTCGGCGAGGCGCTGGCCTTCATGTTCAGCCCGAACTGGAGTGCCGTCAGCGGGGAGGTGGTGCTGGCGGCCATGGGCCAGGCGTTCTTCACCCTGTCACTGGGCATGGGCATCATGATGGCCTACGGTTCCTACCTGGGCGAGGAGGTCAACCTGCTCGGCACCGCGCGCACGGTGATCATCCTGGATACCGCCATTGCCCTGCTCGCCGGCCTGGCGATCTTTCCCATCGTCTTCGCCAACGGTCTGGACCTGGACTCCGGCCCGGGGCTGATCTTCGTCACCCTGCCGCTGGCCTTCGGCAACATGACCGGCGGCACGATTCTCGGCCTGATCTTCTTCCTGCTGCTGACCTTCGCCGCCCTCACCTCGGCGATCTCGCTGCTCGAGCCGGTGGTGGAGTTCATGGAGGAGCGCACCCCGCTCTCCCGCGTGGCGGCCACCCTGACCAGCGGCGTAGCGGTCTGGGCGCTGGGGATCGCTGCGTTGATGTCGTTCAACGTCTGGGATGTGCCGGTGCTGCTCGGCCTGAACGTCTTCGACCTGCTGGACACCTTCACCAGCAAGATCCTGCTGCCGCTGACCGGCCTCGGTGCCATCCTCTTCGCGGCCTGGTGCCTGGACCGCCAGGGAGTGGCCCAGGAGCTGGGCCTGACCGGCGGCACCGAGACGCTGTGGGTCTCGGTGACGCGCTATGTGGCGCCCCTGGGGGTGATCGCTGTGTTCGTCAACAGCCTGATGGGCTGATCGACCGGTTCCTGCCATGTCCCTGGCGGCATGGCAGGGCCTCACCCGAAACTGCAAACGCGCCGGGAGTCGTGTCGGTTGCCGGCGTCAATGCTTCTCGTCGTCGACCAGGTCGGCGATGTCCCGCTCGAGCTGCTTGAACTCGTTGTGGAGTTCGATGCCGCGCCGGGCGCGCAGATTGCGCTGGGCGGCATTGCGCGAGCGCTGGGCGTGTTCGGCGACTTCCATGCTCATGTAAATGTCGAGAAGTTGGCTCTTGACGGAGGTGACGCGTTCGACATTGCGCATGTTCGACTCTCCCTACTGTCCCTTCTTTTCTGGCTCTTCTCGTGGCGTGAGCCGGCCGTTTCCGCGGCGCGGCATGACACGTCATTTCTTACTATACCCTACTTGACAGAATGATGACGGTCTGAGCCATTCCACGTTCGGAGGGTGAAATTCACCGGTCGGCGCCTGGATGGGGCATACTGTGGAGATATCGGCATCGCGGCCGACCCACCCACTGCCGCTGCAAGCAAGGAGTTTCACGTGAGCCGCGCCCTCTTCGATGACATGCGACGCCGCATGGAGCACTTCCGCCGCTCCGAGCAGAAAGTGGCGCGCTTCGTGCTGCGCAACCCCGACGAGGTGATCCACATGCGCATCGTCGACCTGGCCACCGAGGCCAAGGTGAGCGAGCCGACGGTGGTACGTTTCTGCCGAGCGCTGGGTTGCAACGGCTTCCAGGACTTCAAGCTCAAGCTGGCGCAGATGCTCGCCTCGGGCAGCCAGTTCGCGCAGTTCTCGATGAACGACGACGACTCGGTGGCGGAGTTCTCCCAGAGCATCTTCGACTCCACCGTGGGCACGCTGCTGTCGGTGCGCGACCGCCTCGACAACGATGCCCTGAGTCGCGCCATCCAGGCGCTGGCCATGGCCAACCGCGTGGAGTTCTACGGCTTCGGCGCCTCCGGGGCGGTGGCCTTCGACGCCCAGCACAAGTTCTTCCGCCTGCAGATCTCCACTGCCGCCTACGCCGACCCGCACATGCAGAACATGTCGGCGGTGACCCTCAAGGAGGGCGACGTGGTGGTGGCGATCTCCCAGACCGGCCGCACCCGTGCCCTGGTGGCCAGCGTGCGCCTGGCGCGTGAGGCGGGGGCCACGGTGATTGGCCTGTGTCCCAGCGGCTCGCCGCTCTCCGAGGAGGTCTCGCTGCCGCTCTACATCGACGTCCACGAGGACACCGAGATCTACACCCCGATGAGTTCGCGCATCGCCCACCTGGTGCTGGTCGACGTGCTCGCCGTGGGCGTGGCCAAGACCCGCGGGCCCAAGCTCGCCGAGCAGCTCAAGGCGGTGAAGAAGAGCCTGACGCCGCTTAGGTTCCCGGAGCAGGAAGGCAAGCCTTGAGGAAAGGCTGATTTATTGCTGCGCTCGGGCCCTTGATAAAGACAGCTGGCCGCCGGCGGTGCCGATGCGTCGGACCGTCGCTCTCCTCATGTAGCGAGCTACACTCCGGGAGCTGCGCTCCGGCAGCGGCCAGCCTCTCTTCGCTCGCGACATAAATCAGCTCTTCCCTATGGAAACTGGATTGAATTGCAGATCGTCAAGGGGCGTCGGGGACAGGCGAAGGGGAGGTCCGATTCCAGGGAAGGAATCGGTAGCGTCCAGGAAGGGATTCACAGCGCCTCCCCTAAGGCCTGTCGACGAAACAGCCCCGAGCGATCCCGCTATCCCCGTAGCATGTCGTGAGCCTCCAGCTGCACTGAGTTCGATATGCTAAGCTTTGGGCCCATTTTCCGAGCAGCGATGCCCTCCCCATGGATGACGTCACGGCAATCCTCGATCCGTTGAACCCGGCCCAGCGCGAGGCGGTGAGCGCCCCCCAGGGCAACCTGCTGGTGCTGGCCGGGGCCGGCTCCGGCAAGACCCGGGTGCTGGTGCACCGCATCGCCTGGCTGATGCAGGCCGAGGGGCTGTCGCCCTACGCGGTGCTCGCCGTGACCTTCACCAACAAGGCGGCGCGCGAGATGCGCACCCGCCTGGAGGCATTACTGGGCCTCTCGTTGCGCCATGTGTGGGTCGGCACCTTCCACGCCATCGCCCACCGCCTGCTGCGCACCCACTGGCAGGACGCGCGCCTGCCCCAGCACTTCCAGATCATCGACACCGACGACCAGCTGCGCCTGATCAAGCGCCTGCTCAAGGATCACCGCATCGACGACGAGCGCTTTCCACCGCGCCAGGTGCTGTCGTTCATCAGCGGCTGCAAGGAGGAGGGGCTGCGCCCGCACCAGGTCGACGCCCACGGCGATGCCTACCTGGGGCAGATGGTCGAGCTCTTTGAGCACTATCAGCTCACCTGTGAGCGCGGCGGCCTGGTCGACTTCGGCGAGCTGTTGCTCAGGAGCCTCGAGCTCTTGCGCGACAACCCGGCGCTGCTCGCCCACTACCAGGAGCGCTTCGCCCACGTGCTGGTCGACGAGTTCCAGGACACCAACACCCTGCAGTACGCCTGGCTGAAACTGCTCACCGGCATGACCACGCCGATGACCGTGGTCGGCGACGACGACCAGTCGATCTACGGCTGGCGCGGCGCGCGGGTCGAGAACCTGCGCCGCTTCGAGCAGGAGTTCCCGGGTACCCGCACGGTGCGTCTGGAGCAGAACTACCGCTCCACCAGTGTCATTCTCGACGCCGCCAACGCCCTGATCCGCCACAACGCCGACCGCCTGGGCAAGGCGCTGTGGACCGACGGCACCCACGGCGAGCCGATTTCCGTGTACTCGGGATTCAATGATCTCGACGAGGCGCGCTTCATCGTCGACACCATCCAGGAGAAGGTCGACGCGGGCATCAACCGCCGCGAGATCGCCATCCTCTACCGCTCCAACGCCCAGTCGCGGGTGCTCGAGGAGACGCTGATCCGCCAGGGCGTGCCCTACCGCATCTATGGTGGCCAACGCTTCTATGAGCGGCTCGAGATCAAGAACGCCTTGGCCTACCTGCGCCTGCTGCTCAACCGCGACGACGACGCCTCGCTCGAGCGCATCATCAACGTGCCGGCGCGCGGCATCGGCACGCGCACCGTGGAACTGGTGCGCAGCCGCGCCCGGGAGAGCGGCGTTTCGCTGTGGCAGGCGCTGCACGATGCCCAGCTCGATGGCTCGCTCAAGGGGCGCGCCATCGCCTCGGTGCAGGCCTTCGCCGATCTGATCGAGCGTCTCGACGACGAGACGTCGGGCATGGCGCTCCACGAGATCATTGCCCACGCCATCGAGCGCTCCGGGCTGGTCGAACACCACCGCAGCGAGAAGGGCGAGAAGGGGCAGGCACGCGTCGAGAACCTCGAGGAGCTGATCAATGCCGCCCGTGCCTTCACCCAGGGCGAGGCGCTCGACCCGCCCGAGGTCGGCGAGGGCAGCGTGGCGCTGGAGGCTTTCCTCGCCGAGGCGGCACTCAATGCCGGCGAGCACGAGGCCGACGCCTTCGAGGACGGCGTACAGCTGATGACCCTGCACTCGGCCAAGGGGCTGGAGTTCCCGGTGGTGTTCATCGCCGGCGTCGAGGAGGGGCTCTTCCCGCACCGGATGTCGCTGGAGGAGCCGGGGCGCCTCGAGGAGGAGCGCCGCCTCTGCTACGTGGGCGTGACCCGGGCGATGAAGAAGCTCTACCTCACCCATGCCGAGATCCGCCGCCTGCATGGCAAGGAGACCTACCAGCGGCCGTCACGCTTCCTGCGCGAGATCCCCGAAGAGTTCCTCGAGGAGGTGCGCCTGCGCGGCCAGGTGTCGCGGCCGCTGACCGCGGCCCGCCCGGCGGTGGGCCTGTCGCGCCAGACCACGGTCGACGGCGGCGACGACCTGCCCAGCCTGAGCCTCGGCCAGCGGGTCAGCCACCCGGTGTTCGGCGAGGGGGTGATCCTCAACGCCGAGGGCGAGGGGCAGCGCGCGCGGGTGCAGGTGAGCTTCGAGGGCGAGGGCGACAAGTGGCTGGTGTTGGGGTTTGCCAAGCTCACCCCTCTGACTTGACGTTGACGTTTGCGTCAATGGATCGGCTTGCCGGGTAAATTGGCAGTGCCGCATACTCACCGGCGGACACGCCGCGCAAGACGGCGCGGATCAGAATAACTCACCCCGGAGCCATGCCTGCCATGCAACGCCGTCACTTCCTCAAGAACACCCTCACGACCGCCGGCCTGGGTGCCGCCGGTATCGCCGCCGCCCCCTTCGTCAACACCGCCAGGGCCCAGGAGACCATCACCTGGGACATGGTCACCTCCTGGCCGAAGAACTTCCCCGCCCTGGGCACCGGCGCCAACGACTTCGCCGCGCGCATCGAGCGGCTCTCGGCCGGGCGCATGCGGGTGCGCGTGCACGGCGCCGGCGAGATGGTGCCGCCGCTGGAGGTCTTCGACGCCGTGGCCGCCGGCACCGCCGACATGGGCCACTCCGCCGCCTACTACTGGCGCGGCAAGGTCGCCGCGGCGCAGTTCTTCACCGCCGTGCCCTTCGGCATGACCACCACCGAGACCAACGCCTGGCTCTACCACGGCGGCGGCCAGGAACTGTGGGACGAGATCTACGCCAAGCACAACCTCAAGCCCTTCCCGGTGGGCAACACCGGCACCCAGATGGCCGGCTGGTTCAAGAAGGAGATCAACTCGCTCGAGGACATGCAGGGGCTCAAGCTGCGCCTGCCGGGGCTGGCCGGCGAGGCGATGAACCGCATCGGCGTCACCACCGTCAACATGCCGGGCTCGGAGATCTTCACCTCCCTGCAGACCGGGGTACTGGATGCCGCCGACTGGGTGGGGCCTTACAACGACCTGGCCTTCGGCCTGCACCAGGTGGCCGATTACTACTACACCTCGGCGTGGAACGAGCCCTCGGCGATCCTCGAGGGTACCGTCAACCTGGATGCCTGGAACGAGCTGCCTGACGACCTCAAGGCGGTGGTCACCGAAGCCGCCCGCGCCTCCAACCTGGCGATGGTCAGCGAGTTCGCCTTCCGCAACGCCCAGGCGCTCGAGACCCTGGTCGCGGAGCACGGCGTGCAACTGAAGCGCTTCCCGGAGGACGTCATGGCGGCGCTGTTCGAGGCGTCCCGGGCGGTCATCCAGGAGCAGGTCGACGCCGACGCGGACTCGGCGAAGGTCCACGACTCCTACGTCGCCTTCCAGAAGTTGGTGCGCCCCTTCAACGACGTCGGCGAGTTCGCCTACCTCAAGGCGCGCGAGACGGTGGGCGCCTGAGCCCCGGCGCGTCCGCCAGCGTGACGGGGGCGCTGCTCGGCGCCCTCGTCACGGGCGGGCGTCGTCCCGGTGCACGGAGCGGATGCGGCCGTTGTCGTCCAGTGCCACCATCACGAAACGTGCCTCGGTCACCTTGTTGAGCTCGTCCGGGTCGCGCTCGTGGGGGGGGCGGATCCATACCTCCACGTCGATCTTGATCGAGCTGTGGCCGATGTCGCGCACCTGGGTGAAGATGTTCACCGTGGAGCCGACCCGGACCGGGCACAGGAAATCCATCGCCTCGATGGCCACGGTGGCGGTGCGGCCGCGGGCCTCGCGCCCGGCGGCCAGCTCGGCGGCCTGGTCCATGAGGCGAACCAGCCAGCCACCGGAGATGTCGCCGTAGAGGTTGGTGTCCTGGCGGTTGGCCACCAGTTTCAGCGTCAGTTGCCCCTGAGGGGCGGGTACATCGTCGAGGTCCGTCATGGCGTCTTGCAAACTCGGCTTGTTGTTGTGGGTAACGATGCGCGGAGGCGTGGGTGCTGCAGCGCAGCGTCAATCGTTCGTTCGCCATCTTATACGTCCGGGCCGCCCCGGCTCCAGCGCTGCGGCCGTGTGTCGCTGCCCCGTGCCGGATGGGGGAACCTCGTGAGCGGCTCGCGGCACCTCGCCTGGCTGCTGCTCGCCGGCCTGCTGGCGCTGCTCGCGACGGGGGTGCGTGCCGAAGCGGTGGGCACCCTCGGTGCCATGGGCTCCGATACCCTGGCCGGCCTGATGCTGCGCTGGGGGGAGGAGCTCACTGAGCGCCATCCCGGTATCCGCCTGCAGCTGCAGGCCAGCGGCTCGGCCAGTGCGCCGCCGGCGCTCACCGCCGGGACCGTCCGCCTCGGGCCCATGTCGCGCCCCATGCGCAAGGCCGAGCGTGCCGCCTTCGTCGCGCGCCACGGCTACCCGCCGGTGGAGATCGAGGTCGCCCGCGATGCCCTGACGGTGGTGGTGCATCGCCACCACCCCCTGGAGGCGCTCGACCGGGAGACCCTCGATGCCATCTTCTCGCGCACACGACGCTGCGGCGCACAGCAGGCGATCACCCGTTGGGAGCAGCTGGGGCTTGACGAGCTCACCGGGCGCATCGAGCTGCACGGCCGCAACCTGACCTCGGGCACCTACGGCCTCTTTCGCCAGCGTGCCCTGTGCGGCGGCGAGTATCGCCACACGCTCAACGAGCATCCCGGGTCAGCCGCCGTGGTGGCGGCGGTGGGCGAGACGCGCAGTGCCATCGGCTATGCTGGCCTGAACCACCTCACCGCCTCGGTCAAGGCGCTGGCCCTGGTGGACGCCGAGGGAGGGCTCCATCGCCCCGATCCCGAGGCGGTGCGGCGCGGCGACTATCCGCTGAGCCGTTCGCTCTACCTCTACCTCAACCTGCCGCCGGGTGAGCCGCTCCCGGGGCCGGAGCGTGCCTTCCTGGACCTGGTGCTGTCGCCGGCGGGCCAGGCCAGCGTGACCGCGCTCGGCTTCGTGGCCCTGCCCGAGGCGACGCTGGTCAGCCAGCGCCGCCGCCTGGGGCTGGCGCCGCTGCCGCACGACTGATGCTGTCATTTTACTGTCATCAAGGTGTCTTAGACTGCCGTCCATGAATCTGCCCTCCGAGGCCCCGCCCTCCCGTACCCGCTGGCGTCACCGGCGTGACCGTCTGGCCACCGGTCTCATCGCAGCCGGCGGCATCGGTGTGATCCTGGCGGTCCTGGCCATCGGTGTCTTTCTCGTCGTGGAGGTGGTGCCGGCGCTCGCCGGCGGCGGCCTGGCCGTCGAGCGCCTCCACGCGACCCTTACGCCGCTCGCCTGGGGCACGCTCAAGGCCGCCTTCTGGGCGCTGCTCTTCGCCCTGCCCCTGGCGCTGGGGGCGGCGATGCACTCCGCGCTTTTCATGTCGCCGCGCCTGCGCACCCGCCTCAAGCCGGCACTGGAGCTGATGGAGGCGCTGCCCGGCGTGGTCATCGGCTTCGTCGCCGGCCTGGTGCTGGCGCCCTGGGTGGAGCGCCACCTGGCCGTCGCCGCGCTCCTGCTGGTCACCCTGCCGCTGGGCGCGCTGCTGGCTGGGGCGCTGTGGCGCTGGCTGCCGGTGGCGCTGCGCCGCTGCCTACCGCTGGCCTGGGCCGGGCTGTGGTTGGTGCCCTGGCTCGTCCTCCTGGGGTGGGGTGCCGTGGCGCTCGCGCCGCCGCTCGAGGGCCTGCTCTTCGGCGGTGACCTGCGCGCCTGGCTGGACGCCGAACTGGGGTTGCACTACGCGGCGCGCAATGCGTTGATCGTGGGGCTCGCCATGGGCTTCGCGGTGTTGCCGAGCGTCTATGCCCTGGCCGAGGAGGCGCTGGCCGGCGTGCCGTCGGGCCTGACCGAGGGCGCCCAGGCGCTGGGGGCGACGCGCTGGCAGGCGCTGTGGCGGGTGGTGCTGCCGGCCGCGGCGCCGGGGCTGCTGGCGGCGGTGATGATCGGTGCCGGTCGCGCGGTGGGCGAGACGCTGATCGTGCTGCTGGCCAGCGGCAATACCGCCCTGATGAGCCTGAGCCCCCTGGAGGGCATGCGCTCCCTGGCGGCGAGCATCGCCATTGAGCTGCCCGAGGCGGCCCCGGGTAGCCCGGACTACCATCTGTTGCTGCTGGCGGCGCTCGCGCTGTTCGCCTTCACCTTCCTCGTCAATACGCTGGCCGAGCTGGTGCGCACGCGCTTGCGCCATCGCTACCATCGGCTGGGAGGTGCGCCGTGAGCGCCGTTCGCGCGGCACTGCAGCGGCGGCGGCCACGCGCCGAGGGCGCCGGCGCCTGGCTCGCGGCCGGCTGCGTGGCGCTGTCGCTGCTGCTGCTCGGCGCCCTGCTGCTGCTGATCGCCGTACGCGGCCTCGGCCACTTCTGGCCCGCGTCCGTGTCGCTGGTCGAACTCGACGATGGCCGCCGGCTGGCTGGCCGGGCCGTGCGCGAGCTGCCCCTGCCTGATGGCGAGGGCCGCGAGCGCCTCTACTTCACCGGCAACCGCGGTCTCGACGGCCAGGTATGGCACTGGTTGCCCGTGGCGCGCATCGTCGCCGAATCTCGACCCCGCGACCTGGTGGTGCTGGAGCGGCGCCGCTGGGGCGACTTCATCGGCCGGCTGGTGGCCGTCGAGCCGGCACCCGACGCGGTGGCCGCCGGGGCTGGAAACGGCGCAACGGCCTGGGCGCAGCTCGAGGCGCGCCTGGCGGCGCTCGAGCGGCTGCGCGAGGCGCGCGACACGCTGCAGCGCGAGACCATCCGTCCCCTTGCGCGCCGTCTGGAGGCCGACCCGGGGGATGGCGAGGCGCGTCGTGCCCTCGCGGCCGCCACGGCGCGGGCCGCCCGCCTGCGCGCCGCCATGGACGAGACGATCCTGGTGCTGGAGAGCGTCGATGGCCGCCGCCTTCGCCAGCCGCTCGACGAGGTGCTCGCGGCCAGGCGCCCCAACGCCCTGTCGACGTGGGAGAAGCTGGCGGCGTGGATGCAGGGGGTGTGGCGCTTCCTGTCCGAGGGGCCGAGCGCGGCGAACAGCGCCGGCGGGGTGTGGCCGGCGATCTTCGGTACCGTGCTGATGGTGCTGGTGATGTCGCTGCTGGTGACGCCCTTCGGCGTGCTGGCGGCCTTCTACCTCAACGAGGTGGCCCACCAGGGACGCCTGACGCGCCTGGTGCGCATCGCCGTGCGCAACCTCGCCGGGGTGCCCTCCATCGTCTACGGCGTCTTCGGCCTGGGGGTGTTCGTCTACGGCCTCGGCGGTACGCTCGACGAGTGGTTCTTCAGCGACGCGCTGCCCACGCCCACCTTCGGCACCGGCGGCCTGCTGTGGGCCTCGCTGACGCTGGCCCTGCTCACCCTGCCGGTGGTGATCGTGGCCAGCGAGGAGGGTCTGGCGCGCATTCCCGACCACCAGCGCGAGGGGGCGCTGGCGCTGGGGGCCACGCGTCTGGAGATGCTCGGCCGGGTGGTGTTGCCGATGGCGGTGCCGGCCATGCTCACCGGGGTGATCCTGGCCATCGCCCGTGCCGCCGGCGAGGTGGTGCCGCTGATGCTGGTCGGCGTGGCCAAGCTGGCGCCCCAGATACCGGTGGACGGCGACTTCCCCTTCCTGCATCTTGATCGCAAGTTCATGCATCTTGGCTATCACATCTACGGTGCCGCCTTCCACGGCGACGATGTCCAGGCCGCGATGCCGCTGGTCTTCGCCACGGCGCTGCTGCTGGTGCTGGTGATCCTGGTGCTTAACCTGACTGCAATATTTCTGCGTCATCATGTCTCGACACGCCATGCGGCCCCGTCGCGCCGGTGAGGCAGCAAGGCGGGTGAGCACGGGTGCGGCGATGGCCGCGAAGGAGGAGTCGCGCATGTCGGTGCGTGGTCCCATCATCGACTTTCCGCCCGAGGCGAGCTGCTTCGACCTCGAGGGGCTGAGCCTCGCCTATGGCGAGACGCCGGCACTGCAGGAGCTGACGCTGCGCGTGCCGCGCCACCGCGTGACGGCCTTCATCGGGCCCTCCGGCTGTGGCAAGTCGACGCTGCTGCGCGCGCTGAACCGGCTGCACGACCTCAACGAGTCGGTGAGTCGCCGGGGGCGGATTCGCCTCGAGGGCCAGGACATCCATGCCCCCGAGGTGGCGGTGGACGAACTGCGCCGGCGAGTGGGCATGGTGTTCCAGACGCCCAACCCCTTCCCGATGTCGATCTACGATAATGTAGCCTTCGGGTTGCGCCTGCGCGGCGGCCTGACACGGCGGCGGCGCGACGACATCGTCGAGTGGGCGCTCAGCGCCGCGGCGCTGTGGGACGAGGTGAAGGATCGCCTGCGCGCCTCGGCGTGGTCGCTCTCCGGCGGCCAGCAGCAGCGCCTGGTGATCGCCCGTACCCTGGCCGTGAAGCCCGAGGTGCTGCTGCTCGACGAGCCGGCGTCGGCGCTCGACCCGATCTCGACGCTCAAGATCGAGGACCTGATCCGCAGCCTCAAGGGGCAGCTCACCCTGGTGCTCGTCACCCACAACATGCAGCAGGCGGCCCGGGTCTCGGACTACACCGCCTTCCTGCAGCAGGGGCGGCTGGTGGAGTATGCCCCGACCGATACCCTGTTCACCAACCCGCGCCTGGCGCGTACCGAGAACTACATCACCGGTCGCATGGCCTGAAACGTCAGGCACCGACTCACGGCGACCCGAGGAGACCCCGATGGATATCACCAGCGAGACCCACAGTCAGCACATCTCCCGCCAGTTCAACCAGGAGCTGGAGGAGCTCAAGACCCACCTGATGACCATGGGCGGCCTGGTGGAGCAGCAGGTCCAGCAGGCGATCCAGGCCCTGCTGGATGGCGACAGCCGCCTGGCCGAGCAGGTCAGCGAAGGCGACCACCTGGTCAATGAGATGCAGCTCAAGATCGACGACGAGTGCACCCGCGTGCTGGCCCGGCGCCAGCCGGCTGCCTCCGACCTGCGCCTGGTGCTGGCGGTGATCCGTGCCACCGCCGACCTCGAGCGCATCGGCGACGAGGCGAGCAAGATCGCCCGCAACGCCATGACGCTGATCGAGAGCGGCAACGGCGCCCGTGGCCTGGTGGAGGTGCGCCACATCAGCGAGCACGTGCGCAAGATGCTGCGCGATGCCCTGACCGCCTTCGCCCGTTTCGACACCGAGCTGGCACTCAAGGTGGTGCACGAGGATGACGCGGTGGACGACGAGTACGGCAGTGCCATGCGCTCGCTGATGACCTTCATGATGGAGGACAACCGCGCCATCGGCCCGGTGCTCAGCGTCATGTGGATCCTGCGCGCCCTGGAGCGGGTGGGCGATCACGCCGACAACCTGGCCGAGTATGTCATCTACCTGGTCAAGGGCCTGGACATCCGCCACATGGACCCCGAGCAGCTCGACGAGGATGCGCTGACGCGCAAGGGTTGATTCGCGGGGCGCTTTGGCCGTCAATGAGCGGGCCGCCGTCCGGCGGCCCGCTCGATTCGTTTCAAGGAAGTCCCATGCTCGATGCCCTGACGGCCCTGACCCGTGGCACCCGCCTCGTCTACTCCCGCGGCCTGCGCCGCTACGTTTTCGCCCCCATCCTCGTCAACCTGCTGGTCTACGCGGCCATGCTCTACTACGTGCTGGCCCACTTCGGCGGTTGGCTGGATGCCTGGATGGCCCTGGTGCCGGGCTGGCTGGCCTGGCTCGAGTGGCTGATCTGGCCGCTCTTCGTGGTCAGCCTGGTGCTGATCGTCTTCTTCACCTTCACCCTGGTGACGCACCTGATCGCCGCGCCCTTCTACGGTCTGCTGGCGGCCCGGGTGGAGATCGAGGCCACCGGCCGGCCGCCGCTCGACGATCGTGGCCTGGCGCGGACCGCCGTGGACGCCCTGGGGCGCGAGCTGGTCAAGCTGGCCTACATCCTGCCGCGGGCGCTGCTGCTGTTCGCCATCGGCTGGATACCGGTGCTCAACCTGGCGGCGCCGCTGCTGTGGGCGCTCTTCTCCGCCTGGGTGATGGCCATCACCTACCTCGACTACCCCATGGACAACAACCAGGTGAGCTTCGCCGACATGCGCCGCCGTCTCGCCGCGCGCTGGTGGCCGACGCTCTCCTACGGCGGCTGGGTGACGCTGATCACCTGGCTGCCGCTGGCCAACCTCTTCCTGCTGCCCGGGGCGGTGGCCGCCGGCGTGTTGCTGTGGGAGCGTCACTACCGCGGCCAGTGCGACATTGCGACGCCGTGAGCGTGGCGTGCGGCGGACCGGCGGTTGCTACCATGGGCTCGCCTATACTGCATGCCATCACGCGGCATTTATCACCACGGACCACGAGGAAGGAGCCCATGCGTCGAATCCCCTCCCTGCTGCTGGCAGTTGGCCTGCTGCTGGCCACCCCCGTCCTGGCGCACGACATCCAGCAGGATGACCTGCGTATCGCCCACCCCTTCGCCACCCCGGCGCCGCCCAGCGTGCCCCACGGCGCCGCTTATCTGGACATCAGCGTGACGGGCGACACGCCGGCCGTGCTGGTGGGGGCGAGCTCGCCGGCCAGCGAGAGCGTCGAGATCCATGACATGAGCATGGACGAGGGCGTGATGCGCATGCGCCGCGTCGAGCGGCTCGAGGTCGCGCCCGGCACGACGCAGCGCATGCGCCCCGGCGGCGGTTACCACCTGATGCTGATGAACCTCGTGGCGCCGCTGAACGACGGTGACCGTTTCCCGCTGACCCTGGAATTCGCAGAACGCGGCGAGGTGCAGGTGGAGGTGTGGGTGCAGAGCGCCGAGGACGGCAGCGAGGCCGCCGAGGGGCACCACACCCCCTGAGCCTGCCGTCAGCGCTGCCCGCCGGCCCGGGAGGCCCGGGGCGCGTGGCTGTCGTTGACGGCACCCGGCCGTAGCCGCCTGGCCGGGAAGACGCAGCGGAAGCGGGCGCCCCGGTCGGGGAGCGAGTCGATCTCTAGGCGGGCGTCGTGGCGCAGCAGTACGTGCTTGACGATGGCGAGCCCCAGGCCGGTGCCGCCGGTGGCGGTGCTGCGCCCCTTGTCGACGCGGTAGAAGCGCTCGGTGAGGCGCGGGATATGCACCGGGTCAATGCCTTCGCCGTCGTCTTCCACCTCCACGCAGGCGCCGTCGCCGTGGGGCTTCCAGCGCAGCACGATGTGGCAGCCGTCGCCGGCATAGCGCACCGCGTTGAACGCCAGGTTGGAGATGGCGCTGCGCAGCTCCGATTCGCTGCCGACCAGGCGCCGCGGCTCGTCGATCGCCACGTCCAGGGTCTGGCGTTCGCCGGCCAGCGCCTGGGCGTCGCGACGGATGCTCTCCAGCAGGGGGGCGACATCCAGCGGTGCGTGGTCGTCGCCGCTGCGGTCGATCTCCAGCCGCGACAGCAGCAGCAGGTCGTTGACCAGGTTCTGCATGCGCGTGGTCTGGCTCTGCATCTGCGCAAGCCCCCGGGCCAGGCGCGATGGCAGCGCTTCGCCGAGGTCGCCGAAGGTCTCGAGATAGCCGGCGAGCACGGTCAGGGGCGTGCGCAGCTCGTGGGAGACGTTGGCGACGAAGTCGCGGCGCATCTCCTCCAGCCGGTGCAGGCGGGTGATGTCGCGGGCCATCAGCAGCCGCTCGTCGTCGCCGTAGAGGGTGAGCTGGAACTGCAGCACCTGGCGCTCGTCGATGGGCGAGGGCAGCGTCAGCGGCTCGCGGTAGTCGCGGGCGTTGAAGTAGGCGACGAAACGCGGGTCGCGGATCAGGTTGGTGATGTGCTGGCCGCGGTCGTGGGTGGCCCGCAGCCCCAGCATGCGTTCGGCGGCGCTGTTCCACCACTCCAGGTCGCCGTGGGAGTCGAGCATCACCACGCTGTCGCGCATCGCCTCGGAGGATTCCTGGATGCGCCGCAGGGTGTCGCGCAGCCGCTGCTGGGTATGGCGCTGGCCCTTCTGGTAGCGGTAGAGGCGATCGAAGAGCTCGCCCCACAGCCCGCCGGCGGCCGGGGGCTCGGCCTGGGGATTGCGGGTCAGCCAGTGGTGCAGGGCGCGCAGCTGGCGCAGGTGGTAGGCGAGGCACAGGGCGAGTCCCGCCGCCAGGCCCAGGGCCGTTGCCCCGAATGGCCAGCCGAGCAGGGCGCCGAGGCCGGCCAGCCAGGTCAGGCGCCACAGTTCACGGCTCCACGGGCGTCTCACGTCAACCCTTGGCGGAGAAGCGGTACCCGGTGCCGCGCACGGTCTGCACCAGGTGCTGGTGGCCGTCGCCGAGCGCCTTGCGCAGCCGGCGGATGTGGACGTCCACCGTGCGCTCCTCGACGTAGACGTTGCCGCCCCACACCTGGTCGAGCAGCTGGCCGCGGGTGTAGGCGCGCTCCGGGTGGGTCATGAAGAACTGCAGCAGGCGATACTCGGTCGGGCCGATCTCCAGCGGCATGCCGTTGGCGCTGACGCGATGGCTGACCGGATCGAGGCGCAGGCCCTCGACCTCCACTGGCTCCTCCACGCCGCGTGGCGTGGTGCGGCGCAGCACGGCCTTGAGCCGGGCCACCAGCTCGCGGGGCGAGAACGGCTTGGTGATGTAGTCGTCGGCACCCGCCTCGAGCCCCTGGATCTTGTTGTCCTCTTCGCTCTTGGCGGTGAGCATGATGATCGGCAGCTCGGCGGTGGTCTCCTCGCGCTTGAGGCGCCGGGCCAGCTCGATGCCGCTGGTGCCGGGCATCATCCAGTCGAGCAGCAGCAGGTCGGGCTGGTGATCGACGACCATGGCGTGGGCCGTCTGGGCATTGTCGGCCTCCAGCACGCGATAGTCGGCCATCTCCAGCGCCACGGCGATCATCTCGCGGATCGGCGCCTCGTCGTCGACGATCAGAACGGTCTTGGCAGTCATCGCGGGCCCTCGCGGTCAGTGGCGACTCGCTGACGATCTCATCACGACATCATGACAGTTGGATGACAGCGCCGCCATAGCCCCTCAGCCGGCGGTGGGCCACAGGGCGAGCGCCAGGCCGGCGAACACCAGCAGCCCCGACCAGTGGTTGTTGAGGAAGGCCTGGAAGCAGCGCTCGCGCTCGCGGTGGCGGATCAGCCACTGCTGCCAGAGGAAGGTGGCGGCCATGGCGCAAAGTCCCAGCCAGAAGAAGCCGCCGAGCGCGAGCCGCACCCCGGCCCAGGCCAGCAGGGCGAGGGTCAACCCCTGCAGCGCCCCGATCATCAGTCGGTCGGCGCGGCCGAACAGCACGGCGGTGGACTTGATGCCGACCTTGAGGTCGTCGTCGCGGTCGACCATGGCGTACTCGGTGTCGTAGGCCACCGTCCAGGCCACGTTGGCGGCGAACAGCAGCCACGCCTCGACGGGAATCGTGCCGAGCACGGCGCCGAAGGCCATGGGAATGGCCCAGGAGAAGGCCGCGCCGAGGAACAGCTGCGGCAGATGGGTGTAGCGCTTCATGAAGGGGTAGATGAAGGCCAGTGCCACGCCCACCAGCGAGAGCAGGACGGTGAAGAGGTTGGTGAACCACACCAGCACGAAGGCGGCCGTCACCAGGGTGGCGAACAGCGCCTTGGCCTCGCCCTCGCCGATGCGTCCGGTGGCCAGCGGGCGGTTCCGGGTGCGCTTGACGTGGCCATCGAAGTGGCGGTCGGCGTAGTCGTTGACCACGCAGCCTGCCGCGCGCATCAGGTAGACCCCGACGATGAAGATCAGCAGCACGCGGCGGTCGGGAATCCCCGCGGCGGCGACCCACAGCGCCCACAGCGTGGGCCACATCAGCAGCCAGGTGCCGATGGGGCGGTCCAGGCGCATCAGGTGCAGGAAATCGGGCAGGCGGGCGAGCCCCGTGGGGCGCATCAGGGAGCGGTCCATCGGTTCCTCCTCAGTGGACGACGCTTATCCTAACGTGCCGGGAGTCCCAGTTCATCCGCCATGGCGTCGAGGAAGAACTCCTGCACCAGCACGGCGAAGCGGCCGTGGCGGAACACCGAGCGCCGGCCCCAGGGGCCCGGGGCCGGGTGGAAGGGAGCCGGGGCGGCGGTGACCTCGATGGGGCTACGCTCGAGATCCGGCTGACGGAACAGCCAGCTGCCCAGCGAGCGTTCGCCGAGGTGGGCGAGCCGGCTGCCGCGCAGCCGGGCGAGCGGCGCCACCGAGCGAGCGACGACCCAGGGGCGCTCCTCCAGGCACAGTGCCACCTCGCGCAGCCAGGCATGGCGCCCCGGCGCCAGGCCCAGGGCGCGGGCCTCGTCGGTGCGCGGGCGGCCCAGGCGCTGGTCGAGCAGCCGCACGCGGAACGTCCGGCCATTGCCGGCGTCGATCAGGCGCGCGGTGAGCGAGTCGCGCGACGCCACCCAGCGCCACCACGGCGGGGTCATGGCCGGGCGCGAGGCGGCCAGCGGCCGCCACGGCAGGGCGTTGGCGGTCGGGCTGACCGGGGCGGTTGGCAGCGTGCGGCGGCGGGTCACCGTCTCTCTCCACGTCAAGCGGGGGGCGCATAGTGTACCATGCGCCCCTGTAGCGATTCCCCGGGGCGAACCGCGGCTAGCGCGGTTCGCGAGGCAGAGAGACGTTCATGACCGCTCCTTTGACCATCATCGGCTCCGGCATGGCGGGCCTGGGCCTGGTGCGCCAGCTGCGCGCGCTGAAGGACGACCGGCCGATCACCGTGATCACCGCCGACAGCGGCGACGACTATTCGAAGCCGCTGCTCTCCACCGGTTTCGCCAAGCGCCTGCCGCCCGAGCGCCTGGCCAGTCAGTCGGCACTGGCCGCGGCCGAGCGGCTGGGGGTGGTGATGCGCACCCACACGCGGGTCGACGCCATCGATGTGCCGGCGCGCACCCTGCAGATCGGCGCGGAGCGCCTGCCATGGGACGAGCTGGTGCTGGCCACCGGGGCCAGCCCGGCGCGACCGTTTGCCGTGCCACCGGAACTGGACGAGCGGATCTTCAGCATCAACGACCTCGACGACTACCGCGCCTTCCATGCGGCCCTCGAGGCGCTCGGCCGGCCGGCGCGGGTGGCCATCGTCGGTTTCGGCCTGGTGGGCTGCGAGTTCGCCAACGACCTGACGGCGGGCGGCCATCGCGTGGCGCTGGTGGCCCCGGAGGTCGCACCGCTGCCGCGTCTCCTGCCGGCGCCGCTGGGGCGCGCGCTGGGCGAGGCCTTCCGGGAGGCCGGCATGACGCTGCACGCCGGGCGCACCCTGGCCTCCCTCGCGGCGGAAGGGGCGGCGGTGGCGGTGCACCTGGATGACGGCTCGCGACTGGACGCCGACCTGGTGCTGGTGGCCACCGGCCTCAGACCGCGGACGGCGCTGGCCGAAGCGGCGGGGCTGGCGGTCGGCGCCGCTGGCATCCGGGTCGACAGGACGCTGGCCACCTCGGCCCCGGGCATCCATGCGCTGGGCGACGTGGCCTGTGTGGACGGCGTCAATGCCATGTTCGTGCAGCCACTGCAGGCGAGCGCCAAGGCGCTGGCCCGCACGCTGGCCGGCACGCCCACCGCGGTGGCCTACGGGGCCTGGCCGGTGCTGGTCAAGACGCCACTGTTGCCGGTGGTGGCGCTGCCGCCGGCCGAGCCGCCGGCGCGTTGGCGCATCGAGGGGGAGGGGCGCGATCTCGTGGCCCTCGCCGAGGATGCTGCCGAACGGTTGATCGGCTTTGCGTTGACAGGACGCTGCGTGCGGCGGAAAGTTGAGCTGGCGCGGGCTGCACCGCCGTTGCTAGGCTAGTGGCGTTGCCGTCGCGCGGGGCCTGGGGTCAGGCCTGAGATGCCACGGGTCGGTGTCATTCGCATGGTGTCATTCCATCTGCTCTGGGTGTCTCGCCAGCGCAGAGGGAGAGGCGTTATGCGAGTGATGCAGAAGCGGTACCCCTATTCTCATCAACAATAACGTCACCGGTGGTCGCCACCGCCGGACAACGAAGCCAGTATCCAGGAGGGCTGTATGCGTAAACCCGAACTCGCTGCGGCGATTGCCGAGCGTGCCGATCTATCCAAGGACAAAGCCAGCCAGGTGCTCAACGTCATTCTCGACGAGATCACCGGCAGCGTGGCCCAGGGACAGGACGTGTCGCTGATCGGCTTCGGTACCTTCACCGTGCGTGAGCGTGCCGCCCGCACCGGGAAGAACCCCCAGACCGGCCAGCCGCTGGCCATCCCGGCCAGCAAGACGGTGGCCTTCAAGCCCGGCAAGGGGCTCAAGGACGCCGTCGGCAAGCCCTGACGCCGCCCCGTCGCGCGGCCTGCCGCTGACGCAGGCCGCGATGCCTACTTTACCTCGAGCGCTCGAATCGGACTCGACATGAAGCTGCGACTGATGCTGTGGCTGCTGGGATGGATGCTCAAGCGGGCCTTGCGGCGCAAGCCGCGCTTTCGCGACAGCCTGACCGCGATGCGCGGTCTCGACTGGGGCATCGCCACCGAGGACCTCACCATCGCCCGCCACTACCGCATGTCGCCGCACGGTATCCGGGCCGGCCGGGGACTGCCGGTGGACCTCGACCTGGAACTGCGCTTCGAGGACGAGGCGACGGCGCTCAAGATTCTCCGCAAGCCCACCCAGCAGGCCTTCCTCGACGGCATGATGGCCGGTCGAGTGCGCCTGGTCGGCGACGCCGGCGATCTGCAGAAGCTGCAGGCACTCCTCAAGTGTCTTTGAGAGCATGGCCTAGCGCAGTAGTGTGTAAACACCCTCTGAACGTGTCGCGGTGCGGTCACACTTGCCCGTAGCGGCCCGCTTCTTCGCCCAGCCAGCGGCGGATCAGCGGCCGGCTGGCCTCGGGCCGGCTGGCGAGCAGGGCGTCGGCGAGCGAGGCGACGCGCTCGAGCAGGTCGGCGTCGCGCTCCAGGTCGGCGATCTTCATCTGCGCGAGCCCCGTCTGGCGCGTGCCCAGCACCTCGCCGGGGCCGCGCAGTTCGAGGTCCTTCTCGGCGATGCGAAAGCCGTCGGTGGTTTCGCGCATCACGGAAAGGCGCTCCCGGGAGTGGGCGGAGAGCGGGCCGTGGTAGAGCAGCACGCAGTAGCTCTCGGTGCTGCCGCGCCCCACCCGGCCGCGCAGCTGGTGAAGCTGGGAAAGCCCCAGCCGCTCGGGGTTTTCGATGATCATCAGGCTCGCGTTGGGCACGTCGACGCCCACCTCGATCACCGTGGTGGCCACCAGCAGGTCCAGCTCGCCGGCCTTGAAGGCGTCCATCACCGCCGCCTTCTCGGTGGCCTTCATGCGCCCGTGGACCAGGCCGATGGCGAGTTCCGGCAGCGCCTCGGCCAGCTCGTCGCGGGTCGCCTCGGCGGCCTGGCACTGCAGCACCTCCGACTCCTCGATCAGTGTGCACACCCAGTAGGCCTGGCGCCCCTCGGCGCAGGCGTGGCGGATGCGCGCCACCACCTCGGGGCGGCGCTCGTCGGGCACCGCCACCGTCGTCACCGGCGTGCGGCCGGGCGGCAGCTCGTCGATCACCGAGACGTCGAGGTCGGCGTAGGCGCTCATCGCCAGGGTGCGCGGGATGGGCGTGGCGGTCATCACCAGCTGGTGGGGCGTGAGGCCGCCGGCCTCGCCCTTCTCGCGCAGCGCCAGGCGCTGGTGCACGCCGAAGCGGTGCTGTTCGTCGATGATGGCCAGGCCCAGGCGCTGGAAGTGCACGTCGCCCTGGAACAGCGCATGGGTGCCCACCACCATGCGCGCGCGGCCGTCGAGGATCGCTGCCTTGGCGTCGAGGCGCACCTTGCCCTTGAGCTTGCCGGAGAGCCAGGCCACCTCGATGCCGAGCGGGGCGAACCACGCCTGGAAGGTGCGGTAGTGCTGCTCGGCGAGGATCTCGGTGGGCGCCATCATCGCCGCCTGACAGTCGCCGGCGATGGCGGCGAGGGCGGCCATGGCGGCGACCACCGTCTTGCCCGAGCCGACGTCGCCCTGCACCAGGCGCAGCATGGGCGTGGTGCGCGCCAGGTCGGCAGCGATCTCGTCGAGCACGCGGCGCTGGGCGCCGGTCAGCGAGAAGGGCAACTGGGTGAGGAAGCGAGCCTGGAGCCCGCGCCCGGCGGGCAGGGCGGGGGCGCCGTCGGCCTGGATGCGCAGGCGCACCTCGCGCAGGCTGAGGTGGTGGGCGAGCAACTCCTCCAGCGCCAGGCGCCGGCTGGCGGGGTGGCGCCCGCTGGCCAGCAGCTCGGGGTCGATGTCCGGCGGGGGGCGGTGCAGCACGGCCAGGCAGTGGTGCAGCTCGGGCAGGTCGAAGCGCGCGCGCAGGGCCTCGGGCAGCCAGTCGGGGAGCGCCTGCGGATCGTCGTCGAGCTGCGCCAGCGCCTGCTCGACCAGGGCACGCAGGCGGCTCTGGTGCAGCCCCTCGGTGGTCGGGTAGATCGGCGTCAGGTGGTCCTCCACCGGGGGCGCGGCGCCGCCGAGCAGCCGGTACTCGGGGTGGTAGAGCTCGAGCCCCGTGGCGCCGGCGCGCGCCTCGCCGAAGGCGCGCACCCGCGTGCCGGGCCGGAACTGCTGCTGCTGGGCGGGCGAGAAGTGGAAGAAGCGCAGGCTGAGGATGCCCGAGCCGTCGCGCAGGCGCACCAGCAGGCTGCGCCGGCGCCCCTGCACTACCTCGCTGGCCGCCACCTCGCCCTCCACCACCGCCTCCAGGCCGGCACGCAGGGTGGCGATCGGAGTGACGTGCGTGCGGTCCTGGTAGCGCAGCGGCAGGTGGAAGAGCAGGTCGGCGACGCTCGCCACGCCGAGGCGGACGAGCTTGGCCGCCAGCGCTTCGCCGATGCCCTTGAGGGCGGTGACGGGGGCCTCGAGCGCGCTCATGCCGTTTTCGGCAGCGCCTCGCGGCAGTGCAGGATGGCGTCGGCGACGGCATCGATCGCCTTGGGCCGCGGGAAGCTGGCGCGCCAGGCGATGGCCACGGTGCGCGAGGGCGCCGGCTCGGTGAAGGGGCGGCTGGTGAGCAGGCCGCTCTCGTAGTGGCCGGTGCCGATGGCCGAGCGCGGCAGCACGGTGATGCCGAGCTTGGAGGCCACCATGTGGCGGATCGTCTCCAGCGAGCCGCCCTCGGCGGTGAGGGTGTTGTGGGGGCTGTTGAGCTTGTGGCTGATCGCCGGGCAGGCCTCGAGGATCTGGTCACGGAAGCAGTGCCCCTCGCCGAGCAGCAGCAGGCGCTCCTTGAGCAGGTCCTCCTTGTCGATGTGGCTGCGCGCGGCCCAGGGGTGATCGGCCGGGATCAGCACCTCGAAGGCCTCCTCGTAGAGCGGCTTGGTGACCACGTCGGTCTCGGTGAAGGGCAGCGCGACGATGATGGCATCGAGTTCGCCGCTGCGCAGCTTGCGGCGCAGGTTGCCGGTGAACCCCTCCTCGATGTAGAGCGACATCTGCGGCGCGCTCGCGGCGAGTGCCGGGACCAGCTGCGGAAAGAGGTAGGGGCCGATGGTGTAGATGGCGCCGATGCGCAGGGGGCTGGCCAGCTGGTCGCGGCCCGCCGTGGCCAGCTCCTTGATCACGCTGCTCTGCTCCAGCACGCGCTGGGCCTGCTCGACGATCTTCTCGCCCATGGGGGTGACCTGGACGGTGGACTTGGAGCGCTCGAACAGCGCCACGCCGAGCTCCTCCTCGAGCTTCTTGACTGCCACCGAGAGGGTCGGTTGTGACACGAAGCAGCGCTCGGCGGCGCGTCCGAAGTGTCGCTCCTGGGCCAGTGTCACGATGTAGCGAAGTTCTGTTAGAGTCATGATGGTGCCCGCGGGGCATCCTCTCGATCGATGGATGTTTGGCTTGCCAATAGGGACTTTTTATCAGGGGGCGAGAGAAAGGTGAAGAAGACGACGCTGATTCTGGGCTGTGGCGACATCGGCCTGGTACTGGGCCGCGAGCTGATCGCCGCCGGTCACCGGGTCATCGGGGCGCGGCGCAATGTCGCTGCCCTGGAGGGCAGCGGCATCGAGCCGCTGCCGCTGGATCTCGGCGATGCGGCGGCCCTCGCCGCGCTGCCCGATGCCGACTTCGTGGTCTATGTGCTCAGCGCCGATCGCTTCGACGAGGCGGCCTACCGTGCCGCCTATCCGGATGGTCTCAAGGCGGTGCTGCGCACCTTTGAAGCGCGCGACAAGACGCCCGAGCGGTTGTTGTTCGTCTCCTCTACCAGCGTCTACGGCCAGAAGGAGGGCGAGCGGGTCGACGAGGCGAGTCCCGCCGAGGCGAGCAGTTTCTCCGGGGTGCTGATGCGTGAGGCCGAGCAGGCCCTGTGGGAGAGCCCGCTGCCCGGCAGCGTGGTGCGCTTTGCGGGCATCTACGGGCCCGGCCGCGATCGCCTGATCCACCAGGTGCTGGAGGGGCGCATCGCGCCCACGGCGCCGCCCATGTACTCCAACCGCATCCATCGCGACGACTGCGCCGGCGTGCTGGCCCACCTGATCGGCCAGAGCGAGGCGGGGGCAGCGCTGGAACCGCTCTACCTGGCGTGCGACTGCGAGCCGGCGCCGCTTTACGAGGTGATGCGCTGGATGGCTGGCCAGCTCAAGGTGCAGCCCACCGAGGTGATCCAGGCGCCGCTGCGCAAGCGCGCCAGCAAGCGCTGCGACAATGCGCGGCTGCTCGCCTCGGGGTATCGCTTCCGCTATCCCGACTACCGGGCCGGCTACCTGCAGGTGATGAAGGCCGGCGGCTTCCTGACCGAACCGGTGTGAGGCGCTACCACGCCCAGCGGTAGCCCAGCATCAGCGTTTCGAAGCCATCGTTGGGGGACTCGATGCTGGCGTTCGAGTAGTGGTTGAGGGAGAGCGTCAGCTCGCCGTCGCCGAAGGCTCGGCCCAGGGCGAGGCGGTCGTGGAACTGGAAGGCGGTGGAGAGCTCGCGCTCGTCCAGGCGGGTGTCGACGAAGAGCGCCGCGCCGATGCCGCCCTCCACGAACCACGCCGCTTCGCCGGCGAAGGTGTAGCGCAGCGCCGGGGTGAGCAGCCAGGCGGCATTGCCGTCGTGCTCCCGGCTCGACAGCAGCAGCAAGCCGGTGCCCAGGCGCAGGTCGAGGCGCGGATGGAGGCGCGTGAGCGGCAGCCGGGTGTCGACCGCGAGCGTCACGGCGGCGGTGGATTCGCTGGTGATCCCGGCGGCCACACCGACTTCCGCCGGGCTGCGGTCGCTGGCCAGGGTGGCCAGCGAGGTGATGAGGGCTATCGAGGCCAGCCTGCCGCGCATGCGCTTCCTCCCTTCCCTGTCTTCCTGCCGCGTCTCCGTTGACGGGATGCCGGCCGGGGTCACTGCTCGTTCGAGCGGGCCAGGGGCACGTAGCGAGCCCCCCGGTCGTCGACGATGGAGTGAATTAGCTCAATATGATGATAGGACCATTCGAGGCAAATGTCCGGTAGGTCGCGGCTATCGAGGCGCCGTGCCCGGCGCAGCAGGGTGACGTGGGGCACGAAGCGCGAGGGGCGCCCCGGGTGGCCGAGGCGCTCCAGGTCGTCCCACAGCCACCGCTGCAGGGCCTGCAGGGCGGGGTCGGGGTGGTGGCCGCCGACCCAGACGATGCCTGGCCGCGGAAAGCGCCCCCAGGCATCGAGCCGCCAGGTGCCGGAGGCGATCGTCAGGTCGCGCAGCCAGTCGGCGAGCGCGGCGGCCGGGGCCGCCTCGACCTCGCCGAGAAAGGCCAGCGTCAGGTGCAGGCTTTCGTCCGGCACCCGTCGCCCGCCGCAGCGGGCGTGGGCCAGGTCGGCCAGTTCGCCGAGCCGCCCGCGCAACGCGGGCGGCGGCACCAGGGCCAGGAAGAGCCTCATGCTCTTCAGTCACCAATCACCAGGATTGCCTCCGCTTCGACCTGCGCGCCCTTGGGCAGCGCCTTCACGCCCACCGCGGCGCGGGCCGGGAAGGGGGCGGTGAAGAACTCCTCCATCACCTGGTTGACGATGGCGAAATTGTCCAGATCCACCAGGTAGAGGTTGATCTTGACGATCTCGCCCAGCGAGCCCGCGGCCTCCTCGCAGACGGCCTGCAGGTTGGTGAAGACCTGGCGCGCCTGGGCCTCGAAGTCGTCGGAGACGAGCGTCATGGTGGCGGGGTCCAGCGGGATCTGGCCGGAGAGGTAGACGGTGTTGCCGGCCTTGATGGCCTGGGAGTAGGGACCGATGGCGGCGGGGGCTTTTTCGGTGCTGATCACGGCCTTGTTGCTCATGGGATCTCCTCGGTGGTTGCAGGGCTCTGCGTGAAGGATAAGGAAGTGCCGTCCCGCCCCCGGGGCGGGCAGCCGGAATGGGGGTCAATTGCCGACGCGACTGATCTTGCCGACGTGGGAGAGGTTGCGCAGGCGCTTGATGATGCGTGCCAGGTGGACGCGGTCGCGTACCGCCAGGGTCAGGTGCACGATGGAGAGCCGGGCGTCGCGCTCCTCGATGCCGATGCGCTCGATGTTGGCGTCGGCGTCGGTGACCAGGCTCGCCAGCTCCGCCACCAGCCCGCGGCGGCTGGCGATCTCGATGCGCAGCGCCACGGCGAAGTCCTCGTGGTGCTCGTTCGCCCACTCCAGGGCGAACAGCTTGTCGGGATCGCTCTTCAGCTCGGCGAGGTTACGACACTCGGCGCGGTGCACGACGATGCCCTTGCCCACCGAGAGGTGGCCGATCACCGGGTCGCCGGGCAGCGGGTGGCAGCAGCGGGCGAACTTGATCACCATGCCCTCGGCGCCGCTGATCACGATGGGGCCCTGGGGCTTGGCCGGCGCCGGGTGCTCGGCGCCGCTGTCGCCGTGGCGGAGGTCGATCAAGTGGCGCGCCACCACGTGGGCAACCCGCGTGCCGAGGCCGATGGACTCGAGCAGCGCCTCCTCGTTCTTCACGCCGAGCTCGTCGAGCAGCGCCGGTACCACCTCCGCCGGCAGTTCCTCGAGGCTCGTCTCGAAGTGGCCCAGTGCCTTGTTGAGCAAGCGGCGGCCGAGCTGCACCGCCTCGGTGTGCTGCTGGTGCTTGAGGGCATGGCGGATCGCCGAGCGCGCCTTGGCGGTGACCACGAAGCTGAGCCAGGCGAGGTTGGGCTTGGCGCCGGGCGCGGTGATGATCTCCAGCGTCTGGCCGCTCTCCAGGGGGGTGGAGAGCGGTGCCAGGTGACGATCGATGCGACAGGCGATGCAGCTGTTGCCGATGTCGGTGTGCACGCTGTAGGCGAAGTCGATCACCGTGGCGCCCTGGGGCAGCTCCATGATGTCGCCGCGCGGCGTGAAGACGTAGATGTCATCGGGGAAGAGGTCGTTCTTGACGTGCTCGATGAACTCCAGGGAGTCACCGGCATGACGCTGCATCTCGAGCAGTCCCTTGACCCATTCCCGAGCGCGGGCGTGGCTGCCCTCGGCAATGGGGTGGTCGGTCTGGCCGGCCTTGTAGAGCCAGTGGGCGGCGATGCCGTTGTTGGCCATGGCCTCCATCTCGCGGGTGCGGATCTGCACCTCGATGGGCATGCCGCTGCGGCCGAACAGGGTGGTGTGCAGGCTCTGGTAGCCGTTGGCCTTGGGGATGGCGATGTAGTCCTTGAAGCGCCCGGGCACCGGCTTGTAGAGGTTGTGCACCACGCCGAGGATGCGGTAGCAGCTGTCGACGTCCTCGGTGATGATGCGAAAGCCGAACACGTCCATGATCTCGGCGAACGACTTGCGCTGGTCGCGCATCTTCTTGTAGATCGACAGCAGGTGCTTCTGGCGGCCCACCACGGTGCCCGGCAGGCCCTCGTCGTCGAGGCTCTTCTGCAGGGCGTTCTGCACCTGGCGGATCGCCGAGCGGCGGTGGCCGCGGGCGCTGGACACGGCGCGCTTGATGCGCTCGGCGCGCATTGGGTGCAGCGCCTGGAAGGAGAGATCCTCGAGCTCGACGCGGATGGTGTTGATGCCCAGGCGACTGGCGATGCGCGCGTAGATCTCCAGCGTCTCGCGCGCGATGCGGCGCTTCTTCTCGGGGCGCAGCGCGCCCAGGGTGCGCATGTTGTGCAGCCGGTCGGCGAGCTTGACGATGATCACGCGGATGTCGCGCGACATCGCCAGGACCATCTTCTGGAAATTCTCGGCCTGGGCGACCGCCTTGTCCTCGAAGGTGATCTGGGTCAGCTTGGAGACGCCGTCGACGAGCTCCGCCACCGGCTTGCCGAACTGCTCGGCGAGCGCCTCCTTGGAGACGCCGGTGTCCTCGATGACGTCGTGCAGCATGGCGGCCATCAGGCTCTGATGGTCCATGTGCATATTGGCCAGGATATTGGCCACGGCGAGGGGGTGAGTCACGTAGGGCTCGCCGGAACGACGGCGCTGGCCGTCGTGGGCCTGCTCGGCGTAGTAGAAGGCGCGCTTGACCTGCAGGATCTCGTCAGCGGGCAGATAGCCGCCGAGTCGGTCGGCCAGGTCGTCGATGGTGAACATGGGCGCGCCTTGTACTGGGGGTTACTCCTCGATGGCGATGCCCGGCTCGCCCTCGCGGCGAATTCTGACCGGCGCCTCGATGGGTTCATCGAGCACGCTTTCATCGACCAGGCCCGCGGCGATCTCGCGCAGGGCCATGACGGTGGGTTTGTCGTTCTCCCAGGGGAGCTGGGAGTCACGGGAGCCGCGGGCGAGCTGACGCGCCCGCTGGGTGGAGATCATCACCAGCTTGAAGCGGTTCTCGACGTTTTCCAGACAATCTTCGACGGTGACGCGCGCCATGTGGACCTTCCTGAACTGAGAGGCGTGCCGGCACGGCCGGACACGGTGAAATTCACGGGACAGATTAGCTTACTCGACCGCCGATGGCTGTGACAAGCGCCTGCGGCTGGGGGTCAAGACAGCAGTGCCGCCAGCAGAGGGCCGTGACGCTCGCGGATGCGCGCCACGGCGAGCCGGCGACTGATCACCAGCGACTGTAGCTCGCGTAGGGCGGTGGTGAAGTCGTCGTTGATCACCAGGTAGTCGTACTCGTCATAGTGCGACATCTCGCTCACCGCGTCGCGCATGCGCCGGGCGATGGTGGCGTGCTCGTCGGTGCCGCGGCTGGCCAGGCGGCGCTCGAGCTCCTCGCGGGAGGGCGGCAGGATGAACACCGAGACCGCCTCGGGCATTAGCGCGCGCACCTGCCGGGCGCCCTGCCAGTCGATCTCCAGGATGACGTCCTGGCCGGCCTCGAGCATCGCCTCCACGGCGGGACGGGAAGTGCCGTAGTAGTTGTCGAACACCCGGGCGTGCTCGAAGAAGTCGCCGCGCGCGATCATCTGCTCGAAGGTCGCCGTGTCGACGAAGTGGTAGTTCACCCCGTCCACCTCGCCGCGGCGCCGGGGGCGGGTCGTGTGCGACACCGAGACCTGGAGGCCGTCGAGGCTGTCGATCAGCTCACGCACCAGGGTGGTCTTGCCGGCACCGGAGGGGGCGGAGACGATGAAAAGCGTACCTTGGGACATAGAGGGCTCCGGATCGCAAATGCTCCCCGTCGCTCGCGGCGGATGGGGGACGAGCGCCTTGGCTGCGCGTTGGAGCGACGTAGTATACCGGCCGACCGGGGGCGCGTCATGGGGCGTGCTGGCGCGGGCGGGCGGCGAGCCCGCCGCCCGGTGCCTGCGTGTGGCCCAGCGTCTCGGCGATCAGTTCCAGAGCGTACTGGGCCGCCACCGAGTTGCCGCTGTCGTCGAGCGCCGGCGACCAGGCGCAGACCGACAGCCTGCCGGGCACGATGGCGACGATGCCGCCGCCGACGCCGCTCTTGGCCGGCAGCCCCACGCGATAGGCAAAGTCCCCCGCGGCATCGTACATGCCGCAGGTGAACAGCAGCGAGTTGATCTTGCGCGCCAGGTCGGGGGCGATGAATGGCGCGCCGATGGCCCGGGCGTGCCCGTCCGCGGCCAGGTAGTTCAGCGCCCTGGCCAGGTCGACGCAACTCATGGCCAGGGCGCAGCAGGAGAAATAGGCGTCGAGGACCTGGTCGACGTCATTGTCGATGTTGCCGAACGCCTTCATCAGGTAGGCCATGGCGGCATTGCGGGCGCGGTGCCGCCACTCCGATTCCCGCACGCGCGCGTCGATGCGGATCGACGCGTTGCCGGACAGCGTCCTGGCCACGTCGCGCAGGTGCTTCGATGGCGTGGCATAGGCGCTGACCAGGCGGTCGGCCACCGCGATGGCGCCGGCGTTGATGAAGGGATTGCGCGGCTTGCCGCGCTCCGCTTCGAGCTGGGCCAGGGAGTTGAAGGGCATGCCCGATGGGTTGAGGCCCACTCGCTCCCACAGGGCGTCGCCCTGCACGCGCAGGGCGAGGGTCAGCAGGAACACCTTGGCGATGCTCTGAATCGAGAATGGCTCCTGTGCCTCGCCCGCCGTGTAGATGTCGCCCTCGTTGGTACAGACCGCGATGCCGAACCGGTCGGCCTTCTGTTCCGCCAGCGCCGGGATGTAGTCGGCGACGCGCCCGGTGCCGAGTCGCGTCCTGGCTCGCGCGTCGATCTCTTCTAGCCACTCCTGCAGTGTCACCATGCGTTCGGCTGTCCGCTGTTCCGATGTGTCGAGCGATTGAAGGAGACCGGCCCGGCGCGATGGCATCGCTTCCGGGCCGGACGACGGACGGGGACGGGCTATCCGCTCAGCGGGCGGGGTGCGCGACCGCTTCCCGGGCCCGCTGCAGCCGCTGTCGGTCTTCGGGCTCGATGTCCCAGGCGGTCGGATCGACGTTCAGGTCGCTGAACTGGCTGGCATCGAAGACCGGGTGGCGGATGCCGGCCTTGATCTGGTCGTCGAAGTCGCGCATGAAGCGCAGCCCCGGCTTGATCAGCAGGATCAGGGCGACCAGGTTGGCCAGCGCCAGGAACCCCATGGTGACGTCGGCAAAGGCGAAGACCGTGCCCAGGTCGGTGGTCGCGCCCCAGCCGCACAGGCCGATGATGGCGATCCGGAAGACGTTGAACAGCGTCTTGTTCTGCTCGCTGAAGAAGTTGAGGCTGTTCTCGCCGAGGTAGTAGTTGTAGAGGATGGTGCTGAAGCCGAACAGCAGCAGCGCGATGCTGACGAAGCTGCGCCCCCATTCCCCGACGTGATCGGCCAGCGCCGCCTGGGTCAGGGCCACGCCGCCGATGTCGGCGCCGGATGCGGGATCGTAGACGCCGCTGAGCAGGATGGTGAAGGCGGTGGCGGAGCAGATGATCAGGGTGTCGATGAATACCGAGAACGCCTGGACGATGCCCTGGTTGGCCGGGTGCGGCACGTAGGCGACCGCCGCCACGTTCGGTGCGCTGCCCAGGCCCGCCTCGTTGGAGAACAGGCCGCGCTTGACCCCCATCAGGATGGCCGCGCCGATGCCCCCTCCCACGGCCTGCTCGAGGCCAAAGGCGCTGTGGACGATCAGTTGGATTGCCTCGGGGATCCGGGTCAGGTTCATGCCCAGTACCACGATGGCAATCAGCAGGTAGCCGACCGCCATCACCGGCACCAGCACTTCCGCCACCCGGGCGATGCGCTTGACGCCGCCGAAGATGATCAGGCCGACGAGCACGGCCATGACGATGCCGGTGTAGGTGACCGGGATGCCGAAGGCGTCATCGACGGACGTGGCGACGGCGTAGGACTGCAGGGCGGAGAAGCCGAAGCCGAAGGTGACCAGCAGCAGCACCGAGTAGAGGCCCGCGAGCCACGTCCAGCGGCTGCCGAGCCCGCGGGCGATGTAGTACGCCGGGCCGCCGCGGTAGGTGCCGTCGGGCTGCGCCGTCTTGTAGGCCTGGGCGAGGGTGCACTCGAGGTAGCTGGTGGCCATGCCCATCAGGCCGACCACCCACATCCAGAAGATGGCGCCCGGGCCGCCGAGGGTGATCGCCACCGCGACGCCGGCGATGTTGCCGCCACCGACGCGGCCGGCCACCGACAGCAGCAGGGCCTGGAAGGAGCTCAGGTGGCCGTGCTTGTCGCGCTTGAAGGCCTGGCTGGCTCCCAGGGTGCGGAACATGCGGCCGAAATAGCGAAACTGGACGAAGCGGGAACCGACCGTGAAGCCGATGCCGACGGCGATCAGCAGTGCGATCAGGACCTTGCCCCACAGCAGATCGTTGATGATATCCAGCATTACGCGTGCCCCTCCGTGATCGTGGCCGGAAGGGTGGCCGATGCGGCGCGTGGTGTGGCCGCGGTCGTCATTGTTATTGGCATGGTGGGTCTAACCTCTTGCTGGCGGTTGTCGAAGCCAGGCTCGTCGTCGCGAGCCCGAATCATGCAGAGCAAGGTGCATGCCAACCCTGGTGGTTTGTCCAACCGGTTGTTCTATCGGGGGTATTCAGCGGGCGGCGGTCAGCGGCCCATGGAGGAAGGGGTATAACCCAGGGGCCGGGAACAGCTTCGTGGCCCTGGAAAAGGCTTTCTATACAAGGCGTTGCATTGCCTATAACCGTCGTTATGGGTATTGCCGGGGTTATAGGGGTTCGGCGCTGCCCTGGGCGCGCATCTTCTTCAGCCGCTTGCTCAACGCCGGCTGCGAGATGCCTAACAAGCGTGAGGCGATGGACTGGTTGCCCTCGGCGCGTTGCATGGCTTCCTGGACCAGCAGGTCGGCGACCTCGTCCAGCGTCGGCAGGGGCTCGTCGGCGGCGAACACGGCTCGCTCGGCGGCCCGCGCCGGTGGGGTGTCGGGGCATGCCTGCTGGATGGCGCGCTTGAACGCCGCCATGGACAGCGTCCGCGATCTGTGCACGCTCATGGCATCGAAGACCATGGCGCGCAGCTCGCGCACATTGCCGGGAAAGTCGTAATTGGCGAGCAACACCGGCAGCTCCGGGGGATAGGTGGGCTTGTGCTTGCCGAGCTCCTCCGCCGCCTCGGCGAGGAAGTGCTCCAGCAGCAGCGGGATGTCCTGCTTGCGCTGGCGCAGTGGCGGGATCTGGACCTGATGCGTGCGCAGCCGGTAATAGAGATCCTTGCGGAACTCCCCCGCCAGCTGCTTCTCGCCCAGGTCGCTGTGGGTCGCCACCACGACCCGGGCGCGCATGCGCTTGGGGCGGTCGCTGCCGAGCGGATAGTATTCGCCCTCCTGGAGCAGGCGCAGCAACTTCACCTGGGATGCCGGGCTGAGATCACCGATCTCGTCGAGGAAGAGGGTGCCCTCGGCCGCCTGCTCGACCATGCCCGCACGCGCCTGGTCGGCACCGGTGAAGGCGCCGCGCTGGTGGCCGAACAGCGTATCGGCGAAGACGTTGTCGTCGAGCCCCGCCACGTTGACGCAGACCAGCGGGCCCTGGCGGCCGCTCAGGGTATGGGCGGCGCGGGCGATCAGTTCCTTGCCCACGCCGCTCTCCCCGCTGATCAGGATGGGCTGGTTGGTCACGGCCACCGATTCGAGGTACTGGAACACCGAGCGCATGCCCTTGTCGGCGGTGACGACCTGGGCGAAGGCCTCGGGGTGCTCCAGGGTGTCGGTGAGGAAGCGCTTGCGCAGTTCCTGGTTCTCGCGCTTCAGCTCCTGCAGGCGAATGGCCCGCTTGATGCCCTCGATCAGCCGGCTCTCCTCGTCGGTCTTGACGAAATAGTCGAAGGCGCCCAGCTTGATGCAGTTGACGGCGGTTTCCACCTGGTTCAGGCCGCTGATCACGATCACGCCGATGTCCGGATGCTCCTCGACGATACGGCTCAGCAACTGCTCGCCCGACAGGTGCGGCATGGTGAGGTCGAGGGTCACCAGGCCGATGTTCTCGCGCGCCAGCGTCGCCATCACCTCGCGGCTGTCCTGGCAGCGGTGGAGGTGATTGATCCCTTCGGAGCGCTCCAGGGCGATGCTCAGGCTGCGCAGGAAGGAGGGCTCGTCGTCGACGAGCAGCAGGCCGAAAGAGGGGTAGAGGTTCATCGTCATCGGGGGGCACCCAGCTACTGTCGAGAATGTCGCGTTCGTCACGGCGTGATGCCGATCAGCCCGGCCCCGGCTGCCGAGGGGGCTCGTCCGGCTGCGCTTGCGCCGACACCGGCAGGGCGAGAGTGACGGTCGTTCCCTCGCCCACCCGGGAGTCGAACGCCAGGGTGCCATGGTGCTCGCGCACGATTCCCGCGGAGATCGACAGTCCCAGGCCGGTGCCGCCGCAGTCGCGCCGGGTGGTGAAGAAGGGGTCCGTGAGCAGCTTGATCGAGTCCGGATCGATGCCCCGGCCCTGATCGCGGACCTCCAGCACCACCCAGCCCCCGGCCGGATCGTGGCGGGTGGTCAGGACGATGCCCTGCTCCGGGCTCTCCAGTGCCTGGCAGGCGTTCAGCACCAGGTTGATCACCACCTGTTCGATGCGCTGGGCGTTGCCCTCGAGCGGTGGCAGGTCGCTGGCATAGTGCGTCTCGAAGCGACGGGTGGCCTTGCGGATCGAGTTGTCGACCAGGCGCACGGCGGTGATCACCACCGTGTTGAGGTCCAGGGTCTCGCCCAGGTCGGTGCTGCCCTGGCGAGCGAAATCCTTGAGGTCGCCGACGATGCGCTTGATGCGCTGGGTGCCTTCCAGCATCTCGTCGATCATGGGCGGAATCTCGTCGCGCATCCGCGAATAGGCCAGGCCGCCGAGCGTGAAGTCGCCATGCGTGCGGTAGTGCGCGTCGAGGATCGGCTCGGCATCGGCGTAGGCGTCGCGCAGCACCGGCAGGTTGAGCAGCAGCAGGCTGCTGGGGTTGTTGATCTCGTGGGCCACGCCGGACACCAGGATGCCCAGGGAGGTCATCTTGTCGGCCTGGATCAGCTGCTGCTGATGCAGTCGCAGCTCCTCGGTGCGGTTGGCCACTTCCCGCTTGAGCATGCGGTTCCAGACGACGATGCCACCGAGGACCAGCAGCAGGAGCCCGGAGAGTGCCGCGCCGACCTGGCCGATCTTCTTCCACGCAATGCCGTCCGAGCCTTCCAGCGGGCCCAGCCACTTGTCGTAGATGGCCTGGTGACGGCCGGTGTTCTTGAGGATGGCGAGCCCCTCGCTGAACTGGGCGAGCAGGTTCGAGTCGCCTTGCTTGACCGCGTAGCCGTAACGCAGCGAAAAGGGTTTGGCGATCGGCGCGAGGTTGGTGAGCCCCAACTCGCGACTCAGGTAGAGCGCCGGCAGGTTGGCCACCATGGCGTAGTCGTGCTGGCCCGAGGCCAGCGCGCGCAGCGCATCGGCGTGGGTGTCCACGGTGATCACCTCGGCCCCCACGTCATGCTCGATCAGGTAGTCGTGCATGATGTCGCCGCGCTGGACGATCACCTCCTGGCCCCGCAAGCCCGCCACGTCGACCACCGGGTCGCCGCGGCGGGCGAAGATCGACTGATGGACGATGGCGTGGGGCGGGGCGAAATCGAACTGCGCGTCCCGCTCGGCGGAGTAGGACATGCCCTGGAGGGCGTCGATCTCGCCGTTTTCCAGCCGCTCGCGCATGTCGCCCCAGGGGCCGAGCTCGATACGCACCTCGATGCCCATGACCTCGGCGATGGCCCGGGTCAGCTCCACGTTGTAGCCGGTCGGCCGGCCGTCCTCGTCGAGAAACTCGTAGGGCGGGTGGTAGTGATCCCCGCCGACGACGATGACGCTGTCATCACGGCTCGCCTCGACGGCCTGGCCCCAGCCCGGCAAGGGCGCCAGGACGAGGCAGGTGGCCATCACCAGCCGCCGCATCAGTCGCGGGCCGGCGGGGAGGGGGTGGCGAGGGGGCCTGGCCCGGTTCGCCGTCATGCGACGCCTCACTCGATGTTCTGGATCTGAAGATAGATCATGATGTTTTTTTATCTATAAAACAGTCGGTTAGCTTTATTTTTTGCATGGTTTTTTATTTATTGCTACCCATTTTACTCCCCATCTGGTAGGAGAGAGACAGTCCTAGCTGAGAGCAAATGCAAAGCTACCACAATCAGCTCAAGGTGAAGCTCTCGCCGGGGGGCGTGCATGATGTTCTGTTAGAGGCTTCCCAGACACCGTTCGCTGCGGGGAACCTTCTTCTTGTTCTGTTGCTGAGCCTGAGCAACAGAAATCTGCTTCATCGGTTGGCTTTGGTCAGACAGTGGCAAGAAAGCCAGGTTTTACCCTACGGTTGACTCTCCGTCAGCTGCGGAGGTGTTTATGCAGCGCTTCCCTTGCCTCACAGCTACTCACTCTGCGACGGAAATGGTGCTCCCTCGCTTTCTTCCGCCTGATGACGTCGTTGCTCCGGCGTCCATAACGTCTTGAGATAGTCCACCACGGAGCGGATCTCGGCGGGGGTCAGGACATCCTCGAAGGCCGGCATGGTGAGTCTCTCGGTCTTGTTCCAGGGATCGCGCCACCCCTCGGCGATGATCCCGTAGAGCATCGCATCGGAGTGTTTCCAGGTATGTCCCTCCGGCCCGTGAGGGGGAGCGGGCAATTCGCCCTGGGCATTCTGGCGCTCCCAGTTCGGCTGGCCCTCGCCCTCGCTGCCGTGGCAGCTGGCACAGTACTGCTGGTAGATCCTTTCTCCCTCTTCCAGCCGAGAAGTATCGCGCGAAGAGAGGCCACCCCCCGCCATGGCCTGCCCCGCGGCACTCATCAGCAGCCATGTTGTGACGAGGATCCAGCGCTTACGCATCGAGGGGTGTCCAGGTTTGGCCCTGATCCTCGCTGCGCATGAGCTCCCCCTCGCGATTCAGGGCATAGAGCGTTCCCTGCGGCGCAAGCGTAAGCGCGACGAGCGTCGGGCCATCACCCTTTACTTGCTGCCACTCCTGGCCGCCATTGTCGCTGCGCCACAGTCCTTGCCCCGTGGCCACATAGACGTGCTCGGGATCGTCGAGCTTGTAGGCCAGATCATAGACCCTACCGGCATCGAGCTCCCCGGTCGGTCGCCAGCCGCAGAAGCAGTCCATCGACAGGCGAACCGCATCGTCGGACACCGCATAGAGCCAGCCGGTCTGCATGCTACCCTCCATATCGGAGTGGACGAGCCGACGAACGGCCTGGGCAGGACCACCATCCATCTTCTTCCAGGTCGTGCCGGCATCTTCGCTCTGGTAGAGGCCGTCATCGACGACAACAGCATAAAGCGTTTCTGGCTGGTTACGATGCACGGTGAATGCGGTAACGTCTTGGCTAGGCAGTCCCTCATCGACCTCGTGCCAGCTTTCTCCCTGATCAGTGCTGCGCTGCACCCCGATCGAGGGGCCGGCGATATAGAGGGCCTGTTCGGCGGTTGCCGATACCAACCGTCCCTCCGCTACTTCGTCGGGCAAGGGAATCGTCGTCCAGGCCGCCCCGCCATCCGTGCTCTCGAAGAGCTGGTTGGCCTGGACCTTGAGCAGCCGTTCGCCTGTTTGGTCATAACTCAGCGATGGCAATGCCTCCTCGGTGGCCCCGGCCGTGCCGACGAAGCTCAGGCTGGCCATGACCCAGCTCGTCAATGACAGGGCACGCCGGAAGCGACTCGCGATCTTGTTCATTGCAATATTTCCTCGAATAATGGCTAGCCGATGCTGCCCAGCGCAGGGAACGTGCGCAATAACCAATAGGACAGCTCGGTCAGTTTGCCGGTAACCATCAGGATGCCCATCAGGATCATGATCAGCCCGGTCGTCAGATGCATGACTCGGCCCCAGCGGCGCAGGAATGGCTGGTGATGCAGGAAGCGATCGAGCGACACCGCCGTCAACAGAAAGGGCACCCCCAGACCCAGCGAATAGATGCCGAGCAACGCCATTCCGCTCGAGGCATTGGCCGTCGAGGCGCTGACAGTCAGAATGGCGCCCAGGATCGGGCCGATGCAGGGGGTCCAGCCGAAGGCGAACGCCACACCCAGGAGGTAGGCCGCACCAGGCCCCCCGCCCGTTTCCTTGAGCCGGCCGATCAACCGCCATTCCCGCTGTAACCCATGCAGCGGAATGAGCCCGGTCATGAAGGCACCGAACAGGATGACGATGAGACCGCCGACCAGGTTCGCCTCCTGGCGATAGATCAGCAGCAGACGCCCGATGGCCGTGGCACTGGCGCCCAGCATCAGGAATATCGTGGTGAACCCGAGCACGAACCAGATCGACTGGGTCAACACCCGGAGTCGCTCCCGTCGATCCGCTTCCCGGATCTGCCCCAGCGAGCGCCCGGCGACGAAGGAGAGATAGCCAGGCACGAGCGGCAAGACACAGGGCGAAGCGAACGAGATCAGGCCCGCTAGAAAGGCCGTCGCCAGGCCGATATTGGCAAGCTCCAGCATCCTCCCCTATCCCGCGGCTAGGCTTGGAGCTTGGATATGGGTCGCTCGGTCGGCGCGTTGTGGTCCACTGCCTGGCGAGTGGTGGGCGCTTTCCCTGTAGATACCGCGGTAGAGGCTTCCACCCCGGCTTGCACGTCGGTGGCTTCACTCTGGTCAGTTGATTTGCCTGTCTTGTCCTTGCATTTCATCATGCACAGTCCTAATCCGCACATGACGAGACAAGGCAAGAGGCTCACCAGGAGAGGCGCGAGCCCAAGCAGGACCAACTGATCCCAGCCCATGGCAAGGCCACCAGCCACCGCCACAGCGCCCAGTAGCATCCAGCGGCGTGGGCCTGTTACCAGGCCTTTCAGTCCGGCTTTCTCTTGACTCTTTTGGGGCTTGTCGTCACAGCAACTCATGGCGCGTCCTCCTGGGTGGTTTCTATGGTTTCGGCAAGAAAGTTGATCATTTCAGGGGTATCCCACTCGGCCTCCCCGACCAGGCGTCCGATCTCTCTGCCCTGGCGGTCGAGCAGAAGCGTCGTGGGAATACCCACGGCACCCAGGTTCGCGCTGGCCATGCCGGTTGGATCGACGTAGGGAGCGAGATGCTCGATCCCCACCTCCTGATAGAATTCGTTGACGACTTCGATGCCCTTGCGGTCTATCGAGAGCGCGACGACCTCGAAATCCGTACCACCCAATTTAGCCTGGAGGGCATCCAGGGTGGGCATCTCCTCGCGGCAAGGGCCACACCAGGTCGCCCAGATGTTGAGCAGGATCAGCTTTCCTCCAAAGGTAGTCAGCGTCAGCGGGGTACCGTCGCCAGCCTCGAAGCTGATTTCCGACACCTCGCGTGGGCTTTCCCAGAGAAGAAACCCATTCGGCCCCACACGTTCGGGTGGTTCGGCGACGGCCGAAGAGGTGATCATTCCCCACAATGCCACCGCTACCCAACTGGTTCTGATCAGTTGTCTCATGACCAAGGCTCACCTTCAGTGGGTGGCGTAAACTTCAGGGGTATCGGTCGGCTGAAAGGCCAGGGTGTAGACCTCCAGTGGGCCCTGTTTCTCGCCCGACATCCCCGGTGAGCCAAGTGGCATGCCGGGTACGCTCAGGCCTTTGATGAAAGGTTTCTCTTCGAGTACCTGGGTGACGCTTTCCACGGGTACGTGGCCCTCGAAGACATAGTTGTCGATGAGCGTGGTATGGCAACCCTGCAGTTTCTCGGAAACATCGTGTTCGGCTTTCATCTTAGCGAGATCGTGAGTATCGATTGTCTCCACTTCGAACCCGTTTCGTTCGAGATACTTGGCATATTCGGCGCAACAGCCACAGTTGGGGTTCTTGTAGAGGATTGCCGACGTCTCGGCTGCCAGTCCCGATAAGGGAAAGGACAGCAGCGCAGCCAGGGTGAATGTTTTCAGGTGTTTCATACGCTGAATCTCCATTGAGCTCGCGAGAACAGTTGATAGCAAGATCGCTATATCTCACAGTATTAATTGAAGGTATTGACGACAGTATGGCGAATACGATCCCACACACCGGTGGATAATTCCTCTGGTCCTTCTGCCAACACCTTTACATAGGAAACTAAGTGCTCCGGATCGAATTTGAGCCCATGAAAGCGGGCCCGCATCCGTCCTGTTTGGTCGATGACATGAGTCACGACGCCATGCGCCTGGACGCCCTCGGCCACATCATCGAATCGAAGGCCATAGGCCTCCGCGACCTGGCGGGTGGTATCAGCAGGCTCATTTTCGGCCCGATAGAGAAAACGCCAGTTGGCGGGGTCCAGATCGAAATTTTCACCGTAGGCCCGCATGTTGTTGTGCGTGCCGGAAAAATCCTCGCTGTCGGTAGCGATGGTGATAAATTCAACATCATCTCGTAGGCCGGTATCGTTGACTCGCTCCTGCACCTCGGCAATCAGGTTCATATGCACCGGGCAGGCTTCCTGACAGCGCGAGTAGATGAAATTGAGCACCACGACGCTTTCTTCCAGGTCGGAAGACGACACGGTATTACCGTCTGTATCAGTCAACGAAAATGCCGGCGCTGGCTGGTCGACGAATTGGGCGTAGCGTTCCCGCTCTTGCAGCTCTGCCTCGGCATCTTCAAGGGAATGGGAAAAGGAAGGAGAACTGGTCATCAATGCTAAGACAAGTAGTGGTGTATAGAGCTCTTTTTTCACGTACCGTCCTCCCCTCGCGTCACCCAATCCTAGCAGAGGCCGCTCCTATGCGAAGCAGCCCCGGCCAATGTCACTTCAGGCGTTGCTATCGCCCTCATGACCCTGTTGCATGCTTTCCATCATGGAATTGCAGTTTTTCATCATGGTATTCATTTCACTCATCATTCCCATCATGTCGTGCATGCCGCCCTCCTGCATCATGTCGCCCTGCATGCCCTTGCCCTCCATTGGCGCCTGCTGATTCTCTTCCTGCGCAAGAAGCGAGCCGGCACCGAAGCCGCTGGCGACGATGATGGCGGCAGTCAAGATCGCCGTGTGACGTTTCCGCATGACACTTCTCCTCTATCTTCCTGGGAATCACCTTTCCACCAGCAAGGCTGATGGACGGCCTGGCTTCGATTTTTACCCGGCAGTGGCGCTGCTTGCTGGAAAGGTATCCTTGAAGCCCACTTCAAGGTCAAGCCCTTATTTTTTGGCGTCCTCGCGTCATGCGGGCGGCCACCCATTGAGCGCTATAACCAGGCCTTGACCTTTGGGCGGCCGCACGGTTGTAGGCTGACTGCAAATGAGTAGGTGAGGAAAAGGCAATGCGAGTCACTGAACTGGCTCGGGCTGGTGGGGTCACTGCGGAAACGGTACGCCACTACACCCGTGAGGGGTTGTTACGACCGCAACGGGACCCGCGCAACGGCTATCAACTCTATGACGAGGAGGCACTGGGTCGCCTGCGTCTCATTAATTGCCTTCGCTCGTTGGGAGTCGGTCTCCCAGACATCAAGAAGATATTGACCTGGGCGGACCAAGGCAGCCCTCTGCTTAGCGATACGTACGCTCCCCTGGTTGAACAACGGCCATACATTCGCTCGCGGATCCATGAACTCCAGGCGATAGCGCGATGGCTGGAAAGCATCGACCACGATGATGGTTCCGAGGCCCCTAGCCTGAAGCAACTGATCGAATCGCTGGGATCGGCACAACCGGCTATCGTTACGGATGGCCCGTGCGGTTGCCATCAGTGATGCGACGGCGCCATGCTGGCCATGTCGTCCATGCCGGTCATGGACTGCAGATGCCAGAGTTGCCAGACGGCAAACGCGATGATCAGCGACGCCGCCATCGTGCGGGTCGCGGGATGACGAATCCATAGCGAGACACGACGCGCTGCCACGCCGGTCGCCAAGATGACGGGCAGGGTGCCGAGCCCGAAGGCCCCCATCATCGCCGCAGCGCGCCACGGCTCGGCCACGGCCAGGCTCCAGGCCAGCATCGAATAGATCAGCCCGCAGGGCATCCAGCCCCAGATCGACCCCAGCGCAACGGCTTGGGGCACCTTCACGACGGGCATCAAGCCTCGACCAATCGGTTCGATACGCCGCCACAGGGAGCGACCCAGGGCTTCGACACGCAGCAAGCCCTTCCACCAGTTGGCGATATACAGTGCCATCAGGATTAGCATGACGGCTGCCAGGATACGCAGCACCAGGGCGATACCATCCAGGGCATGATTGAGCACGGAACCGAGCAGCGCTACCAGGGCGCCGGCGATCATGTAACTGCTGATGCGACCCAGGTTGTAGCCGAGCAACAGGCCGGCCAGGCGTCCCGGCTGCCGCATGCTGGGGGGCACGGCAAAGGTCAGGGCACTCATGATGCCGCCACACATGCCGATGCAGTGCGCCCCTCCGAGCAGGCCGAAGACGAAGGCCGCCGCCAGCGGCGGCAGGCTCAGGTCGGTGGGATCCATTCAAGGCGCTCCTTCTTCGCTATCCCCAGTATCACGAGGGGGAGAATCGAAGGCTGCCGGAGGCGAACCGTACAGCGCGTCGAGCTCGATCTGTTCGGGCGGATAGCAGAGTCCCCGGTCGGAACAACCCTGAAAGGTCACCGTGATGGCCATCGGCTCGGCAGCGGCGTCGCTTGCCTCGATGGGCGCACTGACTACCACCTGGTCATGGAACACGTAAATCTCCCCCAGAGACGCATGCACCATGGGTTCGCCGGGTGGCAAGGCCAGCTCACCGAAACTGACGCCCAGAGAGCGACTTTCCAGTGCAAACCGATGGCGGTGGAGGTAATAGTCCTCGGCGATGATGAAGCCAACATAGAGCCGTTCGTCGTCTCGCCAGGCGCTGGCCTGGAAGGCTTCTTGAGCCGGCAGGAATTTCCGTTGAACCGGGTCGCTGAAGGGATGGCTCTGGTCACCGCCCACGGGAAACTCCCCGCGGGCCGCTATGGGTGTGGCGACGAACAGCAGCACTAGCAGAAAGGCGAAGGCCGGGTTCATGAGGCCACCGCCGTTTTCGCCCTATCCACCGGCTGACGCCTCGACCAGACGACCAGGGCCAGGCCCGCGATGAGCATCGGCAGGGTCAATAGCTGCCCCATGGTCAGCCAGCCAAAGGCGACGAACCCCAGGTGGGGGTCGGGCAGGCGCACGAACTCCACGGTGAAGCGGAAGGCGCCATACAGCACCAGGAACAGCCCGGAGATGAGGCCTCGCTGGCGCGGTCGGCGCGACAGCCACCACAGCACGGCAAACAGCACCACGCCTTCCAGGGCGAACTCATAAAGCGCTGAAGGGTGCCGCGGCTCCGGCCCCAGCCCCATCATGGGGGGGAAGACCATGGCCCAGGGAACGTCACTGATACGTCCTGGCAACTCGTGATTGATGAAGTTGCCGAGGCGCCCGGCGCCCAGGCCGATCGGCACCAACGGGGCGATGAAATCGGTCAGCTGAAAGAAGGCCAGACGGTGCTTGCGGGCAAACAGCAGCGCGGCGATGAGCACACCGGCCAACCCGCCATGGAAGCTCATGCCCCCGTCCCAGACCCTGAAGAGCCACAAGGGGTTAGCCAGCAACTGGTCGACCCCGTAGAACAGCGCATAGCCCAGGCGGCCACCCAAGATGACCCCCACGGCACCGTAAAAAATCAGATCGCCGATATCATCGTGGCTCAGGCCCAGGCGGTGGGCACGACGACGCCCCAGCCACCAGGCGGCGACCAGCCCGACCACGTACATCAGGCCATACCAGTGAATCTGCACGGGACCAAGGGAAATGGCCACGGGATCAATCTGAGGGTATTGCAGCATGGTTCTTCCTTAATGCTCTGACAGCCAAGTCGCGTTGCCGAGACTGTGTTTACGATCAGCCTGGCTACTCAACGATGCGATCGATGTAAATTTCGACCGGCGAGTCCGACTCGCCGAGTGTCACCGGTCCCGCCTCGCCGACAAGATCGCCTGGCTGCGGGGTGGCTTCGCCCGATGCGGAGACGCGCACCGTCAGGCGCACCTCATTGACTTGGGAGAGTCGCGCCCGGGGTGTCATGGCATCGTTGTCGCCCAAGGTCACCTCGAGTGGCAGGTCGCTAACCGTGACCCGCTCCACCGCCAGTGGCGGCAATTCACCGGCCACGTCGCGGGCGATGACGAACACCGTGTCGCCCGGCGCGGCCCGCTCGCGGAGCGATTCGGCGAGGCCGACCCTGACCGCGAGCGACGCGCCGTCCTGCGCGGCCTGATGGGCATCGACCTGGTCGGACGAGGCGTCCAGGCGCTGTTGTGCCACGGCAATGCCCTCCCGCAGCGCTTCCGCCGAGCCGGGGTCGTCGAAGCCGGCGATCGCGCGTCGCCAGTAATCGATAGCCTCTTCATAGCGGGCGCGATCGAAGGCATGGATGCCCAGCATGCCGAGCACAGTGGGCTGGCGTGGATCCTGACCGAGGGTTTCGTCGACCAGTGCCTGGACCTCGTCGGTCAGCGAGCGGTTGGCGACGAAGAATTGGATCTGTGCCAATTGCGCCAGCAGGGAAGGCTGTCGACCCTCCAGCTCGATCAGGCGCTCGAGCGCGGCGATGGCATCACGTCCCCGATTGCTGTCCCGGTACAGCGGAAACAGCGACATCCACACCTTGGGATTGTCCGGCTGTCGCTTGGCCTGCTCCTCGAGCCGCTCGATCAGCATCGCCAGCGAGCCGTCAGGCGAGTTGCGCACCTCCTGATGCACGGCATACAGTGCCAGATCGCCCTCGGCGCCTTCCCGTTGATACCAGAGCAGACTGGCCACCACCAACGCCACCATCACCAGCGGCACCAACAACCGTCCGGCCTGGGGGGATTTGAGCGGTGTGCGTCGGCGTACCTGGGTATCCTCGAGCAGGCTGCGTTCGAGCTCCAGCCGACCCTCCTCGACTCGTGCGGTGTCGAGCTCGCCGCGTGCATGGGCCGTTTCCAGCGAGGCCAGGCGCTGACGATAGACCGCCACGTTCTGGGCATCGGTGCGCTGCTTGGTTTCGAAGGCCTGCTGAGCATCGTGCAGCGGGCGGGTCCGTCTCAGCGGCAGGATCACGAGCCACAGGGCAGGCAACAGTAACAGGGCGATGCCCAACCAGAGCAGATTCATTCGCTCCCCTCGCGGTTAAACAGGGCATTGAGGTACTCGCGCTCCTCGGCGCTGAGCGCTCGAACCTGGGCATGCTTTCGTTTGCGGACGAAGACCGCCACGATAAACGCCCCGATCATCACCAGCACGAACGGCAATCCCCATAGCAGCCAGGTACGCTCGTCGAGTCGCGGGTTATAAAGCACGAATTCGCCGAAGCGTGCGACCATGTAATCGAGGATTTCTTTATCGGATCGCCCTTCGCGTAACAAATCTGCAACGCGTTCGCGCATGTCGGCAGCCACCGGAGAGTTGGAGCTATCGATGGCCTGGGCATCGCATTTGGGGCAGCGCAATGAGGCAGTAAGATCACGATAGCGTTCGGCCATTACTGGCCTCTCGAAGTCACGCACCTCGATAGCCGAATCCGCCAGCACAGGGACCGACGTTATCAACAAGAGCAACAGCAGGCCGACCCGGGTCATCAGCGCCATTTGCCCACCTCCTGCACGACACGTTCGACATCCTCGGGAGTGATATAGCCCGTGTGCTTATAGCGAATGATGCCCTCGGCATCGACCAGGAAGCTCTCCGGCACACCGTAGACGCCGAGCTCGAACCCCAGATCGCCATCCGGATCGAAGATATTGACTTCGAAGGGGTCGCCGAACTCGTCGAGAAACTCCCGCCCCTTGACGCGGGTGTCCTTGTAGTTGATGCCGACCAAGCGCACGCCGCGCTCGGCGAGTGTCAGCAGCTGGGGCATTTCCTCCTTGCAGGTCGGGCACCACTCGGCCCAGACATTGACCAGCGTGACCTGCCCGTGCAACAGCGACTCATCGACCCGGGCACCGGGATCCTTCAGTGTCGAAAGAGAAAAGGCAGGAAACTGCTGGGCTAGCAGTGCCGAATCGCGGGCACTGGGATCCATGGCCAGGCCGCGGTAGAGAAAGAAACCCAGTCCCAGGAAAACCAGCAAGGGGAAAAGCAGTAACAGTCGCCGTTTCATGTATGGACCTCACGGAGGAGAGTGGAGTCAGCTGCCACTGAGCGCTGACGCCGATAGCGACGGTCCGCCACCGCCAGCAGACCGCCGGCTGCCATCAGCAGCGCTCCCAGCCAGAGCCAGCGTACGAACGGCTTGATCTGGATTCGCATGGCCCAGGCACCGTCACCCAGGTCTTCGCCCAGCGCCACATAGATGTCCTGCAGCAACCCGGGGCGCAGCGCCACGTCGGTCATGGGCTGACCGCGGGCAATATACAATCGCTTCTCGGGCCGTAGGGTGGTGACATGCTGGCCGTCACGTGCCACCTCAAGGGTTGCGGTATCGGCCAGGAAATTGGGACCGCGGCGCTCGCTCAGGTCGGTCATGGTGAAGCCGTAGCCGCCTATCTCGACACGCTCCCCCACGGCAAGACGTACGTTACGCTCGATGGCATAGTTCGACACCATGGCCACGCCCACGATGGTGATGGCCATGCCCAGATGGCCGACTACCATGCCCCAGTGCGCCAGCGACAGCTTGCGAAGGCCGGCCATGGGTGAGGAGGCATGGCGGGTCTTGTCGAACAGGTCACGCATCAACGCCAGCACGACCCACAGGGCCATGACCAGCCCCAGCGCCACGGCGGCGTTCCATTCTCCGCCGTAGAGGAACGGAACCGCCGCCGCCATGATCAGCGCGGCGATGCCGGACCAAAGTAGTCGGCGCATCAACTCGCGCCCCGCCATCTGCTTCCAGCGCGCCACGGGGCCTAGCCCCATGAAGGCGCACAGCAGCACGGTCAGCGGCACGAATAGCGTATTGAAGTACGGTGGGCCGACGCTGATCTTGCCCAGCCCCAGGGCATCGAGAATCAGCGGATAGACCGTGCCCAGCAAAACGGTCACGGTCATGACGACCAAGAGGATATTATTGATCAGCAACAGCGCATCACGAGACAACCAGCCGAAGCCCACATTGCCGCTCATCCGCGGCGCACGCAGGGCAAAGATCAGCAGGGAAGTGCCCACCGTGATACCCAGCAGCGCCAGAATGAAGACTCCCCGTGACGGGTCATTGGCGAAGGCATGCACCGACGTCAGCACCCCGGAGCGCACCAGGAAGGTGCCCAGCAGCGACAGCGAGAAGGTGAAGATCGCCAGCAGGGCGGTCCAGCTCTTGAAGGTGCCACGCTTTTCCGTGACCGCCAGCGAATGGATGAGCGCCGTCCCGGTCAGCCAGGGCAGGAACGAAGCGTTCTCCACCGGGTCCCAGAACCACCAGCCGCCCCACCCCAGCTCGTAGTAGGCCCACCAGCTACCCAGCGCGATGCCCATGGTGAGGAAGGCCCAGGCAATATTGGTCCAGGGCCGCACCCAGCGTGTCCAGGCGGCATCGAGCCGCCCTCCCAGCAAGGCAGCGATGGCAAAGGCGAAAGCTACCGAGAAGCCCACATAGCCCATATAGAGCATGGGGGGATGGAGGATCAGCCCGACGTCCTGTAGCAGCGGGTTGAGATCGGCGCCGTCCTGAGGCACTCCCGGCAGCAGACGTTCAAAAGGGCTCGACGTGATCAGGATAAACAGCAAGAATCCGGTGCTGACCATGCCCATGACCCCCAGGACACGGGCCAGCATGTCACGTGGCAGGTTGCGCGAGAACAGGCTGACGGCGAAGCCCCAGCCGCTGAGGATCAGGCTCCATAGCAGCACCGAGCCTTCGTGCCCCCCCCACACCGCCGTGAGCTTGTAATACCACGGCAGCATCGAGTTGGAGTTGTTGGCCACATAGGACACGCTGAAATCGTCGAGCAGGAAGCTCGCGGTCAGGCTGGCATAGGCCACCAGCAAGAAGGCGAACTGCCCCCATGCCATGGGCTCGGCGAAGGCCATCCAGAGTGGGCGGCGGAGCGTGACGCCCGCTAACGGAGCCAGCGCCTGTATAAACGCCAGGCCCAGCGCCATGATCAGCGCGAAGAGACCGAGTTCAGGAATGATTTTGACGAGCATAGGGATTCCGTCTTGAGTCGCGTGATTTCATGGGGCGAGGCAATCGGCATCGGCAGCCGTCAATTGGAGCTAATCCGTCGCTTTCGATGCAGAGCCCAAACGAGTTTCGCCAGGATCGGCAGGAGTGTGACGCCACTGATCAGAATCAGCGCGACCGTGAGGCCGCGTGAGTCGGCAGTTATCAGGATTTCGCCGAACATGACGATCAGGTACGCCGTCGGAATCACCCCGGCCAGAGTGGCGATCAAGAAACGCCAGAAGGCCAATGGTGTGAGGCCCGCCGCATAGCTGACGGCATCGAACGAAATGAATGGCACCAATCGCGATGCAAAAACGACGAGCATCAACCCCGTCTGAGAGCGCTCCTTTCCCAGCCAGTCCAAGATGGGACGGATACGCGACCAGCGATGGATCACCTCGTAGCCCAGCAGGCGGGCAATGCCGAAGGCAATCAGTGCGCCGGCCTCGGCACCGATGACCACATATGCTGTCCCCCATAGAGGCCCATAGGTCGCACCGGCCACCATGGCAATCGGCCCACTGGGAATCGGGCTCATGACAATGGCCGCTATCATCATGGCCATAATGGCCAGCGGCCCCCAGAACCCCAACTGACCAATCCACTCACGCAAGGCGCTCTTATCAGTGAATATCAATAAGGTCTCGGTCTCCATCAGGGCCCAGTAGAGAGCTGCCAAACCAATCAATACAGCAACTCCCCCTGCGAGCCTGGGCTTTACACCGAGCTTGTTTGCCATGCCCATCTCAAGTTGTGTGGGATGACATTTCATGTCAGTCCTTTACCGTTATGGTGTGTCATTCGATACCCAGTATTCCGCTAAGCCGATCGGTCGACACTGCGCCATCGATACGCTGCACATTACCTTCTTCATCGCGGTAATAGCTGGTCGGTGTTCCCGTGGCTCCTGCCTCGCGCATGAGCTGGGCATGCCGTGTCAGCAACTCTCGACTCTCCTCCGAGGGCACCACCGGCTCGATGCCGCCATCGTGGAAATTCAACTCATGGGTTTCGAGGGCTTTGATTGGGTCATTCGACTCAAGGATCGCAGCCGCCTTGCGGAAACTGTCTTCTGACAGAACGCCGACCAGCACATGACGAAGCTGAAGCTCACCTTGCTCGATCAGAGACCGTGAGTTCTTCCACAGTGCATTGCAGTAGGGACAATTGGGGTCGGTCAGCGTATACACGATAGGTGACGCATCATCGGTCCCTTCCGGGATGAAGCGAGTATCTTCAAACGCGCTCCAGGCAGCCTCCAGTATCGGTCCCCATACTAGGGTGTGAACCTGGCTCCCCATCACATCTTTGCCCTGAGGGTCTATTAATTTACCGACGATAGCGTAGTCGGAAGTAGAGGGAATATAGGCTGGTATAGGCGAATTTTTATAAGATAAGGCGTATCCTTGGATATCTCCCGGGGCATTGAAGGTTCCGTGAAATTTGAATCCTTGATCCAATAATGCCGTAATCGATTCGGGCAGGGGAAGCTCGGTGCTGGCTACGCTACTGACTTGGTGGCCCTCCTGGGCATCAGCCCCCGTTTCCTCCGCCAGAGCGGGGAGCGTAATGAGACCGAACAGCCCTACAACAGCAAGGCAATAAGTGGAGTCGATGATTTTCTTCATGAACGGCCTCTTCATCGCTCTCTGATCAACCCGGGGAATCGAACCTGTCGTAGCGATTGGTTGTCAGCTATCACGCTTCTTGTTGAAAAATAGATATTTGACGAGCGCGGCGACGCCAAGCACCAACGCAATAATCAGCAGGATGGAAATGAGCCCCATCCCCGCCATCCCCCACGTGCATGCTTCGCTTCCCATCATCTTGGTCTCCTATTAAATTTTGCTACTCAGACCTGGCGGGCCCGAACCGCCTGGGGTTCACCGCTCGTCACCGGCGAAGCGTCATCGATATCCGGCGTGAAGCGGCGTAGCCGCAACGAGTTGGTCAGCACGAAGACGCTGGAGACGCTCATGGCGGCTGCCGCCAGCATGGGGCTGAGCAAAACGCCGACGAACGGATAGAGCACGCCCGCCGCCACGGGGATCAGCGCCACGTTGTAGCCATAGGCCCAGACGAAGTTACCGATGATGGTCCGGTGGGTGCGCTTGGAGAGTGCCACGGCGTTGACGATACCCCGCAGGTCGCCACGCATCAGTACGACATCGCCGGCCTCGATGGCGATATCGGTCCCGGTGCCGATGGCGATGCCCACGTCGGCTTGTGCCAACGCCGGTGCATCGTTGATGCCGTCGCCCACGAAGGCGACCTTGCCGCCCTCGGCCTGTAGTCGCTTGATCTCGTCCGCCTTCTGGTCAGGCAACACCTCGGCGAGCACGCGCTGAATGCCGACCTGTCGGGCGATGGCGCCGGCGGTGGCGCAGTTGTCACCGGTGAGCATCGCCACTTCCAGCCCCAGCGCCTTGAGTGCTGAAATGGCTTCGACCGAGCCCTCCTTGAGCGGATCGGCTACCGCGATGACCGCCGCAAGTCGACCGTCCACCGCGGCATAGAGGGGGCTCTTGGCGTCTTCGGCGAGCGCCTTGGCGCGCTCTTCCGCCTTGCCGAGCCCGATCCCGAGCCGGTTCATGTAGCGATCGGCCCCCACGTGAAGCCGGTGACCGGCGACGTCGGCCTCGATGCCGTAGCCCGGCTCGGCGCTGAAATGGCTGACGGCCGGCAGCTCGAGTCCACGCGCCTGGGCGCCGCGCACGATGGCCTCGGCGATGGGGTGCTCGCTCTGCGCTTCCACCGCCGCGACCAGGCGAAGCACCTCGTTCTCGTCCCCTTCGATCATCTCGAAGTCGGTCAGCTCGGGGCGTCCCCGGGTCAGGGTGCCGGTCTTGTCGAGCACGACGGTATCCATCTTGGCCAACGTCTCGAGCGCCGCGCCCTTGCGGAACAGCACCCCCATCTCGGCGCCCTTGCCGGTACTGACCATGATCGCGGTCGGGGTGGCCAGGCCCATCGCGCAGGGGCAGGCGATCAGCAGCACGCTCACCGTGGTGACAAAGGCGAAGGACAGGGCCGGCGCCGGCCCGATGGTGAACCACACCCCGAAGGTGATCAGGGCGATGGCGATAACCACGGGCACGAACACCCCGGCGATCCTGTCGGCCAATTGCTGGATCGGGGGCTTCTCTGCCTGGGCCGCTTCCACCATCCTGACGATCTGCGACAGCACGGTGTCGGCACCCACCCGCGTGGCACGAAAGGTAAGCGCACCGTTCTTGTTGATGGTGCCGCCGACGACTTCGGCATCTTTGCGCTTGGCAACCGGCACCGGTTCACCGCTGATCATCGACTCGTCGACGTAGGAATGGCCTTCTTCAACGATGCCATCCACCGGGATACGCTCCCCTGGGCGGGCCAGTATACGATCGCCGGGCGCAACGGCCTCGATCGGCACCTCGACCGCTTCACCGTCGCGAATGACGCGAGCGGTTTTCGCCTGCAACTGCAAGAGCTTCTTGATCGCCTCGGAGGTGCGGCCTTTGGCGATGTGCTCGAAGTAGCGCCCCAACAGGATCAGCGTCACGATTACCGCTGCCGCCTCGAAGTAGCTCAAGGCGGTACCCGCCGGGAAAAAGCCGGGCACCAGCAGGGCGCCGACCGAATAGAAGTAGGCGGCGCTCGAGCCGATCATGACCAGACTGTTCATGCCCGGGTTGAGATGCCGGAGTTCGGCATAACCACCACGATAGAAGCGTGCTCCGGCATAGAACTGCACGGGCGTGGTCAGCAGCCACTCGACGCTCATCCAGCCGCGATGCGGCATCAGACTCGCCAAGAGCGCATCAAAGGCGGGAATCACTTTTCCCATGGCGATGATGACCACCGGGATGGTGAGCACTGCCGCGAGCATGACCCGGTGGCGAAGCTGTCGTCCCTCGCGATCCTCGTCGTCCGCCTGCTGCTGCGACTCGGTTTCCTGCGGTTCATAGCCCGCCTCGCGGATGGCGTGGTGAATGCGCGACTGCGATACAGTCCTCGGCAGGAAGCGGACGAAGGCCTTCTGAGTGGCGAGATTGACATTCGCCTCCACCATGCCGGGCAGCTTCCCGAGTGCTCGCTCTATCCGTGAGACGCAGGATCCGCAGCTCATGCCGGTGACGGGAATCTCGAGACTCTCCACCACCGGCTGATAGCCCGCCGTTTCGATGGCGTCGACCAGGCTGGCAGTCGCGGCGACTCCCTCCATCTGGATCGTCGCCTTCTGAGTGGCCAGGTTTACCTGAGCGTCGATGACGCCCGGTTGCTGGCCGAGCGCACGCTCCACCCGTCCGACGCAGGACGCACAGGACATGCCGCGAATCTCGATATCGACGTTTTCAGCCATAATTGCCTTCTCATGTCCCTTGCCCGTCCGACAAGACACACTAGTTGTGGGTATCAGATGTGCTGTTAGTGGCTTCGATCCCGCTCATCGGCTTCTTCGGCAATGGCCTCGACGATCGGACAGCCTTCCTGCATCGGCCCTTCGCCCGTGCATTCGGTGAGTGTTCTCGACAGCACGGCCTCGATCCGCGAGAGATGTCGAATTTGCTCGCGAATCTTGTGCAGCTTCTCTTCGGCGATACGCTTGGCCTGTGCCCGGTCGCCGTTGGCGTCCTGAAGGATCAGCAATTCGCGGATCTCGTCGAGCGTGAATCCCCACTGCTTGGCGTGTACGATGAATTGCAGCCTGGCCACGGCATCCAGGGGATAACGCCGATAGTTGGCGCCCGTCCGCTGAGGGGCGGGCATGAGCTTCTCTTTCTCGTAAAAGCGAATCGCCTGGCTGGCGACCCCGCAACGTTCGGCAAGCTCGCCGATACTGAGTGTTTGCAGTGTTTGCAGTGTTTGCAGTGTTTGCATGGCTTCACCTCACGACACTATGAATCGGAGCACCCGGCAGCCCGTCTGGGCCGGGCTGCCTGATTCACGAGCCGTGGCTCCGGTTAGTCCGGTTGGCGCACGACACGCAGGTAGGGCGTCTTGGCGTCCCAACCCTCGGGGAAGTGTTGTCCGGCGTCGTCATCCGAGAGCGATGGCAAGATGATGACATCCTCACCGTTTTGCCAGTCGACGGGCGTGGCCACCTTGTGCTTGTCGGTCAGCTGGAGCGAGTCGATGACCCGTAGGATTTCGTCGACGTTACGCCCGGTGCTGGGCGGGTAGGTCAAGGTCAGGCGGATTTTCTTGTCGGAATCGATGATGAAGACGGTGCGCACCGTCACCTTGGGGTCGGTTTTCGGGTGGATCATCCCATATAGCTCGGCTACCACCTGCTTTTCATCCGCCAGCAAGGGGTAATTCAGGGCCGCGCCTTGGGTCTGCTCGATATCCTTCGCCCAGTCGTGGTGAGAAGCGAGGGGGTCGACCGATACCCCAATCAGCTTGACGCCACGCGCGGCGAACTCGTCCTTGCGCCTGGCAAACGCACCCAGCTCCGTGGTGCAGACTGGCGTATAATCGGCGGGGTGCGAGAACAGCACAGCCCAGTCCTTGCCCAGCCACTGATGAAAGCCAAGCGTGCCTTCGGTGGATTCGACCGTGAAATCGGGAGCTATCTCCCCTAGCTGTAGGGTCATCTCGCTTTCCTTATCTGTGGCAAGTGTTAGATGATGCACTACGCACGATATCTTTGAAGTTAACTTTAAGGTCAAGGGTTTTCGAGGAAAGGAGTATATTCTTTTTAGTTATAACGAAAGGCATTGTTTCATGGTTGACCTTGCAGTAGATGCAACCTTTAGAATCCTCCGCCGAACCATGTCCGAAGTAGGCGGCTGGCCCCAGGCTGCTTCGCGCCTCGCACCTTGCCCCCAGGAAGCGTAACGCCTTGGAATCTCTCTCTTCTATTGGCTTGATCGGTGCCTTCGCCGGCGGGTTGGTCTCCTTCTTCTCGCCCTGCACGCTGCCGCTGTTACCGGCCTACCTGTCGGTGGTCACGGGGGGGAGTGCCGGTAAGGCCGATAGACGTCTGGAGGCATTGATCCTCAGTGCCTTCTTCGTCTTCGGCTTCAGCATCGTGTTCATCCTGTTGGGACTTGGCGCCAGTGGTATCGGTCAGCTGATGCGGGGGTATCGCCAGGAATTCAACTGGGTCGCCGGCTCGGCGGTGATCGTGCTGGGCCTGTTCATGACCGGTGTGTTCCGGTTGTCGTTTTTCCAACGCACCCTGCAGTTCACACCAAATGTCCAGGGTGGCTCCCCGCTGTCGGCAACGGTATTCGGGGTATCCTTCGCCATCGGCTGGACCCCCTGTATCGGCCCCATCCTGGGTGCCATCCTGATGGCCACCTCCAGTGCCGCCAGTGCCCAGGCCGGCATGCTCTATCTCAGCGCCTACTCGGCTGGCCTGGCACTGCCCTTTCTCGCCAGCACCCTGCTGATTAATCGATTCGCCCTGCATCGGCAACGTCTGGGAAGGTGGAGTGCCTATGCTCGGCCGGTCGCCGGCACGATCGTGATCCTGATGGGCATTGCCATCGTCTCGGGCACCATGACACGGCTTTCCAGCATCATGGTCGACTTGTTTCCCTCGCTGGCGACGCTGGGGTAGCCCGGCCGTATATCCGTCATGCGACAACCACGCTGAAGGCGGTTCCTGATGCCCTTCTACGAGAATCACGTTTTGCCACACCTCCTCCACCTGGCATGCGGCCACAAAGTGGTCGAGCGACAGCGGGAGGCCGTGGTGCCGCAGGCACGGGGCCGTGTCCTGGAGGTCGGCATGGGATCCGGACTCAACCTTCCCCACTACGACCCGCACCAGGTTGAGCTAGTGTGGGGGCTCGAGCCCTCCGAAGGCATGCGCCGCAAGGCCCGCCGCAACGCCGCCCGCGCGCCGTTCGAGGTGCGCTGGCTGGACCTGCCGGGAGAGGAAATCCCTCTCGACGACAACAGTGTCGATACCGTGGTGCTCACCTACACTCTGTGCACGATTCCGGACTGGCACCGCGCGCTCGAGCAGATGCGTCGCGTCCTCAAGCCGGGCAGCCAGTTGTTGTTCTGCGAGCACGGCACGGCGCCCGATGAGGCCGTGCGACAGTGGCAGGACCGCGTCAACCCCCTGTGGTGCAAGGTGGCGGGGGGCTGCCATCTCAACCGCGACATACCCGAGCTCATCGCGCACGCCGGATTCGGCATCCAGCGGATGGAGACGGGCTATCTTTCGAAGGGCCCGAGGTTTGCCGGTTTCAATTTCTGGGGGGCTGCTGTTCCCCGCTGATCATGCCCTCGTGTAATGAGGCGATCAGTGGGCAGGTAATATTCCCTTCCTGCTCATGACACGCATGTACCAGGTCGGCCAGTGTCCGCTCGATACGCTGGAGGCCGGCGATCTTCTCACGTACATCCCGCAGTTTATGTTCGGCCAGGGTGCTGGCCTCCTGGCAATGAGTGCCATCCTCCAATCGCAGCAGCTCGGCGATCTTGTCCAGGCTGAAGCCCAGCCGTTGGCCGGTCTTGACGAAGGTCAGGCGCGCCACCTCGGCGCTACCGTAACGACGGATACTGCCGGCAGGACGTTCGGGCTCTGGGAGTAGCTCGCGGCGCTGATAATACCGGATGGTCTCGACATGGACACCAACCGCCTTGGCCAGGCCACCAATGGTCATGGTGCCCGCTACTCTATCCGCCTGTCTCTTCATGACGCTTGACTCCGTAGCTAACTACGGAAGTAACCTTATCGCAGTACCCCCTGTGCTGAAAGGAGAAGCGTCAATGCGGAAATCGAAAACGGGGAGAGGGCCCCTGGCTGCCGGAGGGCTTGCTGCCCTCCTTGCCACGGTCTGCTGCCTCGGCCCGCTGGTGCTGATCACGGTGGGAATTTCCGGCGCCTGGATCGGCAACCTGACGGTCCTGGAACCCTATCGCCCACTCTTCATCGGTGTGGCACTGGTGGCGCTGTTCTTCGCCTGGCGCCGGATCTTCCGGCCAGCGGAACAGTGCCAGCCGGGGGGTGTGTGCGCCATGCCCCGAGTCCGTGGGGCCTACAAAGTCATCTTCTGGCTCGTGTCGCTGCTGGTACTGATTGCGCTGGTGTTCCCCTACGTCCTGCCGCTGTTCTATTGAAAGGAGAGTTTCCCATGAGAACGCATTTCGCGCTGGTACCTCTCATCGCCCTGCTTAGCCTGCCCGCTTGGGCCGCCATGCAGACCGTGACGCTCTCGGTACCGGGCATGACCTGCGCCGCCTGCCCGATCACCGTCAAGGCCGCACTCAACAAGGTGGACGGTGTCTCGCAAATCGACGTGAGCTACCCGGATCGTGAGGCCGTGGTCACCTTCGACGATGCCAAGACCACGGTTGAGGCCCTGCTCCAGGCCACGGCCAATGCAGGTTATCCCTCGACGGTGAAGGAGTAAGCGTGAAAGGTCCGAAGAAATTTTCAAATGTCGTGCTTGGCAGCGTGCTGATGGGGTTGTGTTGCGTCGTGCCAATAGTCCTGATTCTGTCCGGCACGGCGGGCCTAGCTGCGCTGACAGGCTATCTCGACTACGTGCTGTTCGTTGTCCTGGCCCTGGCCATCATCATCGGCCTACTGCTCTACGCTCGACACCGCAAGCAAAAGCAGGACATTTGCCGCACCCATGAAGCCTCGGAGAAGCGTGATGATTGAGCTCAATGTGAGTGGCATGACCTGTGACGGTTGTGCGGCCCGAGTCAGGGAAGCCCTGGAGAAACTGCCCGGCGTGCAGTCGGTCGAGGTGTCCTATCCACAGGGGACGGCATCGGTAGCTGTTGATCCGGGTACACCGGCCTCGGCGTTGACGTTCGCCGTGACCCGACTTGGCTACCAGGCCCGACTGGCCAACAGTGAGATACCTTCCCCGGCAGGCGCATCGGTTTCCAAGGGCCGCGATAAAGGCGCCCAGCACATCGCGGTCATCGGCAGCGGCGGCGCCGCCATGGCGGCGGCCCTGAAGGCCGCCGAGCGCGGCGCCCACATCACCCTGATCGAACGCGGCATCCTCGGGGGCTCCTGCGTCAACACCGGCTGCGTACCTTCCAAGATCATGATTCGCGCGGCCCATATCGCCCACTGGCGCACGGAAAGCCCCTTCGATGCCGGCCTGAGCAGCCAAGCGCCGGTGGTAGATCGGGCCAAGCTGCTCGAGCAGCAACAGCAGCGTGTCGAGGAACTTCGCGATGCCAAGTATGAAGGCATACTCCGCGACCACCCGGCCATCACGGTCCTGAAGGGTAAAGCGCGGTTCGTCGATGCCCATAGCCTGACGGTCACGCTGAATGAGGGCAGCGAGCAGACCATCCGCTTCGATCGCGCCTTTATCGGCACCGGCGCCCGTCCGTCAGAACCGCCAGTGCAGGGCCTGGCCGACACCCCATACCTGACCTCCACCAGCGCCTTGGCACTGGATACCCTGCCCGTGCGGCTGATCGTGATCGGCGCTTCGGTGGTGGCTGTGGAGCTGGCCCAGGCCTTCGCCCGGTTGGGTAGTCGGGTCACCCTGCTGGCCCGCAGCCGCCTGCTCTCTCAGGAAGACCCGGCGGTGGGTGACGCGGTCGAGGCGGCGTTTCGCCGCGAGGGCATCGAGGTCCTCAAGCAGACCCAGGCGAGGCGCGTGGATTATACCGACGACGTGTTCGTGCTGGAGACCAACGCCGGCACCTTGCGGGCGGATCAACTGCTGGTGGCCACCGGGCGGACACCCAATACCGAGGCCCTGAACCTTGCGAGCATCGGCGTGGAAACCGCGCGCGGGGCGATTCTGGTGGATGAGCATCTGCAAACCACCGTGCCGGGCATCTATGCCGCCGGTGACTGCACCGATCAGCCGGAGTTCGTCTATGTCGCCGCCGCCGGGGGCAGTCGGGCCGCCGTCAACATGACGGGAGGCGATGCCACCCTAGACCTCAGCGCCATGCCGGCGGTGATCTTCACCGATCCCCAGGTGGCCACCGTCGGCCTCACGGAAGCCCAGGCACTCGAGCAGGGTTTTGACGTGGAGACCCGCGTGCTCGATCTGGAGAACGTGCCGCGTGCGCTGGTTAATTTCGACACCGGTGGTTTCATCAAGATGGTGGCCGAACGCGACTCGGGGCGATTGCTGGGCGTGCAGGCGGTGGCGGGGGAAGCCGGTGAGCTGATCCAGGCGGCGGTGATGGCGTTGCGGGCACGCATGAGCGTACAAGAGATCGGCGATGAGCTGTTTCCTTACCTGACCATGGTGGAAGGCCTCAAGCTCTGCGCCCAGACCTTCACCAAGGATGTGAAGCAATTGTCCTGCTGTGCGGGGTAATAATTTCAATATTGCATGAAATCATTGTTTCATCTAATATTGAATCATGGGCCAATATGATGATGATCTCGTGGCAGCAAAACTGGCGGCTCTTGCTCACCCCGTCCGCCTGGCCGCCATTCGTCAGCTAGCGGCGGCGGGGCCTGCCGGCCTGGCGGCGGGCAAGCTCGCCGAGCGGCTGGGTACGGCGCCGAATGCACTGACCTTCCATTTGCAGAAACTCGCGGTCGCAGGCCTGGTTGCGTCGCGCCGCGAGGGCCAGTTCGTCTATTACCGCGCGGAGTTCGACGCCTTGCTGGCAATGACGGACCACCTGGTCGGCGCTTGCTGTCGTGAGTCAGACGCCAGCTGTGGCCCCCACTGCCCCACCTCCGGCAGCCGGTAAGGCACCGTCGGTTTCTCAAAGATCACTCATCAACGTCATCAAGAGGAGCGCAAGATGATCCAAACCACTCGCGCCAAACCTTCTTGGCTCAGGTCTATCGGCATCGGCATCGCGGTGTCGGCGCTGACCGCCATCGTGATGGTGGCATTGCTGAAAGCCGGGGTATCGCCCTTCCCGCAGCCACCTTCCCTGGCCTTCGCCGAGACTCTGCTGGGGCGGTCTCTGCCGTTGCCAGTCGGCCTGCTCTTCCATACGGCCTACGTGACCTTCTGGTCGGTGGTGTTCGTGCGTTATTTCCCGCGCAAGACCTTGCTGACTGCGCTGGGCCTGTCCGCCGCGCTTTGGGCGGTGATCCTGGTGGTGTTCTTTCCCGTGGTGGGCTGGGGGCTCGCTGGCCTGGCGATCGGTCCTCAGCTGATCTTGGCCTCCGCCTTGCCGCACCTGCTGTTCGGGCTGCTGCTGTGGGGACTGGACCGTTACTTCGGCAAGTGATTCCTACACGCAACCTGGAGGCGCCATGACAACGATTAATACAGCGACCCTGCGTAACTGGCAGACACGTGGCCAAACTTTCCTCTTGGTGGATACCCTGCCGGCCGATAGCTTCGCCAAGGGGCACTTGCCGGGTGCCATCAATATCGTCTCCGACGACATCCTCGAAGAGGGGCCCCGGCGGCTGCCCGACAAGCAGGCGACCATCGTCGTGTATTGCGCCAGTAAAGACTGCAAGCGAGCCGGCAAGGCCGCCGAACGCCTGGCCCGCCTCGGCTATACCGAGGTCTACCACTATGTGGGCGGTAAACGGGCCTGGCAGGCCGATGGCTTACCACTGGAAGACTGACAAGGATCATGTCCCATGCGCGACTGGATGGAACGCCAGCAATCCTGGATCTATCTACTCTTTATCCTGGCGGGCCTGGCCATCGGCCTGAGCCAGCCGGAGATGACATCCCGGCTCGAGGCCTTCCTCTGGCCGCTGTTGGGCGCCTTACTCTACGCCACCTTCACCCAGGTGCCGCTGACACGGATCGGCCAGGGATTCAAGGATTGGCGCTTCCTGGCGGCGCTGCTACTCGGCAATTTCGTGGTGATTCCCCTGGTCCTGGGCGGGCTGATGACCCTCCTGCCCCTGTCACCCGCCCTGCAAGCCGGCGTGCTGCTGGTGCTGCTCGTTCCTTGTACCGACTGGTTCATCAGCTTCACCCACCTCGGCAAAGGCGATGCCGGCAGGGCCATTGCCGCCACGCCGGTGCTGTTGCTCGCGCAGCTGCTGGCCCTGCCCATCTCTCTCTGGCTCTTCCTGGGTGCGGAATGGTTTCAGGCCGCGATCAGCACCCACCTCCTCAGCGCCTTTGCGGGGCTGATCCTCACGCCTCTGGCCCTGGCCTGGGTGACCGAGCGTTTGGCCGAGCGTCACCTCAATGCCAGACGGTGGGTTCATGGCTTGGGCATGCTGCCCGTGCCACTGCTGGCGTTGGTGGTCTTCGTCATCGCGGCATCGCAGGTGACAACCGTGGCCGGCCTCACCGGAGTACTGGTGCAGGTACTGCTGATCTTCGTCGCCTACCTGGTCTTCGCTGCCTTCCTGGGCAAGACCCTCGGCAGACTGTTCCAGCTCCCCACGCGCTCGGCCAGAACCTTGACCTTCAGCTTCGGCACCCGCAACTCCTTCGTGGTGCTGCCCATCGCCTTGGCGTTGCCCGAGGCCTGGCAGGCCGCCGTGGTGGTCATCGTCTTCCAGTCGCTGGTCGAACTGTTCGGCATGGTGGCCTACCTGAGCTGGGTGCCAGGCAAGTTGATCCCGGAACCCTCTCACACATAGCCCTTGCAGCTCCCTGACCCAATTTCCAGGAGTGACATGTGATCGAACGTGGTGTTCGGCTGCCTCAAGGCGCAACGACGAACCTTGCACCGTACTCCTAGGCAGCCCCCCTGAACCGTACCGGTCCTCGACGGAAGATAGGGACGCTGGACGGTGACAACTCAGGCACCGCTGGCAAGCCTTTCGAGGTCGGCAACCACGGCATCCATGGGGTCGCTGTCCCGGATCAGCAGGCGTACTTCTCCCTGGTCATTGAAGGCGAAGACAGCGCTGGAGTGAGACACATCGTAGTTGCCGTCGCTGTCTTCTTCGCCATACCCGTAGGTAACCCGATAGCGGCGTGTCAGTTCGTCGAGGGCCGCTTTATCACCCGTGAGGCCGATGAACTGGGGGCCGAAGGCATCCGTGTAAGTGCGCAGCGTTTCGGGGTCATCGCGGCGGGGGTCCACCGATACGAAAAGCACCTGGATGTCATCGCGTGTTGCCTCATCCATGCGCTGGGTGGCGGCGTCGAGGCGCGCGAGGGTAGTGGGGCAGACATCGGGGCAATGGGTAAAACCGAAGAACAGTAGTGTGCTCTTGCCGATGAATTGATCGGCGGTGACGTCATTGCCGTTCTCGTCGATAAGCTCGAATTCCAAGGGTGGCATCAATCCGGAGATGTCCTTGGTCTGCCAGGCTTGCTCGCCGCATCCCACCAGCCATAACGACGCGACTACGGGAATGATCCATCGGGCCATGCTGCTCCCTCCTACTGTGTGGTGGATGATACGGCGCGGAATGTGACGCTCTGTTGCTGCCCGTTGGCGAAGCGGAGGGTCACCTCGATGTCGTCACCGATGGCGAGGTTACGCGTGCGCTTCATGAGCATGAGGTGGTAGTCCCCCGGTGCGAACTCGACCTGCTCCCCCGCCTGCAGCACTAGCTGCTCGACTCGTTGCATGCGGGTGACGCCATCCTGATTGACAGTGCGATGCATCATGACATTGCCGAAAGCGAGGCTATCCGCTCCTGTCAGGGTGACGCCCTTCTCGCTGGCATTCGTGAGGGTGAAGTAGCCCGCCGCGGGAAGGTCCCCGGGCAGGAGCCGAAGACGAGCCTCGCTGACTTCCAGTTCGGCAGCAGCCAGCGTGCCGGACGTCGCGATCAGCAGCAGGAAGGTCCAGCACCAGCGTTTCGCCAGGCGCGGCAGACTAGGGTGTGGCGTGAGTGACATCGGCAGCATCCTCCTTGCGGGCATCACGGAACAGAAAGCTGAGAATGATCAGAACTCCGATGGCACTCATCATCGTGGCCGGAATCCAGGTCAGTAGGCCGCCGAGGAGTTGGTCAGTCAGAGGATCCAGTGGCCAGGCGCGACCGCAGACCTCATAGACATCGAAGATCACGCCGCGACTGAAGGTGATATAGGCGCCCAGGAGAATCTGCGGGGGGATCACCGCCAGCAGAATGGCGATGCGCTTGCCATAGCCGAGACCGCCTTGTTGCGGCGAGCGGCGATCCAGGATCAGCCACCAGAACAGCAGGCCATCCAGCGCCATGCTCCAGTTCATCACCTGATAGAGATCAGCGCTGAGCATGGCGTCGAAGTGGATCTCGGGAATCAGCCAGAAATAGATCAGCCCGACGAACAGTACGGGGGCGATCAGTGGATGCTGCAGAGTCCGATAAACGGGGCGCAGCAGGCGCGCGGCCAGGCTCCACCCGGGGAAGGGCCTGATTCGCGTCGGTAAGCCATCGGCCAGTACCGGCAGGGGAGCGGCCAGGGCGATCAGGAAGGGGCCGGCGTGATGCAGCACCAGGTGCTGGGCCCGATGGGTAAAGAACATGTACTGGGCGAGGTAGTCGTAATGGGTCTGGGTGACGCCATAGATGGTGGCGACACCCAGCAGGTAGGCCAGGACTCGTCCCACACCGGTGGCCTCGCCTCGCCGTCGGCGCTGCCGGAGGCCACGCAGGTAGAGCACGATGGCCAGCAGGCAGCCCCCCGACCAGGCCAGCGAGAACTCCCACGGCAGCAGGTAGCCCAGAGCGGCTTCGAGGTCGATAGCCCTTCCCTCCCCAGAATCGGCATGCCAATGGTGAGACTAGGAGCCCACCGCGCCATGCGGCAAGGTGGGGCTATAAACGCAGACGAAGCCAGAGCCCGCACCTCGGTGCCTGGGAGGCGAGGAAGGCCGCCCCCCAAGGCACGGCACTTGTTCAGTGGTTGGGTACACCGCCAACGCACCGCCAGTGGCCATGCAGAGGGCGATAGACCCTGGATAAGCCACGCCTGAAGTCAGCGTCACGAGACTGACAAGACTCGCCATGTCGTCGTCGTCATGGCCTATGCAGCGCGAGTTCTGCGTAGATACCCTGGTAGCCAGTGTCGTGCTTTCTATCCGGCTCCGGCTCCGGCTCCGGCTTGGGGTTCAGGGATACCATGCGACCGCTGGGGTCATCCAACAGGCCGCGAAGCTGTTCATAATCGAAGGATATGCCCTCGGCCTTGCGTTGGTTGAGGCGTGTGACGGTGTCTACCAACTCGGACATGCTGTGCCCTTCTGCCTCCAGAGGCGGGAATGCCTGAACCAGCGGTTGCCCTTCATCCCAGCCGATCTTGATGGGCTGGTTGACGATTTGGACCCGGGTGCCAGCAGGCACGCGGTCGAAAATCGACTCGATGTCCCCAGGGAACATGCGAATACAGCCGCGGCTGGCACGCATGCCGATACCATCCGGCTGGTTGGTCCCATGGATCAAGTAGCCGTCGAAACCCAGAATAATGGCATGGTCTCCCAGCGGATTGTCCGGGCCCGGAGGCACCACGCTGGGCGCCTCCTCTCCACGCGCCCTGGCTTCACGCTGGACCGACTCGGGTGGGTACCAGGCAGGGTTCTTGATATTCATGGTGGTTTCGGTCACGCCGAGGGGCGTATCGAACCCCTCGCGACCGATGCCGATGGGATAGGTCTCGACACGTGGCGTTTCACCATCGTCAACCTTCGGATAGTAGTAGAGGCGCAGCTCGGCGATGTTGATGACGATGCCAGTGCGCTCTGCAGCGGGCAGGATGAAGCGCCCGGGTATGGTCACCTCGGTACCCTCGCCGGGAATCCAGATGCTCACATCCGGATTGGCGCGCACGATCTCCCTGTACCCCAGGTTGTGTCGCCTGGCGATGTCGATCAGGGTATCTTCTCGATCCTCCACCGTTACGCGGTAGGTGTCGCCAATCACATTGCCTTCCTCAGGCAGCGGATAGTGGCCGCGGGGCCATTCGCCCTCCTCTTCGGCCTGAGCAACGCCGATGAGTGCCAGCCAAACGACCAGCACCCCCACCAGTGTGCGTGTTCGGAGCTCCCACAATGGAGCTTTCCTCGCTGTACCAGAGTGAGGTTCCGATAAAGCCATCATTCTCTCCCTTTTCGACTGGACCATTATCATCCAGACCGACGTGTGTTGAGTTGCCATCCCAGCAGCACCAGTAATGCGGCCAACAGCCAGGTCGGCCAGCTACCGGTACGGGTGAACGGCGTGTACCCCGCCATGGGCAGCGCCTCGCCACGAAGGCTCGTAGTCTGGAACTGCGGTGCGAGGGCCGTGACGCGGCCCTGAGGATCGACGATGGCGGTCACGCCATTGCTGGTGGCGCGGATCAGATAGCGGCCGTTCTCCAGGGCGCGCAGGCGGGCCATCTGCAGGTGCTGTTGGGGGCCGATGGAACGGCCGAACCAGGTGTCGTTGGAGACCGTCAGCAGCAGCTCGGCACCGCGCGCCTGCTCGGCGACCCGGTCGGCATAGATGATCTCGTAGCAGATGGCGTTGCCGATAGTCGTGCCGGCGGCGTGGATCGGCCCCTGACCCTCGGGCCCGGGCGTCATGGTCGGCATGGGCAGGTCGAAGAAGGCAATAGTGCCGGCGAGCAGACGTTCAAGCGGCAGGTATTCGCCGAAGGGCACCAGGCGCGCCTTGCGATACTCGCCCTCGGCGGCGCCCAGGCCGATCACGCTGTTGTAGTAGTCGCCGCCGTCGCGCTGCAGGATCCCGGTGAGCAGGGCGGTGTCGGGCGCGAGGTTGGAATGCACCCGCTCCAGGATCGGCCGCGCCTCGCGCTCGAACATCGGCAGGGCCGCCTCGGGCCAGACAACCAGGTCGAGGTCGTTGGACTGTGCAAGGGTCAATACCGTGTAGATGTTGGCCGCCTCACTCTGGCCTTCGGGCATCCACTTGATCGCCTGGTCCAGGTTGCCCTGCAGCAGGGCCACTCGCAGCGGCTCGCCGGACGGAGAGGTCCACTGGGTGGGCAACGCCAGCGGGGCCAGCCAAATGGCAGCAACCAGTGCGGCGGCCCACCAGCGATGGCGCAGCAACTCGATGCTCAGGGTACCGGTCAGTGCGGTGATCAGCGACAGCAGGTAGACTCCGCCGACCGGAGCCCAGCCCGCCAGCGGCGAGTCCACCTGAGAGGTGCCCAGCAGCAGCCAGGGAAACCCGGTAAACAGCCAGGTGCGTAGCCACTCGCTGAGTACCCAGACGCCGGCGAAGCTGAGGAAGGCCAGCCGCGGGCCCGTAACGCGGCGATAGAGCCAGAAGGGTACGGCGAAGAACAGCGCCAGGCTGGCCACGAACAAACCGGTGAGGAAGAGCGCCAGGGGCGCCCCCGTATAGCCATAGTCGTGGATCGCAACGAACACCCATGAGACCCCAGAGCCGAACAGCCCTACGCCATAACACCAACCCTGAAGGGCGGCCTGGGCAGGTGTCAGGGCATGGATGCGTAGATAGACCAGTGCCACCGCCACCGGGCCCAGCCACCACAGCGCGAAGGGCGCGGTGCTGAGGGTGGTTAGTCCCCCGGCGGTCAGGGCCAGCAAACAGCCGAGGGCCGGAGAGAGCCGGCCGGCAAGCGTCATGTACCGGACTGGAAGGTTCTCTGCCTCCATGCCGTTACTCCGACGCTCTGGGGGAGGGACGCTCACGCCAGGCCGCAATCGCAAAGGCGATGACACCCAGGAACAGGGTGATATCCGCCAGGTTGAAGGCGGGCCAGTGCCACTCACGCCAGTAGACGTCCAGGTAGTCTACGACATACCCTCGTACTAGGCGGTCGATGCCATTGCCCAGCGCGCCACCCAGCATCAAGCTGTACCCCAGCGCCTCCAGGCGGTGTCTGGGCCTACACAGCAGGATCGTCAGGACGATCGTCACCATCCCCGTCAGGCCCAGGAAGAGATAGCGCTGCCAGCCACCTGAGTCGGCGAGGAAGCTGAAGGCCGCCCCCGTGTTCCACCAGTGGCCCCAGTTGAAGAAAGGGGTTAGCGGGACGGCCTGGCCATACGGCATTAGCGCCTGCACCAGTCCCTTGATGGCCTGGTCGGACATGGCGACCACGATGGCCAGTGCCAACCAGTACCGGCCTTGCGGCGCTATCGCTATCCGCTTCGTTCTCATGACGTGGCTTCCTGGTAACGCGGGCTTGCCGATCCGCTCGTCGCGGTGCCAGGCGAGAAGCGATAGCCCAGCAGCCGCATGGCGTTTAGGGTCACCAGCACGGTAGCGCCGGTATCCGCCATCACCGCGATCCACATGCCGGTGATGCCCAGCGCCGTGGTCACCAGGAAGATGGCCTTCAGGCCCAGCGCCAGGGCAACGTTGGTCTTGACGTTGCGCAGAGTCGCCCGGGACAGATCGATCAGCTCGGCGATGCCACCGACGCGGTTCTTGAGCAGCGCGGCATCCGCGGTTTCCAGCGCCACGTCGGTACCGCCGCCCATGGCGATGCCGACGTCGGCCGCGGCCAGTGCCGGCGCATCGTTGATGCCATCGCCCACCTTGCCGACAGGACCGCGTCCGGTGGCTTGCCACTCCTGCACGCGCAGGGCCTTGTCCTCGGGCATCAGCTCGCCATGCGCCTCGATGCCCAGAGAGCCACCAATGGCCGCCGCCGTGCGCGCATTGTCGCCACTGAGCATGGCCGCCTCGACACCCAGACGCGACAGCGCCGTCAGACCTTCACGGGCATCCTCTCGCGGCTCGTCACGGACGGCAATCAGGCCCAGCGGCCGCTCGCCTTCGACCAGCACGGCGAGACTCTTGCCTGCGTGTTCCAGCTCGGCGATTCGGGCGCGCAGACCGTCATCGAGAGCGGCCTGCTCTGACAGGTGGCGAGGCGTGACCAAGCTCAGCTCACGCCCCTCGACCTGACCAGCAACGCCACGACCCGAAAGGGCGCGGTTGCTGCTCGCCTGGGGGATGGAAAGGCCAAGCTTCTGTGTGTGCGAGAAGATGGCCGTGGCGATGGGATGGCTGGAGTCACGTTCCATCGCGGCCGCCAGCCTGAGTACCTCGTGCGTGCCTTGGCCGGTGGCCCAGTCCTCCACGTCGGTGACCTTGGGGGTGCCGGCGGTGAGGGTGCCGGTCTTGTCCAACGCCACTATCCGCAGCTTACCCAGCTGTTCGAGCACCGCGCCGCCCTTGATCAGCAGGCCCCGCCGGGCACCCGCCGAGAGACCGGCGGCGATCGCCGCGGGGGTCGAGATCACCAGGGCACAGGGGCAGGCGATCAACAGCAGGGCCAGGGCGCGATAGACCGATTCCGACCAGGCCATGGTCGAGACCAGCGGCGGCACCACCGCCATCAGCAGGGCGAGCCCCACCACCGCCGGCATGTAGTAGCGAGCGAAGCGGTCGATGAAGCGCGCCACCGGCGCCTTGGCGGCCTGGGCCTCCTCCACCAGGCGAATGACCCGCGCGATGGTGTTGTCCTCGGCGCCGCGGGTTACCTCCACCTCCAGGGCCGCATCGAGGTTGACCGTACCGGCAAAGATGTCGTCACCCGGCGCACGCGAGCGGGGCATCGACTCCCCGTTGATCGGTGACTCATCCAGGTCGGATTCGCCGGCCAGAATGCGCCCATCGCAGGGCACGCGGTCGCCCGGTCGCACCAGCACCCGCTGACCGGGCTTGAGCGTGGCGGCCGAAACCTCCCGGGTATCCTCATCCTCCATCAGCCTCGCGGTAGACGGCGTCAGGTCCGCCAGGGCCGAGATGCTGCGTCGCGCCCGTGAGGCAGCCACGCCTTCCAGCAGTTCGCCCACAGCGAATAGGAAGACCACCACCGCCGCCTCGGCAGCGGCATCAATGGCCAGGGCACCCAGGGCGGCGATGCTCATCAGCATCTCAATGGTGAAGGGGTTACGCATCTTCAGCGCGCCCCAAGCAGATTGCACGATGGGCACCAGGCCCACCAGGGTGGCCGCAACGAAGGGCCAGTTACCCAGCGCTGGCCAGGTCAAGCGCAGGGCGAAGGCCAGTACCAGCAGCCCCCCGGTGACGAGCACCAGGCGCCCCTTGGCGGTCTGCCACCAGGAGTCCGGCGTGGTAGTGGATTCACTTTCCTCATCCTGGCCGACGAGGCGGTAGCCGAGCTCAATGAGCGTCTTCTCGATCGACTCATGCGAGGGCATCGAGTACTCGTGGGGCTGGATCGTGACCGAGCCGGTGACCGAGCTGGCCGACACCTCCTCGATGCCTTCCAGGCGGCCCAGGGCGGCCTCGACCTTACGCTCGCAGCCGCCGCAGTCCATGCCCTCGACGCGCAGCTTCAAGGCAGACGAGTCCTCAGAGCGTGTCGATTTCTCCATGGTGTGACTCCGTGGGATGATGTAATATTCGAAAGCATAAACCCTGTAGCAACTACAGCTTCAAGCTCCATCGGTTACAGCTCGAAGGACGGTTCTCTGGGAGGGAGGGCACGTTGGAATCCTTGTCATCCATTGGCTTGCTGGGCGCCTTCGCGGGTGGCCTTGTCTCATTCTTTTCCCCCTGTACCCTGCCCTTGCTCCCGGCATACCTGTCGGTCGTCACGGGAGGAAGCGCCGGGAAAACGGATAAGCGCCTCGAAGCCCTGATACTCAGTTCTTTCTTCATCCTGGGTTTCACCATGGTCTTCATCATGCTGGGCTTGGGAGCCAGCAGCATTGGTCAGCTGCTTCGAGGCTATCGGAACGAGTTCAACTGGATTACGGGAAGCGTGGTCATCCTCCTGGGCGTCTTCATGACCGGTATACTTCGCTTGCCGCTGTTGCAACGAACGCTGCAGTTCTCACCCAATGTCCAGGGTGGCTCCCCGCTATCGGCAACCATCTTTGGCGTGTCCTTCGCCATTGGCTGGACACCCTGTATCGGCCCCATCCTGGGAGCCATCCTGATGGCGACTGCCAGTGCCCCCAGCGCCCAGGCCGGCATGGTCTATCTGACGACCTATTCACTTGGTCTGGCACTGCCCTTCCTGGCCAGCACGCTCTTTCTGAACGTCTTGACGCAGCACAGCCGGAAGCTCGGGAGGTGGAGTGCCTATACAAGGCCTGTGGCGGGCACGATTGTGATCGTCATGGGGATTGCGATTGCGACAGGCACCATGACCCAACTTTCAAGTGTCATGGTGGATCTCTTTCCCTCCCTTGCAACTCTGGGGTAGTTCAGAAGCTGACGATTTTTACTGGAGATGCCACCATGACCAGCTCTATCGACACGTCCCGCGTCCTGGACAGGAATATCGGCATCGGCGAGCTGGCCCGACGGGCGGGCTGCCAGCCGGAAACGGTGCGCTACTATGAGCGCATCGGGCTGCTGCAAAATGCCTCACGGACTGAAGGGGGGCAGCGTCGCTACGACGAGCGCGCCGTCAGGCGTCTGGCCTTCATCCGCCATGCCCGGGACTTCGGCTTCTCAGTGGAGGCCGTGCGCGAGCTACTCAAGATGGCGGACCATCCGCAGATGCCCTGCCATGAGGTCGATGCCATCGCCAAGCATCACCTGGAGGAGGTGGAATTGCGTCTCCAGAGGCTCTCTGCACTGCGTGACGAGCTCAGGCGAATGGTGAGCCAGTGCGCCGGCGGCAAGGTCGAGAGCTGCCGGATCATCGAGGTGCTCGGTGACCATCGGCTCTGCCAGCACGAGGCCGAACATGGCGGTGCCGGCGACCTCCGATAGCGTCGGTTGCCTCTGACAATCCGGCTTCGCCGGGGGATGGGCTCAAGGGGAGGCGAGCGCCGCCAGCTCGGGGGATGGTGAGGCTTCCATCACGCCAGCCAGGCGCGTTCGTGCCTCCACGAGCGCTGATGAGCCATTCCCACCCGGCGAGTCCTCCCTCAGAACGATCCGTTGTCCCTCCGCCAGAGGATCGATCGGACGATCATCCAGCCGGATCTCATAGTGAAGGTTAGGCCCCGTGGCCAGCCCCGTCGCTCCTACGGCACCGAGGTTATCCCCGGCCTTCACCCAGTCACCGACCTCTAGCCCTTCGGCGAACTCGCTGAGATGCGTGTAACGACTGACGGCACCGGAATCATGACCGATCTCGACGACACGCCCATAGCCGCCCCGCCATCCGATATAGGCCACGCGGCCAGATCCGGTTGCCACCACGGGCGTGCCGCTGGGAGCGGCGAGGTCGATCCCGTCATGGCGCCGAATGTCCCCATACACGGGATGGCGTCGGTTGCCAAATGACGACGTCAGTCGTGCCCCCTCGACCGGGAAGCGCAAGGAGCGCAGAAGTTCGCCATTCTGGAAGATCATCACGGCATCCGCCTGGTTCGGTGGCCATACCACCTCCAGGCGCCCCTCTCGTCCATCGAAACCCGCATAGGTCAGGCGTGGTGGCCCGACCCGGGTTCCATCCTGTCGACGCTTCTCTTCCCATAGCAGTCTCAGGCGTTCGCTCCCCCGAATATCACGGCTGATATTGAAGATACCGGCCAGCAATGTCTTGAGATCCTCGGCAAAGCGGGTGGGTATCTCCTCCGCCGCCAAAGAGGCAGATACGGACGTCCCGATCTCGACTTCCCGGGCAAGGGCCAGGGTATCGGTGCGCGGATGTACCGTGCGTGCAGTGGGTTGTTGTCCCAACGTCACCACGTGCTGAACCCCCGACTCGCGTTCGATGGCGACCGAAACCGGTTGCCCGATGACGAGAGAGGTAAGGCGGAGGCGATAACCGGGACGTAGCTTCCTCGGGTCGAACTCACCTGCCAGCGCCGTTGTCACCTCGGCACGGGTCGCGGTCTCCAGGCCAAGACGCCGTAGCAGGCGGTCGAGGGTATCCCCCTGAGTCACGGTAATCGCCGTCGTCGTGATATCGGGTGGTTGCACGACCCACTGCGTCGATGAGGATTCCTCCCTATCAGCCAGTCGCGTCTCGTCTGCTCCCGGCCCGATGGGTGGCGACAACCATCTCTCCCGCCAGTTGGCCTCGGCCAGCAAGGGGCCGAGGCCAATCAGTCCGGCCAGCAACCAGCGCCGTGTCATGACGCATCTTCCTCGCCGGAGACCTCGGCCACCTCACGCTTTACGGCATCGACCAGCTCCTGCATGCCGAAGGGGGCCAGCAATTCGCCGTTTACGAAGAAGGTCGGCGTCTGGCGGATCTGGTTGGCCTCGACGTCTTCCCTGTCCTGGTCGAAGACCGCTTGAACCTCTGGCGAGGTGAGCTGCTCCTCCGCCGCGATTCTGTCCAGCCCGGCCTCGCTGACGATCTCCATGATCGCTGCCTCATCGACACTGCCATGAGCCGCCCACTGGCTCTGGCGAGCCAGCAGCGCCTCCAGCACCGGTTGGAAGACATCCTGGCGCCTGGCAACTTCCAGCACGCGAATGGCCGTTTCGGATACTTCCTCGTGAAAGGGGGTATAACGCACCACCAGCCGCACCTGGTCGGGGTAGGTGTCCAGAATCCGTTTGGTCAGTGGGTAGAAGGCGCGGCACGCCTCACAGGCCGGGTCGAAGAACTCCACGATGGTCACCGGCGCGTCATCGGGTCCCAGGACCGGCGAGTGTGGGCGTACTAGAGAGTTTTCGACCTGAGCTCCATCCTGGCTGGCCGCCTCGGCGCCCATGCCCAACAGCGAGGGTCTCGATACGATCACGATGATGGCGATCAGCATCAATGCACCAGCCAGGATAAAAGTCGCATTTTTGTACACTTTCTACCTCCATTTCAAAGAGTTGGGTGAAAAATAAGGTCAGAATGCTGCTGAGTGGAGCTCGGCCGCTGTTGGTGCCTGAGCCAGAAAATATAGGCATATTACTCATGCCCATAAAGATTGGCTCCCTGATGCGCATGATCAATATGCTCGAATTCCAGGCTGGAGTGGCCAATGCCAAAGCGCGCTTTCAGCTGAGCCTTGATATCCGCCTTGACCGCCTCGAGCTGCTGCCAGCCTTCTTCCGTCGTCACCACATGGCAGTCAAGCGCAGCGGTGTTCTCCTGCATTTGCCATAGGTGAACATGATGCACATCCTCAACCCCTTGGACGTCACACAGGGCGTCAATAACTGATTGGCCATCGACATCGGGTGGCGAGCCCAGCATCAGCGTCCGGATAGGGCCACCTATCTCCGTAAAGGCAAGATAGAGAATATAGAGCGCAATGCCGATCGTAATCGCGGGGTCTACCCAGCGCATGTCATATAGCAGAATCAGCGACCCCCCGGTGATCACAGCGATGGACGCAAGGGCATCAGACAGGTTGTGCAGGAAGAGAGCCCGAATGTTGACGCTATGTTTTTGCATCGACCAGGTGAGCAAGGCCGTTAGCGCATCAACAAGAAGAGCTACAATGCCGATGATGACGACTATCCAGCCCTGAATCTCTGGCGGGTCGATCATGCGCATGGCGCCTTCGTAAATTAGATAAAATCCAACCAGGATGAGGGTGGTGTAGTTGATCACCGCTGCGACAATCTCGATTCGGCCATAGCCAAACGTCATCTGTGAGTCTGGCGGTCGTCTCGCGATCTTGCGGGCGGCAAACGCAATGACGAGGGCAGCCATGTCGGAAAAATTATGCAGCGCATCCGCGATCAGCGCGAGACTTCCCGCCAGGATACCCCCAACGATCTGAGCAAGGGTCAATATCCCGTTGGCCCAGATGGCGATGCTCACCCGACGGTCACCAGAGGTGGGATCAAGATGGAGATGATCGTGATGATGTCCCATGCGTCACCCTTGTGGTGTCACCTGATGACCAAGCAGTATAAAACCTATAGCAACTCAAGCTTCAAGCCCGAATTATAATGAAGGTTGAGCCAGGGCTAAGCGTATGGAACTTTGCATTGTGAATGCTGTACCAAAGGGGCCTGATGCCCCATGCCTCGCTATAGGAGCCAATCGTGATAGACAAGCCTCGTTCGCTCGTCTGGCTGATGAGCCTAGCTTTACTATTGCTGGCGGCGACGCCAGCTCTTGCCGAGACACGACTGCCAGACTTCACGGAGCTGGTCGACAAGGCCGTGCCAGCCGTGGTCAACATCTCCACCTCACGGGAGGTCGAGAGGTCCATGACGTCCTCTCGGCAGTTTGGGGGGCAGGAGGTGCCGGAGATCTTCCGTGACTTCTTCGGCGACCGCTTCCCGATGCCCCCCGGTGGGGGCCCCAATCAACGGGAAGAGCAGCGTCAGTCACTGGGTTCGGGCTTCATCTTCGGTGAAGACGGCTACATCATGACCAACGCCCATGTGGTTAAGGATGCCGACGAGATCCTGGTGCGCCTCAACGACCGCCGTGAACTCGAGGCCGAGCTGGTTGGTGCCGACGAGAAGACCGACGTGGCGGTGCTCAAGGTCGAGGCGGACAACCTGCCCACCCTGGAGCTGGGCGAGTCCTCCGACCTCAAGGTCGGACAGTGGGTCGCCGCCATCGGCTCGCCCTTCGGCTTCGACCATTCCGTGACCGCGGGCATCATCAGCGCCATCAACCGTACCCTGCCCCAGGATGTTTATGTGCCCTTCATCCAGACCGACGTGGCCATAAACCCGGGTAACTCAGGCGGTCCGCTGTTCAACCTGGACGGTGAGGTCGTGGGTATCAACTCCCAGATCCTGACCCGTAGCGGCGGTTATATGGGCCTTTCGTTTGCCATCCCGATCGATGTGGCCATGGATGTGGCCGACCAACTGCGTGATGACGGCTTCGTGAACCGTGGCTGGCTGGGTGTCAGGATCCAGCCGGTCTCCAAGGACCTGGCGGAATCCTTCGGCATGGAACAGGCGGAAGGAGCCTTGATCGCAGATCTGGACCCTCGCGGACCGGCAGCCAAGGGTGGTCTCCAAGCAGGAGACGTTATCCTGAAGGTGAATGGCGAGGAGGTGGATCATTCCACCACGCTTCCCCGACTTGTGGGCGAAGTGACGCCCGGTGAGGAAGTCGAACTCTCGGTGCTGCGCGATGGTGAAAAGCAGCCCATCACCCTGACAGTCGGGGAGTGGCCGGATGTGGTTGCTAACCAGGGTGATAGCGACGGCGGTCCGGTGCGACTGGGTATTACAGTGCAGTCTCTGAGCGAGCTTGAGCGTCGCCAGCTGGGTATCAAGCAGGGCGTGCGTATCGTCAGCGTCGATCCCGCCGGCAGCGCGGCAGCGGCCGGGATCCGGCCAGGGGATGTGCTGATGAGCATCGGCCAGCAGTCGGTGGAGAGTGCGGAGCAACTGGCCGATATGGCCGCCAACTTACCCCAAGAGCAAGTCGTCCCAGTGCTCATCAACCGCGAGGGCCGTTCCTACTTCGTTGCCTTACGCTCGGTGAGTAACTGACCTGTCCGGGACGTCGGCATTCGACTCCCTCAATGGCAAGGGCGTGGTGGGTCAGGGGGCAGACGGCCCGCTCCACTCAGCAACCACTTGTTGATGGAACGCGAGCAGGCGAAGCTTAGAATGGACGCGATTGGGGTGGTGCATCAGGAAACGCAACAGTCGAAATTCGGTAGCCGTCAGGGACTGCCAGGTGGTGCCGTCAGTACTCACTTCTTGGAGGTGCTCATCGAGATGAATGCCATGGACCGTCAGCACGTTGCCGGTATTGCCGTGCTGACGTCGCAACAGGGCATGCAGCCTTGCCAGCAACTCATCCCCGTAGAACGGCTTGGTTAGGTAGTCATCGGCCCCGCATCGCAGACCGACGACCTTGTCCTCCCAGGTATCGCGGGCCGTGAGGGCCAGGATGGGCTGCTTGTACCCGCTTCCCCGCCAGCGCTCGAGCAAGTCGAGGCCTGATCCGTCGGGCAGACCGAGATCCAGGATGACGAGGCCATACTCCTCCGTCTGCATCAGCGATTCGGCCACACGTATATGTGTGGCCGTATCGACGCGATAGCCCTCGTCGCCGAGGGTCTCCGCCAGGCTTTCGGCGAGCAGGTCATCGTCCTCGAGCAGCAGCAGCTTCATGGCTTATCCTTCGATCTGGATGTCGCCGTTCATGCCCGCCTCATAGTGTCCGGGAATATTACAGGCGAATTCCACCTCCTCTACGCCCTGGGGCGCGGTCCATACAAGAGTGGCGGACTCGCCCGGGGCTATGGTCACCGATGGCATGCTGGCGGCGTCATCTTGTCCCCCGCCATGATGGCCAGCACTCATGTCGTGTCCACCGCTGGAGGCCATCTCGCGCATCATCTCACGATGCTCCGCCTGCGCCTCTTCGTCTCCGATCACGAATTCATGTTCAAGGTTGCCGGTGTTGGTGATCTCGAATTTCACCGTCTCGCCGGGGGCGATCTCTAGCTTGCCGGGGGTAAACCACATGTCACCCGCTTCGAAGGAGAGATTTCGGTCGATCGGCTGTTGAGCGTCGGACTGAGACTGGCCACTGCCATGCCCGGCACCGGCCAGGGCCGTGGTGGACGCCAGACTGAAAATGGCTACGAGAAGTGTCTTATGCATCTTGATACCTCTGTCGGGTCTGTGGGCCGTCCATTTCTAAGCCACCAAGCTGAATCGAGGCTGAATGTCGAGCGATCTCAGTCATGGACAGTGGTACCTCGCTCTCGTTCCCGGCGGGCATTCCCCTGATCATAGGGTCGAGCCAGGCCGGAGGCTACTCTCAGCAGCAGGACGGTCAGCGGCATCAACCAGCCCAGCCATCCCATTTGCCCCATGGTGGCGAAACAGTCGGTAAGTATGGTGAGACTACCAGATGCCGTCGTCGTCGACGACGGGTGGATGTGGGACGCGACGGATAGCGGGCATGTGCCCGGGAAGTCGTCAGGATTTGGGAGGGCGTCGCGGGGGCTGAGGAATGTGGTCAGTCACGGCGATTGCCGCCATGTTGGGCAAGGCGCGCGTAGCGATGACCGATGGCTGGGTAGAGATGGCCGGCGCCGTACAGGCCGCACTGCAAGGCTCATCCGTATCGAGCATCTCGCCCTGAAACTGGGCATAGTCGACTTGGCAGGCGTCGACGACCGCGTGGCTGGAAGGGGGGCGAAGGCGCACGACCGCGCGAATAGCAGCGCCAGCAGTCGTCGCCATGCCATGTGATGCGGCAATGTCCAGGTCTGTAGTGGCATGAGGGGGCTTCGATATCTCGTCCGCTATTGAACCCCGATTGCCCCGGACGATGCAATCGGGCCGGTGTTGGGTTCCAGATGGTTGAATACCCTTAAACCTACATCTGTAGGCGAGCTAAGTTTCCGAGGGCAAACGCTTATCTTGAGAAGCCTGAGGTATCACCGCTAGCTAGGGGGATGGGGAAGAGCGGATGTCAGAGGTCCGTGTGATAGACTTTGCGTGGTATTCGATGGCGATAAGGTACGAGGTAGGGAATGGCAGATCATGGTCAGGATAACTACGAGTCTCATCCGGTGGGACATGAGGGAGGCAATACCAGGCAGCGGGGGCAGAGGTTTGGCCTAAGTGAGCATTGGCGTGAGCAAGCTAGGAAGGTGGTTTCTGATGAGCTTGATGATGACGCAGAGACTTCGCCTACGCCTGATACAGGCCCCTCTTTCTCGTTTCCCAAGGCATCACACGATGATGAGCCACCGGCCACTGTGAAATCCCTCTTTCATCGTCCCGATTACCGAGCTGCGCTCAATGCTTCCTGGCCTTCCTGGTCGGCAGCGTCTGAGTTGAGCAATGAACCTGGTGCTGGTGGCATGGGGTTCTTTGGGGCGCGCCAAATACCAAAGCAATCTCGTCATGATAGACAAGTAGCCGATGTCATGTCCATGCTGCAAGGAAAGTTTTATCTCACTTATAGTGAGTCCAGAAGCCCACTTCTGATCGACAAGGCTACGGGCGAAACTTTGCCATATATGGATCCAGTGATCCTTGAACGAGTGAAGGGGGCGTATTGGCGAGCATCCTCAGGCAGTCAGCAGGATGTCTCCTATGGTGTCATCAAGTCTGCCATCAGCAATTTTGTTGATGGTACTATCCCCGGGGAGGTTATACCGGTTTACGGTCGTGCAGGCGTCGACTTGAACAACGGTCGACGCGCGCTGATCTTGGGGAGTCATTGCTTGGTTTTCTCACCGGGACTATCGAGCTATGAGATCCAGTCTTGGATTCCGCATGTCATGCCTCGAGAAAGTTTGCCGGTGAGTGTTCCAGATAGCATTGGAAATGTGTGTCCTCAATCGATATCTACTTTATTCGATGTCACTTCGCTACCGAAGGATAGTGACCTGTTGGTGATTGCCTGGATGGTCATGGCCTGGCGATCAGATAGTGCGCCCGTGTTGCTTGAGTTGTTAGGTGAGCCTACTCCTGAGCTGATCGATTCACAGAAGATGCTGAAGATGGTCATAGACCCGGCGAGCAGTCTGTTTGAAACCGAGGTTCCCAAGACGATAAAGCAAGTGGATATTCGGGCGCAGTGCCATTACCTGATGAGTTTCCATCGAGTGGATTCGCTGTCCAAAACACAGCAGAAAGGCTTGCTTTCGATCATGCAGGGAAAGGCAGTGGAGTGGCGAACGAAAACGAAGCGTTCTGGGGTAGATCTCTTCATCCGTTGTGTAGTTATGCTGAATAGTAGCGAGAGTGTGGTGACCTATTCACCGCTATCCGACGCTACCTTGAGCATAGAGCTGGATGATGCAGGAGTGGGCAACCCTCAGAATGCTGTGAAGGATCGCAGCATGGCGGAGAGGACCATCATTCATGGCCTCCTCCAAATATTTGGCCATGTTAACCAGTTCTGGGGTCATGTTGAAAATGATCGACAATTCGACCGCTATGGTGGTTTGCGAGACCTATGCAGGATAGGTGTACTGGTGGCTGATGCTTTGGGTCGAGACACTGCCGAATTCTGGAAACAGCTTGATGCCAACCAGCAAAGTCGTCGCGATTATGAGCTGGAGGAGAATCCTGTCGCGATGGCCGTGAAGCGTCTCATCGATGCGTCGGAGGATGGACGGATAGAGGCCACGGTCAAGGATTGGCTTGTGCTGCTCGATGGGTATCGCCCTGAGTCTGATCCTTCAGGTTCCTGGCCTGTCACGTCCCGAGGGTTGGCGGCCAAGTTCAAGCAGAGCAGGGCCTTGCTTGCGACGTTCGGGATTCAGCTTGTCCCTCTCGAGAAACGTGGCCCCTATGGGCGCTGGCGTGCCTCATGCGATGCCTCTCGCCAGCAGTAGCGATGGGCTACCTAGAGCGTGAAAACTGGCATTGGGTTAGACATTGTGACTTATAAAACCTAAAAAACATGAAAATCGGCATCCTGCGGCGCTCATGTTGTCCGATAATCCATCGCAATGTCTCAATCTCCATCGCTTTGGTGGGTCTCTACCCACTGTCTGAGCAGGGCATGGCCGACCCCCGAGGGCAGTCGTCGCCCCTGCTCCCACTCCTGCAAGGTTCGCACGCTGACTCCCAGATCGGCCGCCAGCGCTGTCTGGCTCATGCCACGAATCCGGCGTAGGGCCATGACGTCACGTAGCAGTCGACGGGTCGGTTCCTTGCGTTCCATCCTGGCGAGGCGACGATCTCCCCAGGGATCGTGGGATGACGATTCTTCTTGGCTGTCACGGGTGTTGTGAGGGAACGATAGGGAAGGAGACATCGAAGTCGGAAACATCATCTGGCACCTTGTTGAGAGAGGTAGGATGGGTCCGTCCGTCGGACCCATACCATGTCACTCAATACTCAAAGACGGCTGCCATCGAAGACATGGCCCACTTGAGCGAAGGGCTTGCTGTACGCCTTGCACAGGTAGCTGACCATGAATACCGCCTCATTCATGGCTATCCAGTCATCCCGATGCAGGGCGCAGGACCAGGGCTCTTTTGTGACCGGGTCTTCGCTGACATGGATCAGCTGATGGAAACGGGGGTCGTCTTGGGCGAATCCCATCGCCTTCAACCAGGAGCGCATCATGCGGTGGTAGAGGTTGTTTCTCGAGTAGATCCCGCTCCCATCTGGCGCGAAAGATCCCAGGCTGTCGTAGGCGTTCTTGTTGAGCAGGATCATCAGGTGGTAGTGAGGCTTGTCGCTGTTGACCTGCTCGCGTGCCCACAGATAATGCAGCTGAGTAGTGTACTTGGCCTGGCTACGCTTGAGCTCGTAGCGAAAGAAGGAGAAGAACCTTGCCAACACGTCGTTGGTCTCATGCATGGGCAGACGCGACATCTCACCCGGGAAGCGGAGATCTACACGAAAGGCGAAGGTGGTGCTGTTGATTCGTGTCACTGCATCGAGCGTCTGCAAGGATCGCTCCAGGTAGTTCACGACCAGTGGACCATCTGTCCGATGATGGACGTCAAAGCCTCGATAGGTGTCTTCATAGTGAAGGCGCAGCTTGTCATTGAGCGGATGGCAGAGGGGTTGATGTTGAGACATGAGGAGATACCTCGCTGTGGGAATGGTGAAGGTTTCCGCAGCGATGGTCTTGTCGGTCGATAGGGAGGATGATAGGGAGCGGTAGGCAGTGACTCGACTTGATACTGGCGATCACTTGAACTTCGTCATCAGGCGTTCTACAGACGCCTGTGAGGTCAATCCCTATAAGGTCATTTTGGATGATGATTCTATAGGGAGTGGTCTGTGTGGGACCACTCCTTGGATGATCTCTCATGATCCTGGTTGGGCTTTCACAAGTGAGCCCATCATGACCTAGTGACCTATCCCTATAGACTCTGTTAGGAGTCTAGTGGATCTCCCTATAATACTTACCCGTCAGTGACGTATGTCAGAATCCCAGGGACCCTTATCCCTGGGGATGCGATTCGCTCCAGTTTCCTGGCGATTGTGATGTCATTCACTTTTTCGGGAAATTCCGGTATCGATCCAGGCAAGACACCGCGACGCGATGACGTCACGGTTTCGCTGCATCCTATCTCACAGCGATGTGAAACATTACATCGTCCTGATATCGTCATCCTGACATGCACCGGATGGATGTCCTGAAACATGCTCAGGGATCCGTCGGAGGCCGCAAAACCCGGCATTTTCCCGTAGCTGGCATATACCTCGATGATGTAGCGGGTGTGTCGCCCAGGATCTTGCCCGTTGTCGATTCAATCGAATTTCAAACCTGTACTACCTCCTTGAAGCCCCAGACGGATGGCTTCGTTCTCATGTCTTTTTCGATGGAGGAGGTAATGTCATGTCCATGTCTTGTCCCAGCTGTGGCGCGTCGCGGGTGGTGTCGCGCCATCATGGACGGAAGGTAGGTGGCACCACGGGTGCGGTGGCCGGCACCGCTGGTGGGGCGGCCGGCGCCTGGAGTGGCGCCGAGACCGGTGCGTTGGTTGGCGCAGTCGGTGGTCCGGTAGGAATCGCCGTCGGCAGCATCGCCGGGGCAGTATTCGGTGGGTTGGTCGGTGGTACGGCGGGTGGCGTCGCCGGGGCCCGTCTGGGCAGCGAGCTGGATAGCCAAGTGCTCGACAATCTCGAGTGCTGTGCCTGCGGCCACACCTTTCGTCCTCATGTCGATTGATCCCTTACGGTCTGTCTCACGAGTCCATCGCTGCGCGGCGATGCCCCCACGATTCTCTCTACAAGCTCACGGTCGGCCTGCTTCCTTGGGGAGCGGGCCGTTATGCCGTGCGCGACTCACAAGGAGCTTTCCCCATGGCACACCTGATCGAACAAATGGCCTATGTCGGCGATACCCCCTGGCATGGTCTGGGCCAGCAGCTGTCTCGACATCAGCCGCTGGAAGTCTGGCGGCAACAGGCCGGCATGGCCTGGCACATCGAGGAATCGCCGGTGCGCTTCATCACCGATGGTGCCGGCCACTTGGGCAGCATCCACTCCTTCCCGGAGCAGAAGGTGCTCTATCGCTCCGACACCAGGGCCCCTCTGTCGGTGGTCTCTCAACGCTACAAGGTGGTACAGCCGGAGGAGGTTCTGGAGTTCTACCGGGATCTCACGGAATACGCAGGCTATGAGCTCGAGACGGCCGGCGTGCTCAAGGGTGGCCGCAAGTTCTGGGCACTGGCGCGCAGCGGCCTGGGCGGGGCTCTGAAGGGGCAAGACCAGGTCAACGATTACCTGCTGCTGGCCACGTCCTGCGATGGCTCTCTGGCCACCGTCGCTACACCCACCTCGGTACGGGTGGTCTGCAACAACACCCTGACCATCGCCGTGGATGGCACTTCGCAGGGCGTGAAGGTGCCGCACAGTACCGAGTTCCGTCCGCAGCTGGTCAAGCAGCAGCTGGGGATCTCCGTGTCCCAGTGGGACGACTTCATGTACCGCCTGAAGACCCTGGCCGAGCGCAAGGTCAGCCAGGAGGAAGCGAGGACCTACTTCCAATCGGTGATCTGCAACGCCGAGGCGCCGCTGGACGATCCGTCCAAGCTGCCCAACGTTCGCGCCCTCAATCGCGTTCAGAAGCTCTACCAGGGCGAGGGGCGCGGCTCCCAACTGTGCACGGCGCAAGGAACCGCCTGGGGGCTGCTCAACGCGGTCACCGAGTACGTGGATCACGAGAAGCGCGCTCGCAGCAACGACTACCGCATGGACTCCGCCTGGTTCGGCCAGGGCGCCGGCCTCAAAGACAAGGCGTTGGAGTCCGCCCTTGCGCTGGTGGCCTGAACGCTATCCGGAGTTCCCCGATTTCCTGTCTTTCCCTCACCACGGCATAGCGCCCGGCCCCTCAGAGACCGGGCATTTTTGTTACTGGAGGTATCGATGCCATCACCCATGACATTCGAGATCTGCCATGCCCTGACCCAGCTGACGCGTCAGCTGCTGGAGGCTGGCGAGCAATCGACCGAAACCCACGTGCTGGCCAAGGGCCAAGTCTATCGCGTGGCCGTATCCCTGGAGCCGGTCCCGACCGAGGAGCTCCCTGACGTCATCCAACGCTATCGATAACGGAGGCCATCATGGCAACCCCCATTCATCCCAAGACCGCCAACCAGGCACCGATCGCTCAAGCCACGCAAGACAGCACCGCGATCATCCAGGTGATCGAGCGGGCCGCCCTCAACCCCGAGGTCGATATCGACAAGATGGAGCGCCTGCTGCAAATGCAGGAGCGGGTGCTCGACCGCCAGGCGCTGATGGCCTACAGCGCCGCGATGGCGGCTATGCAGACCGAACTGCCGAGCATCGCCGAGCGTGGCAAGACCAACAACGGCCACTACGCCACCCTGGAGGACATCGTCGATACCGTCCGGCCGATCATGAAGAAGCACGGCTTCGCGGTGAGCTTCCGTATTCAGACCCAGGAACGCGGCATTCAGGTGACCGGCGTGCTGATGCACCAGGACGGTCATCGTGAAGAAACCAGCATGCTGTTGCCGGCCGATACCAGCGGCAGCAAGAACGCCGTCCAGGCGTTCGGCTCCTCCACTAGCTACGGCAAGCGCTACGTGCTGTGTGCCCTGCTCAACATCACCACCCGCGGCCAGGACGACAACGGTCACGCCGCCGCCCCGGTCAAGCTGGTCACCCCCTTACAGGCCGGACAGATCCGGCAGCTGATCGCCGCCTGTCCCCCGGCGACTCAGGAATGGTTCGTCGGCAAGTACAGCGACGCCGAGCAGGTGCCCCGTAGCGACTTCGACAAGCTGCGTGCCTCCCTGCAGAAGCGGGCGCAGCCCAACCATCAACATCACTGACCGGCCGGCGAGGGGCCTCCCCTCGCTGGCCTATGCCGTGTCATCGAGAAGGAGATCGTCATGCAGATCCTGACACTGGAACAGGGCACGCCCGAGTGGCATGCCGCCCGTCTGGGCATCGTCACCATGTCCGAGCTGAAGACGTTCCTGGTCAAGGGCAAGGGGCCGGGAGGCTTCGGTGCCGGTGCGATGAGCTACATGCACCAGCTGATCGGCGAGCGCATCACCGGCGAGCCCTCCGAAACCTTCCAGGGTAATGCTCATACCCAGCGCGGGCATGAGCTGGAGCCCGTGGCCCGGGAGCTCTATCACGAGGCCGCCGGCCTGCCCCAACTGGAACAGGTCGGCATCATCCTCAACCACGGCGTCGGCTACTCACCGGATTGCCTGGTGGACAGCAACGGACTGGTGGAGATCAAGACCAAGCTGCCCAAGTACCAGATCGAGCTGCTGCTGGCCGATGAGCTGCCCCAGGAACACGTCGCTCAGTGCCAAGGCGGGCTGTGGGTCAGCGAGCGGGAGTGGATCGACTTCGTCAGCTACTGGCCGGGGATGCCGCTGTTCGTGAAGCGCACCTACCGGGATGAGGTGATGATCCGCACCATTGCCGAGCGCGTCGAGGCCTTCTACGAGGAGCTTGATCGTCGCATGGCCATGGTCATGGCGGCCTGATGTCTGATGAAAACCTAGTGGATTGACACACCTAGTGGTTGGCAGGGAGGAGGTAGTGTCCTTCGGTGAGAGGGGATGCCTTTGAAAAAATAACATGATAATGCCGACACAGCTTCCTGCTTAGGAAGCTGTGTCGGCTGGTGGGGCGGTCTTTTTTTAGTCGGCGGGAGTGTTGCGGATAAGTGGAATGACGGGCGTGGTTTTTTACCCCATTTATGCAAGGTCTCTTTCGGCTATTTTTTCCAGGATCCAGTCTTGAATTTCTTCCTCTACCCAGGCGACATTTCTTTCTCCCAAGGATACTGGTTTTGGGAATCTTTCTTCGGAAATGTATTTGTAAATGGTGGAGCGTGCAAGACCTGTAAGGCTGGTGACGTCTTTAAGCTTGATTAGTCTCATGGCGCTTTCTCCAAAATTGGCTCATGAGATGTTGTTGATGTGTAGAAATTTACGTTGTTAGTTAGGGCAGATTAATGGGGGTATCCGATTAAGTGGCTGACAATTCCTCTGATCCACCAAGATCTTAACCTTCCCAGAAGGTTGATAGATCGACGCCGTAGTTCTTCTCGGGCTCGGGGAGACCCATGCTGTAGGTCATGGTGTCCTTGCCCAGGAAGGGGGATTCCTTGGTCTGTGGCGCCTTCTTCTTGTGCTTGGTGGTGTAGAGCATTCGGGCCCGCATCACCTCGAATGAGTAACCCCGGCCATCGCGGTTCTTGTCCTTGGCCAGCCGGTTGATCAACTCCGTGAAGGCGTTGGTGACCGGGATGTCGGTCTCGAAGTAGGTCAGCATCTTCTCACGCCATCCGCTGACGGCGCTGACAAGTTCCTTCTAGACCTCCTTCTGCCCTTGCGGGATGTCGTCAATCCAGGCAGCCAGCGCCTTCTCAGCATCTCGCCGGGTGGCACAGTTCCAGATGTGGTAGAACCGCTCCTTGTGCTCGTAGGTTGCCAGGAGCTGGGGGAAGGCCCCCGTCCAGGTTTCCATAATGAGACGTTCGCGGCCTTTGGTGGTGACCCGCTTGACCATGCGCTCGGCGTTGTAGAAGCCATCCGGGGTCTTCTGTCCCGCCTTGGCACCAGACGCGGCATCCCCCATCAGAAAGACGGTGACGTCCTCCTCGTGCTTCAGCAGCGCACATAGGCCAGGCGCAGGCCGTTGTAGAGGCGTTCGGTACCGTAGGGAGGATCGTTGATGATGATGAGCGTCTGCATGATGCCCCTTTGCCATCATTCAATGAATTGATAGAATGATGGACAGAGATGCAATCACCTGTCAAGGGCCACGCTGCTCTGCTAACGCCCCCGGAGAGACCCATGACCTCGCAACAGGAACTTCTCGATACGCTGGCCCAGGTTGCCCGCGCCTTGGGTAACGGGCATCGCCTGGCACTGCTGGAGCGCCTGGCCCAGGGCGACGCCTCGGTGGAGACCTTGGCCAACACCACGGACCTGACCGTCGGCAATGCCTCCCAGCACCTCCAACACCTGCGCCGGGCGGGGCTCGTCACTGCCCAGCGTTCCGGCAAGCAGGTGATCTATCGCCTGACCGATGAGCGGATCGTCAACCTGCTGGGCCTGCTCAGGCAGGTGGCCGAGACCAACCTGGCCGAGATGGAGCGGCTAGTCAGTCGGCTGTTCGCAGAGGATGACGCCGATGGCGTTCTGGAGGCGGTCAGCCGGGACGAGTTGTTGGCTGGGCTTGTCAGTGGCGAGGTGGCACTGCTGGATGTGCGCCCCGCGGAGGAGTACGAGGCCGGCCACTTGCCCGAGGCGATCAACATCCCACTGGAGCAGTTGGAAGACATGCTGGGCAAGCTGCCCCTTGACAGGGAGATCGTGGCCTACTGCCGTGGTCCCTATTGCGTGCTGTCGCACGAGGCCGTACAGCGCCTGCGTCAACTCGGCTATCGAGTCCGACGCTTCGAGGAAGGCTATCCGGAATGGAAGGCGGCGGGGCTGCCCATCGAATGACAGGAGGTACCGCCATGTCCGATATTCTCCTGGCTCATGAGCCGATGATACGCGGAAGTGCTTTCGTCTTCATTCTGCTGGCGATGGCACTGGGGGAGGTCGTTGCCAGGCGACGGCCCCAGAGGATTCATCGTCGTCAGCGCTGGCCAAGTAACCTGGCTATCGTGGTCCTCGATACCTTGGCGGTGCGTCTGTTCTTCCCGCTCGCAGCCGTGGGGGCTGCCCTGATTGCCGCCGAGCAGGGCTGGGGCCTTTTTAACCTGGTGTCTGTCCCGATATGGCTGGCCGTGGTCATCTCCGTGGTCATGCTGGACGTGGCCATCTACTTCCAGCACCGCCTCTTCCATGCCGTTCCCTGGCTGTGGCGGTTGCATCGCATGCACCATGCGGACCTGGAGTTCGATGTCACCACGGGGCTGCGCTTCCATCCTCTGGAAATCTTGATCTCGATGGGCATCAAGCTCGCCGTGGTGACCCTGCTTGGGGCGCCGGCGCTGGCAGTGCTGATCTTTGAGGTGTTGCTCAACGCTACCTCGATGTTTAACCACGGCAATGTCCGCCTACCCGCCAGACTTGACCGCTGGCTACGCCTGGCCGTGGTGACACCCGACATGCATCGTGTCCATCACTCCATTGTCCGCCAAGAAACCGACAGCAACTTCGGCTTCAATCTGCCTTGGTGGGATCGACTGTTCGGTACATACAGAGATCAGCCGGCCGCCGGACACCTCGGCATGACGATCGGCATCGAGGCATTCAGAGAATCACGGGACCTGCGACTGGACCGCATGTTGCTTCAGCCCTTCGTGAACCCTCCTCGGGACGTGAAGCGACAGCGGCTTTGAGGCAGCTCCGTCGTTTCTGCCAACCAGAAAATACGGAGAGAACGAAACGTGTGCATGTGTTAGTAAAACACCGGATACACCACTTAATCCGGATACCCATTAATTGCAGGGCCAAGAAGGTCTGCGACCTTGCTAATCGCTTCTTTTCGCTCGTCGAAGTAGTCGTAACGGTCGTAGATGCCTTCGATGCCCTTGAGCTTGTGGTTCAAGCAACGCTCCGCGACATGTCCCGGTACACCAACCGAAGCGAGTAAGCTGCGGCAGGTGCGGCGCAGATCATGCACAGTAAACTCGGCAATATCACCCATCCTGTGCTCCGGCTGCTGTTTCCTCCCAGGCTCCTTGCCGAACAGCTTGGCAATGGCGCGATTCAGGGTGTCCCTTCCCATGTGGGGACGTTTGCCAGCGCGGCGGCTGGGAAAGACGTAAGGCGAGCCGCACGCACGGATCTTGAGCTCTTCCAGCCAGGCCACGGCTTGAGGGGGAAGGGGGATGACGATTCCCGTGCCGGTCTTGCTGCGTTCTCCGGACAGCTCCCACTGCCTGGCTTTCATGTCGAATTCTGACCACTGTGCTTCAGTCAGCTCGGTCTTGCGTACCCCTAGGACGAGCAGCAGCGCGCAGGCGAGGTAATTGTCGCGGCTAAAACTCTCCCGGTTGTCCCTGAAGATTTGAAAGACCTGGTGAAGCTCCCCAATGGTGAGGGCGCGGTCACGGCTCTTCTCGATGCCACCAGCATCGTTGACGTTGAAGGCTGCTGCCGGGTTGTAGGTGAGTAACCCCAGCTTGACGGCATGATTGAATAGCTGCTTCAGGTACATCAGCGTGTCGTTGGCGATGGCAGGGCGGCCGCTGTCGGCGACTTTGCGGATGATGGTCCGCACATCCATAGGAGTGACGCTATCCGGGGTGAGGTGTCCAATGGAGGGCCCGACCTCCTTCTCGAAGATCCGCTTCGGGATGTTGGGGTGCTTGAGGCGCTTCTCCAGGTCCTGGTACCAGTCGCTGAACAGTTCTTTGACGGTGTTGATGGCGACCTGCTCTTTTCGCTTTCGTTCTTCGACGGGATCGACGCCGTTTCGGATGGCCTTCTGGGTCTCTGCAGCCTTCAGGCGGGCATCGGCCAAGGAAAGGTCCTTGCACTTGTCCAGCGTCAGCTCACGGCGCTTTCCGGCGAGCGTGTACCGATGCATCCAGTAGGGAGCCCCCCGCTTGGGGATCATCAGGTACAGGCCGTTGCCGTCGCTGTAGCGGCCCGGGGCGCCGTCCTTGATCAGGGCCTGGACTCTCTTGGCAGTGAAGCTACCCATCATCCCTCCCAGGAATCACCGATAAAATTTGAAACAAATGTTTGGATGCATGGCTGCAAAGGGGGCAGGTTGGAGTTACCCCGATTCAGTGGACGGTACACGGCTTTAGCCTGAGGCTGCCGTATGCTGTCTCTCGAACTGCACCGGACTGGCATAGCCGATCGCGGAGTGGCGATAGCTGGCAGTGAGCGTTTGCAGTGGGGAGTACATGTCGGGAGAAGCGCGCCTTTTGCTGGGGAGTAAGCCATGTACTCCCCATTATACTCCCCGATTGGCGGTGGCTTAAGCTAGATTTTCGTAGACATCCACAGACAACACATCCCATTGTTTTTCTCTTAAAACAATGGGATGTGGATGTTGGTGGTGGTCTGTGGACTTTACTCGATGTTCTGGATCTGCTCGCGCATCTGCTCGATCAGCACCTTGAGCTCCACCGCGCAGCGCGTGGTGTCGGCCACCACCGACTTCGAGGAGAGGGTGTTGGCCTCGCGGTTGAGCTCCTGCATCAGGAAGTCCAGGCGGCGCCCCTTGGGGCCCTGCTGGGCGAGCTGGCGCTCGACCTCGCTGACGTGGGTCGCGAGGCGGTCGAGCTCCTCGTCGACGTCGGCCTTCTGGGCGAGCAGGACCAGTTCGGCCTCGAGGCGCTGGGGGTCGAGCTCGCTCGTGACCGCCTCGAGGCGCTCCAGCAGCTGGGTGCGCTGGCGCTCGAGGATCTGCGGCATCAGGCGGCGCACCTCGGCGACCTGCTCGCGTACCCCGGCCAGGCGCTCGTGGATCAGCGCGGCGAGCTTCTCACCCTCGCGGGCGCGGGCCGCGATCAGCTCGTCGAGGGTGGCGGCGAACAGCGCCATGGCCTCGGCCTTGACGGCCTCGAGGTCGAGGCCCTGGGACTCGAGCACCCCGGGATGATCGAGCAGGGCCAGGGCGTCGGGCATCGGCGCCTGGGGCAGCGCCGTGCGCACCTCGCCGAGCACCGCGGCCAGCGCGGCCAGGCGCTCGCGGTTGACGGCCAGGGTCTCGTTGCCGCGCTCGGAGTCGAAGCGCAGGGTGCACTCCACCTTGCCGCGGGCCAGGCGCGTGCGCAGCGTCTCGCGAAAGGCGGGCTCGAGGTCGCGCAGCGCCTCGGGCAGGCGGAAGTGGGGCTCGAGATAGCGCTGGTTCACCGAGCGCAGCTCCAGTTGCAGGCTGCCCCAGGCGGCCTCGTGCGTCTGTCGGGCGAAGGCGGTCATGCTGTGAACCCGGCTGCCGGCATCGGCCATCGGCGTGCTCCTCTGGCGGTGCGGCCCGCGGGCGAAGCGGGCCAGGGAAGGGTCTGCGCGCAGTGTAACCGATTCGCGGCGCCAACCGTGTAGAATGGCGCCCTTTCCGCTGCCTGCCTTGGGGCAGGGAGACTTGCGAACCCACTTCGGAGAGACCTATGGCAGCCGACTTCATGCGCCCCAGCGGCCGCGCGCCCGAGCAGCCCCGCGAGATCCGCCTGACCCGCGACTACACCCGCCATGCCGAGGGCTCGGTGCTGGTGGAGTTCGGAGACACCAAGGTGCTGTGCAACGCCAGCGTGGAGGCCGGGGTGCCGCGCTGGCTGCGCGGCAAGGGCCAGGGCTGGGTCACCGCCGAGTACGGCATGCTGCCGCGGGCCACTCACACGCGCGGCGGGCGCGAGGCGGCGCGTGGCAAGCAGGGCGGGCGCACCCTGGAGATCCAGCGCCTGATCGGCCGCTCGCTGCGCGCGGCGGTGAACCTCAAGAAGCTCGGCGAGTTCACCGTCACCGTGGACTGCGATGTCATCCAGGCCGACGGCGGCACTCGCACCGCCTCGATCACCGGCGGCTGCGTGGCGCTGGTCGACGCGATCCGCTACCTGCAGCGCGAGAAGCAGATCAAGGGCGACCCCTTCGTGCAGCTGGTCAGCTCGGTGTCGGTCGGGATCTTCCGCGGCGTGCCGGTGGTCGACCTCGACTACCCCGAGGACAGCGGTGCCGACACCGACATGAACGTGGTCATGGCCGAGTCCGGCGGGCTGATCGAGGTGCAGGGCACGGCCGAGGCGGGCACCTTCTCCCGCGCGGCCCTCGACGCCATGCTCGACCTGGCGGAAGGGGCCGGTGCCGAGCTCTTCGCCCACCAGCGCGAGGCGCTGGGTATCCGTCGCTGAGGCAAAGCCCCTAACGCATCGCGCCGGCACAAAGTGCCGGCGCGATGCGTTCCGGCCAGGCCGGAACGGCGACGAAGGGAGAGCGTTACAGCTCCAGGTCGTACTCCACGATCAGTGGGGCGAACTCCGAGAAGGTGGCATCGGTGTCGATCCAGGCGTCCACCACGTGGCGGCGGAAGTTGGGCCCGACGATCTGGTAGTCGATGCGCCAGCCCTCCTGGCGGGAGCGCGGCACCTCCTGGTCGAGCCTGGGCCACCAGGTGTACTCGCCGGCATCGCGGTTGACCTCGCGGAAGGTGTCGATGAAGCCGGTGGGGCCGAACACCTGGTCCATCCAGGCGCGCTCCTCGGGCTTGAAGCCGGGAGTGGTCTGGTTGTCGGCCCAGTTGGCCAGGTCGATGGTCTTGTGGGCGATGTGCCAGGTGCCGCAGATGATGTACTCGCGGCGCTTGCGTGCCATCTTGGCGAGGTATTCCTGGTACTGCGCCATGAACGCCTGCTTGGCGGCGTAGTCGCTGCCGTCGGGCATCAGGAAGCTGGCGATGCTGAAGCGGTCGTAGTCGGCCTGCAGGAAGCGCGCCTCGTGGTCGCACTGGGGGAAGCCGAGGCCATACATGATGGCCTTGGGGATCTTGCGGCAGTAGAGGCCGACGCCGGAGAAGCCGTCCTGCTCGGCGTCCAGGAAGTAGCCCTCGTAGCCCTCGGGGTAGAGGATGTCGTCGTCGAGCTCGAAGCTCTTGGCCTTGAGGTTCTGCACGCAGACGACATCAGCGTCCTGGCCGGCCAGCCAGTCGAGAAAGCCGCGGCCGACCGCCTCGCGAATGCCGTTGACATTGATGGTGGCAATTTTCATACATGGTCCCTTTGACGTCGCGCGTGTATGATACCCGACGTTTCGACGTTTGGGTAAATGGCCCGTCGCGATAGACATGATATTAGACAGGGTGGCGCCAAGCCCTGTGGTGACAAACGCAATTCCGGACAGGGGGAGGAGCACCGTGTCGGCCAGCATGCAGACCTATCAGCGGGAGTTCATCGACTTCGCCATCGAGCAGGGCGTGCTGAAGTTCGGCGAGTTCACCCTGAAGTCCGGCCGGGTCAGTCCCTACTTCTTCAACGCCGGCCTGTTCCGCACCGGCACGGCCCTGGCCCGGCTGGGGCGTTTCTATGCCCGCGCCCTCGTCGACAGCGGGCTCGACGTCGACGTGCTCTTCGGCCCCGCCTACAAGGGGATCCCGCTCGCGGCGAGCACCGCCGTGGCGCTCGCCGACCATCACGACCGCGACCTGCCCTTCGCCTTCAACCGCAAGGAGGCCAAGGCCCACGGCGAGGGGGGACAGATCGTCGGTGCCGAGCTCGCCGGGCGCGTCCTGATCATCGACGACGTCATCACCGCCGGCACGGCCATCCGCGAGGTCATGGCGCTGATCGAGGCCGCCGGCGCGGAGGCCGCCGGGGTGGTGATCGCCCTGGACCGCCAGGAGCGCGGGCAGGGCGAGCGGAGCGCCATCCAGGAGGTCGAGGCGCGCTACGGCATCCCGGTGGTGAGCATCGTCACGCTCGACATCGTACTGGCCTACCTCGAGGAACAGGGCGGCGAGGCGTTGCGCACCCATGCGCCGGCGATCCGCGACTACCGCGCGCGCTACGGCGTGGCGCGCGACTGAGCCGCGTCTCATCGGGCACAGGGTTCGAAGGAGGAGTTGATCATGCAAAGGCTGATTCGTTCGCTTTCCCTCCTGCCGCTGCTGGGCGCGGCCCTGCTGGCGGCTCCCCTCACCCAGGCCGGCAGCCTGGATCTCAACCTGGGGCCGGACGCCGTGCAGTTCGAGGCCGGCGGCGAGGTGACCTCGGGCGTCGCCCTGGGCGGCGGCGTGCTGTACAGCGACTACCGTGACGACGCTACCGTCTACCACGCCCAACTGCTCGGCGTGCAGCAGCGCGGCAGCCGCGACCTCGGCGTGGGCGCGCGCTGGACGGAGTTCGATACCGACCACGGCGACGGTGGTGGCCTGGGGCTGGGCGGCTACGGCTACGTCGCCCTGCCGCAGATGCCCGCCGTGTCGCTGGGCGGCTATGGCTTCTACACGCCGAGCGCCGTGACCAGCCGCGACCTGGAGGACGGCTACGAGGTGGGCGTGCGTGCCCGCTACGCCTTCGCGCCCAACCTCGATGCCTATGTCGGGCTGCGCCAGCTGCGCGCCGACTTCGACGATGGCGGTAGCCGCACGCTGGACCGGGGTGCCCAGGCCGGGGTGCGGCTGCGTTTCTGATGCCTGGCGCTTCGACCGTGTGGCGGGCCCCGGTTTGGGGCCCGCCGGCGTTGTGACCGGCCGTTTCTGGAGTCGTCCATGCTCGACGTGGTGCTGTACCAGCCCGAGATTCCACCCAACACCGGCAACCTGATCCGGCTGTGCGCCAACACCGGCTTTCGCCTGCACCTGGTCGAGCCGCTCGGCTTCGTGCTCGACGACAGGCGGCTGCGCCGCGCCGGGCTCGATTACCACGAGTGGGCGGCGGTGCGCGTGCATCGCGACTGGGACGCCTTCCTCGCCGCGGCGGCGCCGGCGCGGGTGTTCGCCGTCTCGACGCGCGGGCGCACCGGCTACCACGAGCCGGCCTACCGCGCTGGCGACGCCCTGGTGTTCGGCCCCGAGACCCGCGGCCTGCCGCAGGCGCTGCTCGATGCCCTGCCGCCTGCGCAGCGCCTGCGCATTCCCATGCTGACGGGCAGCCGCAGCCTCAACCTCTCCAACGCCTGCGCCGTGCTGGTGTACGAGGCCTGGCGCCAACTGGGCTTTGCCGGCGCGGCGGTCCCTGAGTGCGCGCCCGAGTCACGCCCATGAGCATTCAGCAACGCCTCGCCAAGCTCAATCCTCGCCAGCAGGAGGCGGTGCGCTACATCGACGGCCCCTGCCTGGTGCTGGCCGGCGCCGGCTCCGGCAAGACCAGCGTGATCACCACCAAGATCGCCTACCTGGTGCAGGTGTGCGGCCTGAGCGCCCGGCGCATCGCCGCGGTGACCTTCACCAACAAGGCCGCCCGCGAGATGAAGGAGCGGGTGGGGCAGATGCTCAAGGGCCGGGAGGGCCACGGGCTCACCGTCTCCACCTTCCACACCCTGGGGCTCAACATCATTCGCCGCGAACTGAAGGCGCTGGGCTACAAGCCGGGCTTCTCGCTCTTCGACCCGGAGGACGCCAAGGCGCTGCTGCGCGACCTGCTGCACAAGGACGCCCAGGTCGACGCCGAGGTGATCAATCGCGTCCAGCACCGCATCTCCGAGTGGAAGAACGACCTGGTGTTGCCGGGCGAGGCGCTCTCCCACGCCGCGGACCAGGACGAACTCTTCGCCGCCCGCGCCTATGAGGCCTACGTGCGCCACCTCAAGGCCTACAACGCGGTGGACTTCGACGACCTGATCCTGCTGCCGGTGGTGCTGTTGCGCGACGACCCGGAGGCGCTGGCGCGCTGGCGCAAGCGCATCCACTACATGCTGGTCGACGAGTACCAGGACACCAACGTCAGCCAGTACCAACTGGTGAAGCTGCTGATGGGCGAGCGCGCCACCTTCACCGTGGTGGGCGACGACGACCAGTCGATCTACGCCTGGCGCGGGGCGCGCCCGGAGAACCTGGTGACGCTCGGCGAGGACTTTCCACGCCTCAACGTGGTCAAGCTGGAGCAGAATTACCGCTCCACCGGCACCATCCTGCGCGCCGCCAACACCCTGATCGCCAACAACCCCCACGTCTACGACAAGACGCTGTGGTCGGAGATGGGCGAGGGGGGGCCGATCCGCGTGGTGGTCAATCGCCACGAGGAGGCCGAGGCGGAGCGGGTGGCCAGCGAGATCCTCACCCGGCGCATCAAGGAGCGCGCGGAGTGGCGCGACTTCGCGGTGCTCTATCGCGGCAACTTCCAGGCGCGGCTGCTCGAGCTCAAGCTGCAGCACTACCAGATCCCCTACAAGCTCTCCGGCGGCACCTCCTTCTTCTCGCGCGGCGAGATCAAGGACGCCATGGCCTACCTGCGGCTGCTGATCAATCCGGCCGACGACAACGCCTTCCTGCGCATCGTCAACGTGCCGCGCCGCGAGATCGGCCCCGGCACCCTGGAGAAGCTCGCCAACTATGCCACCGAGCGCGGCGTCTCGCTGTTCGCCGCCTGCGGTGAGCTGGGCCTGGCCGAGCAGCTGCCGACGCGCGCCGTGGAGCGTCTGGGGCGCTTCACCCACTTCATCGACGCCGTGCGCCGCCGCATGGACGGCGGCGATGCCCTGGCGGCGATCCGCGACATGCTGCGCGACATGGACTACGAGGCGTGGCTCTATCAGAACGCCAGCGCGCCGACCATTGCCGAGCGGCGCATGGCCAACGTCTGGACGCTGATCGACCAGCTCGAGAAGTCGATGCAGAGCGATCCCGAAGACACCGCGGCCAGCGAGGAAACCGAGACCGACGGCGTGGAGGCCGCCATCTCGCGGCTGGTGCTGCGCGACATCCTCGAGCAGCAGGCCGAGGAGGACGACTCCGACCGCGTCCAGCTGCTGACCATGCACGCGTCCAAGGGTCTCGAGTTCCCCCACGTCTACCTGATGGGCCTCGAAGAGGAGCTGCTGCCCCACCGCAACGCCATCGAGGCGGGCACCGTGGAGGAGGAGCGGCGGCTTGCCTACGTGGGCATCACCCGCGCGCGGCGCACCCTGACGCTGACGCTTGCCCGCCAGCGCAAGGCGTATGGCGAGCTGATGGACTGCACGCCGAGCCGCTTCCTCGACGAGCTGCCGGAGGACGACCTGGAGTGGGAGGGGCGCGCCGACAAGGAGGACCCGGCGAAGAAGCAGGCGCGCGGCCAGGACGCCATCGCCGGGCTGCGCTCTTTACTCAGCTGAAGGCTCTTTACTTAGCCAAAGGCTCTCTGCTGGGCTGATGGTTGCCTGCCGGTGCCGTCCGGCACCAACGCGAACGGGGCGCCTGAGCGCCCCGTTCGCAGTGCCGGATGGCTATCTGGCGGTTGGTGTTACTGCACCGGTTCGACGATGTAGTCGACGGCGGCCTTCACCTCGTCATCGGAGAGGCTCATGTTGCCGCCCTTGGCCGGCATGGCGTTGAAGCCGTTGATGGCGTGGTCGTAGAGGGTGTCGATGCCCTTCTCCACGCGCGGACCCCACTGCTCGGCGTTGCCGCGGATCGGGGCGCCGGCGGCACCGGTCATGTGGCAGGCCATGCACGCCTGGTTATAGATGGCCTCGCCGTCGATGCCGGCGTGGGAGGGTGCGTCGCCTTCGGCAGCGGCTTCTTCCTCGCTTGCGGCGGTGGCCTCCTCGGTAGCTGCCGGCTCCTCGGTGGCAGGGGCCTCCTCTTCACTCGCGGTGGCTTCCTCGGCGGCAGCTTCTTCCTGGGGAGCGGCCGGCTCCTCGCTGGCGGCTTGCGCCTCGCCGCCCGTTGCCGGTACCTCCATCACGGGCTCGACCAGGTGGACGACGGCCGCCTCGACCTCGGCATCGGAAAGGTTCGGGTTGCCGCCGCGGGCCGGCATGGCGTTGAAGCCGTTGATGGCGTGATCCAGCAGCGTCGCGAAGCCCTTGTCGGCGCGGTCGGCCCAGGCACCTTCGTCACCGCGAACCGGTGCGCCGGCGGCCCCGGTCTCGTGGCAGGCCATGCAGACCTGGTTGTAGATGGCCGCGCCATCGACGTCGCCGCCACCACCACCACCGTTGCCGCCCGACTGGGCCTGGGCGGCCTGGGTGCCGCACTCCTCGCCTTGCAGGCAGAGCTCGCCCACTGGCGCCAGGCGTTCGGCAATCGCATCGCGGTCCACGTCCTGCGCGGAGGCGACGCCCGCGGTCAGGCCCAGGGTGGCCAGGCACCCCATGATCAGCTTGCTGGATTTCACTCTCACCACCTCTTGACGGTCCTGTAATCGTAATCGACTCGTGACGACGTCCATTTCGGTAACACGGTCCGGGACGCCACGACGTGCACAATGCGGCCTAGTATACCGACAACCCAAACCGCTGGAAAACGGCCCGCCTCACGCTTTGGCATGAGGGCCGGCCCGCTGGTCAGCCGTGCCGGCGATGGGTATCGTGACCTTATCGGCCGGGATGGCCTTCCGACACATGGGGCTTGCGTGCACGACATCATCATCATCGGGGGCGGCATCCTCGGGCTGTCCACCGCCATGCAGCTCGCCGAGCGCTTTCCGGACAAGAAGCTGCTGCTGCTGGAGAAGGAGGAGGGGCCGGCGCGCCACCAGAGCGGCCACAACAGCGGCGTGATCCATGCCGGCGTCTACTATGCGCCGGGCAGCCTCAAGGCGCGCTTCTGCCGCGAGGGCAACCGCGCCACCCGCGAGTTCTGCGACCGCCACGCCATCCCCTACGCGATCTGCGGCAAGCTGCTCGTCGCCACCAGCGAGCCCGAGGTGCAGCGCATGGAGGCGCTGTGGGAGCGCACCGCGGCCAACGGTCTCGAGCGCGAGTGGCTCTCCGCCGAGGCGCTCCGGGAGCGCGAGCCCAGCATCACCGGGCTCGGTGCGCTCTACATCCCCTCCAGCGGCATCGTCGACTTCGCCCGGGTGGCCGCGGCCATGGCGGCCGAGTTCGAGCGCCGCGGCGGGCAGATCCGCTACGGCCACGAGGTGACCGGCCTGGCTGAACGCACCAGTGAGGTGCTGGTGACGACCACCCAGGGCGAGCTCAGCGGCCGCTACCTGGTGAGCTGCCCCGGGCTCATGGCCGATCGCATGGTCCGCCTGCTGGGCCGCAACCCCGGCTTCACCATCTGCCCCTTCCGCGGCGAGTACTACCGCCTCGCCGATCGCCACCGCGACCTCGTGCGCCACCTGATCTACCCCATCCCCGACCCCTCGATGCCGTTTCTCGGCGTGCACCTGACGCGCATGATCGACGGCTCGGTCACGGTGGGGCCCAACGCCGTGCTGGCATTCAAGCGCGAAGGCTACCGCAAGGGCGACGTCTCGCTGCCCGACATGGTGCGCCTGTTCACCGACCCGGGGGTGCTGCGCGTGCTCGGCCGCTACCTGGGGCCTGGCCTGCACGAGCTGAAGAACTCCCTCTCCCGGCGCGGCTATCTCGAGGAGGTGCGCAAGTACTGCCCCAGCCTGACCCTGGACGACCTCGAGCCGTGGCCAGCCGGTGTGCGTGCCCAGGCCGTCTCCCGCGACGGGCGGCTGGTCGACGACTTCCTGTTCGTCAACACGCGACGCACGGTCAACGTCTGCAATGCCCCCTCGCCCGCCGCCACCTCGGCCCTGCCCATCGGCCGCCACATCCTCGACAAGGTCAGCGAGATGTTGCAGGGCGGCTGAGCGCCGGCGCGGCGGTGGACAGGCGCGCCATGGCCAGTTACGATACGGGCCGCTTCTCGCGAAGCATGCGCCCGTAGCTCAGTTGGATAGAGTGTTGGCCTCCGAAGCCAAAGGTCGCAGGTTCGAATCCTGCCGGGCGCGCCAGAACATCAGAAAAGGGCCTGCGGCACTGCCGTGGGCCCTTTTCTCTGTCTGGGACCCTCCTGGCTGACGTCCTGATCATTTACAGTGATGAAACAGCGCTGAGGAGCCACCCATGCGCCTGCATTACCAGGGCCCATTACCCGAACTGATCGGCTTCCTGCTGCTGCCACGCTTCTCGATGATGGCCTTCTTCTCGGCCGTGGAGCCGCTGCGCATCGCCAATCGTATCAGCGGCCGTCCGTTGTTCGACTGGACCCTGATCAGCGAGGATGGGGAACCGGTACCTGCCTCGAATGGAATGACCCTGCTCACTGACCAGGCAATCCGTGAAGTGCATCATCTGCCCTCGCTGGCGGTGTGCAGCGGCTTCGAGCCAGAGGCGCACCTGAGCCGGCCGTTGATGGCCTGGCTGAACCGCCTGGATCAAGCCGGCTGCGCTCTCGGCGGGCTCGACACTGGCGGCTTTGCGCTGGCTGCCGCGGGCCTGCTCGATGGAGAGCGGGTTACCTTGCACTGGGAGAGCCTGCCGGTCTTCCGCGAGCGCTTTCCGGCCATCGAGACCTCCGACGAGCTGTTCGAGATTGGTGAGCGGCGCTTCTCATGCGCCGGCGGCGCGGCGGCCCTGGACATGGCGCTGGAAGTGATCACCCGGCGCCACGGTGAGCGGCTGGCGATCGACGTTTCCGAGCAGCTGATCCATGAGCGCCTGCGCAGCCGTGATGACCAGCAGCGTATGACCCTGGCGCGACGGCTGGGCACGCACAACCGCCGGCTGGTGGAGGCTGTCTCCCTGATGGAGCGCCGCTTGGAGGAGCCGTTGCCGCTGGCCGAGGTGGCCCGCCACTGCGGTGTTTCGGCGCGTCAGCTGCAGCGCCTTTTCGAGCAGGAACTCGGCAGTTCGCCGCGCCAATGGTATCTCCAGCTGCGTCTCGAGCGGGCGCGGCGCCTGCTGACCGAGACCAGCCTGGACATCCTGACGGTGGGGCTGGCCTGCGGCTTCACGTCCAGTTCCAGTTTTTCGCGTGCTTTCCGCACCCACTACGGCCACTCGCCTCGCCAGTGGCGCAAGGAGGGCGATTGACCCTGCGCAGGCCTGTAGTCTTGCCGCCTCGTGCACCTTGGCTGTCGCCTTATGCCAAGTTATGACTGGTCGAGCCAGTCAAACTGGCGGGGCATTTCCAATAAGAGGCCTGCTTCATGATCCCTGCAACCAGAGTCCTTCCTCGCGTCGCCAGCCTGCTGGCGCCCCTTGTGCTGGCGGGTCCCGCCATCGCCGATCTCGACGAGGTGCGCTTCGGCGTGCCGCCGTGGCCGGGGGTCACCGTCAAGTCCGAGGTGGCCGCCCAGCTCATGGAGGCCATGGGCTACGCAACGCGCCAGCGCGACCTGGCAGTGAGCGTCATCCTCGAAGGGCTGACGCGTGGCGACCTGGAGGTCTACCTGGGCGGCTGGTACCCGGTGCAGGTCGACATGATCGAGCCACTGGTGGCCGACAGCAAGGTGGAAAAGCTGGTCTCCAACATCCAGGGAGCCAGCTCCGGATTGGTGGTGCCGCAGTATGTCTATGAGGCGGGTGTCACCTCGGTGGCCGACCTGGATGCCCATCGTGACCGCTTCGAGGGTGAGATCCAGGGTATCGAGGCGGGGACCGGCATCAACACCGCCATCCTCGCCGCCATCGATGAGGACATTGCAGGCTTGGGCGACTGGGATCTCAGCGAGAGCTCCACAGCGGCCATGCTGGCGGAGGCGGAACGCAAGATGGCCGACGGTGAATGGGTCACCTTCGTGGGCTGGGAACCGCACTGGATGAACGTCAGCTTTGACCTCGCCTATCTGGAGGATGCCGAAGGCGCCGGCATCGCCGATATCGAAAGCACCGTCTGGACGGTGGTACCGGACAGCCTGAAGAGGTCGGATCCCCAGCTGCACCGCTTCTTGTCCCAGTACGTGGTGGACATCCAGGACCAGAACGCCTGGGTCCACGGCTACAGCTACGAGGATCGTCCGGCGGACGAGGTGGCCAGCGAGTGGATCGGCGAGAACCTCGACACCGTGGCCGATTGGCTGGAGGGTGTCGAGGCACGCGATGGCACGCCGGCCATCGCGGCGGTGCGCGCCGCCTACGAGTAGGAGACGTGACCTACGCCGCGAGGCGAGTCCTCAACGCCTGGCAGAATGCCTGCCAGGCGTTCTGCATCTGCGGCAGGCGGGCATGGGCGTGCAGGGCGCCGTGCACCATGTCGGAGGCGCAGCGGTAGCCGACGCTGGCGCCAGCGGCTCGCCAGTGCGTCACGGCGGCCTCCAGCGGACGGGTGAGCGGGTCGTGCGCCACCGACAGCACCTCCATTTGCCTGGCCGGCGGCTTGGCGCTCTGCTGGCGGGGCAGCGCCTGCGGGCACCGCTCGGCGATGCCCAGCACATCCGCGCGGGAGAGGAGCGGCGCGTCCGGTCCCAGGGTCGTGGTGTCGATTCCATCCACAGGCGGATAAATCAGCCCCAGCAACGGGGCTGTGGGTAACTCGACGGCCAGGTCCAGCGCCAGCCGTCCACCGGCGCTGTCACCCACCAAGGCGCGTGGCTCGATGCCTTCTGCCACGGTCCGGCAATCGGCCAGCATGTCGGCATAGTGCGCCTCGGGGGCCAGGCGATAGTCGACGCTGACCACCTCACGGCCCAGCCGCTCGGCGAGGCTCGCCGCCACGCCGTGGTGGCTGCGCACCGAGCCGATGGTGAAGCCGCCGCCGTGGATGAAGAGCATGCTGCCCGGGCGGCAGCGCGCCGGCAGGAAGCGACGAACTCCTGTACCGTCCAGCCGATCATCGACGATCCTCATACCCGGTGGATCGGGTGGGGCAAAGGCCTGGCACTGCGTATCGTAGCGCCGGCGCGCCTCTGACACGCTGACGCCGGACAGCGCGGCCAGCCCGGACTGGAAGCGGGCGATGAAGTCGCGAACCTCCATGGTCCCCGGCGTCACCGGTGAATGCCGATGGTGCGCCCGGCCTGCGCTGGCCAGGCGTCCGCGGCGGCGCTCGGCAGCACGGCGATGGCCGCGCCCACGTCCGCCGGGAAGGGCGCCGGGCGGCCGGCCTCGTTGTCGATGCCCATCAGCATCTGTTCGCTGGTGGCCAGCAGGGTGCCGTCCTTGTCGTGCATTGCGAAGAAGACGTGCAGACGTTTGGCGTCGCGGTCCAGCAGGGTCACCTCGACCGCCAGCCGCTGGCCCTGATGGGCCTCGCGGCGGTAGCAGAGGTGCGTCTCCAGGGTAAAGACGGTGTAGCCGTGACGGTGCCGGCCGGCCTCGTCGAGGCCGATGCGATCCATCAGCGCCTCCACGCCCAGGGAGAACACCCGGGCGTATTCGGCGTCGTTCATGTGGCCGTTGTAGTCGACCCACTCGGGGGCCACGCGGGTCTCGAGCAGTGCCATCAGATGCGCCCCTCCAGGCCCTCGGCCTCGGGCCAGTACTTCTGCACCAGGTCGAGGAGCTCGACCAGGAACTCATCGCGGCGGCGGTCCAGCGTGGCCACCGGGCGGCCGGCGGCCTGGAACTCGCAGCCCTCCACGACCCTGTCGATCAGATCACTGGTGAGCTCCGGGGCCTCGAGCCTGGTCCAGGGCAGCTTCAGGGCCGGACCGAACTGCTCGAGCATGTGGCGCATGCCCTGCTCGCCGCCGGCCAAATGGAAGGTCAGGAAGGTGCCCATCAGCGACCAGCGCAGCCCGCAACCGTAGACCACCGCGGCGTCCACCTCCTCGGTGGTGGCGACGCCGTCATTGACCAGGTGCAAGGCTTCGCGCCACAGCGCCTCCATCAGGCGGTCGGCGATATGACCCTCGATTTCGCGGCGTACCACCAGAGGGCGCATGGCCAGCTCCTGGTAGAGCGTCCGGGCACGGGCGATATGGCTGGCTTCGGTGGCCTCGCCCCCCACCAGCTCCACCAGCGGCAGCAGGTAGACCGGGTTGAAGGGGTGGGCGACGATCACCCGACCGGGAACCCAGGCGCAGTCGCGCTGCAGGTCGCTGGGCTTGAAGCCCGAGGTGGAGGAGCCGACGATCGCGCCGGAGGCAGCCGCGGCGTCGATGGCGGCGAGGATCTCGCGCTTGAGCTCGAGGCGCTCGGGCACGTTCTCCTGAATCAGGTCGCCGCCGGCCACCGCCTCCTCGAGGCGGTCCACGAAGGTGAGCCGCGCGGGATCGGCGCCCTCGGCGAGGCCGAGCCTCTCGAGCGATGGCCAGGCGTTGTCGACGAAGGCGCGGGTGCGCTCGGCGGCCTCCGGGGCCGGGTCGAAGGCGACCACGTCCCAGCCGCGGGCCAGGGCCCGGGCGATCCAGCCGTTGCCGATCACCCCGGTGCCGATGACGGAGAGTTGGCGGCTCATGCGTCACCTCCTGCGGCCTTGGCGACGGTTTGGCCGGTCTTGGGGTCGCGTAGCTCGAGGTGCGCACGGGTCTCGGCCGGGCTCATGACGCGACCGCCGAGGTTCTCGATGAGGGTGCCGGCTTTCTCGACCAGCTGGGCGTTGGTCGCCATTACGCCCTTCTTCAGGTAGAGGTTGTCCTCCAGGCCGACCCGGGCGTGGCCGCCGAGCAGCATCGCCTGGGCGACCATGGGCATCTGGTGACGACCGATGCCGAAGGCCGCCCAGTTGGCGTTCTCCGGCAGCTTGTTGCGCATGGCCAGCATGGTCTCGGGGTCGGCCTCGGCGCCCCAGGGGATACCCAGGCACAGCTGGAACAACGGGTCACCGTCGAGCAGGCCTTCCTGCCGCAGCTGGCGGGCGAACCACACATGCCCCAGGTCGAAGCACTCGAGCTCGGGCTTGACGCCGGCGGCCTGCACCAGGCGGGCGTGCTCGCGCAGCCAGTCGGCGGTGTTCACATAGACCATGTCACCGAAGTTGAGGCTGCCGCAGTCCAGGGTGCACAGCTCGGGAAGCAGCTCGCCCACCGGCGCGTGGCGTTGGGCGGGCGTCTGGATGTCGGTGCCCGGGCCGCCGCGGGTCGGGTCCTCAGCGTCGGGGATCCAGTCGCCGCCGCCGCCGGCGGTGATGTTCATGACGATGTCGGCATCCGCCTCGCGGACCCGCTCCATCACCTCACGGAAGTGCTCGACGGAGTGGCTGATGCCGCCGGTCTCGGGGTCACGCACGTGAATGTGGGCGACGCTGGCGCCGGCCTTGGCCGCGGCGATGCAGTCGTCGGCGATCTGCTGGGGGGTGATCGGCACGTTGGGGTTCTTGCCGGTGGTGTCGCCGGCGCCGGTAACGGCGCAGGTGAGGATGACGTTGCGGTTCATCGTCGCGTGCTTCCTACGGGGCATGAAAACGCGACTAGTGTGATGCCATAGCGCCAGGCTCAGTTGACACAATGCGCCATATAGATGATGCATTGCGTCGCGACCCCCCGGTCCTTGGGAAGACTCAGGGGGGATGGATCATCGACTTGCTACTCCACTCTTTCCGTCAAGTGGCCATGGAGTATCCGCGAGCTCTGATAGAGGCCTTGTCCCTGAGCACCGGGATATGCCGCGATTCATGCTTTTCCTGCTGCACCGGCAATCACGATAACTCTGTTATCCTGGATTCATAGAATAACCGCAGCACTTTGGGCACCACGGTGGAGGCAGGAGGGCCAGCGCCGGTACCCTCCCTGCTTTA
>SBLD01000039.1 GCA_004551485.1 Billgrantia azerbaijanica | reverse complement strand
GCGGTCGTTGGCGGTCTCGGCGTGCAGGCGCTCGAGGGCCTGCCAGGTGACGCTGCGGGTGAGCTGGAACATGGGAACCTCCGTTGAGAGGGTGTTTACCCATTGGCAAACACCCTCTGAACTGAACTGGGCAAGGAGTCAGCCTGCTCTCAGGCGTTGGCGGCCACCGCCACCGGCGTCGCCCCCCGCTTGATCGCCGCATAGCCGAGCCCGGTGACCAGCGAGCCCACGACGATGGCGGCCAGGTAGAGCAGCACCGGGGTGATGGCGTTGGGGATCAGCAGCACGAAGATGCCGCCGTGGGGCGCCATCAGCTTGGCCCCGACCAGCATGGAGAGGGCGCCGGTGATGGCACCGCCGACCATGCACACCGGGATCACCCGCAGCGGGTCCTTGGCGGCGAAGGGGATGGCGCCCTCGCTGATGAAGCAGAAGCCCAGCACGAACGATGCCTTGCCCGCCTCGCGCTCCGGCTCGGAGAACTTCGACTTGGCGACGAAGCTGGCGATGCCCATGCCGATCGCGGGCACCATGCCGGCGGCCATGATGGCGGCCATGGGGCCATAGGTCTCGGAGGCGAGCAGGCCCACGCCGAAGGTGTAGGCGGCCTTGTTGACCGGGCCGCCCAGGTCGAAGCACATCATCGAGCCGAGCAGGATGCCGAGCAGCACGGCGTTGGCCGAGCCCATGTTCTCGAGGAAGGCGGTCAGGGCGGCGAGGATGCCGGCGACCGGCTCGCCGACCACGTAGATCATGACGAGGCCCGTCACCAGGCTCGCCACCAGCGGGATGATCAGGATCGGCTTGAGCGACTCGACGCTGGGCGGCAGCTTGACGTGGGTCGCCACCGCCTTGGCCACGTAGCCGGCCAGGAAGCCGGCGAGGATGCCGCCGATGAAGCCGGCGCCGATCTCGGAGGCGAGCATGCCGCCGATCATGCCGGGAGCGATGCCGGGGCGGTCGGCGATGGAGTAGGCGATGTAGCCGGCGAGCACCGGGATCATCAGCGCGAAGGCCGTGCCGCCGCCGATCTGCATCAGCGCCGCGGCGAGCGTCCCCTCCTCCTTGAAGGCCTCGATGCCGAACACGAAGGAGAGTGCGATCAGCAGCCCCCCGGCCACCACCATGGGCAGCATGAAGGAGACGCCGGTGAGCAGGTGCTTGTAGACGCCGCGCTCCTTGACGCTCTTCTTCGCCTCGCCGCCGGCGGGCGCACTGCCGGCGGTTTCCACCGCGGCCCGCTCGAGGGCCGCCGCGATGACGTCGCGGGGCTTCTTGAGGGCATTGCCGGTGGAGGTGCGGTAGACGCGCTTGCCGGCGAAGCGGGTGGGGTCGACCTCGATGTCGCAGGCCAGGATCACCACGTCGGCGTCGCGGATCTCGTCGTCGGTGAGGGCATCCTGGGCGCCCACCGAGCCTTGGGTCTCGACGCGGATCGCATGGCCGAGCGATTTTCCGGCTTCGGACAGGGCTTCCGCGGCCATGAAGGTATGCGCCACGCCGGTGGGGCAGGCGGTGACGGCGACGATCTTGCGGCCGGCGTCCCGGCGGGCGCCCGTCGCGGCGGCCTGCCGGGTCAGCGGCGTCTCGCTCTCGGCGGGCGGCGTGTATTCGGCGGCCTCGCGGCCGGCGCGTTCGAGGAAGGCCTGCGGGTCGGGCAGCGCCTCGCCGATGGGCGCCTGAAAGAGCCGCTTGCCGGCGAAGCGTGCCGCCCCGGGCACGTGGTCGGCGGCCACGACGACGAGGTCGGCGGCGGCGATCGCCTCGGCGCTGACCGGGGTGAGCGGCTCGAGCTCGCTGTGCATCTCGACCTGCACCTGCCAGCCGAGGCGGCCGGCGGCCTGTTCGAGACGGCGAGCGGCGAGGAAGGTGGTGGCCATGCCGCTGGGGCAGGCGGTGACGAGGATGGCGTTCATGCGTAGGCTCCCCCCGCGCTGGCATCGACGTCATTGAGACGCCGTACGCGGGTCTGTTGTTGGAGTTGCGGGAAGTCGACAGCGCGGGGGTTGCCCACGCCGACGTGACGGACGGACTCGGCGGAGAGTGCCGTGGCCAGGCGCAGCGCCTGATCGGGGGTGTGCCCCGAGAGCACGCCGTGCAGCAGCGCCGCGACCAGGGTGTCGCCGGCGCCCACCGTGCTCACCACGGCAAGGCGTGGCGGCATGGCCTGCCAGGCGCCGCGGCGGCTGACCCACAGCACGCCCTGGGCCCCGGCGGAGATCAGGGCCTCCTCGATGCCCCCGGCGTAGAGCTTGAGCGCCGCCGATAGGCGCGCCGCGGCGCTTTCCAGGTCCTGCCCGGCCCAGGCGGCGAGCTCGTGCTCGTTGGGCTTGACCGCCGTGGGGCGTGCGGCGATGGCGGCCGCGAGCGCCGCACCGCTGGTGTCGACCCACACCGGCAGGCCGGCGCCGCGCAGGCGGGTGACCAGGTTGGCGAGGTCGTCCGCGCTCACCCCGGGGGGCAGGCTGCCGGCGATCACCACGGCATCGGGGCGGCGCCGGGGATCGCCGAGGCGCGTGTCGAGCCCGTCGAGCAAGCGTTGCCAGGCGGCGTCGTCGATGGTGGCGCCGGGGCCGTTGATGTCGGTGACCCGCCCGTCGGCCTCGGCGAGCTTGGCGTTGATGCGCGTCTCGCCGGGTACGCGCAGGAAGGCGTCCTCGACGCCCAGCGCCTCGAAGGCGCGCAGGAAGGGGCCGTCGTTGTCGGCGCCGAGAAAACCCGACACCGTGACGTCATGGCCCAGCGCCACCAGCACGCGGGCCACGTTGACGCCCTTGCCGGCGGCTTCGAGATGGGTCTCGCGGGTGCGGTTGACCGCGCCGGGGACCAGGCGCTCGAGGCCGATCGACAGGTCCAGGGCCGGGTTCAGGGTGAGGGTGAGCACGCGGGCCATCAGCGCACCTCCAGGGCGTCGCGGACCGCCTCGCTGGTGGCCTGGGCCAGCGCCAGCTGGGCCTGGGCGCGCGCCTCGTCGAGGTCGAACTCGGCAAGGCGCGCCTTGACCAGCGGTACCTGGCGGGCACTCACCGACAGCTCGTCGACGCCGAGGCCCACCAGCACCGGCACGGCGGTGGCGTCACTGGCCAGCTCGCCGCACACCCCGACCCACTTGCCCTGGGCGTGGGCCGCGGCCACGGTCATCTCGATCAGGCGCAGCACCGCCGGGTGCAGGCCGTCGGCCTGGGCGGAGAGCGCGGGGTGGTCGCGGTCGATGGCCAGGGTGTACTGGGTGAGGTCGTTGGTGCCCACCGAGAAGAAGTCCACCTCGGCGGCGAGGCTCGGCGCCAGCAGTGCGCAGGAGGGCACCTCGATCATCACGCCGAGCTGCAGGTCGCTGGCGCGCTCCTCGGCGGGGATCTCGGCGAGCAGGCGGTCGACGATGGCGCGGGCGGTGCGGAACTCCGCCACGTCCTTGACCATCGGCAGCATGATGCGCAGCGGCTTGCCGACGGCGGCCAGCAGCAGGGCGCGCAGTTGGGTCTCGAGCACCTCGGGGCGGGTCAGCGTCAGGCGGATGCCGCGCAGGCCGAGGAAGGGGTTGGCCTCCTGGGGCACCGGCCAGTAGGGCAGCGGCTTGTCGCCGCCCACGTCCAGGGTGCGCGCGACCAGCGGCCGGCCGTCGAGGGCGTCGAGCGCCTCGCGGTACTCGGCGATCTGGGTGTCGAGGTCGGGCAGCTTGGCGTGGGCCATGAACAGGAACTCGGTGCGCAGCAGGCCCACGCCCTCGGCGCCGCGCTCCACGGCATCGGCGGCATGCGCCGTGTTGCCCAGGTTGGCGGCCACCTCGACGCGGTGACCGTCGCGGGTGCGCGCCTCCTGGTGGCGGGCCTCCCAGGCCGCGGCCGCGCGGCGCTCGCGTTCGGCCAGGCGCTGCTCGGCGGCATCCCGGCGCTCGGCGGAGGGGGCCGGGGTGATTCGGCCGCGCTCGCCGTCGAGGATCAGTTCGGTGTCATTCGTCAGCGTCAGCACCCGCGCCCCGGCGCCGACCACGGCGGGGATGCCCAGCGCCCGGGCGAGGATGGCGCTGTGAGCGGTGGCGCCGCCGCGGGCGGTGAGCAGGCCGCGCACCCGGGAGGTGTCGAGGCGCGCCACGTCGGAAGGGCCGATGTCGTCGGTGACCAGGATATAGGGATGGTCGGGCGGATCGGGCAGCTTGACGTCACAGAGGATGCCCAGCACGCGGCGACCCACGTCGCGCAGGTCGGCGGCGCGCTCGGCCAGCAGCGGATCGGCGAGCTGCTCCTGGGCGCGGGCGGCGGTCTCGATGGCCTCCCACCAGCCGGCCTCGGCGGAACGGCCTTCCTGGATGCCTTCCCGTGCCGCTTCGAACAGCTCGGAATCGGTGAGCATCTCCTCGTGCATGGCGAGGATCTGCGCCACCTCGCCGCCGCGGGCCTGCCCGACCAGTGCCTCGAGCTGCTCGGCGCCCCCGCCGATCGCCGCCTGCAGGCGGAGCGTCTCGGCAGCAGGGTCATCGGCGTGTTCCGGGTAGTCGAAGCGTGGCGTCTGCAGCACGAAGGCCGGCGCGATGGCGAGCCCCGGCGAGGCGGCCACGCCGGGATGGGGCTCGTCGGTGGGCAGTGGCTCGAGGGGCGGGGTGTCTTCCGCGCGCGGGGCGACGTGCTCACGGCTCTCGTCGAAGGGCAGTACCGCCTCGCCGAGGCCGCCCGCCACGGCCTCGCACACGGCGGCCAGTGCCGCCTCGGCGCCGGCGCCCTCGGCGGAGAAGACGAGCTGCTGGCCGCGACGGGCGCCGAGGTTGATCACCTTGGTCAGGCTGGTGGCCGACACCGCCTCGCTGCCGCCCTCGGCCAGGCGCACGCGGATGGCGAGCCCCTGCTCGCGGGCCACCTGCACCAGTTGCTTGGCCGGACGGGCGTGCAGGCCGTGGGCGTTGAGCACTCGCGCCAGGCGGGTGTGGGCCGTGGCCGACTCGCCGGCGAGACGCGAGAGCACCGTCGCGGCGTCGGCGCCGCGCAGGCTGTGGCCGGCGTCGCTCTCCAGCAGGGCGAGGAGGCGTTCCAGCAGACTCTGGTGGGCCGCGCCGTCGGCGGCGAGGCTGAACACCCCGGTGACGGTCTCGTCCTGCTCGGTCAGCGCCGTCTCGGGGGTCGCCAGGGCCAGCGCCGGCGTCTCGACGCCACGCCCGCTGGACGCCAGCCACAGGCCCTGGCCCAGTCGCACCGGGTCGCGCTCTGCCAGGGCGGCGACGAAGTCGCTGCCCACGCAGCCGAGCTGGCGCAGCCGGGCGGCGCCGGCCAGCGCCAGCTCACGGACGTCGCGCGCGGGAAAGCCCAGGCACAGGGTCTCGGCGTCGAGGCGCGCCTCGACCACCGCCTTGGACAGCAGGCGTGCCACCTCGGCGGTCGACTCGGCCGCGGCCAGGCGCTCGGCGACGCTGTCGTCGTCGAGCACGTGGGTGAGCTGGCGCAGGATGTCGAGGTGCTCGTCGCTCTGGGCGGCGATGGTCACCAGCACGTGGACGTGCGCCCCGTCGTGCCACTCGATGCCCGCGGGAAACTGCAGCACGCGGATGCCGGTGGCGCGCACGTGCTCGCGGCTCTCGGCGGTACCGTGGGGAATGGCGATGGCGTTGCCGAGGAAGGTGGAGGATTGCGCCTCCCGCTCGAAAAGGCCATCGCGGTAGGCGGGCGCCACCAGGCCGGCCGCGTGGAGCGCCTCGGCGGCCTGGTCCAGGGCGTCGCGCCAGTCCGTGGCCTGGCAGTCGAGGCGTATGTCTTCCTGGCGTAGGGTCAACATAAGGGGCTCCGGATGTCTTCGCCGGGTGACGGGGCGAGGATCGCCTGCCGGTTCAGCGCCGATTGGCCAGTTGATGCGTTAGCTGAATCGTGTCACCTGTGATGATTTTAATGCTGGATCGATTCATACTGCTTGGCAAGGTGAATGTTCTTAGACTTTGGCAGGGGGTGGGGCATGCCGGCTAACGTAGAATGCGCCCATCGCACAGGAGATGGTCCATGACACTCGCTGAAATCGCGCGCCTGGCCGGCGTGTCGCGCACCACGGCCAGCTACGTCATCAACGGCAAGGCGGAGGAGCGGCGCATCAGCCCCGACACCGTCAACCGCGTGATGGCCGTGGTGCGGGAACACCGCTACCGGGTCGACCCCCAAGCCGCCGCGCTGCGCCGCGGATCGAGCCGCACCCTGGGGCTGATCGTTCCCGACCTGGAGAACGTCAGCTACGCGCGGCTCGCCAAGCGCCTGGAGCGCGGCGCCCGGGAGCAGGGCTATCAACTGCTGATCGCCGGCTCCGACGACCAGCCGGAGGCGGAGCGCGACCTGGCGCTGGCGCTGCGCGCCCAGCGCTGCGAGGTGCTGATCACGGCGAGCTGCCTGCCGCCGGACGACCCTTTCTACCGTGAGCTCTTGACGGACGGCCTACCGGTGGTGGCCGTGGACAGGGGGCTCGACCCGGCGTGTTTCGCCAGCGTGGTGAGCAACGACCGCGAGGCGGCCGAGCGGCTGAGCCGTTCGGTGCTGGATGAGGCGGTCGCGAGCGTGGCCTGGCTGGATGCCGTGCCGGCGCTCTCCATCACCCATGAGCGGCGGGTCGGCTTCCAGCAGGCGCTGGCGGGTCGTGCGTTGCGCCCGATCACCCTCTGCGCCGAGCACTACGACCGTGCCGAGGGGGCGCGGCTGATGCGCGAGCTGCTCGACCGCCACGGCCTGCCGGACGCCCTGGTCACCGCCTCCTACACCCTGCTCGACGGCGTCTTCGACGCGCTGCTGGAAGAGGGGGGGCTGCCCCAGGGGCTGCGTCTGGCGACCTTCGGCGACAGCCGCCTGCTCGATTTCCTGCCGCTGCCGATCAACTCGGCGGTGCAGGACCACGACCGCATCGCCGCCGCGGCGCTCACCGCGGCGCTGGCCGCGACGCGCGGCGACTACCGCGTGGGCCAGCAGGTGATCCCGCGCACGCTGCGCTGGCGGCTGCCGGAGCGGCAGCCGGTGGCCTAAGCCTGCCGCTGTCTAGCAAATCCGATCGCATGAAATTGAGTTCTTCGCAGACTGGCGTGAAAAGGCTTTGTGGGAGGGAGCTTTAGCTCGCGAAGTAGCGCGCAGCGCTGCCAGAAGATACCGGGGCGCCTGCGGCGCCTTCGCGCGATAAATCGCCCTCCCACAACCGGTCCGCTGCCGTTGGCAACTGCTGCTGTGGG
>SBLD01000038.1 GCA_004551485.1 Billgrantia azerbaijanica | reverse complement strand
GGTCAACTCTCCGACCCAGTACGTCGACATCGACATCATCAAGGGGCACCGCAAGATGGCCCCGTTCGTGCGTCCCAACCGGCCCGGCCAGGTGGTCGACCGTAGCGGCGCCACCATGCGCAGCTACCAGCCGCCCTACGTAAAGCCCAAGTTGGAGACCAGCGCTGGCGCGCTGCTCAACCGCCAACCCGGCGAGAACATCTACTCCGGCCGCACCCCGCTGCAGCGTGCCGGCGACCAGCTCGCCCGCGACATGGAGGACCTGGACGACCAGATCAACCGCCGCGAGGAGTGGATGGCCGCCCAGGCGCTGACCACCGGCGAGGTCGAGGTGAAGGGCGATGGTGTCGATGACGTGATCGATTTCCAGATGAGTGCTGACCATCTCGTCACCGAGGTCGACACCTGGGATGACCCGACCGTCGACCCGATCTCGCACCTGCGCAAGTACAAGTCGCGCATTGCCAAGGCCAGTGGCCGCACCGCCAACGCCTGTGTGATGAGCAGCGAGGCCGCCGAAGCGTTCCTGAACAACAAGAACGTGCTGGACAAGCTGAACACACGGCGCGTCGACCTGGGGATGATCCGCCCCGAGCAGCTGCCGGACGGCGTGACCTACCTGGGCTATCTCAACGACCCGGGCATGGATCTCTACGCCTACGAAGAGTGGTACGTCGACGATGCGGGCACCGAGCAGCCGATGATTCCGGCCGGCGGCCTGATCGTGGGGCCGACCAACAGCCGCTGCGGCATGCTCTACGCCGCCATCCAGGACATGGAGGCCATCGAGGGCGCCCTGTTCGACGTGGACCGCTACCCGAAGAGCTGGGTCACCAAGGACCCCAGCGTGCGCTGGCTGATGATGCAGTCCGCGCCGCTGCCCGGTTTCCACGAGCCTGACGCCTTCCTGTTCTCCACCGTTGTCTGATGCCCGGCCCGCCTTGGCGGGCCCCGGCATGCAGCCGCAGAGCACCCATAAACCGATGCCATAGATAGGAGGCCACCATGGCCAAGCAATACATTGTCGCCCGCGGGCAGATCGAGAAAGGCAAGCAGGTGCTCGCCCGCCGCGGCGAGCCCTACACCCCCAAGAATGCCGCCGAGCGCGACCGCCTGCTGGCTGCCGGCGTGATCGTCGAGCCCCGCACCAAGGCCAAGGCCGCCGAGCCTGCGCCCACGGCCGGCGGCGGTGCAGGTGACAGTGGCGGTGAAACCGACACCGGTGGCGGCCCTGCCGCTGGCAACGGCCTCGGCGCCTGACCATGGGCGTGTTCGACGACGAGGTGCGCGAGGGCACCCGGCAGATCCTGCAGGAGGCCGGGTCGCTCGCCACCTACACCCCCACCACCGGCGACCCGGTGTCGATCGCGGTGATCGTCGACCGCGACATCGAGCGCACGGTGGCGGGCATGCAGGGCGCGGCCATGGAGCGGCGTACCGAGCTGACCGGCTACAGCGCTGAGCTGGGCGAGGCCCGGCGCGGCGAGACCGTTATCGTGGGCAGCGAGACATGGCGGCTGGTGAGCCGTGAGGCTGACGACGGCCACCTGGTCACCTGGATCGTCACCCCTGATCGTTCGTGAGGTGAACCATGGCCCTGGAGCCGATCAAGATCCGCATCGACCAGCAGGCGGTGCGCGAGGTCTACGACGACCTGGCGCACATCAAGAACGGCGCCCCGCGGGCGATGAGCCGGGCGATCAACCACACCCTTGGCGTCACCCGCACCGAGGCGAGCAGCGAGATCCGCAAGCAGGTCAAGCTCAAGGCCGGCTATGTGCGCGACAAGCTCAAGATCGTCAAGGCCACCACCAGCAAGCCGATGGGCGCGATTCGCACGCCGACCCGCGGCACGTTGCTGACCCGCTACCCGCACCGCCAGTACGCCCGCGGCGGCATCGGCGTGCAGGTCAAGCCCACCGGTGGCAAGCAGCGCATGCCCGGCGCCTTCTTCATCCGCTTCGGCAACGGGGTGCAGGCCATCGCCATTCGCACCAAGTACGGCCCCGGCCTGGGTCGCAGTGAAGGGCTGAAGGTGCTGTATGGCCCGTCAACCAGCCAGGTCTTCACCGACGTGAAGGACGATCTGCAGGCGCCCAGTGGCAACCGGCTGATGCAGCGGCTGGCCTACGAGGCCGATCGCCTGCTCAAGAGGCAGTGACCTATGCCAACCCCGATTCGCGAACAGATCCTCGACGCCCTGGCGGCCAAGCTCTCTGGCCTGCCGGCGTTCGGCGGCACCCCCGCTCAGCGGGCGAACAGCGAGCTCGACGTGCGCAACCTGCCGGCCATCAGCCTGTGGGACGGCAGTGACGCCAGTGTGGAGCACGATCAGGTGTACCGCCAGGCGGTGGTGACCACGCAGGTGGGCGTGGAGACCGTGCACCAGGCCGACGCCGACCACGAGACTTGGAGCACCCAGGCCAACACGATTCTTGCCGCCCTGATCGCCGCGGCCACCGGCGGCGACCGCACCCTGGGTGACCTGGCCGAGACGGTGCGCTACACCGGCTCGACTATCTACTACCCCGAGCCGGGCAGCGACATCATCGGCGTCGACATCGTGCTCGAGGTGCGCTGGCGCCACGACCTGGGCGACCCCTACACCAACAGCTCGCCGTAACTTTGGCGCCACAAAGTCCTGCTCGCCGCCCACGGGCGGCTTTTTCATGCCCGGCCGCCGGGCGCCTTCGTAACGCAACACAGGAGAGCCATTCATGGCGATCACCGAGAACGGCATGCTCGAGTACGAATCCGGGCAGAGCTATCAGGACTGGGAGGAGATGAGCGACACGGGCGACCGTACCGTGTTCGAGGCCTCGTTCGCGCCGTGGTCCGGCCGCAGCGGTTACGAGACGGCGGTCGTGCCGTGGGGCCTGGCCACCGGCGGCCGGGTGCAGGCGGGCAGCGGTAACGACTCTGTCGACGTGGCCGCGCTCACCGCCTATATGCCGGGCGTGACCGGCGCCGACTCCGACGGGCTGCTCTCCGTTGCCGCCGCCAGCGTGAGCGTGTCTCGGGCCGCTACCGACACCCACCTCATCAACTCCATCACCGTCGACAACACCGGTTCGCTGGTGGCGGTGCAGGGCAGCGCGGGAACGTCGTTCAGCGAGCAGCGCGGTGCCGCCGGTGGCCCGCCGCTGATCCCCGTCGACAGCATCGAGATCGCCCAGGTGCGTCTCACCACCGCAGCGGCGGCGCCGGTTTCCGATACCGAGGTGTTCCAGGTGGTGGGAGTGCATCAGGAGCGCTACGACTTCCCGATCTGGAGCGAGGACCCGGCCGCCGGCGAGGTGCACTTCGCCACCGCGCTGCCGGCCATCCACACCGGAAACTTGCCCAAGAAAGTGAGCGTGACCGGCTACACGCCGATCTTCGTCGAGCTGCCCAACAGCTCGGGCTGGGTGCCGGCGGATGAGTCGCACTCGGTCAACTCGACGCAGACCTACTCCGGCGCGCTGGGCTCGGTCTCCCGGTCGCTAGGGCAGGCATCGTTCACCTATCGGGCGAAGGACGGCATCACCGATCCCATCGTCAAGCTCAAGAACCAGCGCCTGTGGTTCCGCTGGTTTCAGGACCGCAACCGCGCGCCGTTCTCGCTGACGCAGGGCATTCTCGGCATTTCCCGCTCGTACCCGGCCGGCGACCACGTGACGGTGAACGCCACCATCTCCGCCGAGCAGGCTAGCACCGACTTCGACGGCTGAGCCTGAGCCCGCCACCTCTGCCCCGGCCGCCGGGGCAGGCCTCTTTTCCCGTGGATGAGTGACGCATGGAATTCGACATCCAGAAGTTCACCAGCACCTCGTTCGATGCACGCACCAAGGACGTGCCGGTGCCCGACCTGGCGGCGTTCTTCAAGGGCGTGCCTGAGGGCGAGACGCCCACCTGGCGCGTGCGCGGGCTGAGCGGCGCGGATCTGGCGCAGACCAACGAGGCGCAGGCGCGCAACCGCAGCCGCACTGCCATCGCCGAGGGGCTGCTCTCCGGCGTCGACGACAAGGTAAGCGAAGCGGTGCGCGAGCTGCTCGGCACTGGCGCGAGCGTGCCCGACGACCTGGCCAAGCGCATCGAGATGCTGGTGCTGGGCAGCGTGGCGCCCAAGTGCAATCACCAGCTCGCCGTGAAGCTCGCCGAGGCATACCCGGTGGAGTTCTACCAGCTGACCAGCGAGATCACCCGGCTGACCGGCCTGGGAGCCGAGCCGGGAAAGCCGAAGCGCTCTTCAGGCAGCAAGACATCCAAATCGCCCTCCAGCTCTGCGACCTGAAGGGCGAGTTCCTGTTTCGGGTGCGCCCCGATCTGTTCCCGCTCGCCATGCTCACGCCGCTGGAGTGCGAGCTTTGGCAGCTCCACTTTAACCAGCGCGAGCTGCAGTGTCAGCCAAAAGGGTGAGCAACTCGCCTCCGCTGCCATGCTACCCTCGCTCAGGGAACTGAAGATTGCCGATGGAATGAAAGCGAAGGAGAAGGGAGATAACATGGGGTTTCCAAATAGAAAACGTTGGGATGGATGGGTAGTGTTTACGTGGGTGCTGGCTGGGATCACCACTGTGGCTAGTTTTCTTATTATTGCCGAGCATGGTCAGATCGAGGTGCCGAACTCTAGTGGTTGGAAGACGACAACTCAGATCAATCCACTTATCTGGGCAGTCGGGATAGGGCAGACGGTGGGCGCATTATTACTGGCCGCGCTATTTAGTATGGTCAATGGCATTTATAAAAATTCTTGTGATCAATTGCGTGTAGCCATGGGGGCTGAAATTAGGCAATCTGGAGAAGAATTTTCCAGTAGTGAGTGCGACACGGAGCAGTCCTCGGCTTCTACTTCAGAGTCTCAAAAACCCTCCCAAGGCCTTCGAGTGAGTTCTATTCACCAGGCGTCACCTTTCTATGGTAAATTGAGTGAGGGGTTTTCGATTCTGCGTGTAAATGATCATCGTGTTACTTCTGAACTTGAAGCGGCCTCAGCGGTTGTAGATGGTAAAAACTACATTGAGGTCCTGAGTCCAGGAGGTCATGTCTCTCAGTTCGTCATCAAGATGCAACCAGGTCCTCTACACATCAAATTTGACTAAAATGTAGTGCTTTCATTAACAGCCCAGCCATCGCGCTGGGCTTTTTCATGCCTGCTCGATGGAGGTGGCCAGTGGCCGATCTCGAGAAAAGCGTCGCCATCATCTTCCAGGGCGTCGACCAGATGGGCGCCGGCGTGGACAGCGCCACACGAAAGATCGATTCCATCGCCGGTGCCGTGGACGACGCTACCAGGCCGCTCGCTGATTTCACCGCCGACGTGTTCAAGTTCGAGGGCGCGCTGCTCGCCGCCGGCGCCGCCGCCACGGCGTTCGCCGTGAAGCTCGCTGGCGACTTCGACAGCCAGTTCCGCGAGATCGCCACGCTGATCGACGCGCCGACCGAGGCCCTGGGTGGATTCCGCCAGGAGATCCTCGACTACGGCAGCGAGAGCACCCAGGCGCTGGACCAGGTGAACTCGGCGATCTACAGCGCCATCTCTGCGGGCGTCGACTACACCGACTCGATCGAGGCGGTGCGCCAGGCCGAGCAACTTGCGGTAGCGGGCCGCGCGACTCTTGATCAGTCGCTGACCGTGCTGGTCTCCTCGCTCAATGCCTACGGCAAGGGCATGGACGAGGCCGCCACCTTCAGCGATCTGCTGTTTCAGACCGTGCGCAGCGGCCAGACCACGCTGCCCGAGCTGGGCAACTCGCTGGCCAGCGTGACCGGCCTTGCCGCCACCGCGGGCGTGAGCTTCGACGAGCTGCTCGCCGCCGTGGCCACGCTGACTGCCACCGGCTCTGGCACCAGCGAGGCGATCACCCAGGTGCGCGGGGCGATCTCAAACATCCTCAAGCCGACCCAGCAGGCCAAGGACTTGGCGGCCGAGCTGGGCATCGAGTTCGGCGCCGCCGCTCTTGAGAGCAAAGGCTTTGCCGGCCTGATGGAAGAGGTGGGAGCGGCCACCGGCGGCAGCACGGAGCAGATGGCGCTGCTGTTCGGCGACGTGGAGGCGCTGAACGGCGCACTGACGCTCACCGGGTTGGGCGCCGACAAGTTCGCCGCGACCATCGGTGAGATGGCGGATAGCGCCGGGGCCACGGCCGCGGCCTACGACAAGATGGCCGGCGACATCGAGAACGGCAGCCAGCGCATCCAGAACGCCATGCGCGGGGCGCTGATCGCCGTGGGCGACCCGCTGCTCGATGAGTTCGGCGGGATCCAGGAGGCCATCGCCGAGATCTTCAATGCCATCGGCGCGAGCGTGCAGGGTGGCCAGCTCGAGGGGTTCGTCGACCAGCTCGAGTCGATGTTCGAGGGCATGGAACAGACGCTGCGCGACGTGGCCGAGAACTTGCCCGAGGCGCTGGAGCAGGCCGACTTCTCCAGCTTCTTCGGCGGCATCGAGCGGGTGCGCGAGGCCATCGCCGACCTGTTCGACGGCGCCGACCTGACCAGCGCCGAAGGGCTTGCCAGCGTGATCGAGACGGTAGGGCTGGGTTTCGAGACGTTGAGCTCCTACACCGCTGGTGCCGTGACCGCTATCGGGCCGTTCCTCGAGCAGCTTGCCGAGCTCGCCGGCTGGGTGCTGGAGCTGGAGCCGGGCACGGTGGCCGCCGCCGGCGCGGTGGGCGGCCTGGCGCTCGCGCTCAGCACCCTGGCCAATGCCACCACGGCAGTGACGGGCGTGATGAGCGCCTTCGCCGGCAGCGGCGGCGTGGTGACCAAGTCGACCGGTATCATCCGCACCCTGGTGGGCGTGATGACCGGCCCGCTGGGGCTGGTTGCCGCCGCCGGCCTGGTGGGCAAGGGCGTCTACGACATGGTGACCACGTTCACCGGCCTCGGCGATGCAGTGGACCCCGCCACTCAGGCGATCATCGACCAGAACCAGGCGATCGACGACGGCCGGCTGGTCTACGACTACGCCATTGATGACTGGGTGCGCGCCGGCGAGGCGCAGGAGGATCTCGCCGAGTGGACGCGCCGCACCAACCAGGAGGTGGCCGAGGCCGTCATGGGCGTCAACCGGCAGGCTGACGCCCGCCAGCGCGAAGCCCAGATGATGGCGGAGGTGAACGCCAAGTACACCGACTACGACGCCATGGTCGAGCAGGCATGGAAGGGCTCCAAAACGTTCGCCGACGAGCAGGAGCGCACTGCCGAGGCGCTGCGCGGCACGCTGGACGAGATCGGCGGGCTGGGGGATGCCTGGAGCCAGGCGGAGGACGGCGCCTACCGCTACGCCAACAACCTCGGCGAGCTGGAGACCGCCTACGCCGAGGTGCGCGCCGCGTTCGACCAGGGGCTGATCTCGCAGCAGCAGTTCGACGAGCTGACCGCCTACTACGAGACGATGCGCGACGGCGCCGACACCGGCGCCAAGGCGCAGAAAGCGCTGGCCACCGAGACGCTCAACACCGAAGAGGCGATCCTCAAGGCCCGCGACGCCGTGCTCGAGCAGGAGCTGGCGCTGGAGAAGCTGGCCAGCAACGAGCGCATCAAGGCCATGGAATTCGCGGTGCAGCTCAACGTCGCCGAGCTGGAGGCCGACACCGCGCGCATCGAGGCGATCCTGGGCGCGACCAGCGACACCATCGCCGCCATGGGCGAGTCGGTGAACAACCTGTTCGGCACCCTGGCCAGTGATGGGCTCAATTTCAGCCAGCAGTGGGACCTGGAAAACGCCATCGAGCAGCAGCTCGACATCCAGCGCGAAGCCGCCGAGCAGCAGGCGCGGTTGATCGACTCGCAGATCAAGGCGCTGGAGGCCAAGACCGATGCGCTACGCAACGGCGACGGGTTGATCCAGATCGACAGCAGCGGCCTCGAGCCGGCGCTCGAGATGGTGATGTGGCAGATCATCGAGAAGGTGCAGCTGCGCG
>SBLD01000037.1 GCA_004551485.1 Billgrantia azerbaijanica | reverse complement strand
GGCGGCGCGGCGATCACCAACCGCGGTTACACGCCCGCCGACCGCACGCTGCGCATCTCGCTCGAGGGCCAGCCGCCGGCCCTGGTGGCGCGCGCCAAGCGCCTGCTGCGCCTGCACGGCGGCCTGATCGTCTCGCTGGCGGACGGCGCCTACACCGCCACCGCCAGCGAGTACAGCGATCGCGACCAACGCCTGACCCTGCTGGTGACCGGCACGGCCTGAGCCCAGCCACCCAGACGCACCCACCCGCGCCGCCCTCGAGGCGGCGTTTTCATGCCCGCTTCCCGAGGTGACCCATGCGCTACGCCTTCATCAACAACTTCGAGCAGATCCTCGCCCAGGCGGTGGCCGACACCGACACCACCATCACCCTGGACGGCGGCGGCAGCCAGATGAGCGACGCCAGCGCGGATCTCGTCTATGTGCTGACGCTGTTCCACGTCGACAGCAACGGCAACGAGACCTCGCGCGAGATCGTGCACGTAACCGGCGTGAGCGGCGACACGCTGACCGTTACCCGCGCGCAAGAGGGCACGACCGCGCAGGCGTGGGCCGTAGGGGATGGGGTGAGCCAGCGGCTGACGGCGGGTGTGCTGGGCTGGTACGAGCTACTGCCCCGGCTGCCTGCAGATCACGATGCTGAAGCGATCAGATGGGTGGGGCTGGATCATGACATGAACAAGCTCACACCAACTGGGCTGCAGTACTGGGCAGCCGATACTCTGGTCATCGGACAGGCGCCGGAGTTGTACGATGGCGCCTCCGAATACTGGGGAGGCTCTACCGTCATTGGCTCCTGGGCCATCGGTCGTGGTAGCGGCGTGACAGCGCTGGGGGCCTATGCTGGCAGCCCATACGGCGACAACTGCGATGAATCTACTGCGCTGGGCGCCTATGCCGTTGCGGCTGCGCTCGGCGCGACTGCGGTTGGTGCCATGCCTGAGGCGTTCGGCGAAAAGAGCATCGCAATTGGCTACGACACTGCGGTGGGCTCGCAAGGTGGCGATCCTCAAGCGGATGGCATGGGCGCCATTGCCGTGGGCGTGGGCGCGTCGGCAACGAAGAATCATGGGATGGCTCTTGGCGCCAGTGCGTCAGCGGGTGGTGTCGAGTCCATCGCGGTGGGGCGACATTCTGCGGCATCGGCTGACCATGCCGGGGCGTTGGGTCCTGCCTCTGCTGCCACCGCAGGCAGGGCGTCTGCACTCGGGGTGTTCGCTAGAGCGTCAGCGGTTGAATCTGTGGCTCTCGGCCCTGGTCCGGATACGACGCTTGAAGGCGGCATGACGATGGGAGCCTTGCCCTACGTGGCAAAGGTGCCGGTGTCGGCTGGGTGGGAATCCGGATACACCTCGCCAGCGGCCTGCCGTCAATCAGCAGCCCAGGTGGTGCTAGCGACTCATGCGCTCGACCTTACAACCGCCGGTGACACCGTCACTCTGGATATGCCGGCAAATGCCATGTTGTTCATCGACAGCATCGACGTGGTGATCGTCGCCAGCGACACGGCCGGCGGCAGTCCCGAGATCTCCGTGGGGCCCGATGACGTGACGCCGGCGGCGTTTCTTGCCAGCACACCGGTGGGCAAAACCGTCGTGGGCGGCCGCGAGAGTCACGCCCCGCTGGTCGCCGATGGCGTGACCAGTCTGCGCGTGGCCACGGCCGTGGCCGGTACCGGCACGACCTACCAGGCCAAGATCGTCTTCCGCGGCTATGTGATGGAGCTGTGATATGGCGCTCAACGCCCAACCGCTCAACGCGGCGGCCCTCAATGCCACCGTGCGGGCTGGCGTCGAGAGCGAGCCGGAGGGCGGCTACCAGCGCCGGCCGCGCCCCGGCGGTATCGGCACTGCCGCGCTCAACACCCGGCCTGTCAACGGCGCCGGCTGGCGCCTGGTCTACGTGCCGGGGGCGGTGGAGCACCCGCCGGCGGAGTTCGAGCTGCGCACCGTTTACCTGCTGGAGATCGGCGCCTACCGCGTGCGCATGAGCTCGTTCCAGGCGACGATGCGGAGGCAGGGCCAGTCGTTCCTGCAGGCGGTGATCCCCAACGGCAGCGAGCACCTGGCCGCGCTGGTGGATGGCGCCCCGATGCAGGTGCTGATGGGGCTGCGTGCTCCCGACGACACGCTGACCGAGCTGGAGGCCATCGCCTCCGCGCCGCTGCAGATCATCCGCCACGACGAGGGCGGCGGCCGCGACACGCTTACCGTCTCCGGCTACGGGCCGCTGCCACCCCAGGGCAGCCTCGCCCGCCAGCTGCGCGGCATCTCGTACCGTAGCGTCAACCAGGGCGTGCGCCGCGTGCGCAGCCAGATTGACCTGCTGCTGCGCCCCGGTCAGGTGGCCATCGATGGAGACGGCAGCTCGTTCATGGTCGGCACGATCCAGTATTTCGTCGGCGCGCGCAGCGAGTTCATGGAGGTGCTCGAAGATGGGTAAGGGTAGGATCATCAGCGCCCACGGGGAGGGTCGCTACACCATCGAGATCGTCGAGGACCGCGCCCGGGCCGAGAGTGCTCGGGCGCTGGCCGTTCAGCGGGTGGCAGAGCTCGACGGGCGCATCAACGATCTGGACCAGCAGCTCAGCGCCGCCCAGGCCGCCGTTGACGCCGCTGCCGCCGATCAGGATGCCGCCATCGAGCAGTACCGGCTCGACATGGAAGAGGTCGGCGAGAGCGACATCGACCTGGCCGAGCACGCTCAGGCGGTGCTCGACGCCGCCCGCGACCGCGACAGCCTGCGCACTCATCAACGCCTGCTGGAAGTGCAGCGCGCCGCCGCCCAGTCGCGTATCGATCGCATCGATGCCCTGCCGCCGCTGCGCCAGATCGAGGCCTGGTGCGCCGACTACACCGAGGATCTCTCCGGCGAGGTGGCCACCGCCGAAGTGCCCGGCGAGATCGGCCAGGTGATCATCAAGCCCGGCTTTGATGACGGCGCAGCGTGGTCGGCCAGCACCGACGGCGCCATCCAGCCCGCCCTGGCCGGAACTCCGGCCTCGGTGTTCTACAATCTGGCGATGATGCCCGGCTGGCAGAAGTGGCGACCGACGTTCCGCATCGCCACGATCAGCAACATCGACAACGATCTCTGCGACATCACCCTGGATGCGGCGACCAGCAGCCAGCAGGGATTACCGGTCAACGCCCAAGGCAGCTACACCGGCGTGCCGATCCTGTACATGGACTGCAATGGCGCCGCGTTCGAGAACGGCGACCGGGTGCTGGTGGCGTTCTCGGGGAGCACGGAACAGCCGATGGTGGTGGGGTTTGAGCAGGAGCCGAGGGAGTGCTTCATTGATTTTACGAGAAACCTCCTGTCTGGAGCTATGTATAACGGTGATGTTGTTTCAGACAGGTGGCGTGTTGCCTCGAGTAGCACTGATGGATGCCAACCAATGGAGCTTCTCAGCCCGACTAGCAGTATTCAACACATCGGGAGAACGGGGTACTTTTACGTACCGAGATCAGTCATCGCATCAGAGAGGACGGCTAGCTATGGCGCCACTAGCGTGCTCGATCAGATGACTATCGAGCTTGTCGAGAAAAGCCTGTCAATGAGCGAGGTGGTGTCAAGCGTTCTGTGGGAGATGTCGTGTGCTTTCAATTATAAAGGTCAGTCACAGAGAGCATTCATCAAGTCGCGCACAAGGGTCGTGCACCACTTTGTCTGCAAGGAATACACGTCGCCAACAACGTTTTATGAATGGGCCAGCGATGGGACATACTGGAATCTCGTTGATAACATCGTTGGATATGGCGGGACTTCCATTTTCCTGACGGAGCTGGGGCTGTTTCTGCCAAATACTGCGGTCAGGTTTGTACCGCCAGATACCTGGAATGATCCCACAGTGGGGGGGAGTAATCTTCCCACCCGAGTGTATTTTGATGAGATAGCGTGCTCTTTTTCTGCTGAGCTTGTGGAGGGCGTCTTATACGTCACCGTCGGATTCATGGTGGGGGAAATTGATCCGCCACCTATTTATATCGAGGATTACTGGACCGTATATGCCAGCTTTGCGACCCTCCCGGATGGGTCTGCGCAGAGAGTGCGCTCACGGAACCAGAGTAGTGTTTTACCTGATGACGGCGGATACCCCGCTACTCTTCCAGCGCCATAGCACTGGGGCATCACCCAGCCGCACCAGCTACCATCAGTGCATGTGCGGACGATATGACCTCCACAGCGATCCGGCCCGGCTCTCCCAGGCCCTGCGGCTGCCGCTGGCGCAACCCGAGCTCGACCTCGAGCCCCGCTACAACGTCGCGCCGGGCACGTGGATCGCCGCGGTTCGTCATCCTGATGAGGGGGCCCCGCTGGGGCTGGACCAGGTGTGGTGGGGATACCGGCCGCGCTGGGCCACCGGCAAGGCGCCGGAGCCCATCAACGCCAAGAGCGAGGGCGTGGCCACCAGCCGCTATTTCCGCGCCGCGTTCGCCCGCCACCGCTGTCTGGTGCCGGCAGATGGCTGGTATGAATGGCTGCAGGTGGATGGCAGGAAACAGCCTCACTACCTGGCACGGCGTGACCGTGAGCCGCTCTGGTTGGCAGGGATCTGGACCGAGCGGCCTGACGGTGCACCTGGTTGCGCCATCCTCACCGAGCCGGCGCGGGGCTGTGCCGCCGAGATCCACGACCGTATGCCGATGGCCCTCGACGACGCCAGCCTCGAGCCGTGGCTCGACCCCCACCTGACCGATCGCGAGACGCTGCGCCACGTCGTCCATCACCTGGATGCGGAGCTGCTCACCCACTGGGCGGTGAGTACCAGGGTCAACCGCCCGGCGAATGATGGGCCTGACCTGATCGAGCCAGTGTGACGTCGGTGCTGTGTAGCTGATCGCTTACAACACTGGCTGGCACAGCCTACGCCTTGATGACATCGCGGTGGGGCAGGGCGTGTGCTTCAGTAGCCGTGGCGAGATGGTTCATGCAACCAATCAAGCATAGTTGATAATGTTGAAATCGGACTGATCCGTCAGCTTAAATGTACCTTTATGACCTGCTTGGTCTGACTGGGAACGGGAAAGTGGGGATGCAGGATGGGAAAATGGAGCTTCACGGCCCAAGATATTATGGACCGCGCAATTTATACCGTTTGGGACATGCAGCAAGCCAATTCGGCTCTGGCAATTCTTCAAGAAGATAGAGAGTTTGGGAAGTCTTATAAAAAAAAGGATATGCGCCGGTTTCAATGCTATGAAACGCAGGCAATCGTCGCGTTCTGTCGCCCCTTGGCTGCCAAGGCTTTTCCTGAGATTGGGCATGTCTTTGATGATGAAGACTTGTGCTTGAAAGAGAAGGTGTTCTACCTCCGGAATAAGAAGTTTGCCCACTCTGATCAAGAGGAGATGCACTTCAAAAGCCGATGGATCAATGTTTCCATTGAAGATGAAGAGCCGTGCTTTTTCCCCACATTCGTTTATGATGAAGCGTTGGATCTCACTGAGAAAGAGTGTGATAGGTTGATGGGGTTGTGCGGAAGCATAATCTCTTCATGCTATGAATATATCTTTAGGGAAAGTCGAAGAGATCCTTCGTTGATCAAGCATTACAAGTTTCCAGATAGCTGGAAAGACGACCCACGGTTTTCTGGCTTTGTTGAGAACCCTGATAATAAAAAATGAGTGCTGGAGCTGTTGGGCCTAACGGCATATCGATTCGCAGGGTATGCCATCGTTGTCCCGATCCAGCCGGCCATTGCCGCACTGCTGCAGGTGGAACATGGCTTCTTCACATGACGCCATGGTTCCGCAGGTCTTCCGCGGGCTACAGCTGAACAGGCTGCTTTCAGGTTCAGTCGGCTGGGCTGGGGCAGCCGGAATACTGTCGTCACTCACATAGGGGTTCCCATTGCCTTGGACAACCATGATCCGTCGATTGCGCTCACGCTCCCAACTGTCCACTGGATCCATATTCGCCCAGGCGGTGAACAGCTGTTGTTGCTGGCGGCTGATGCGGACGTTGTAGACGTCGCGCATGTACCAGTAGGTGCGGGCAATATCACCGCGGACGCGGGCAGGGGGCTCAAAGGCATCCTCTTCAAATGACACTTGGGCTTGGCATTGACCGTACTGGTATGCATCGAGACCGGCAACCATACCGTAGCGCATGTTCGACCTATCGCCGTTCACTTCGCCAATGGTCGGGACCAGGTTATGCAGATCAGCTTCCGCGCGACGAAACGTGGGGTTTGTGGAGCGACAATTATCCCGGCCGCCTTCCTGCCAGCATCGAAACTGCCGCCCAAGATCGAAGGCGGGGACGATGTGCTCCCACTCGATGCGATTAGCGCGCTTCGGCTGCTTGCGCACCTCGTACCCACAGCTCGCGAGTTCCGGCCCCTCCTCGACGTCGAAGTTGCATTGGCAGTAGAAGGTGAGATCCTGATCGTAGTAGATCTCCTGCTCTGCAAGGCGCTTCGCAGCCGAGAATGAGGAAGGGAATTCTGCCGCGGCCATGGTAGGCAGCACGGCCAGTAAATTGGTCATGGCAATTGCAAGCAGGCGCATCGTTGGGCTCCCTGGCAGAAGGCGTCGTGAGTGTAGCAGCTTGATCAACCGCTCTGATGGGTGACAAGCGGGTTCTTCATAGCCTTCTGCCGCTTTCTGATCAAGCTTTTAATACATAAGTGTTAATTTGCGTTGAAACTTTTGAGTTGGTGGTATGGTTATTTTCTTTGGTTCTTTTTTATGGCTGGCATCTGTTGAAAATTGCAATACACTTAAGTTGGTTGATGAATAATAAAGGAGGGAGTGGTTATGCTACGAAGCGTGCTTATGTTTGGGGCTGTGGCTATGGCGGCTTTTTCGCAGATATTGCAAGCTCAAGATGAAGGGGTGGGTAGCGCTACAGTGGGTCTTGGTTCTTCTGAGTTGCGACTTCCAGACGGTACTGCTGTAGAAATTGAAGGGGTGGCTCCTTCACAGAGTAGGGAGTGGGTTCCCTATGGTAAGGATATTTCCGGTGAGAACTTGAAGAAAGCTTTTGAGATGCAGGGTGTTTGGGCTGAGGGTTTTGGTGATATTGATTTAGAAGGGGCTTCTGAGTATGATCTTTATTTGAATCGTTCAAGCATAGGAGAGGTAGAATATCTGGCTATACCTGAGGGTGAGTCTTCTCAGCCAATACAGATTAGTAGTGCTGGTGCCGTTCATTATGGCGGCATGGGAGAGTCTGCATCCGAGGTGGCTTCTTCTTGGAATCCTTTCACGAAGAGCGCAGAAGAAATGCGCGCAGAAATAATATCTGCTATTGAATCTACGCTGGATGAGTTGTGTGGAATGCGAGCGAGGCCGCAACAGATTCGCGCTCTTGCAAGTGCGGCTGGGATCATTGAATTTGAGGCAACATGGAGTGCTACTGAAATCTGTGAATGACAGTAGATGTGGGCTCATAATTTTACTATCGGTAGCTCATCCCACCGCGTCGTGTACCGTGGCGTTCGCCGCTCGCAGCGCAATGCCCAGGCGTTGCCGTGGCGCGGAAGGCCGAGTCGCACGGTGTCCCGGCCAAGCTCTCGGTTAAGCTTGTCCACGGTGTCCATGAGTCGCCGGCTGCGTTGGCGCTTGGCCTCGGTCTGCGGGGTCTCGTCCAGCGAGAGCTGTCGGGTGGCGTCGGCACTGAGGTCGAGCAGCATCACGCCGCACTTCTGGTAGAGGTAGCCCTTGCGGAAGATGGCGCCGAGGCCTCGCTGGGCCGCGGCGAGAATCGTGCGGCTGTCGTCGGTGGGGTGCGGCAGCGGTACCACGGCGCTGTTGCGGTACTGCGGCTGGTCGGTCATGAAGGGGTTGGTTCGCACGAACACCATGACGGCGGCGGTCACGCTGCCCTGGCGGCGCAGTTTCTCCCCCGCTCTGGCGGCGTGCTGCCGCATGGCCTCGCGCAGGTCGGCGGGATCACCGGTCAGGCGACCGAAACTCCGAGACACCATGTGTCGACGCCGGAGCTATAAGTCCATAAATCATCAAAACAGATTGTCCCCCCGACCCGCATGACCTTTCCTTGCTGGTGAC
>SBLD01000036.1 GCA_004551485.1 Billgrantia azerbaijanica | reverse complement strand
GAGGTGGCGCTGGCCATGGACGCCGCGGCCCAGCTCGAGGGCCAGGGGCACGCGGTGCGCGTGGTCTCCATGCCCTCGGCCTACCGCTTCGACGGCCAGGACGCCGAGTACCGCGAGCGCGTGCTGCCCCGCGCCGTGACCCGGCGCCTCGCCATCGAGGCCGGACACCCCGACTATTGGCACAAGTACGTGGGCCTCGACGGCCGGGTGATCGGCCTGCGCACCTTCGGCGAGTCCGCCCCGGCGGGCGACCTGTTCCAGCACTTCGGCTTCACCGTGGCGAACGTGGTCGAGCAGGCCCAGGCGCTGCTGGAGGGCTGAGCCCGCCACTAACGGCTGATGGCATTCGGCAAGAGAAAGGGGCGCTCATGGCGCCCCTTTCTCTTTGGCCTTCTTAGCCCTCCAAGACGAAAGGCGAAGCATAAAGATCGACGTTGTCCGGCGTCACGAGGATACAGTCATACAGTTTCTTCTCATTCTCGAGGCCAGTTTCTCCGGTGCGAATATAGCGGTCGGCAATCCGGACGGCTTCTTCTGCAAACACAGCGACGGGTTGCAGGACGGTGTAAGCCAGCTCGCCGGCCCTGACGGCATCGACCGCATCGGGGGAACCGTCGAAGCCGCCCACGACGACACCGTCAAGCTTACCCTCTTGCTTGAGGGCAGCAATGGCGCCAAGGGCCATCTCATCATTACCACTGATGACCCCTTTGATGCCCGGATTGGACTGCAGCATGCTCTGCATCTTGTTGCGCCCCTCGGTACGGTCCCAGTTGGCGATGTCGGATGCAACCTTCTCCAGGTCCGGATATTGACTCAGCACGGTCTGGTAGCCATTGGAGCGAGTCGCCGCGTTATTGTCAGAGGGAGGGCCCATCAACTCGACATAGGCGGCCTCCCCTCCGAGCTGCTGCGCCCATTCCTGCGCCCCTAGCGCGGCGCCTTGTGCATTGTTGGAAACGAGCTGAGCCTTCGCGAGACCCTGCTGATTGATCTCCGCATTGACAATGAAGACAGGAATCCCCGCATCCACGGCCTTCCGAACCGCACCGATCGAGCCATCCGCATTTGCCGGATCCAGGATGATGGCACTGGCTTGATTGGTAATGGCGGTATCGATTTGGTTGCTCTCGGTATTGGTATCCCCGACATGGGAGCTCACGTTGGCCTCATAGCCAAGCTCCCTTGCAGTCTGTTCGGCAATGGTGCCTTCAGTCTGCCAGTAGGGATTCGACATATCGTTCACGATGATCGAAATCAGGCCCTTTTCTTGAGCCATGGCTCCACTACCGATGAACGGAACCGTAGCGGCTAGCGCGGCGATAAGAATCTTTTTGCTTTTTGACATCACGATTGAATACCTCTTGTTTATGCTTGTTAAGCCAACATCGGCTGTCTTCCCCAGACCCGAACCACACTATACAGCTTGAGCCTTGGAAACCTTTGCACTGACCTTCTCTTTATCGGCGCTCTTGGCGCTCTTTCTTTTGGATCCATACTGGACGCTGTTCAGCAGAACGGCGAACACGATCACGCTGCCAGTAAAAACCATTTGCCAATATGCCGATACGCCGATAATCACCAGGCCATCTGCCAGGAAACCAATCACGAAAGCGCCTAGCAGGGTATTGCGTACAGAGCCACGCCCGCCCATCAGAGAGGCCCCACCAATCACCACGGCGGCAATCGCAGTCAACTCGTACGTCGTGCCCGCAGTCGGCCCGGCGGAAGTCAACTGGGAGGCCAGGACGACACCTGCCAGCGCGGCACAGACTCCAGAAATCATGTAGACAGAGAGTTTGACCCGCTTGACAGGAACACCCGAGAGTTCTGCGGCCCTGGAATTCCCCCCCGTAGAATACACCCAGCGTCCAAAAGGAGTTCGGCTCAACGCCAGCATGCAAACCACGGCCACAGCGAGCAGGATCAAGACACCGACAGGAATCCCGAAGAGCTTATTGAAACCCAGCCAATCAAACCCGGTATTCCCCAGTTCCGGACTGCCACCAAGCTTGTTATACGTAAGACCGTCGGTCATCAACAGTGCAGCACCACGTGCCACATAGAGCATTCCCAGAGTCGCGACGAAGGCAGGAACCCTGAAGTAAGCAACCAGAATCCCGTTGACGGCACCCACGAATGCCCCTAATGCACACGTCAACACGACGACTACCCAGACGGAAGGGTAAATAACCACGCCAAAGGCTTCCAGCGGCACTCCCTCCAAGAGAAAACCGGCAAACACACCCGCCAATGCCAGCGTTGAACCAACCGAGAGATCTATGCCTCCAGTCAATATGACGAACAGCATGCCGATACCGAGCAGCCCGAAGATGGCCACATGCGATGACATGGTGAGAAAATTGCCCACCGAGAAGTAGACCGGCGACAAGATAGAAAAAACGATGATAATAGCAATCAGCGCAAAGAATGCCCTTCCCTCGAGCAGCACCCTGACCATGTCTATATTGAACCCGTCACGCTTCGCTGAAGGCTTTTCAAGATCAGACATTTCCATCACCTCTGTTGTTACTTGCTCAAGCAGCCACGGACTCACCAGAGGCAGCCATGATTTCTTCTTTCGTCACACCCGGCCCGAATTCAGCTGAGATCCTGCCCTTCCTCATCACGATCACCCTATGAGGAATGCTCAGGCATTCACCAACCTCAGAGGTGGAAAAGACGACGGCCAGGCCTTGCCGAGCTCCTTCGCTCAGCAATTTGAAGACTTCGGCCTTAGCGCCAATATCTATGCCACGACTGGGCTCATCGAGCATGACCACATCGGGATCGGTAGCGAGCATTTTTCCAATGACGACCTTTTGTTGATTTCCGCCGGACAAGGAGCCGATTTCCGCCTCACCGCCACTGGTCTTGATATGAACCTTCCGGATTGATGAATCAACCACATCCTGCTCAAGCTCGCGCGACGTCATCAACTTCCTGGTAAAGGCTCCGATACTGGCTAGGGACAAGTTCTCACCCACCGACATGGTTTGAACCAGGCCATCCCGCTGACGGTCCTCCGGGACTAGCACGAGACCTTTTTCGATCCTCTCGGCAATAGAGCACTGAGAAACCTCTTCACCCTTCAGAAAGACCTTGCCGTTCGACATCGGAGTACGCCCGGCAACACTTTCCAGAAGCTCGGTGCGCCCTGCTCCCATCAGCCCATAAATGCACACGATCTCGCCGGCACGCACGTCCAGGGAGAGGCCATCGACGACCGATCTCTCGGGCAGGGCTTCATCGGGAACCGAGACATCCTGCAGAGAAAGAGCGATGCCCCCCATCTCATACCCAAGTGGAGCCGACCCCAGGTCAAATCCTTCACCGACCATGTTCCTGACGATCCACTCCAGATCAATGTCTTTTCTTTCCGCATATGCGGTCATGACACCATCGCGAAGAACCACTGCATGGTCAGTAATCTGAAGCGCCTCTTCGAGATGGTGGGATATGTATACGATTGACACTCCCTTACTCTTGAGGTCCTTGATAACCCGGAACAGCACTTCAACCTCAGAGGCACTGAGTGCTGAGGTGGGCTCATCCATGATCAATATTCTGGAGTTTGTGGAAAGCGCCCTGGCTATTTCCACGATCTGTTGCTGCCCGACACGCAAATCCTCAACCGGTGTCAGTGGATGGATGGGTTCATCGAGCTCATCCATCAGCAGCTGGGCCTGCCTCTCCTCCTCCCTGAAGTCGACACCACCAGCACCAACAATTTCACGTCCCATGAAGATATTGTCACGAACGTTAAGGTTCGGAGCCAGGCTCAATTCCTGGTGAATGATAGAGATGCCGAGTTCTTGAGCATCTGTGGTGGATGAGAAATTAACAGGGGTGCCTTCCAGAAGAATCTCCCCCGAAGTTGGCTGTATGACACCAGACAATATCTTCATGAGGGTTGACTTTCCGGCGCCATTCTCACCGAATAGCGTCGTCACCTGACCGCAATGCACATCGAAGTTCACCTCTTTCAAGGCCTGCACGCTGCCAAACGACTTCGCCACATTTCGTGCTGACAATATCGGCTCGCCCAGCGTAGTGCCTGCGAGGTTATTATCGGCCACGGCCTGTTCATGCAACATGGTCATCAGCCTCAATTAATGATCTCGAAGCCCACCGGCGTCAAGAGCCAATTCTTGGGATTGATCAGTGTAAAAACCCCGACCACTTCCACGGATTGTCCGACCAGGCCATCCCTGTCGATACCCTCGAGAACCTGCTCTTTCATTTCATTATTCAGAGCCGCTCCCGCATCCTGATACTCGATCTGGTTCGTGAAGTCCCCGAACTGGATGGTACCGGTGGCGTCACGAAGCGATGTGCCATTGATAGCAGGACCGGTTTGCACCCGAATTGTCAGGTCATCCGGCACTCCAGCCACATCCAGTTCATGGATTCCCGATTTCCCTTCCAGGACGGTTCCCGAAAGCCTTACCGGCACGACGAAGCCAATGCCTGCCGAGACGCCGTAACGCTCCCCGGCTGCCGTCGAGTCCTGGAAGACCTCGGAGGCCAGCTCTTTGACATCTACCGCCTTGTCTTCAATATACTCTTTGACGTCGGGAAAATTCTCCTCACCAAATCGCTCGGCAGAAAAGCCGAGCACTTCTTCTTGCTCGCTGATGCTGACCACCTTGGTATCCAAGGCCATGAGGAGTACCAGCATGAAGGCAACAGTCAGGGAAAAGTATATTCTTGCTCGCCTCTTGGCGACAGGTTCTGATCTGAGAGACATCGCCATGGTTCAGAACTCCACTTGCTAGTGTAGTGCCGCTTGCCACCCAACCGCTTTTAGCGTCGGCAACAAGCGACAAGGCCTATTTATCGGTCAGCTCGGGATCAGAACCACCTTCAAGGCATCGGGATTGCTTTTCATGAGTTCGAGCCCCTCATGGAACTTTTCCAGAGGCAGCTGATGCGTGACGACATCCTCCGTCGGGAAGTCGCCGTTACCGATATTCTCGATGACGAGAGGGTAGCAATATGGTCCGAGGTGAGCGCCAAGGACATCGAGCTCCTTCCGGTCGCTGATAATACTCCAGTCAACGGTTACCGGATCCTTGAATACGCTGAACTCCACAAATCGCCCCAACTTCCTCAGCATGAAGAGCCCTTGCTCCACCGACTTGGTAGCACCGGTCGCTTCAATGTAGATATCGCAACCGTATCCATCCGTCATATCCTTGACATAGGAAACGACATCATCCTCGGCAGGGTTGAGAACGATATCCGCCCCAAACTTCTTGGCCAGCTCCAGCCGCTTGTTGTTCAGATCGAGCACAACCAGCTTCGACGGTCCGGATTTCTTGATGGCACCGATCATCCCCAGCCCCAAGGTACCGGCTCCCGAAAGCACCACCACATCCCCCAGTTCAATCTGGGCACGCTTCACCGCATGAACGGAACATGAATAGGGTTCCACGAGTACGGCTTTCTCCATTGGCATATCTTCAGGAAGCTTATGATTGATCGCCTCCTTGGGAAACACCATATACTCTGCCATGCCTCCATTCACATTATTCTGAAACCCATAGACATCGTGCTTTTCACACATCCAGTATTGACCGCGGTTGCAGAACCGGCAGTCCCAGCACGGCACGATCTGCTCAGAAATAACACGATCACCGATTTCAAAACCCTTCGCACCGGGGCCCATCTTGACCACTCGACCGATGAATTCATGGCCGGGAATCATGGGCGCCTTGATATAAGCAGGCTGTGTTTCGTCGCCCCAAAAGCTAGGCGCCCCCTCATATGCCTTGAGATCCCCGGCACAGATACCACAGGCTTCGATCTTTACCAGGATTTCCCCGTCTCCCGCTTGGGGCACGGACACTTCCTCCAACCGATAGTCGCCTGGCGCATAGGCAACGACAGCTTGCATCGTGGCGGGGACTTCCGGGCTGACCTTCCCACCGGCGTTGTGTGCATTGTTCATGAGAGCCTCCTCTTTGACCTCTAGGCGTTACAAAAGATCCATGCCTGCACATATGAATTAACACCTTGCAGGATAGTCGAGTCAATCCATGTCGCAGACATTCTCTTCTTATACTTTAGGCTTACAGTGCAACTTATTGATTAAAATGCATTATTTTGATGCCTCACGCATTGCACTGCAGCATGAGCCGACCACCTCATCGATGGCATCGGCGGATTATGTGAGCATAGGATGAACATATGAACAGCAAGGACCCACTGCTACCTACCAGACCTACCAGCCGACGATGCTCAAGGGACAGACATCGCCTGCCCGCAGGGCAACCGTGCCGCCGAAAGCGGAACGGCGAAGAGGATCATCCCAGGATAGTCTCGGAGGCGGGCCGCAACAGCGATGCGCCACCATCCCTGTCAGTGCCCGAGACAGCGCTCCCAGCGGTGAGCGATTCGAGGCGGGGCGCCTCTCCTCTGCTGCGCAGCAACTGGCCGTCCGAGCAGATACCCCCACACCGCGACGCGCCCTCCCAATGCGACACGCCGCCGGCTCTCACATGAGACCCTCGGCAGCGCTTCCGGCACGGGTGGGCGCCTCCCTGGCGAAACGGGCAGGCTCGACTGCCACAGCGGGCGCCGTCGGCGGCAGCGACACACTCGACACGATGCCGCGGGCCCGCGCATGCCACGAGCGGCGACCCGGACAGAGCGATGGGAGACTTAAACGACCGCCTCCCCGCGGCGAGTCGCTTCGTCGAGGCGAATGATGGTGTGAGCGTTGGTGGCGCTGGTGGCCAGCGTGTCGATCACGCCGGTCCGCAGAGCCCCGAGGATACCCACCGCCTTGGTGTTCTCGCTGGCGATGGCGACGACATCGGGAATACGGATCAGGTCCTGGATATTGAGACCGATCACCCGGCCCTGCATGGGGGTGGCCGACGGGCGACCATCAATGTCGATGAAGTCATAGCCCATGACGTCACCCACGGTGCCGGACAGGCGCGCCTCGGCGATCTCTTGCGCCGTGAACCAGCCCATGCGCACCATGTTGCTGTTTTCGCTGACATCCCCCACGCCGATCAAGGCGATGTCCGCGCGACGCGCCCGATCCAGGGTCTGCCGCACGGTAGGATTCTCGTAGAGGGCATTGCGCAACTCGCTGTTCTGCACCAGCGCCGGGGCATAGAGGGTTTCGCTCTCGCCGCCGAACTTGCTCGCCAGGCGCCGGCAGATATGGTCCGGGTTCATGTACTCGCCGGCCCGCAGCGAGCCCCCAATGGCACAGACGAAAGACACATCCAGCGATTCGGCGCCGAAGACGTTGTCGGCCACGGCCCCCACGTTGCGCCCCATGCCCACGGCGACAATCTGCCCCTCGGCCAGACTGCGGGAAAGATGATCCGCCACCAGGCTGGCCACCGCGGATCGCTGCACGTCGGCGTCGGCATTATCCAGCGCGATCAGCGCCCGCTTGATGCCGAAGCGGCGCTTGAGCTCCTGCTCGATCTCTGCGCTGACCGCCGGATGCTGGCGCACCCGGACATCGACGATGCCTTCCGCCTGGGCCCGCTTGAGCAGGCGCCCAACCCGGACCCGGGACAGCCCCAGGCGGTTGGCGATGACCTCCTGTGTCTCCCCCTGCACGTAATAGAGGGTGGCGATCTCGGTCATCAAGTCGATATCGTTAGAGTCCTGACGTTCTTTCATCCCATTCTTCCCGGCGCGTTTCTTGGCGGCCCCTAGCATATCCCATATAAGCCAGGTTCCCGCAAAGCGCGGGAACCTCGGCCGTCCGGCGATGGGGCCGCCCTCACGCGCAGCGCTTCAGCACCGGCACCAGGGCTCGGATGATCATGGCCAGGGACGTGGCCCCGGCGTCCGGCGTGCCGAGACTCTTCTCGGCCAAGGGGCGCGCACGCCCCACCTTGGGCAGCAGTTCGGCGGTCGCCTCCGCGGCTTCCTGGGCCCGCTGTGACGCATGCTCCCAGGCGACAACCAGCCCTTCGCCCGTCGCCACTGCCTGTGACAGGCGCTCGGCGAAGGGCACCAGCACATCCACCAGGGTCTTGTCGCCGGGCTTGGCCTTGCCAAAGCTCATGACGCTGGCACTGGCGGCGGAGACCCCGGCGGCCAGACGCTCGGCGGCCAGCGGCTGCTCGTCCCCCAGGGCCTCGCCGATGGAGGTCAGAATCACACCCCAGATCGCCCCGGAGGTACCACCGGCCCGGTCGGCCCAGCGCTCGGCGGCCCAGCGCAGCACCGTCTCGGCGCCCGCACCGCCGTGCAGGGCCTCCCTGGCCGCGTCCAGGCAAGCCTGGCTGCCGCGCTGCATGCCGATACCGTGATCGCCGTCTCCGGCCACCGCGTCGATGCGCCCCAGCGCCTCGGCGTTCTCGTCGACGGTCGCGGCCAGGGCCTCCAGTGCCGCCACCACGCCGGCGGCGAGTGCCTGCGAGGCTTCCGTGGCCGGCGGGATCTCGCGCCGGGCGGCACTCTCCACCTCGGCCGGGTCGATGGCCTCGGCGGGCGTCACGCTCCCCTTGCGATATCCCGGGGCATCCGCCGGCGCCCGCCACCAGCGTTCCATCTCGCCATCGAGCCAGAACAGTGTCAGCGAGACACCGGCCATGTCGAGGCTGGTGACCAGCTCACCCACGTCCGGCTCGACGATCTCCAGCCCCGCCCCGCGAAGCAGCTCGTCCACCCGCCGGTAGACCACGAACAGCTCTTCGTACTTGACGGTGCCCAGGCCATTGAGGACCGGCGCCACCCGAGCCCCTTGCCGCGCGATGCCCTCCGGCACCTCCTCGAGCAACCGCGAGACCAGCGTCTCCGCCAGGCCGTCAGCGGTCGGGATGTCAGCCTCGCTGACACCGGGCTCGCCATGGATGCCGAGACCGATGGCCATCTTGCCCGCCGGCACGTGAAACAGCGCGTCCTCCGCCCCGGGCAGGGTGCAGCCATCGAAAGCCACGCCGAAGGAGCGGGTCAGGCGGTTGGCCTCCCGGGCCACGGCCACCACGCCATCGAGGGTGCGTCCGGCCTCCGCAGCCGCGGCCGCGGCCTTGAACACCGTCAGGTCACCGGCGATGCCGCGGCGCTTGTCGATCTCGGCCAGAGGCGCGCTGGCCACGTCATCGGTGATCGTGACGATCTCGCAGGGGATGCCCTCGGCGATCAAGCGCTCGCGGGCCTGACCGAAATGCAGGACGTCACCGGCATAGTTGCCGAAGGTCAGCAGCACCCCGCCACCGTTGTTGGCCGCCTTGGCGACGGAATAGACCTGCTGCGCCGAGGGCGAGCAGAACAGGTTGCCCATGACGGCGCCATGGGCCAGGCCCTGGCCCACCAGACCGGCGAAGGTCGGATAATGGCCGCTCCCCCCGCCGATCACCACGGCCACGGTGCCCGGCTCGCTGCGCGTGCTGCGCACGACCCCGCCGGGCACGGCCATCAGCTTGTCGCGATGGGCCGCGACCAGCCCCAGGCGAGCCTCTTCAGGAAAGTCACTAGGATCATTGAACAAGCGTGTCATGGAAAATACCCCTTCGGGTGCATGGCAGGCCGGCGCAGAACGCTGCCGGCGCACCTGAATTGTCGTTATTGCCGAGACCTAGGCCTCGCCGTCGCTGAAACGCGCCTCGTACTCGCTGATCTTGGCCACCTTCTCGGCCGACGGCCCGCCGGGGAAGGACTTGCCCAGGAACGTCGACACGATCTCCTTGGCCAGCTCCGGTCCCACCACGCGCGCCCCCAACGTGACGATCTGCGCGTCGTTGCTGGTGCGAGCCTTGCCGGCAGAATAGGTGTCATGAGCCTGGGCGGCACGAATGCCGGGCACCTTGTTCGCGGAGATGGCCACCCCGATGCCCGTGCCGCACACCAGCACGCCACGGTCGAAGCGCCCCTCCTTGATGGCCGTGGCGACCTCGAAGGCCACATCAGGGTACAGGACCGGTTCGGCATTGAAGGTACCGAAATCCTCGACGGCATAGCCGAGCTCCCGCACATGGGCAATCAATACCTCCTTGAGGTCGAAGGCGGCCTCGTCGCTGCCGATGGCGACTTTCAGACAAGGCGTGGCGTCAGACATAGCTGTTCTCCTCTGGTGATGTCATCGGCGCCCGGGTCTACCGATGCGGCGCCAACTCCTAGGGTTCAAGCTACCACCAACCGTTCATTTGTAAATACAATGATCATAAGAACAGCCATTACCCAGGAATCGACCACCCCCGTCCACCGACCCGCGCGTCGAGACAACGCGCTGATATCTAAAAAAATCTTCGCGAACTCCTGGATACCCGCAGAGAATTACACCTTTAGTCTAATGGCAGAGAGGTGGTTTAATGCGCGCCGCCGTTTGACAGCCATCGCCACGATGATCAATCATTTGAACACCATTCGTTCATAATTAACGTTAGAGAAACGCTATGTCCCGTCTCGACGCCTTGCGCCAACACTCCCTGGTGGTCGCCGACACCGGCGACCTGGATGCCATCCAGCGCTACCAGCCCCAGGACGCCACCACCAACCCCTCACTGATTCTCAAGGCCTTCTCCCTGCCCCGCTATCAGGCCCTGATCGATGAGACCCTCGGCGGTTTCCGCGGTCAGCCACGGGAGCAGGCCGACCTCGCCGCCGCAGCCGTCGACCATCTGTCCGTGGCCATGGGCAGCGAGATCGCCGCCCGCGTCCCGGGCCGCGTCTCCACCGAAGTGGCGGCTCGCCTGTCCTTCGACGAGGACGCCAGCATCCGCAAGGCCCACGAGCTCATCGAGCTCTACGACCGGCGCGGCGTCGGCCGCGACCGGGTGCTGATCAAGCTGGCCGCCACCTGGGAGGGCATCCGCGCCGCCGAGCGCCTCGAGAAGGAGGGCATCCAGTGCAACCTGACCCTGCTGTTCAGCGACGCCCAGGCCCAGGCCTGCTTCGACGCCGGGGTCTTCCTGGTGTCGCCCTTCGTCGGCCGGGTCAGTGACTGGTACAAGCAGGCGACGGGGCGCGATTACGCCCCGGACGAGGACCCCGGCGTGCAGTTCGTGCGCGGGGTCTGCGAGCGAGTCGGGCGGGGTGGCTACGACACCGTGGTGATGGGGGCGAGCTTCCGCACCATCGGCCAGGTACTGGCGCTGGCCGGCTGCCCGCGGCTGACCATCTCGCCGGCGCTGCTCGAGGAGCTGGCCGCCAGCGAGGGAGAGATCACGCCCGCCGTCCACCTCGACCCTCGGGACGCCTCGCGCCCCGAGCCGCTCGGCGAGCCCGCCTTCCGCTGGGGCCATAACCAGGATGCCATGGCCAACGACAAGCTGGCCGAGGGCATTCGCCGCTTTGCCGACGACCAGGAGAAGCTCGAGTCCCTCATCGCCGAGCGTCTGTCCGCTCAATGACCGCCATCAAGGGGAGCCCCGACATGCCATCCCGATTCGACCTGGCCAACGCCATTCGTGCCCTCTCCATGGACGCCGTCCAGAAGGCCAACTCCGGCCACCCCGGCGCCCCCATGGGCATG
>SBLD01000035.1 GCA_004551485.1 Billgrantia azerbaijanica | reverse complement strand
AAAGCAGGGAGGGTACCGGCGCTGGCCCTCCTGCCTCCACCGTGGTGCCCAAAGTGCTGCGGTTATTCTATGAATCCAGGAGAAGAGGTCCCAGTTCACCTCACCCTCGCCGATGTTGAGGTGCTGGTGGACCCGGGCGGTGGAGCCCGGCGGGTTGATGATGTAGCGCAGCCCGGAGGACGCCTTGTGGTTGAAGGTGTCCGCCACGTGCACGTGGGCCAGCACCGGCGCGCAGTCGCGGATCATCTGCGCCATGTCGTCGCCGAAATGGAAGGTGTGCGGCGCGCAGTAGAGAAACTTGACGTTGTCGGAGTTGACGGTGCGGATCATGTCCACCGCCGGGTGCAGCGTCTCGACGAAGTCATCCGGATGGGGTTCCACGTTGAGCTGGATGCCCTCGCGCTCGAAGATCGGCACCAGCTCCTCCATGGAGCGCCACCAGGAGGCCTCGCTGGACTCGGTGGTCGCGCCGCCCTGGCAGCAACTGGAGCAACTGCCGCGCTCGGGATGGGGGCCGCGGCCGAACTCCGAGTTCATGGTGTCGACCCCGAGCTCCACGGCGATCTCGATGGCCTTCTTCCAGTACTTCACCGCCGCCTGGCGCTCCTCCTCGTGGGGGCTGGCCCAGCGGTACATGGGCAGCAGCGAGGAGAGCTGGACCCCATGATCCTTCAGGGACTTCTTGAACTGCTGCAGCCGCTCGGGGTAGACGCGCGGGTGCACGAACCAGTCGAGAAAGTCGGCGCGCGGCGACAGCTCGATGTACTCGTAGCCGAGCTCGGCGGCAAGGCGCGGCAGGTCGTTGAGCGGGACATGGCGATGCATGAAGGGGTCGAGAGCGATCTTCATGGGTGACTCCTCTGGTTGTCGTGAGGGCGGGGCTTGCCCGCCCACGCTGGCGTGGGGTGCCGACTCACTCGCCCAGGCGGCTACGCAGGAACGCCATGCTCTCCTGCAGCGCCGCGACCGGGTCCTCGAGCGCATGCACCGACTCGGCGAAGGGCTCGAAGGAGACGTAGCCGTCGTAGCCGTCGGCCAGCAGCCGCTTGAGCTGGCCGACGTTGTCCAGGCGATCGGCGCCGCCGACCAGCAGGCGGTGGGCATCGAGCATGTCGGTGAAACGGATAGCGGCATCCTCGACGCCGGAGATGTGCACCAGCCCCGTCTGGGCGGCGAAGAAGGCGCTCTCGCCGGCCCCCTGGTGATGGAAGGTGTCGTGCACCAGGCCGAAGCGCGACGCCAGGCCCAGCGCCTCGATGGCCTCGACGGCGCGCGCCTTGGTGCGCAGCGACGAGATGGGAAAGCCTAGCGGCTCGACGAAGCCCTGCAGGCCGTGCTCGCCGAGGATGCCGTCGAGCGCCGTCAGCGCCGCCTTCAGGCCGGCGTCCTTCTCGGCGTCGCTGGCCCGGTAGTCGCCGTCGACCAGCGGGCACAGCACCAGGCCGCGCGCGCCGGCGGCGGCCGCCAGCCGCGCCAGCTTCTCGGCCTGGGCGGCGCGCTCGTCGTTCCAGATGTTGAAGGGATAGAGGGCGTTGATGCTGAGCACCTCGACGCCGCGCTGCCTGGCGTGCTCGCCCACCGCGCGGGCCTGGTCGAGGTCGGTGAGGCTGTTGTCACCGACGTCGTTGCGCAGCTCCACGGCCCCCAGCCGCAGCTCGGCGGCCTGGTCGATCAATTCCTGGGGCGTCCAGCGCGGGCAGACCATGTGGTTGAGGGAAAACTTGAGCGGCTGTGTCACCATGGCGATTTCCACCTGTTCGTTGTCGTTGCTGGGCCCGGCACGCGGCCGGAAACCGAAGGCCTTCGTTCACGTTGTGGTGAAGACTAGAACAATTATTCCATTCTGACAACGAACAGAACATTCCGTCTCCAGGTGACGCACGATACCGGAAGACGGCTTCGTTTCCCTTCTGCATCAAGCGATTGGGAAGAGCCCCCTGGCTCACAGGGGGGGAGGCGCCGGCAGCGCCTACGACGAAAGCAGCAGGCCGGACGCCTCTCACCGCGCACTCGTCCGCTGGCCTGGAGGAACCTTTCGTTCTATACTAACGTATAAATGAAATTTTTGTTCCGAGACCGCTACAGTAGTCTCGAACCCGCAAGCGTCGACCGCCGGCACGCAAGGTGAACACCATGACCCAGATCCCCCAGGACTTCGCCGAACTGGAAGCCCGCATCACCGAGGATTACCCGACGCTCAGCCGTCGGCTGCAGCAGACGGCGCGCTTCCTGCTGGACCACCCGCAGGAGGTCGCCTTCGCCACGGTGGCCCGGCTGGCCGAGCAGGCCGGCGTGACGCCCTCGACGCTGATCCGCTTCGCCAACAGCTTCGGCTTCAAGGGCTTTTCCGAAATGCAGCGGCTGTTCCGCGCCCGCCTGGTGGACGAGTTGCCCAACTACACGGAACGCATCCGCGCCGTGCGCACCGCCACCGGCGAGACGCCCAACGGCACCCAGCTGCTGTGGGAGTTCGCCGAGGCCAACCGCGAAGTGCTCGAGCAGCTGCCGGGGCGCATCGATCCGCGCGAGCTGGAGCGTGCGCTGGACCTCTTCGAGCGGGCCGAGGCCATCCACGTGATGGGCGCCCGACGCAGTTTCGTGGTGGCCAGCTATTTCACCTACGCCCTGCAGCACATCGACAAGCGCACCCACCAGATCACCGGGCTGGGCGGCATGCACGCCGAGCAGCTCAAATCCCTTGGCAAACGCGATGCCCTGCTGGTGATCAGCTTCTCGCCCTATGCCCAGGAATCCCGCGATGCCGCGGAGGAAGCCGTGAGGCGCGGCATCCCCCTGGTGGCCATCACCGACTCCAACCTGAGCCCGCTGGCCAGGATTGCCGACGTGACGCTGGTGGTCCACGAGGCCGAGGTCAAGAGCTTCCGCGGCCTCACCGCCTCGCTGTGCCTGACCCAGACCCTGGCGATCGCCCTGGGGGTCCGTCAGGACCAGGCCCGCGACAAGCCCGACCGCCACGACGCCCCGGCCAGCGGCTGATCCCCACTCACCCCCCAACCAGGAGGGTACACAATGACATCCCTGATGGTACCCCCCCATGCCCCGGACGCGCAGGGCACGGTCCTCGAGGTCACCCCGGAGTCCGCCGGCTGGGAGCATGTCGGCTTCCGGGTGCACAAGCTGGCCAAGGGGCAAACCCTCGAAGGCCATACCGGCGGCCGCGAGCACTGCCTGGTCCTGCTCTCCGGTCGCGCCACCGTGACCAGCGGCGAGCATCGCTGGGAAGCGATTGGCGAGCGCATGGACATCTTCGAGAAGGTGCCCCCCTACGCCGTCTATCTACCCGACGGAGTGAGCTATGGCGTGGAGGCCTCCACCGACCTCGAGCTCGCGGTGTGCAGCGCCCCGGGCCACGGCAACCATGCCCCGCGGCTGATCACGCCCGACCAGGTCAAGCGCAGCACCCGCGGCAGCGGCACCAACACCCGCCATATCCAGGACATCCTGCCGGAGACCGAACCGGCCGACAGCCTGCTGGTGGTGGAGGTGTACACCCCGGCCGGCAACTGGTCGAGCTATCCGCCGCACAAGCACGACGTGGACAACCTGCCCGAGGAGTCGATCCTCGAGGAGACCTACTATCACCGCCTCAACCCCTCCCAGGGCTTCGCCTTCCAGCGCGTCTACACCGACGACCGCTCGCTCGACGAGACCATGGCCGTGGAGGACGGCTGCTGCGTGATGGTGCCGCGTGGCTACCATCCGGCCGGCACCCCCCACGGCTACGAGCTCTACTACCTCAACGTGATGGCCGGTCCCAAGCGGAAATGGAAATTCCAGAACGACCCGGCCCACGAGTGGATCATCAAGCAGTAACTCTCGTGCTCCCTCTCTCTGGGACGTCTCTTCACCCCGCGCAAGCGGGGTTTTTTTTGCCCCGGCACCCGCGGTGAGGCGGTAAGCCGCCATGCGCCCCAAAAAGGAACGATCGTTCTATTTATACCAAAGTATAGAACGTTTTTTTTGCATTCCCTTCTTGTGGAATCTAAATTCCATAACATGGACTGACGAAACACACAGTCCAGGCGCTCCGGCCAAGCCATGCCGCCGGCCGGCAACAACCACAACAACGCTTCACTTCAGGAGACCCAATGATGAAACGCCTACTGCTCGGCGCCGCCCTCCTCGCCACCTGCTCCAGCTCCGCCATGGCCGCCACCATCGGCGTCTCGGTGGCCTACTTCGACGACAACTTCCTCACCACCATGCGCAACGCCATGCAGGCCGAGGCCGAGGCCCAGGGCCATGACATCCAGTTCCTCGATGCCCAGGGCGACATCGGCCGCCAGCTCAGCCAGTTCCAGTCCCTGGCCGCGCAGGGTGTCGACGCCATCATCATCAACCCCGTGGATACCGCCGCCACCGGCAGCATGACCCAGGTGGCCGTCGAACACGGCATTCCGCTGGTCTACGTCAACCGCCAGCCGGAAGGCGATGACCTCGACCACGACAATGTCGCCTTCGTCGGCTCCGACCAGAAGGTGTCCGGCGTGATGCAGATGGAAGCCCTGGCCGAGCAGCTCGATGGCAAGGGCAAGGTCGCGATCATGCTCGGCGAGCTCGCGTCAGGCGCGACCCATCAGCGCACCGAAGGCGTCAAGGAAGTGGCCGCCCGTTTCCCCGACATCGAGATCGTCGAGGAGCAGCCCGCCGACTATCAGCGCACCGAGGCCATCAACCTGATGAACAACTGGATCGTCGGCGGCCAGCAGATCGACGCCATCGCCGCCAACAACGACGAGATGGCGCTGGGCGCCCTGATCGCCATGCGCCAATCCGGCATCTCTCCCCAGACCATCAAGGTCGGCGGCATCGACGCCACCCGCGACGCCCTGGAGTCCATGCAGCGCGGCGAACTCGCCGTGACCGTCTTCCAGGACCCGGTCGGCCAGGGCGGCGGTGCCGTCAAGGTCGCCTCCGCCATGGTCAACGGCGAGGCGGTCGACAGCATCAACATGGTGCCGTTCAAGCTGGTGACCCCTGACAACCTCGACGAGTTCCTCGCCAACTAAAAAGGGCTGACGGCCCACCCGCGGGTGGGCCGTACATCGCTTTCCGGAGTATCGCCATGGCTACGATGACCGCCGAGACACTGTCCCCCGACACCGCCGAGTACCTGCTCGAGGTGGTGGACGCCCGCAAGGCCTTCCCCGGCGTGGTGGCGCTGGACAACGTCCAGCTCAAGATCCGCCCAGGCACGGTGCATGCCCTGATGGGCGAGAACGGTGCCGGCAAGTCGACCCTGATGAAGATCATTGCCGGCATCTACATTCCCGACCAGGGCGAGGTGCGCCTGCACGGCCGGCCGCTCGCGCTCAACGGCCCGCTGGATGCGCTGGAAGCCGGCATCGCCATGATCCATCAGGAGCTCAACCTGATGCCGTTCATGACCATTGCCGAGAACATCTGGATCCGCCGCGAACCGCTCAACGCCCTCGGCCTGGTCGACCACGCCAAGATGCACCGGATGACCGAGGCGCTGTTCGAGCGCCTCGGCATCGACATGGACCCGGAAACCGAGGTACGCCACCTCACCGTGGCCGGACGCCAGATGATCGAGATCGCCAAGGCGGTTTCCTATGAATCCGACGTGCTGATCATGGACGAGCCCACCTCGGCGCTGACCGACCGCGAGGTGGAACACCTGTTCCGCATCATCAATGACCTGCGTGCCCAGGGTAAGGGCATCATCTACATCACCCACAAGATGGACGAGGTGTTCGAGATCGCCGACGACATCTCGGTGTTCCGCGACGGTCAGTTCATCCACGCCGCCCCCGCCGGCGAGCTCTCTTCGGACAAGATCATCCAGTTGATGGTGGGCCGCGAGGTCACCCAGATGTTCCCCAAGGAGGAAGTCCCGATCGGCGAGGTGGTGCTGTCGGTCAAGGACCTCGCCCTGGAGGGCGTCTTCGAGCACATCAGCTTCGATGTGCACGCCGGCGAGATTCTCGGTATCGCCGGCCTGGTCGGCTCCGGGCGCACCAACGTGGCCGAGACCCTGTTCGGCGTGACCCCGGCCACCGGCGGCAGCATCGCCATCGACGGCGAGGCCGCCGTGCTCTCCTCGCCCCATCAAGCCATGCTGCGCGGCCTGGCCCTGCTCACCGAGGACCGCAAGGAGACCGGCCTGTTCCTGGGGCTGTCGGTGCTCGAGAACATGGAGATTGCCGTGCTGCGCGACGGCTACACCAGGGGCGCCTTCGTCGAGCAGCGCCGCCTCGACCACGAGTGCGACGAGATGACGGAGCTGCTGCGGGTCAAGACCCCCAGCCTCGACGAGCGCATCGGCAACCTCTCCGGCGGCAACCAGCAGAAGGTGCTGATCGGCCGCTGGCTGATGACCCACCCGCGCATCCTGATCCTCGACGAACCGACCCGCGGCATCGACGTGGGCGCCAAGGCCGAGATCCACAAGCTGATCACCAAGCTCGCCGCCAAGGGCGTGGCGGTAATCATGATCTCCTCCGAACTGCCCGAGGTACTGGGCATGAGCGACCGCATCATGGTGATGCACGAAGGCAGGGTCACCGGCTTCCTCGACCGGGCCGACGCCAACCAGGTCAACATCATGGAGCTCGCTTCCTCGCCGGTGGAACAGCCCGTGGTCGAGGACTGAACCTCGTAATCGACAACAACAGGTGAACCAACATGGCTACTAACGCTACCCAGACGCCGGATACCGGCCAGCATCTGGAAGTATCCCGGAAGCGCAAGCGCAAGGTGCCGACGGAGGTCAGCATCTTCCTCGTCCTCGTGGGTATCGCGCTCCTGTTCGAGATTCTCGGCTGGGTCGTGCGCGGCGACTCCTTCCTGATGAACCCGCAGCGCCTGCTGATCATGATCCTGCAGATGTCGATCATCGGCATCATCGCCATCGGCGTGACGCAGATCATCATCACCGGCGGCATCGACCTCTCCTCGGGGTCGGTACTGGCCCTGACCGCCATGGTGACCGCCAGCCTGGCCCAGCAGTCCGACTATGCACGCGCCGTCTACCCGGCGCTGACCGACCTGCCCTGGCTCATCCCGCTGGCCGCCGGCGTGCTGGTCGGCGCCTTGTGTGGCCTGGTCAACGGCGCCCTGATCTCCTTCGCGGTCATCCCGCCCTTCATCGCCACCCTGGGCATGATGGTGAGCGCCCGCGGCCTGGCCCGCGCCTACACCGACGGCCAGCCGGTGAGCATGCTCACCGACCAGTTCACCTGGATCGGCTCCGGCGCCAACCCGGTGATCATCTTCCTGGCGGTCGCGGTGATCTTCCATATCGCCCTGAAGTACACCCGCTACGGCAAGTACACCTACGCCATCGGCGCCAACCCCCAGGCGGCCCGCGTCTCCGGCATCAACGTGCGCCGTCACCTGGTGCTGGTCTACACCATCGGCGGCCTGTTGGCCGGTCTGGCCGGGGTCGTCGCCGCCGCCCGCGCCGGCACCGGCCAGGCCGGCATGGGCCTGATGTACGAACTCGACGCCATCGCCGCGGCAGTGATCGGCGGCACCAGCCTGGCCGGCGGCTACGGCCGGGTGACCGGCACGGTGATCGGTGCGCTGATCCTCGGCGTGATGCTCTCGGGCTTCACCTTCCTGGGCGTCGACGCCTACTACCAGGACATCGTCAAGGGCGCCATCATCGTCGCCGCCGTGGTCATCGACCAGTACCGCCAGCGCAAGCGCAACAAGGCAGCCTGACCTTTCACCCCCTCGCGTGGCCGGGAGCACCGCTCGGCCACGCGGGGACGTCTCCTGAATCCCTGTTCACCGTGGCGGTGATCCAGCCAGCCACCCAGGAAAGTTGCGTCTTGAAAACGGCCAGGGAGGTGATGCTTCTGACAACAGACACATGATCAACGGGAACACGCTTCATACAGGGCACAATGACAAATCAAGTGAGGAAACAGTGAAAAAACAGCCAGTGAAAAAACAACTAACGATCGGTATCGGGACTCTTGCCGTTCTCGCCGGCATGCCAGCTTCAGCAGGGGTGGTCTATGAAGGGGAAGAGGGGACACTCACCTTTGGCGGCGATGTGGAGTTCAACATCAATGCCTACAACACCCAGTCGGGCCCCATCTTCTTCGAAGACGCCGTCGGCACCAAGGACGAATACAACCAGGACGGCCGCATCCTGCTCGACGTGGGCGGTGAACGCGCCACCGAGGCGGGTCACTATGCGCGCTTCAAGGCACAGCCGCTGATCCAGACCAACGGGGGGTTCGGCCTGGATGATGCCTGGTTCGCCTTCGGCAGCCGCAGTGGTCTCGAGCTCAAGGTCGGTCGCTACGAGGCCTTCGACCTGTTCCCGCTGGGACAGGACACCTTCGTGAGCTACACCGGCGACACCTCCGACGGTCTCTACATGGACGGTCAAGGCTATGTCTATCAGGCCAAGGAGGGACGCGGCCGCGCGGACAGCGCCGGCCAGGTCATGCTCAGCCAGCGCAGCGGCGACTTATACGCCGAGGTTTCGACGCTGTTCGGCGATCGGACCGACCTGTTCGCCGACTCGACGTATCATGGTTTCGACATCCAGGAAGAGGATGCCAAGAACTCCTTCATCGTGCGCCCGGTGCTGGCCTGGACACCCGGCCCCTGGACGCTGGCCGCGGGTGTCGAAGCCAATCTGGTCGACGATGCGCTGGTCGACGAACGCGGCGACGACATCAGCGACCGGATGGGCTACGGCACGCGCCTCTCCTATGCCGCGGACGACTGGTCGGTGAACGTCAACCTGGCCTATCTGGATGCCCACGAGGAGGACAACCTGACACTGGGCCTCAATGCGCTGTGGCGCAACTTCGGGGTGGGCTATATCCGTGCCCAGAACGAGATCGACGACGTGAAAGCGGGGGCCACCGAGGGCTTCATCACCGCAGCCGGTGAGTACAGCGTCGACACGCTCTATAGCTCCTATCGGTTTCCCAATGTGCTGAACATCGACAACTTCGACATCTATCTTGGGGCGTTCTACAGCCGGATCGACCACGACGAAGTCGACGTCGAGGATGATACCGACAGCTATGGCGGCCGCCTGCGCTTCAAGTATCTCTTCTAGGCATCGAATGCTCGCACGGTTCCTTTGTTGTTGCCCCGCCGAGGCGGGGCTTTTTGGCAGACGCCATCAGCCCAGCGTCTTGGCCACCAGTTGTACACCGACGACGGCCATGGCGACGATCACCAGGCGGTAGAAGAGCGCCTCGCTGACCCGGGACTGCAGCCACAGCCCGCTCTTCACCCCGGCCCAGGCCACCGGCACCAGCGCCAGCGACGCCCAGACACTGGTGAGGGTGATCTCACCGAGCCACAGGTAGGGCGGCAGCTTGATCAGGTTGACCGCCGCAAAGGCGATGGCGCTGGTGGCGATGAAGGTCTGCTTGGCCAGCCGGCGCGGCAGCAGGTAGAGGTTGAGCGGCGGCGCGCCGGCGTGGGCCAGGAAGCTGGTGAAGCCGCTGCCGGTACCGGCCGGCAGCGCCCAGAAACGGGAAATGGGACGAGCGACCACCGGCTTCACCAACATGTAGGCGGCAAACAGCAGCGAGACGAGGCCGAGCAGCAGCCGCACGCCGTTCTCGTCCAGGCGACCGGCCAGCAGGGTGCCGACGGCCACCCCCAGCGCCATGCCGGGTATCAGGCGCCGCAGCTCGGCGCCATCGTGATGGCCCCACCACGCCTTGACGGTGAAGGCGTCCATCACCAGCAGCAGCGGCAACAGCAGGCCGGCCGCCTCGATGGGGCCGATGGCCAGCGCCATCAGCGGCACCGAGAGGCCGCCGAAGCCGCCGGCGAAACCGCCCTTGGAGACGCCGGTGAGGTAGGTGGAGAGCACGGGAGTAGTCGGGCAGCATGCGGCTTCCTTGCTCGGTGGCGGGTCACGGTGGGCATGACAGACGCGCGAACGCCGGGGCGGTCAACCCCGGCGTTCGCTCTCGGGCCAGCGCGGGCCCGCGGTCACGTCACGGTATCAGGCGGCCTCGCGCTCGGCGTCGGCGGCCGCCTGCATGGCCAGCGCCGTGTCGAGCATGCGGTTGGAGAAGCCCCACTCGTTGTCGTACCAGGCCATCACCTTGACCAGGCGGCCGTTCACCCGTGTGTGGTTGGCATCGAAGGTGGAGGAGTGGGCATCGTGGTTGAAGTCGATGGAGACCAGCGGCTGGGCGTTGACGGTGAGCACCGGCGATGCCTTGGCCGCCTCGGCGACGATGGTGTTGATCTCCTCCTTGGTGGTCTCGCGACTGGCGGTGAACACCAGATCCACCAGCGAGACGTTGATCACCGGCACGCGCACCGCCAGGCCGTCGAAGCGCCCAGCGAGTTCCGGCAGCACCAGCCCCACCGCGGCGGCGGCCCCCGTCTTGGTGGGGATCATCGAGTGGGTGGCGCTGCGCGCACGGTAGGGGTCCTTGTGATAGACGTCGGAGAGGTTCTGGTCGTTGGTGTAGGCGTGCACCGTGGTCATCAGGCCGTTCTCGATGCCCACCGCGGCGTGCAGCGCCTGGGCTACCGGCGCCAGGCAGTTGGTGGTGCAGGAGGCGTTGGAGACCACCTTGTGCTCGGCCGTGAGCACGTCCTCGTTGACCCCGTAGACCACGGTGGCGTCGGCGTCGGGGCTCGGCGCGGAGATCAGCACGCGCTTGGCACCGGCTTCGAGGTGCTTGGCGGCGGCCTCGCGCTTGGTGAACAGGCCGGTGCACTCCATGACCAGATCGACGCCCAACGACTGCCAGGGCAGCGCGGCAGGGTCGCGCTCGGAGAGGATGGCAATGCGATCGCCGTCCACGCTCAGGCTCTCCTCGTCGTGCTCCACCTTGAAGGGGAAGTGGCCATGCACGGTGTCGTGGCGCAGCAGGTGAGCATTGAGGGCGGGATCGCCCAGATCGTTGATGGCCACCACCTGCACGCGGTTGCGGTAGCCGTTCTCGTACAGGGCGCGCAGCACGTTGCGACCGATGCGGCCGAAGCCGTTGATGGCGATCTTGAGCGTCATGGCGTTTTTCTCCTCGCTCCATTGGCAGCGTATGGGACATGGCTGAACCGACTCATCTACCCTCCAATGTGAACCAGGACGATCCAGGACTCAAGGATTTTTTAGTAACTTTACAACATATCGCTCTGCCCAGTGATGCCCACCACATCCCGAATCGCTCGCATTGTGCCACATACAGCGCAGCAGCATGCAATCATGACGGCGTTCGGCAGTAGCGAATCAGCACCGCTGATTGTAGTAAAATTACCATAAAGGCGCTATCGTGACCCCACACTCCAACAATCCGCTACCGGAGGACCCCGAGATGCCGACCCAGCCGCTGCCCAGCCCCGTCCACGAGCCCATCCGTCGCACCAAGATCGTCGCCACCCTGGGGCCGGCCAGCGACCGCGAGGGCGTCCTGGAGGCGATGCTCCGCGCCGGCGTCGACGTGGTGCGCCTCAACTTCTCCCACGGCTCGGCCGACGACCACCGCCGCCGCCTCGCCCAGGTGCGCGAGATCGCCGCCCGACTGGGGCGCAGCGTCGCCGCCCTGGGCGACCTCCAGGGCCCCAAGATCCGCATCGCCCGCTTCCGTGACGGGGCGGTGGAGCTCGCGGAGGGCGCGCCCTTCATCCTCGACATGGCGCTCGCCAGCGATGCCGGCACCGTGGAACGGGTGGGCTGCGACTACCCGGACTTGGCCTCCGACGTCGCCGCCGGCGACCGCTTGCTGCTCGACGACGGCCGGGTGGTGCTCGACGTGACGGCGGTCCACGGCCGCGAGATCCACACCACCGTCACGGTGGGCGGCAAGCTCTCCAACAACAAGGGCATCAACAAGCAGGGCGGCGGCCTCTCGGCCCCGGCGCTCACCGACAAGGACAAGGCCGATCTCGAGACGGCCGTGGCCATCGGCGTCGATTATCTCGCGGTCTCCTTCCCGCGCTCGGCCGCCGACATGGCCGAGGCGCGCGCGCTGCTCGGCGAGGCCGGCCAGGAGATCGGCCTGGTCGCCAAGCTCGAGCGCGCCGAGGCGGTGGCCAATGAGGCCACCCTGGACGCCATCATCGAGGCCAGCGAGGCGGTGATGGTGGCGCGCGGCGACCTCGGCGTGGAGATCGGCGACGAGGCGCTGATCGGCACCCAGAAGCGCATCATCAAGCGTGCGCGCACGCTCAATCGCGCGGTGATCACCGCGACGCAAATGATGGAGTCGATGATCGAGTCGCCGCTGCCCACCCGCGCCGAGGTGTTCGACGTGGCCAATGCGGTGCTCGACGCCACCGACGCGGTGATGCTCTCCGCCGAGACCGCCGCCGGCGACTTCCCGGTGGAGACCATCGAGGCCATGCACCGGGTGTGCCTGGGCGCCGAGCGCGAGCGCATCGCCCAGGAGTCGGGGCACCGCATCCACGAGGGCTTCTCACAGGTCGACGAGACCATCGCGCTCTCCGCCATGTACGCCGCCAACCACCTGACCGGGGTGGCGGCCATCGCCTGCATGACCGCCTCCGGCTACACGCCGCTGATCGCCTCGCGCATCCGCTCGGGGCTGCCCATCGTCGGCCTGGCGCACAGCCCCATCGCCCAGCGGCGCATGGCACTCTACCGAGGGGTAGTTTCGCTGCCCTTCGATACCAGCGACATGAGCGCCGTCGAGGTCAACGAGCGTGCCGTGGCGTTGCTGGTGGAGAAGGGCATGGCGGCAGCCGGCGATCATGTCATCCTGACGCGGGGCGACCACATGAACGCCCACGGCGGTACCAATACCCTGAAGATCATCGAGGTGGCAGCCCATGACTGATCCCCGCCCCCGCCAGCGGGTGCGCCGCACCCTGCCGGCGCGCAAGCGCATCGCCCTGATCGCCCACGACGGCATGAAGGCAGAGCTGCTGGAGTGGGCCGAGCGCTGGCAGGCAACGCTGGCCAACCACGCCCTCGTCGGGACCGGCACCACCGCCCACCGCCTCTCGAGAACGCTAGGCCTCGCGGTCGACGGCCTGATGAGCGGCCCGCTGGGCGGCGACCAGCAGATCGGTGCCCTGATCACCGAACAGCGGCTCGACCTGCTGATCTTCTTCTGGGACCCCTTTGCGCCCCAGCCCCACGACCCCGACGTCAAGGCCCTGTTGCGCCTGGCCGCGCTGTGGAACGTGCCGGTGGCCTGCAACCCGGCCAGCGCCGACTTCCTGATGAGCTCCCCCTGGCTCGACCAGGCCTACGAGATGGCCATTCCGGATGCCGGCGCCTGGCTCGCCGAGCGCTCCGACGACTGAGATTCCGCCACGCGAGGTTCCCATGTTCCAGCTCACCCGCAGCGTCACCTGGCAGGCCCTCGAGCGCCTGCACGCCGAGACCGCCAACGACCGCATCAGCGACTACTTCGCCGCCGACCCGCGGCGCTTCGACACGATGAGCCTGCGCGTCGGCGGGCTCTTCCTCGACTACTCCAAGCAGCCCCTCAATGACGCCGTGCTCGACAAGCTCATCGAGCTCGCCGAGCACTCGGCGCTGGTCCAGCGCCGCGCCCAGATGTTCTCCGGCGACATCATCAACGTCACCGAAAACCGCCCGGTGCTGCACACCGCCCTGCGCAACCGCGGCGACGCCCCGCTGATGGTCGACGGCCAGGACGTCATGCCCGAGATCCAGCGCACCCGCGAGCAGATCCGCGCCTTCTCCGAGGCGGTGCGCAGCGGCGAATGGAAAGGCCACAGCGGCCAGCGCATCACCGACGTGGTCAACATCGGCATCGGCGGCTCCGACCTCGGCCCCAACATGGCCTGCCGCGCGCTGCTCAAGTACCGCCACCCCGACCTCAACTTCCACTTCGTCTCCAACGTCGACGGCGCCCACATCCAGAAGGTGCTCAACCGCCTCGACCCGGCCACCACCCTGTTCATCGTCTCCACCAAGACCTTCTCCACCCAGGAGACCCTGCTCAACGCCAAGACCGCCCGTCGCTGGTTCCTCGACCAGGCCGGCGAGGACGCCGACGTCGGCGCCCACTTCATCGCCGCCTCGACCAACAAGGCCGCGGCCATGGACTTCGGCATCCGCGAGGAGAACGTCTTCGAGTTCTGGGCCTGGGTCG
>SBLD01000034.1 GCA_004551485.1 Billgrantia azerbaijanica | reverse complement strand
CAGGCCGAGCAGGAACTCGGCGCCCTCGGCGTTGGCGCGCAGCTGCACCTTCTCGATGATCTGCCACATCACCATCTCGAGCGCCGGCTCGAGGCCGCTGCTGTCGATCTGGATCAGCCCGTCGCCGTTCTTCAGGGCTTCGGTGCGCGCCTCATAGAGCTTGACCTGGGCAGCGATCAGCTTGGCCTGCTGTTTGGCGGCCTCCTCCTGGATGTCCATCTGCTGCTCGATGTGGTCTTTCAGGTCCCATTTGTCGCTGAAGGAGAGGTCGCCGCCGGCGAGCGTTTCCCACATGCTGGCACCAGCCGCTGCCGTGGCTTCGATTGTGGTGCTGGTCGCAGAGAGGATCGCTTCGACGCGCCGAGTGTCGGCCTCCAACTGCGCCACCTTCAAGTCAACGGCGAACTCCATGTTCTTGATGCGCTCGTTGCTGGCCAACTTCTCCAGTGCCAGCTCCTGCTCGAGCACGGCGTCGCGGGCCTTGAGGATCGCCTCCTCGGTGTTGAGCGTCTCGGTGGCCAGCGCCTTCTGGCCTTTGCCAGCCTCCCGTGCACCGTCACGAAGCTCCAAGAGCTTGCCCTTCAGTTGCTCGTATTGCGTGGCATCAATATCGCCTGCCTCAAAGGCTTCCCGGATTTTGTTGAGCGACTTGCCCACCTCCTCAGCACTCGGTGCAAGAGTGCTCGTGAACATATCCGCCACCCCATTCAGGGAGTCGGGCAATTGGCCGAACTTGTCGGCCAGCAGCTCTTGAGACAGGGCGGTTTTCTCGGTCTGAACCTCCAGTTGGTCGAGTGCCTCTATGGCATGAAAATACTGATCCTCATCAATGCGACCCTCGATAAATGCCTGTTCAACTCTGGACATGGCATTTTCGATCTCCTCCGCGGAAGCCGTGATGTCAGCACTGCCATCAACGATATGGAAAACTGCGTCCTCAAGCGGCCCTGGCAACGCAGCCAGTTGATCGATCAGCGGCGTGTCGAATCCACTGAACGCGGATTCAATATCCCCGCCCGCACTGGCAACCAGCTTTGCCGAGTTGATCGCCTCTTCAGAAAGCTGCTTGATCTTCTGCGCGCTTTCCCCGCCGATCTGCCCGGCCGCAGCGCCTACAGCAATGGCGGCCTCTACAGCGGCGGCGTCCAGTGTCTCGAAGTCGGCAGCCGCCTCATCGCCCCAGCCGAAATACTGCTTGAGCGATTCGTAGCTGGCGGCCAGGTTCTCAACGTTGAAGAGCGAAAACTCGTCGCCCTGGATGTTCTCGACTTCCTCAAGATCACGTTTGAGCTTGTCGGCCAGGTTCAACGGCTCCTCGTTGAACTCCTTGAGGCGCTGATACGCCCCAGAGATGGCATCGGCGGCGATGAGGGCCACCCCCGCCACGCCGGCATTCTTGCCCAGCAGCGTCATCAAATCGCGAATCCGCGGCAGGCCAGCGGCGATAACGCCCCCTTTCCCGGCGAGGCCCGACACGGCGCCGGTCAGGGTGCCTAGGACAGACACCGCTGGCGACACGGCCAGCGAAATCCCACCGACCACGCCGATCCAATTCTGGGTTTCGCTGTCGAGCGACATGAAGCCTTCCACAACGGGCTTGATCACCTCGACGAACCCGGCAAACACCTCGAAGGTGCCGGCCGTGAATTCCGACAGGGAGCGGAAGCCGCCCCCCAGCCCCTCGATCACGTTACGCAGGTCATCGGCGGTGATCTCGACGTTCTCCAGGTCGCCGAACAGCGCATTCAGCCCATCGGCAAACCCGGAATAGTCCGCCTCGGCCAGGGCCGTGGGCAGCGCCTCAGCCACCTCCAGCGCCAGCCGCTCCACTTCGTTGAGCAGGGGGTTGAGCTCATCGAAGAAGCCATCCAAGGCGCCATCGGCGGCGGCGCCCTCGAACGCCTGAAAGACCTCGCCGACGGCATCCACAATGCCCGCCATGTCATCCTTGAACTGCACGCCGAGTGTGCGCGCCAGGTTCTCGAACGACTCGCGGGCGCGGTCCCCGGCCTTCTCGGCGGTTTCCAGGCGAACGGCCACCTCTTCGGCCACGCTGGCCGAGCCCTTCATGGCTTTGCCGACATCGACCGTCGAGCCCTCGAGCGAGCCCAGCACTTCGATCATCTTGGATGACTGCTCAATGCCGAACAGTTGCTGAGCCACGAACAGCTTTTCCGATGCCGTCATATCGCTGGTGGCATTGGCGACATCCATCAGAATCTCGCTGCTGCTGCGCAGTACACCGTTGGCGTCGCGCTGGGCCACGCCGATGCTTTCCAGCGTATCGACGACAGGCGCGGCATCATCGCCCAGGCGCAACAGGCCGGTGCGCAAGGCGTTGGCCGCCTCGGGGCCGCTGCGGAATACCTCGATCACCGGAATCAGCAGCTCGGCGGTCCCCTCGAAGCCCATCCCCAGCGTCGAGGCAATGGGCGACAGCGCTGCCATGCCCTTCGCCAGCTCATCGACGCTGGTGGCGTAGGTGTTGCTCGAGGCATTCAGCACCTCCAGCAGCTGGCCGGCATCGCTCGCTGGGGCCTTGAAGCCCTTGAGCGAGGCCACCAGGTATTCACTGGCCTGCTGCGCCTCGATGTCGCCGGCGATCACCAGGTCGAGCCCGTTCTTCACAAGCGCCAGCGATTCCTCGGCGGTGAAGCCCGCCTGCTTGTAATTGGCCATCGACTGGAGAAGCTCCGTCGACGACTCGCCATAGGCGTTGGAGAGTTCGGTAATCTCCCGCGTGAACCGATCGACGCTGCCATCGCTCTCGCCCAGCGTCTTGGCCAGATCGGCCTGTGCTGCCTCGAACTTCACGGCGGCATCATATGCTCGCACTCCGAACGCCACCGCCATACCCCCGGCCGCCGCCTCGGCCGCCAGAATGGCCTTGGTGGCATTGGCCATCGGCGTGGCGATGTCCTCGACATTGCCGGCAAAGCCGTCGATGCGCTTGGTGGCGGAGTCGATACCCGCCCCCATCTGGTCGACGCCTTCGAAGATGATGGCCACGGTTTTTTCGAGATCGGCCACGAGGTACCTCCAGAATCAGGCATGAAAAAACCCCGCCGTGGCGGGGTTGGGCATGTGGTGTGCTGCGCGTGGTGTCAGTGCGCCTTCCGCGGGAAGGCCAGTTCCAGTTCGCGGTGGCGTACAAAGTGATCCAGCCGGTCATAGGCGTGCTTCACTTCGGCCAGCTCCTGCATTTCGATGATCGTTTCCGTCTCGCGCAGCGGCCGGGCCTGCAGGCCGCCTTCCGGGCCGGGGTACAGCAGCCAGGGCCGCTTGCCCAGGAACGCGGCCGGGTCTTCCTCGAAGAGCTGCCGTGCGTAGTCCTTGTCGGCGCGGGTGGGCGCCACCTCGGCGGTGATGCGCCCTTCGAAGAACAGCTCGCGTTCCAGGTGCTCGGCCAGCGCATCGGCACCGGCGCGGCGGCTGCGGGTCAGCGCTGAGAGTATCGCTGTGGGCCGCACCAGGGTGATCGGGTCATCGTCTACCGGCGCGTTCAGCGAGGGCGGCAGCTTGCGCCACATACCGTCGGGCGTGAGCTTGAACAGGTCCACCGGGCTGGCGTAGCCCAGGGCGCGGGCGCAGTCCTCGAGGCACACTTCCCAGCGCGCCATGCCCACCAGGGCGCGAATGCGGTGGCCGTTGAAGTGGCCTTCCACCCACTGGCTGTCTTCGGGGTCGCCCTTGGGCCGCACCATGGGCGTGGCCTCCGGGTGGCGCTGCTGCCAGTGGCGCCACAGCACGTCGTCACATTCGTTCTGGAACTGGATCACCTTCTCGCGAATGCTGGCCTTCACCTTGTTGGGGTGGATGGACATCAGCCAGCCAGGCAGCTTGCGCAGGGGCACACACGTGGTTTCTTGGCTGCCACCTTTCGAAGGGGTGGTGGAAATCACCACTCCCCAGCGTTTGCGGTTACTGCGCAACTTGGTTGCCTGCGTCCGCCAGTCCAAGCCCATGCCTTCCACAATGGGCTTCATCGGGACGATGGGCTCGCCCTGATGGTCATGTACGTAAAGGGTGCTGCCGTGGAACGGTACCGGCATCGGGTTCGGGGTCGCCATGGTCATGGCCTCCTATGTTTATGAGCATCTGGCACCTTGAGAGGGTGCCGGGTGTCACTCTCGGTACATAGGAACCGCCACGGGTATTCCCGGCAGGGCCGGTCTTGTATTCCCCGTTGTCCACCCGGCATGGAACCGGCGCCCACCACGAGCGTACGGTGAAACGTGCCGGCGAACGGGCACAAAAAATCCAGCACTGACGGGGCTGGGGCGGCGAGCCGCCTATGTTTGCGAGAGTGCCATCATAATGACCCCGGAGTGCGGGGCCGTCAAGAACGGGTATCGTGTATACGGTACCGGAATGGCCCGGGCGCGCTCGCCCGCAAGGCGGCTTGGCCGGCGGCCATCAAGGCCCGGGAATGAAAAGCCCGCCAGCCGGCGGGCTTGTGATCAACTCCAATCATCAGCGAGTGAATTTTGCTGGATTTCTTGATGCATTGCGTTGATTGTGCAGGCAAAGCTCAAAAAGCACGTATGACCCTCCCGGGGAGGTATTCGCATAATCGGTACAACGCTCCTGCATTCCTTCACTGACTTGATCGAAGAGCGATGCCGCTTTTCGGTAGGCCTTTTGCTGACTTTCTATGCATATGTTGTAAAGAACCGCACTGCGTGGCCCATTGCTGCGCGCATAATCCTCGCAGTGGGCTTCGGGATCAAAAACCGGCAGCTTCCTCCGTTGCTCACTGGTAACGCGGCCCTGCCTCGGTCGCTCTACCGGCACCTGCTGAGGCATACTTGCCAGCGCTCTATTCTCTTGCTCAAGGCAGGCCTGTAGCGTCGAGTAAGAGCCACCCTCTCCAACGTTCGCGACGCGCAAGCACCTTTCACGGATTGGGGCCGGAATCCTGATAAAGAGCGTTCCCAAATCTTCGTAAGCCTCCTGCTCATTGCTCATGCAGGCGTTGAAGGTGGATGCGCTGTAACCACCACCCACGGACGCCACTGCGCGGCATCGGGTCGTTGCATCCAGGCGAGGCAGATCGGCATTTGCCTGGCCGCCCCTGGCCGCTTCATCAAGCCGAGCGCGAAGCCTTGCTGCCACTGCCTCTTGCTCCGGTGTCGGCTCGCTGGGCGGGGCGGCCACCTCCGGTAGATTCCAGCCCCCGACCATGGTGCCCTCTGGGCAGACGCGCCCTTGGTAGGTCGTACGACCTTCAATCATGCACTTGAAAACCGGCGTTTGCCCCCACGCCACCAGCGGCCAGGCCGCCAGCGCCAGTATTATCATCCTTCTCATGACTGCCTCCCTTCAGTTCCCTGAGGGAGCGTAGCACGGCGATGAGGGCTGGCCTCTCACCCCTTCGACTGACGCTGCTCACGCTGCTTGAAGTGGAGCTGCCACAACTCGCACTCCAGCGGCGTGAGCATCTGCAGGGGGAGCAGGTCGGGCCGCACCCGAAACAGGAACTCGCCCTTCAGGTCGCAGAGCTGGAGGGCGATTTGGACGTCTTGCTGCCTGAAGAGCGCTTCGGCTTTCCCGGCTCGGCTCCCAGGCCGGTCAGCCGCGTGATCTCGCTGGTCAGCTGGTAGAACTCCACCGGGTACGCCTCGGCGAGCTTCACAGCGAGCTGGTGATTGCACTCGGGCGCCACGCTGCCCAGCACCAGCATCTCGATGCGCTTGGCCAGGTCGTCGGGCACGCTGCTGCCGCTGCCGAGAAGCTCGCGCACCGCCTCGCTCACCTGGTCGTTCACGCCGGAGAGCAGGCCCTCGGCAATGGCGGTGCGGCTGCGGTTGCGGCTCTGTGCCTCGTTGGTCTTCGCCAGCTCCACGCCGGTCAGGCCGCGCACGCGCCATGTGGGTTTCTCGCCCTCGGGCACATTCTTGAAGAACGCCGCCAGGTCTGGCACCGGCACGTCCTGGGTGCGCGCATCGAACGAGGTGCTGGTGAACTTCTGGATGTCGAATTCCATGCGTCACTCATCCACGAGGAAGTGGCCGCCCCGGCGAACCGGGGCGGGGTTGGCAGGCTCAGCCGTCGAAGTCGACGGTGGCCTGTTCGGCGGAGATGGTGGCGTTCACCGTCACGTGATCGCCGGCCGGGTACTGGCGGGCGATGCCGAGAATACCCTGCGTCAGCGAGAACGGCGCCCGGTTCTTGTCCTGGAACCAGCGGAACCACAGGCGCTGATTCTTCAGCTTGACGATGGGGTCGGTGATGCCGTCCTTCGCCCGGTGCGTGAACGAGGCCTGCCCCAGCGAACGTGAGACCGAGCCCAGCGCGCCGGAGTAGGTCTGCGTGGAGTTCACGCTGTGCGACTCGTCCGCCGGCACCCAGGCGGAGCAGTTGGGCAGCTCGACGAAGATCGGCGTGTAGCCTTTCACGCTCACCTTCTTGGGCACGCTGCCGGTGTGAATCGCCGGCAGCGCGGTGGCGAAGTGCACCTCGCCGGCGGCCGGGTCCTCGCTCCAGATCGGGTAGTCGTAGCGCTCCTGGTGCATGCCCACCACCTGAAACACCTCGGTATCGCTCACCGGTGCCGCAGTGGCGGAGGCGAGCCGCACCTGGGCAATCTCGATGCTGTCGACGGGGATCAGCGGCGGGCCACCGGCGGCACCGCGCTGCTCGCTGAACGACGTTCCCGCGCTGCCCTGCACCGCCACCAGCGAACCGGTGTTGTCGACGGTGATGGAGTTGATGAGGTGGGTGTCGGTAGCGGCCCGAGACACGCTCACGCTGGCGGCGGCAACGGAGAGCAGCCCGTCGGAGTCGGCGCCGGTCACGCCCGGCATATAGGCGGTGAGCGCGGCCACGTCGACAGAGTCGTTACCGCTGCCCGCCTGCACCCGGCCGCCGGTAGCCAGGCCCCACGGCACGACGGAGGTCTCGAAGCCGCTGCGGCCGGACCACGGCGCGAACGAGGCCTCGAACACGGTGCGGTCGCCCGTGTCGCTCATCTCCTCCCAGTCGTTGTAGCTCTGCCCGGATTCGTACTCGAGCATGCCGTTCTCGGTGATCGCCATGAATGGCTCTCCTTTGTTGCGTTACAGAAAGCCCGGCGGCCGGGCATGAAAAAGCCGCCCGTGGGCGGCGGTTGGGGCGGTGCTGGGGCGGTGTGTGCGCTACGCCTCGACCGTGGCGGCGTAGGCGAACATCTCGTCGGCCTGGGCCGCGGTCAGCCCCAGCGCGCCGATCATGCTGGTCATCATCGGGCTCAAGCGGCGCCACTCTTGGGTGCGCTCGAACGCCAGCCGGGTCAGCCTGGGCGTCTCAGGGGCGGCCATCATCGTCTCGACCTGCTCCAGATAGCCGAAGTGATCAAGCGCGGCCAGCCCCTGGAACGGGCTGACGACCATGCGCTCGCGGTCGTGCTGAAGGCGCGCCGCCTCGCCGGTGGCCGTGTCGACGGGCGTATCGCCGGGGTGGACTCGGTCGCCCCAGTAGATCGTGCCGTTGCTATCGCGCCAGTAGTTCATCGCTCACCTCACGGGGTCTGGTAGGCCAGTTTGTAGTTGCCGGCGTTGACGGTCTGGAACGTCACCTGGTCGTTGAACCACGTGATGACCACTTCGGACTCGGACTGCTTGACCCAGCCGGCCTTGAGGTCGACGTTGAGGGTCAGGTCGCTGACGCTGGCCATGTCCGTGCTGGCGTCCGGCACATCGAAGGCGTAGGCGAACGCCAGGGCGTCCGGCGTGCCGTCCTCGGAGTCGGCAAACAACGCGCCCCACTCGGTCCACGACAGCCCGTTGAGCGTCGCCGCGTCCATGCCGCCGGTCAGCACCGCGCCGGCGCCGGTTGCGTCGGCGGTCAGCGAGCCGAGCGAAGCCCAGGCGGCGCCGTCCCAGGCGTACCACGTACTGCCGTCGCGGCTCACGGCCACGCGCACACGGCCGGCGCCGGCCTCGGCGGCGATGAGGGTGGCGCTATTGAGAGCCGACCACGACGCGGCGGAGCGCGGTGACTCGAAGGCGATCTGGTCGGTCGGGGTGTACTCCGTAATGACTGTAGCTGCCTCTCCCGTGACAAGTGAAACAGGAAGCATAGACGACAATTCAGAACTCGCTATGATTCCGCTATCCAATGTCCCATTGGCATCGAAATCTGATGTACTAGCCGGCGCAGAAACCAAAGTAAGAGTGCCGCCGGATGCTGAGTAGTATTCCCCAGAGCTGGATTCCAGAAGCACTGGCTTTGCTACTGTACTCCCTTCAGTATACAAGGTACTAACTTCTTCGCTAGTTACCGGTCTACTGAACATCCTGAGCTGGTCTACCTTAGCCGCATAATAGTACGAGCCTACCCCGCCGCCCAGCATTCCGTTGGAGAATACGGCGCCGTGGCTGTTGGACGAAGTAGTAAACCCTGTCACTTCCGCCCCGTTAATGTATACCGTGGGCACATTATTGTTCAGGGATATTACCAGATGGAAGAATGTTCCGTCGGTGGGGTACGCGCCGGGCGGGAAAGTGTACTTGGTTGTCGAGCCAGTTCCGCCGCTGCCCTGGAAAACTTCAAACGAATCTCCGTTTGACGCTGCGACAGCGTGGAACGAAAACAGGCCGTAGGTTATCGCCTGAGTAGTGGATACCCACATGGACAGCGCGCCGTTGGGGGCGCTCCATCCCGCCAAGTCTAAAACCCGACCGTCGGACGTACCATCCGTGACGACAGCCTGCCCGATCTCTCCGGTGACGTATGTCACGGTGGGCCCGGCTGTCGCGTTGTTCGCCCCGCCTAAATCTGACACGTCCCCGTCAAACTGGTACGTCGCGACAGAACTTCCGTCCCCCAGGACATCGTGTACGTTATACAAAGTCTCAGAAGTAAACCTGAAAGTCTCCCCGTCAGCTTTAGGTGCTGCTGTGAACCACTCGGTGTCTGCCGCAGTAGTAAAAAGCTCACCTGTGTAGGGGGCTAGCTTGCCGCGCCAAACAGTGCCCAGGGTTACCGAGTAATTCACCTCGTTGCCGGCGTCGAACGTCTCGTACTCGATGGCCTGACCCGTTGCCGGCGAGCCCTGTTTAAGCGCGTAGGCATCAAGGCCAAAACCGTACTGCGGCGACGGCAGCGAGAACGTATGTACCTGCCCCGCCGTGGAGCCGTCGCGCTGCACGACAGTAAACGGCCCGCCGCTACCCGCCGAGAGGGCTGTCCACGCGCCGTCACGACGACCGTAGGTGGCGCCGTCCGTCGGGGCTTCTTCTACTCCTCCGCTGGACGCGGGGAGCTGCGCTGAGGGAACCTTGCCGTCGCTGCCCAGTGAGGCCGCGCCGTTGGCCTGCCCCACTTTCGAGGCGTCGAGTTTGTCGGTGACATTGTTGGCCTCGGCGATGGCCGCGTTCAGCTTGTTGCGAACGGAGAGCCCGCCCTCCTGATCCGAAATCGTCCCGATGTTAAGCGGCATCGTTCCATACCTCGTTGTCTATCCAGGTGCCGTTGTCATCCCAGGAGCCAGCTGCCAGGAGCCAGTTGCTGCCGGGGTCGGGCGGCGCATCCGCCGCGCCTCGCCAGATGCCCTGCCACAGCGAGCCGCGCCACAGCGCCAGCCACAGGCTCATGCCGTCACCTCCCACTCACTCGCGCCGGTGCTCACCAGGCGCAGCGCGGAGACGGCGCCCGCCACGACGTCGGTGGCGGCCTCGGTCACGTCGCCCGCCGGCCAGGCGTGCCAGGCGGCGGTGCCGGCCTCGATGGCGTCGTAGCCGCTCAGGGTGTACTCCACCCGCGCCGATGTGCCGGGCGCCACGGCCACGGCGATGTCACGCCCCAGGCTGGGCAGCACCAGCGGGTCACTGGTGGCGTCGGTCACGGTCTCGGCGTGAAACCAGCGCACGTCGGTGCGGTGCGGCAGCGTTTCGCTGCGCATCTGTTGAATGGGCATGGGGAGGTCTCCGGTTACGGCGAGCTGTTGGTGTAGGGGTCGCCCAGGTCGTGGCGCCAGCGCACCTCGAGCACGATGTCGACGCCGATGATGTCGCTGCCCGGCTCGGGGTAGTAGATAGTCGAGCCGGTGTAGCGCACCGTCTCGGCCAGGTCGCCCAGGGTGCGGTCGCCGCCGGTGGCCGCGACGATCAGGGCGGCAAGAATCGTGTTGGCCTGGGTGCTCCAGGTCTCGTGATCGGCGTTGGCCTGGTGCACGGTCTCCACGCCCACCTGGGTGGTCACCACCGCCTGGCGGTAGACCTGGTCGTGCTCCACGCTGGCATCACTGCCGTCCCACAGGCTGATGGCCGGCAGGTGGCGCACGTCGAGCTCGCTGTTCGCCCGCTGAGCGGGGGTGCCGCCGAACGCCGGCAGGCCGGAGAGCTTGGCCGCCAGGGCGTCGAGGATCTGTTCGCGAATCGGGGTTGGCATAGGTCACTGCCTCTTGAGCAGGCGATCGGCCTCGTAGGCCAGCCGCTGCATCAGCCGGTTTCCGCTCGGCGCCTGCAGGTCGTCCTTCACGTCGGTGAAGACCTGCGAGACCGAAGGGCCGTAGGTGATCTTGAGCCCACCGGACCGGCCCAGCCCCGGGCCGTGCTGGGTGCGAATGGCGATGGCCATCACACCGCTGTTCTTCAACGGCCCGATGAAGAACGCCCCCGGCATCCGCTTCTTGCCGCCGGAGGGCTTCACCTGCACCCCGATACCGCCACGCTTGTAGGCGCGGTTCGGAAAGCGCGACAACAGCACCCCACGGCTCGGCGTGCGGATGGCACCCTGCAGCTTGTTGACGGTCGCCTTGCGGATCTTCAGCCGCTCGCGCACGTAACCGGCCTTCAGCTTCACCTGCTTGCGGATCTGCGTGCTGGCCTCGGTGCGCGTGACGCCCAGGGTGTGGTTGATCGCCCGGCTCATCGCCTTGTTCGAGCCGTTCTTGATGTGCGAGAGATCGCGGCGCAGGTCGCGCAGCATCCCCTCGTCGATACGCACCTTCAGGGAGTTGGTGTCGATGGTGGCCATGGATCACCTCACGAACGGTCGGGCGTCACGATCCAGGTCACGAGGTGGCCGTCGTCAGCCTCACGGCTCACCAGCCGCCACGTCTCGCTGCCCACGGCCACGGTCTCGCCGCGCCGGGCCTCGCCCAAATCGGCGCTGTAGCCGGTCAGCTCGGTACGGCGCTCCATTGCCGCGCCCTGCATGCCCGCCACCGTGCGCTCGATGTCGCGGTCGACGATGACCGCGATCGACACCGGGCCGCCGGTGGCGGGGGTGTAGGTGGCGAGCGACCCGGCCTCCTGCAGGATCTGCCGGGTGCCCTCGCGCACCTCGTCGTCGAACACGCCCATGGTCAGGCGCCGAGGCCGTTGCCAGCGGCAGGGCCGCCACCGGTGTCGGTTTCACCGCCACTGTCACCTGCACCGCCGCCGGCCGTGGGCGCAGGCTCGGCGGCCTTGGCCTTGGTGCGGGGCTCGACGATCACGCCGGCAGCCAGCAGGCGGTCGCGCTCGGCGGCATTCTTGGGGGTGTAGGGCTCGCCGCGGCGGGCGAGCACCTGCTTGCCTTTCTCGATCTGCCCGCGGGCGACAATGTATTGCTTGGCCATGGTGGCCTCCTATCTATGGCATCGGTTTATGGGTGCTCTGCGGCTGCATGCCGGGGCCCGCCGAGGCGGGCCGGGCATCAGACAACGGTGGAGAACAGGAATGCGTCAGGCTCGTGGAAACCGGGCAGCGGCGCGGACTGCATCATCAGCCAGCGCACGCTGGGGTCCTTGGTAACCCAGCTCTTCGGGTAGCGGTCCACGTCGAACAGGGCGCCCTCGATGGCCTCCATGTCCTGGATGGCGGCGTAGAGCATGCCGCAGCGGCTGTTGGTCGGCCCCACGATCAGGCCGCCGGCCGGAATCATCGGCTGCTCGGTGCCCGCATCGTCGACGTACCACTCTTCGTAGGCGTAGAGATCCATGCCCGGGTCGTTGAGATAGCCCAGGTAGGTCACGCCGTCCGGCAGCTGCTCGGGGCGGATCATCCCCAGGTCGACGCGCCGTGTGTTCAGCTTGTCCAGCACGTTCTTGTTGTTCAGGAACGCTTCGGCGGCCTCGCTGCTCATCACACAGGCGTTGGCGGTGCGGCCACTGGCCTTGGCAAGGCGCGACTTGTACTTGCGCAGGTGCGAGATCGGGTCAACGGTCGGGTCATCCCAGGTGTCGGTCTCGGTGACGAGGTGATCGGTGCTCATCTGGAAATCGATCACGTCATCGACGCCATCGCCCTTTACCTCGACCTCGCCGGTGGTCAGCGCCTGCGCGGCCATCCACTCTTCGCGGCGGTTGATCTGGTCGTCCAGGTCCTCCATGTCGCGGGCGAGCTGCTCGCCGGCACGCTGCAGCGGGGTGCGGCCGGAGTAGATGTGCTCGCCGGGTTGGCGGTTGAGCAGCGCGCCGGCGTTGGTCTCCAACTTGGGCTTTACGTAGGGCGGCTGGTAGCTGCGCATGGTGGCGCCGCTACGGTCGACCACCTGGCCGGGGCGGTTGGGACGCACGAACGGGGCCATCTTGCGGTGCCCCTTGATGATGTCGATGTCGACGTACTGGGTCGGAGAGTTGACCGGGGCAGCACCGAAATAGAGGGTGCTCAGGAAGCGCCGGGCGCGCTTCATCTGCTCGACGGCCGCCAGCATCGTGCGGGTTGCAAACAGGTCCATGGGGATTCTCCTGGGGTGTTTCGAACGGGTGAAGCGCCCGGCCAGCGGGCGGCTACCGGTTTAGTGGACGAACAGCGAGAGGCTGCGCAGCGCCTTTCGCACACTGGCCTCGGTGTGGCCGGTGCCAAGGGTCAGCTCGCTGAAGCGAACGTCACCGGTGATCAGCGCTTCGGCCTGCACGGCCCCGCCGCTGGCGTCGACGTCCTCCCACAGCACGACGCTGGGGGTTTCGCTGCCGTCGGCTGCGCCGGTGGCGGAGAGCTTGAACTCGCTGGTGGCGGTGACCTCGCCGAGCACCGCGCCGGCGGGCTGTACCTGGCCGGACTCGATGGTCACGGTCATGAAACGGAGCGGGAAATCGCCGGCGAGCAGCGCCGCCAGCTGCGGATGTTGGGTGACCGATACGTCAGCCATGGTCGTGATCCTCTATCGGGTGTGACGTTGTGGGGCGCCGATCAGGCCGAGGCCTGCCAGCGCCCGGTGATGGCGGCGACCGCTGCCTGGTGATCCTGATCGCCCTGGTCGCCTTTCGGTGGCTGCGCGGTCGGTGCCTGGGTGCTGTCGCCCTGGATGCCGGCGAGCGAGATGCCGCGATCCTGGGCGGCCTTGAACAGCGCCAGGCCGGTGGCCTCGACACTGGCACCCTCGTCGATGGCCTGGGCGACCTCCTTCTCGAAGCCGGCCGCGGCCAGGTCAAGAATGCCCTTGCAGCGGGCGCGCTCGGCCTGGGTGGCGGCCTGGGCCGCATCGGCCTTGAGCTTGTCGGTATCAACAGGCTCGGCGGCTGCGACTTGGATAGTGGCCGGGTCGGTACCGGCCTCGATGGCGGCCTGCAGCTCCGCCGTGGTGCGAACGGTCGTCATGCTGACGGTCCTCTTCTGCTGGGTTGCTCGGGGAGTGGAGCCCGCCAGTTCGGCGATGAGGCTCTCGAGTGAGCCGAGGCGGTCGGCCATGCCGGCCTCCACGGCGAGGGCGCCGGTGGCGATGCCACCCTGGCGGAAACGGTCGTTGACCTCGTCGCGAGGCAGCCCCCGGTTGCGGGCCACCTTGTCGAGGAACACGGCGGCGAGCTCGTCGACCCGCTCCTGGAGCTGGGCGCGGCCGGCCTCGCTCTCGAGATCCGGACGTTTGTTGGGGGCGTTACTGGAGACGACCTCGTAGGTCTTCTCGCCGGGGCGGTCCTCGCGCGTCCGGATGTTGAGCACCACGCCGACGCTGCCCAGCTGCGCAGTGTCGTCGACGATCACCTCGTCGGCGGCGCTGGCAATCCAGTACGCGGCGCTAGCCGCCTGGCCGCCAACGTAGGCGCGTAGCGGCTTGGTGCCACGCGCGGCAAAGATCATCTCGGCTAGCTCATTGATGCCGTTGGCATCTCCCCCGGGGCTGTCGACATCCAGCACCAGGGCGTGCACACCAGGGTTGTCCAGTGCGGCCTGAATGTCAGTGGCCAGTACGCCGGTCGCCGTTGCCCCGCTGATCTCGGTGAACAGGTTGGCGTAGCGGAAAATCGGGCCGCTGACCGGGATCACCGCGACGCCATCGCGCACGCTGACGCTGCGGGTGTTGTCCAGCGGGCGGCCGAGGCGGGCCTCCAGGGCCTCCACGTCGCCCTGGCGATCGGCCACGGCCAGCAGGGTGTCCAGCGCCTCGGCGGTCATCAGCCAGGTACGGCTCGCCGCCAGCTCGAACGCGGTGCGTGGCATGGGTCTCTCCTACGAAATGACCCGCCGGGTGGCGGGTCAGTCGGTGTCGTCGGTGGCGCGGTTGGGGTCGGGGTCGTCGGGCTCGTGCACCTTCCCGCCCACGTAGAGC
>SBLD01000033.1 GCA_004551485.1 Billgrantia azerbaijanica | reverse complement strand
TCATAACAAATGCAGGCACAGCGACACCCTTTCCATTGCGCCTTCGGCTGCATTTCAAGGGTGCGCATGCTGCAAGCGTTACACCTCTGCCACCTTACCGATTAAACAGACACAACCCCACCGACACTACGACACTCACCAAAATCATCGTGGTAATCGGGAAGTAGAACGAAAAGTTCTCGCGACGGATGACGATGTCGCCGGGCAGGTGGCCGAGGGGTAGCTTGGAGAGCCAGGGCCAAAGCAGGCCGACAGCGACGATGAGTAAACCAATCAGGATCAGGGTGCGGTTCATGGGATGGGTCGCCTCCTGAGTCTGAGTGAGAGACAGCGCCCACCGGTCATAGGCCGGTGGGCGCTGTGCGTTGATGGCTCAGCCGGCGCGCCGCAGCACCTCGAGCAGCCCCTGCAGCGGGTGGGGCAGGGCGGTGTCGGAGAGGCGCTTGGCCTGGCTGCGGCAAGAGTAGCCGGTGGCGAGCAGGCGGCCGGCGTTGGCCTCACTCTCCACCACCGGTTGCCACGACTGGGCGTAGATGGTCTGGGAGGTTTCGCGGTTGCGGGCCTCGTGGCCGTAGGTGCCGGACATCCCGCAGCAGCCGGTCGCCACCAGCTCGAGCTTCAGGCCGAAGGCGGCAAACACTTGCTGCCAGGCGCCGGGCGAGCCCGGGGCGGTGGTCTTCTCGGTGCAGTGGGCGAGCAGCTTGAAGCCGGGATCGTCGAGCGTCTGGCCGCCCAGTGCGAGCTGGCGGTCTAGGGTCGACGCCAGGGTTGAGGAGTGAGCTACTAGCCACTCCTGCAGCAGCAGCACCTTGGGCACGGCGTCGGCGCCGAGTGCTTGCACATACTCCTGGCGGTAGGTCAGCGTCATCGCCGGGTCGATGCCCACCAGTGGCACGCCGAACTCGGCCAGGGTGCGCAGGCGCTCGGCCTGCTTCTCGGCGGTGCGCTCGAAGGCGCCGAGAAAGCCCTGGACGTTGAGCGGCTTGCCGTTGGGCGCAAAGGGGGCGACGAACACTCGCACGTCGAGGCGCGCGAGCAGCTCGACGATGTCCATCACCAGCTTGGCCTCGTAGAAGCTGGTGAAGGCGTCCTGCACGAGCACCACGCTCCTGGCCTTCTGCGCCTCGGTGAGCAGGCCGAGCGCGGTGGGCGTGGCCTCGGCCACGCCCCAGGCGCGCAGTTGCTTCTTGAGACTGGCGCGCGAGAGCGGCGGGGTGTCGACCAGCCCCAGCGGCCCGGCCAATAGCCGCTCGACCAGGCGGTTGCCCAGGGCGGCGTTGTAGAGCGGCGCGACGCGGGCGAGCGTGGGCATCAGGAACTCCAGGCCGCCGACCAGGTAGTCGCGCAGCGGGCGCAGGTAGCGGCCGTGGTAGACCTCGAGAAAGCGCGAGCGCGAGTCCGGCACGTTGACCTTGACCGGGCACTGGCCGGCGCACGACTTGCAGGCGAGACACCCCGCCATGGCCTCGTACACCTCGTGGGAGAAGTCCGCCTCGCCGCGCCGCCGGGCCAGGCTGTTCTTGAGGCGCAGCGGGAAGTCCTTGACGAAGCCCCAGGCGCCCTCGGCCTTCTTCTTGCGCGACTCCTCGACCAGGTCGATGCCGGCCGCCTCCTGCTGGCGCAGCCACTCGCGGATCAGGCTGGCGCGCCCCTTGGGCGAGTGGATGCGCTCGCGGGTGGCCTTCCACGAGGGGCACATGGCGTCGTTCGGGTCGTAGTTGTAGCAGGCGCCGTTGCCGTTGCAGTAGACGGTGGCGGCGTGCGCCTGCCACACCCGCTCGTCGATGGTGCGGTCGAGTTGGCCGCGGGTGGGCACGCCGTCGATGGTCAGCAGGCCTGGGTCGACCAGGTTGACCGGCTGTGCCTCAGAGGCATCGGGGGCAGGCCTTCGCGAAGGCGCTGTGAACCCCTCCCTGGGCGCTACATTTGCCATCCCTGGCAAATGACCTTCGCTGCGGCCTGCCCCCGATATCCCGTCGTCGGGCGAGATAGAGAGCGGCGTGGCGATCTTGCCCGGGTTGAGCTGGTTGTGGGGGTCGAAGGCGGCCTTGACCCGCTGCAGGCTGGGGTAGAGTGCGCCGAAGAACTGCGGCGCGTACTCGGAGCGCACGCCCTTGCCGTGCTCGCCCCACAGCAGGCCGTGGTATTTCTGCGTCAGTTCGGCGACCTCGTCGGAGACCTCGCGGATCAGCCGCTCCTGGGTCGGGTCCTTCATGTCGATGGCCGGGCGCACGTGCAGCACCCCGGCGTCGACGTGACCGAACATGCCGTAGGCGAGCCCCCGGGCGTCGAGCGCGGCGCGGAACTCGCCGATGAAGTCCGCCAGATGCTCCGGCGGCACGGCGGTGTCCTCGACGAAAGGGATGGGGCGCTTCTCGCCCTGGACGTTGCCGAGCAGGCCCACGGCGCGCTTGCGCATGGCGTAGACCTTCTGGATCTGCGGCCGGCCCTCCGCCCGGGTGTAGCCGAGGCGCGGCACGCTCGCGTCCTCCTCCAGGTGGCGGCAGAAGGCGGCGACCCGCTCGGCCAGGCGCTCGGGGTCGTCGTCGTTGAACTCGATCAGGTTGATGCCGCGCACCGGCGTCTCGCCGCCTGCCGGAAAGAACTCGGCGACGCTGTCCCAGACGAAGTCCTCCATGGCCAGCATCAGCACGGTGTCGTCGACCGTCTCGATGGAGGTGGGGCGCGCGTCGCTTGCCATGAGGGCCTTGGCGTCGCGCAGGGCGTCCATGAAGCCGGTGTAGCGCACGTTGACCAGCGTCGAATGCTTGGGGATCGGCAGCACGTTGAGCACGGCTTCGTTCAACAGGCCCAGCGAGCCCTCCGAGCCGCACAGCAGGCTGTTCATGTCGAGCCGCCCTTCGGCGTCGCGCAGGTGCGCCAGGTCATAGCCGGTCAGGCAGCGGTTGAGCGGCGGGAAGGTGGCGTCGATCTGCTCGCGCTGGGTGTCGATGATCTCGCGGGCGGTGCGGTAGGCGCGGCCGGTGACGTCGTCGCGCTCGCACAGCGTCTCGAGCGCCGCGTCGTCCACCGGGCGGCTCACTAGCCGCTCGCCGCCGAGCAGCAGCACGTCGAGCTCGAGCACGTGGTCGCGGGTCTTGCCGTACTCGCAGCTGCCCTGGCCGCTGGCGTCGGTGGAGATCATGCCGCCGATGGTGGCGCGGTTGGAGGTCGAGAGCTCCGGCGCGAAGAACAGCCCGTGGGGCTTCAGGGCGGCGTTGAGCTGGTCCTTGACCACCCCGGCCTGCACGCGCACGCGGCGGTTCTCGACGTCGATGTCGAGGATGGCGTTCATGTGCTTGGAGACGTCCACCACCAGGCCGTCGGTGAGCGACTGGCCGTTGGTGCCGGTGCCGCCGCCACGCGGGGCGAGCACCACCTGGCGGTGTTCCACCTGGCCGGCGAGGTGGGCGATGCGCGCCAGGTCGTCGGCGTGTTTGGGGTAGAGCACCGCCTGGGGCAGGCGCTGGTAGATGGAGTTGTCGGTGGCGAGCACCGTGCGGTTGGCGTAGTCGGGGGCGATCTCGCCCGCGAAGCCGGCGTCCTTGAGCGCCTCGAGGAAGCGCAGGTAGGGGGAGGCGAGCCGTGTCGCCGGATGGGAACTAGCCGTGTCCAGTCTTGCGATCATGGTATTGGTATCGGTCGTGTCGGCGCCGCCAGGGAGCGGGCGCGGCGAAGGAATGGCGCTACTTTACCGCGACAGGGCGGGGGGTGCATCCTGCCCTGGCCAGGCGCCACGGCAGGCGGGGGCGCACGTGACTGGAAGTGGCGAGGGCAGTTCGTGCTCCAGGTAGCCCGCGAGGCCGGCGATGATGGCGTAGCTGCCGAACCGGGCGAAGGCGAATACCGCGAGCATCTCGGCGGGGGAGCCGGTGCTCAGCCCCCTCCGATACGAGGGTGATGGCCAGCAGGATCGGCGCCGTTTTCAGCGACTGCCGGCCATCGACGGCGATGAGTGGCAAGTCAGGCGGCGTTTGGCGCACCGTTCCTGGCGCTGTCTTGGATATAGCGCTGGAACAAGGCGGCGCTCAGCACGCCCGTGACCAGCCAGAACACCAGGTTGGTGACCCCGCTGGCGAGAATGAACTGGTGATGCAGTTCGTTCAGGGCCGCCACGGCACCGGCATCCGGGTGCGTAAATACCGGGCCGCCATGGTGCGGCGCGCCGACCAGATGAGGCACGGCCAGGATCAACACGCCCGCCAGTTTGAAACGGACGGGCGCCAGGGCGACAATGCCCAGGCCGATACCACTGGCCGTGACTGCCAGCAGCCACCATCCCTGGCGTTGTCCAAGCACAGCGGCTTCCGCGCCGGGAATTTCGGGCGGCAGACCGATGGCCGGGGCCAGGAAGATCACGATAAAGCCCGCAATGCCCCATAGCACACCTTTCATCGGTGAAACCCGGACCCAGCCCATTCCACGCAACTGCCTCATCAGGGCCAGTACAACGGCGGCAAAACCGATACCGGCCAGGATATTGGCCACCGCGGAATACAACGTGCGTTCCACTCCATCCTGGGGTGCCCACGTCTCTTGGGAATGATGCCCAGCGGCTCCCTCATCGTGGCTGTGAGGCTCTCCGGCCGACGCCGCTTCCTCGACGACCTCAAATTTTTCAGCGGCGAGAATAATGGGTGTAACCCCGACAGCCTGTACGGCCGTCAACGCCAGGCCAGCCACCAGACCGACCAAACAGGCACAAAAAATCAGTGTGCGGAACACGATTGGACCTCCCGCCATATTCAGGATGCGCGCATTCCGGAACCCCGGAACCACGAATTGTTCAGTGTCGTCTTGTTACCGGCCCGACCGCCAGTTAGCCGCGATCAATGGCACGGAAACACAAAGGAGTGCCGGGTGTCATGGGCAGCGTTGTGAGCAACGTCCATGCTCATGAAGCCGACGGCAAACAGGATGGCGATTCCGAACAACAACACCGCACCGTTCTGAAGCAGTGAGGTTTGCTTGGCGGAAGAGTGAAGGGAGGACTCGTCAAAGGATGACGTTGATGCAGACATGGCTATGTACCCCTGGTACCCACCGTACCGTTGAAGGAAGTGACTTTCGAGCAGGCCGGTCTTCGGGCTCAAAGAGGGTGGGGTCACCGTCGCTTGCACCTTCCCAGACACGCCAGTGGTATCTGCAAGCTACTCTTTCTTACCGATGCGGGGGCAGCGATGGGATCAGCCGATAGGCATTACCATACTTCCCGATTATCCCGAGCCATTGCCCGGGCACCTGCTCATCAGCGCCCCATGCTATCGGAGGGCGGGGGGAAGTCAAGACATAGTCTTTTCAACCAAGCGTCTTTTTCAACCGATCGCACCAAGGCGTTTACCGGCCCTCTGGGTGCCACGGCCTCAAAGGGCATCGAGAATCGGCCATCCCGGTTCCGAGCGTGACTAGGGCAGGGGCCGATGACAGGGCGTCCTCGGTGGGCTGGCAATGCTGGAGCGGTGGCCGGCGGGCCTGGGCGCGTAGCGCCGCTTCGGAGTTTTGCCTACAATGGGCGGCCTGATTTTTGGTTCTTGCACGATAGCGTGATACCGCCTTGTGGGAGGCCAGCTCTGCTGGGCGAACGGTGGCCGCAGGCCACCGCGGCAGCAGCCAGCCAGCGTATGCAGCACCGCCAGGGCGCCTGTCGGCGCCTTCGCGCGGCAAAGCCGCCCTCCCACAGGAACATTCACGCTAATGTGCGATGATCCTGATTTTCCGATTTCACCGATTGCAACGGACCGGATTCCATGCTCGATCCCAAACTGCTGCGCGGCGACCTCGAGCAGGTTGCCCAACGACTGGCCAAGCGGGGCTTCGTTCTCGACACCGAGCGACTCACGGCGCTGGAATCGCGCCGCCGTGAGCTGCAGGCCGAGACCGAGTCGCTGCAGAACGAGCGCAACACCCGCTCCAAGGCGATCGGCAAGGCCAAGGCCGAGGGGCAGGACATCCAGCCGCTGCTCGACGAGGTGAGCGACCTGGGCGAGCGTCTCGATGCCGCCAAGGCACGCCTCGCCGAGGTGCAGGCCGAGTGGGACGAGCTGGCGAGCGGCCTGCCCAACCTGCCCCACGAGAGCGTGCCGGAGGGGGAGAGCGAGGAGGAGAACGTCGAGCTGCACCGCTGGGGCACGCCGCGCGAGTTCGACTTCACGGTGCGCGACCACGTCGACCTCGGCGCGCTCACCGGCAACCTGGACTTCGACCTGGCCGCCAAGCTGACCGGGGCGCGCTTCGCCGTGATGCGCGGGCCCATCGCGCGACTGCACCGGGCGCTGACCCAGTTCATGCTCGACAAGCAGACCCTCGAGCACGGCTACGAGGAGTGCTATGTCCCCTACATGGTCAACGACGATTCGCTGTTCGGCACCGGCCAGCTACCCAAGTTCGGCGAGGACCTGTTCCGCCTGGAGGACGAGCGCGGCTATCGCCTGATCCCCACCGCGGAGGTGCCGCTGACCAACTTCGCCCGCGACGAGATCCTCGAGCACAAGGCGCTGCCGGTGCGGCTCACCGCGCACACGCCGTGCTTCCGCAGCGAGGCGGGCTCCCACGGCCGCGACACCCGCGGCATGATCCGTCAGCACCAGTTCGACAAGGTGGAGATGGTGCAGCTGGTGGACCCCGAGACGAGCTATACGGCGCTGGAGGAGATGCGCGGCCACGCCGAGGCGATCCTCCAGGCGCTGGAGCTGCCCTATCGGGTGGTGACGCTGTGCACCGGCGACATGGGCTTCGGCGCGGCCAAGACCTACGACCTCGAGGTGTGGCTGCCGAGCCAGGCGACCTACCGCGAGATCTCCTCGGTCTCCAACTGCGAGGACTTCCAGGCGCGGCGCATGCAGGCGCGCTTCCGCCATCCCGAGCAGAAGAAGCCGCAGCTGCTGCACACCCTCAACGGCTCCGGCCTGGCGGTGGGGCGCTGCCTGATCGCGGTGATGGAGAACCACCAGAACGCCGATGGCTCCATCACCGTGCCCGAGGTGCTGCGCCCCTACTTGGGCGGCGTCGAGACGCTCAATTCGCGAGCGACCAGCTGACGTTCACCCCGGCATCGATGGTCACGGTGCCGGGGCGATACTCCACCGCCGGCGCGCTCTCGCGGCCGTCGGCGCGCATCGCCGCCATGCGCGGCTGGAACACCGGCGCGCGCGTCTCGCTGACGCTGATCACCTCGCCGAGGCTCACCCCCAGCGCGCCAGCCATCAGCGTCGCCTTGCGGTGCGCCTTCTCCAGTGCCTTCACCAGCGCCTCGTCCGTGGCCGCCTCGCGGTCCGCCAGGTCGTAGGTCACGCCGTCGAGCGCATCGACGCCGGCCTCGGTGAGGGCGTCGAGCAGCGTCGTCAACTGGTCGAGCGCTGCGACCTCGACGCGCACGGGGCGCTCGAGGCGGGTGCGCACCAGCGGCTCCGTCTCCCCCTCGCCGCGGCTCGGCTGGGCCATGTACTCGGGCTGCACGGAGAGCGAGCCGGCGCGGATGGCGTCGCGCTCGACCCCGGCGGCCTCCAGCGCCTGGATCAGCTCGGCGGCGCGCTCTTCCAGGCGGTCGCGGGCGTCGCGCAGCGCCGTCGGGTCGTTGCTGGCGTCGCGCCGGGCCACGGCCGGGGTGCGCTCCCACAACCGGGCGCTGAGCGTGGCGCGGTCGGGCACCACCTCGAGCTGGGCCTCGGCCTGGACGTCGAGGCGCCGCAGCGGGTCTTCCGCCAGTGCGGCGAGGGGGGCGGCGAGGGCGAGCAGGGCGGTCAGCAGCAGCGGGCAGGTTCGGGTCTGGCGAGGCATGGCACGCTCCTTGTTGCGGGATGGACTTGCGGGGAATGGCGTCGCTTTCGAGGCGCCGTGGCCACGAAGGTTCCCCGCCACGCCGGGTTTGTGCCCGGGCCGTCGAGCCGCCATGATAAAAAGTCAGTCGACGAGGAGAGAGTGTCGGATGCCCATGGATGACGAGGCCAGTCGCAGCGTACCGTTGAACCTGACGCTCGCGCTCGCGGCGCTGGTCATCATCGTTGCCGGGATGCGCGCGGGGTCGAGCCTGCTGGTGCCGCTACTGCTGTCCATCTTCATCACCGTGGTGTGTACCGCCCCGGTGCTGTGGCTGCAGCGGCTGGGCATGGGCCCGCGGCTGGCGGTGTGGTTGACCCTGGTGGTCATCGGCGGCCTGCTGTCGCTGCTCGGCCTGCTGCTGGTCAACAGCTTCGGGACCTTCGTCGATGCCCTGCCGGGCATCGAGCAGAAGCTCTATGCGTACTACCTCGGCATGCTCGACCGGCTGGCCAGCATGGGGCTTGCCATCGACACCAACCGGCTGGCCGAGATGATCGATGCCGAGCAGTTCGGCAGCCGGATACCCGCCCTGATCGGCGAGCTCGGCAACCTGCTGATGCAGAGCATCGTCGTCGCCCTGCTGGTGGTCTTCCTGCTCTTCGAGACGCTCAACTTCCGCAACAAGCTCTCCCACGCCTTGGCCAATCCCGCGCCGAGCCTGCGCCGGGTGCGCCAGTTCAGCCTGACGCTGAAGCGCTACCTGGCCGTCAAGACGCTGATCAGCCTGGCGACCGGCCTGCTGGTGTGGCTGGCCTGCCTGCTGGTGGGGGCGGACTTCCCCCTGCTGTGGGGCGTGCTCGCCTTTGCCCTCAACTACATCCCCAACATCGGCTCGGCCATCGCGGCGATCCCGCCGGTGCTGCTGCTGCTGGTGTCGCCGGACGGCGGCCTGCTGCCGGCATTGATGCTGGCGGCGGCCTACCTGGCGATCAACTTCGTGCTCGGCAACCTGGTCGAGCCCAAGGTGATGGGGCGGGCGCTGGGGCTCTCCACCTTCGTGGCCTTCCTCTCGCTGGTGGTGTGGGGCTGGATCTTCGGCGCCGTGGGGATGCTGCTCTCGGTGGTGCTGACCATGACCCTCAAGATCGCCCTGGACAGCCACCCGCAGACGCGCTGGATCGCCCATCTGCTGGGGCCGGGGGAGCGCATCCTGGTGGAGGACGAGGAGGGCGTCGAGGTGGCCGACCGGCCGCCCTGGGAGCGGCGGGATACCGAATGACGCGATACTGAACTACGGAACGACGCGGGCCCCGGTCTTCGCCGGGGCCCGGGGCAGGGGAGGGGGCAGGGGTCAGGCGTTCTGGTCGATGAACTGTGCCAGCTGGGACTTGGACTGGGCACCCACCAGGGACGCGATCTTGGTACCGGACTTGAACAGCATCACGGTGGGCACGCCACGCACGCCCTGTTCGGCGGCGATCTCCGGGGCATCGTCGACGTTGATGCTGACGACCTTGAGGTTGTCGGCGCGCTCGTCGGCGACTTCGTCCACCACCGGGGCCATGACCTTGCAGGGGCCGCACCAGGGTGCCCAGAACTTGAGCAGCACCGGCTTGTCCGCCTTCAGGACTTCCTGCTCGAAGTTGGCATTGGTGACATCGACGTTATTGGCCATGTGATTCTCCAGTTGCGTTGCGCTGCATCGAGCGTAGGGTTCGGCGTGGAATCACGCCCGGTCGGCAGATGGTAGCGGGCGGCCGGGTTGCTGGCAAATGCGCGCTGTCGATGAAGGCCATGGCATTTGGCGATGACAGGCCGCGCCGGGACACGCCTCTCCCCATCCGCCTTTATATGCTATAAGGTAATCATATGAGTTTTGGTTATTTCCAATTAGCATGAAGTGCCGAGCCCGCCGGGCTGGCGGCGAGCGTCGCACGGGGTGGCAACGGGAGGCAGTGCATCCATGAAATTACAGCAGCTCCGCTATGTCTGGGAAGTCACGCGCCACAATCTCAACGTCTCGGCCACGGCGCAGAGCCTGTTCACCTCGCAGCCGGGGATCTCCAAGCAGATCCGCCTGCTGGAGGACGAGCTGGGCGTCGAGATCTTCGCCCGCAGCGGCAAGCACCTCACCCGGGTGACGCCGGCGGGGCAGGCCATCGTCGAGCTGGCGGGGCAAGTGCTGCGCCTGACCGAGAACATCAAGGAGGTGGCCCAGGAGCACAGCGACGAGCGGCGCGGCAGCCTGTCGATCGCCACCACCCATACCCAGGCGCGCTACGCGCTGCCACCGGTGATCCGCGAGTTCACCCGCAAGTACCCGGACGTGGCGCTGCATATGCAGCAGGGCACCCCCAAGCAGATCGCCCAGATGGTCAGCGACGGCCAGGCCGACTTCGCCATCTGCACCGAGTCGCTGGAGCTGTTCAACGACCTGGTGCTGCTGCCCTGCTATCGCTGGAACCGCTGCGTGCTGGTCCCCCGCGACCACCCGCTGGCCGCCGAGCGGCCCCTGACGCTGGAGTCGCTGGCGACCTATCCCATTGTCACCTACGTGTTCGGTTTCACCGGGCGCTCCCAGCTCGACGAGGCCTTCCGCGCCAAGGGGCTCTCGCCCAACGTGGTGCTGACCGCCGCCGATGCCGACGTCATCAAGACCTACGTGCGGCTCGGCCTGGGGGTCGGCATCGTCGCCCACATGGCCGTCGACCCGGAGCTCGACGACGATCTGGTGGCGCTGGAGGCCGGCCACCTGTTCGAGAGCTCGACCACCAAGATCGGCATCCGCCGCGGCACCTTCATGCGCGGCTACATGTACGACTTCGTCAAGGGCTTTGCCGACCACCTGGAGCGCGACCTGGTGGATGCGGCCCTGGAGGCCGGGCCGCGCCACGAGCAGGGGCTGTTCGAGGAGATCGAGCTGCCGGTGCGCTGAGATCGGTCACCGATAGACGACGGCCGCCCGGGTAATGCCCGGGCGGCCGTCGTACGTTGGCGGCAGCGCTCAGTGCTGCAGATGCAGCCCGCACTCGCGCTTCGCTTCCACCTTGGTGGGGTCGAAGTAGTCGAACTCGTTGGGCAGGTCGTGAGCCTGCAGGTACTGGTACATGTCGCGGGCGCTCCAGTGCAGCAGCGGCGACACCTTCAGCAGGCCGTTGGCATTGCGGCTCACCGGCGCCATCTGCGCCCGCTCCGGGGTGTCCTCGGCGCGCAGGGCGGTGAACCAGACGTCCGGGGCCATCTCGCGCAGCGCGCGCTCGAAGGGCTCGATCTTCACCTCCTGGGTGAAGGCGTCGTGGCGCGGGTCGTCGATGCCGGGCATCGCTCCCTCCACGGCCTCGCGGTGCGCCCGGGTGCGCTTGGGCAGGTAGGTGATCAGGTTGAGGTTAAGGCGCTCGACGATGGCATCGGCGAAGCGGTAGGTGGCCTCGGTGTTGTAGCCGTGATCCATCCACACCACCGGGATGTCCGGCCGGTGGCGCGTCACCATGTGCAGGATGACCGCCTCGAAGGGACGGAAGTTGGTGGTGCACAGCGGCCGGCTGCCCTGCTCCAGGGCCCAGCGGATCAGGGCGTCCGGGTCGTTGCCCAGGTCGCGGTTGATGACGTCGAGCGATGCTTCCATGGGGACTCCTGGTCGATGGCGACAATGCGCTTACCCTAGCAAAGGGCGCCACGCGCGCCCCAATACCGATTCCTTGGAAGTATATAGCCAGTCGTTAGTAAAACACGTTTGTTTATTCCGTTGAGTGCTGTTCCTCGGAGGCCGCCAGGGCGTTCATCAGGTGGCGAATCTTGTCCAGCGTCTCGGTGTACTCGGCCTCCTGCTGCGAATCGGCGACCAGGCCGCCGCCGCCCCACAGGTGCAGGCGGCCGGCATCGGCGACCGCGGTGCGGATGGCGATCGAGGTGTCCATGTGGCCGCGCACGTCCACGTAGCCGAGGCTGCCGCAGTAGACGCTGCGCCGGCTGGGCTCCAGCTCGTCGATGATCTGCATGGCGCGCACCTTGGGGGCGCCGGTGATCGAGCCGCCGGGAAAGGCGGCGGCCAGCAGGTCGAGGGGGCGCCTGCCGTCGGCCAGCGTGCCGGTGATGATGCTCACCAGGTGGTGCACGTTGGCGTAGCTCTCCAGCCCGCAGAGCTGCGGCACGCGCACGCTGCCGGGGCGGCACACTCGCCCCAGGTCGTTGCGCAGCAGGTCGACGATCATCACGTTCTCGGCGCGGTCCTTGAGGCTGGCCGCCAGCGCCTCGGCGAGCTCCCGGTCCTCCTCTTCCGTGCGCCCACGCGGGCGGGTGCCCTTGATGGGGCGTGTCTCGACGCGGCCATCGGGGTGGCAGTGCAGGAAACGCTCCGGCGACAGCGACAGGATCGCCTGCTCGCCGCGATCCGAGGGCCAGGCCAGGTAGCCGGCGAAGGGCGTCGGGGTGGCCCGCCGCAGGCGTCGATAGGCGGCCCAGAGATCGCCCTCGAAGGGGGCGCTGAAGCGCTGGGCGAGGTTGATCTGGTAGCAGTCGCCGGCGCGAATGTAGGCCTGCACGGCGGCGAAGCGCCGGGCGTAGCCGGCGCGGTCCATCTCGCCGGCGAAGGGGGCGAGCAGCCGGAAGGGCGGCTCCGGGGCGGGCGGGGCGGCGAGCCAGCGCGTCACCTCGGCGCGGCGCTCGGCGCTCGCCACCAGCCAGCTCTCGCGGCGCCGGTGGTCCTGGATCAGCGCCCAGTCGTAGAGACCCACCCGGCTGGCGGGCAGGGCGACGGCGGCGCGGGCGTGGCCGGCCACCGGCTCCAGGACGTGGCCGAGGTCGTAGGCCCAGTAGCCGATCAGCCCGCCGAGGAAGGGCAGGTCGCTCTCCGGCACCTCGAGGTCGAGGCCATCGAGCAGCGCCTGCTGGGCAGCGAAGGGGGCGTCGTGGCAGGGTTGTCCGTCCACTTGCACCTGGCCTTCGCTGTCGACGCTGAGCGTTGCCCGCGGCTCGGCGCTGAGAATGTCGTAGCGCCCGCCGGGCGCCACGGGGCGGCCGCTGTCCAGCAGCACGGCGCCGCGGCGCCGGCGCAGGGACGCGAAATAGCCCAGCGGGTCTTCCCGATAGGGCAGCGGCGTGATCTCGAGTCGTGTGGTCATCGTCAGGCCTTCCAGAGCAGGCGCACTATTTTAGGGATATGGCGCGGCTTTGTCCTATTCGCAGGCGACGCCCGGGCAGGCAAGACCGCCTGACACGGCGCGGGGATTGTCGACAGCAAACGCTGAACGGGGTAAGTTGTCTACAACCAAAGACGTAGCCATTGGGGTCTTCTGCGCGGTTGACCGCGTAGAGGGCAGTGTCTAAAGTGCTTTCATCACTTAATTGTCGACAATCATTATGAGCTCAGTCGCACCGGAACAGTCCTCTCCCGAAATTCGTACCCTGGCCGAACGCGTCTTCCAGGAGCTGCAGGACGCCATCGTCAGGGGGGAACTGGCCCCGGGGAGCAAGATCACCGAGCCCGGTCTCTCCAAGACCTACGGCATCTCGCGCGGCCCGCTGCGCGAGGCGATGCGCCGTCTCGAAGCCCACCGCCTGATCGAGCGGGTGCCCCACGTGGGGGCCCGGGTGGTCAAGCTCTCGATGAAGGAGCTGCTCGAGCTGTTCGACGTGCGCGAGGCCCTGGAGAGCATGGCTGCGCGGCTTGCCGCCGAACACATGACGGCCGAGGAGATCGCCGGGCTGCGTGACGTGCTGGCCCTGCACGAGCGTCAGGCCGACCTGCGCAAGGGCGAGGCCTACTTCCAGCGCGAGGGCGATCTCGACTTTCACTACCGCATCGTCCAGGGCAGCCACAACCGCATGCTGATGACGATGCTGTGCGACGACCTCTATTACCTGGTGCGGCTCTATCGTACCCAGTTCAGCGCCAGCGGTACGCGTCCGCAGCGTGCCTTCGTCGAGCACCACCGCATCGTCGATGCCATCGAGGCGGGGGATGCCGAACTGGCCGAGCTGCTGATGCGCCGGCACGTGAGCGCCTCACGCGCCAACGTCGTCGATCGCTATGCCGCCGTTCTCGACGAGCAGCAAGCCGAGGCCACCTCCTGAGGCCCGCCGATCAACCAAGGAGCACACTCATGACACGACTCACGCCCGGCGCCCGCTTCCGCGCCGCCCTGGAGGCCAACCGGCCGCTGCCCATCGTCGGCACCATCAATGCCTATACCGCCATGATGGCCGAGCGGGTCGGCCACCAGGCCATCTATCTCTCCGGCGGCGGGGTGGCCAACGCCTCCTTCGGCCTGCCCGACCTGGGCATGACCACCATGAACGACGTGGTCGAGGATGCCCACCGCATCTGCGGCGCCACCGATCTGCCGCTGCTGGTGGACATCGACACCGGCTGGGGCGGTGCCTTCAACATCGCGCGCACCGTCAAGGAGATGCAGCGTGCCGGCGTGGCCGCCGTACACCTCGAGGACCAGGTGGCCCAGAAGCGCTGCGGCCATCGCCCCAACAAGGCGATCGTCTCCCAGCAGGAGATGGTCGACCGCGTCAAGGCCGCCGCCGATGCGCGCATCGATCCCGACTTCTACCTGATCGCGCGCACCGACGCCTTCCAGAAGGATGGGCTGGACGCCGCCATCGAGCGCTCCCAGGCGTGCATCGAGGCGGGCGCCGATGCCATCTTCGCCGAGGCGGTGCACACCCTCGACGACTACCGCGCCTTCTGCGAGCGCGTCGATGCGCCGATCCTGGCCAACATCACCGAGTTCGGCGCCACGCCGCTGTTCTCGCAGGCCGAACTCGGCGAGGTGGGCTGTCGCATGGTGCTCTACCCGCTGTCGGCCTTCCGCGCCATGAATGCTGCGGCGCTCAAGGTCTACCAGAGCATCCACGAGCAGGGCCACCAGCGCGACGTGGTCGAGCTGATGCAGACCCGCGAGGAGCTCTACGACTTCCTCAACTACCACGCCTTCGAGCAGAAGCTCGATGCCCTGTTTGCCGAGAACCAGGCTGCCGAGAAGGGCGACGAGGCGTGACGCCTTCCCGGCGGTGCCCGTGAACCCGGGCGTCACCGGCCGCTACCGCAAAGAGATACGACGACAAGAATCGAGAGAGACAAGGAGACACGACATGGCTGAGAAAACCGTCAGCAGCACCGGCCTGCGCGGCCAGAGCGCCGGCAGCACGGCCCTGTGCACCGTGGGCAAGAGCGGCGCCGGCCTGACCTACCGCGGCTTCGACATCAAGGAGCTGGCCGACAAGGCCAAGTTCGAGGAAGTGGCCTACCTGCTGCTCAAGGGCAAGCTGCCCAACCAGGCCGAGCTCGACGCCTACGTCACCAAGCTCAAGAGCCTGCGCGGCCTGCCGGCAGCGCTCAAGACCGTGCTCGAGCAGATCCCGGCCGATGCCCACCCCATGGACGTGATGCGCACCGGCGCTTCCATGCTCGGCAACCTCGAGACCGAGCACAGCTTCGAGGAGCAGCAGGACGTCTCCGACCGCCTGCTCGCTGCGTTGCCGTCGATCATCTGCTACTGGTACCGCTACAGCCACGACGGCGTGCGCATCGAGACCGAGACCGACGACGACTCCGTGGGCGCTCACTTCCTGCACCTGCTGCGCGGCGAGGCGCCCTCCGAGCTGCACGCCCGGGTGATGAACGTCTCGCTGATCCTCTACGCCGAGCACGAGTTCAACGCCTCGACCTTCACCGCTCGGGTGTGCGCCTCCACGCTCTCCGACATGCACTCCTGCGTGACCGGCGCCATCGGCTCGCTGCGCGGCCCGCTGCACGGCGGCGCCAACGAGGCGGCCATGGCGATGATCGAGAACTGGCAGTCGCCGGACGAGGCCGAGCGCGAGATCCTGGGCATGCTCGAGCGCAAGGAGAAGATCATGGGCTTCGGGCACGCCATCTACCGCGAGTCCGACCCGCGCAACGCCATCATCAAGAAGTGGTCGAAGCAGCTCGCCGAGGACGTGGGCGACAGCGTCCTCTACCCGGTCTCCGAGCGCGTCGAGGCGGTGATGTGGCGCGAGAAGAAGCTGTTCTGCAATGCCGACTTCTTCCACGCCAGCGCCTATCACTTCATGGACATCCCCACCAAGCTGTTCACGCCGATCTTCGTCTGCTCGCGCGTCACTGGCTGGTGTGCCCATGTCTTCGAGCAGCGCGCCAACAATCGCATCATTCGCCCGAGCGCCGACTACATCGGCCCCGAGCACAGCGAGTGGGTGCCGATCGAGGAGCGTGACTGAATCGCGACCCCAAGGCGGCCCTCGCGGCCGCCTTTTCCGCTGCCTTTCTCACCACCACGCGAAGACCGTCGACTCATGAATACCGAATACCGCAAACCGCTTCCCGGCACCGAGCTGGACTACTTCGACGTGCGTGCCGCCGTCGAGGCGATCCAGCCCGGTGCCTACGACACCCTGCCCTACACCTCGCGCGTGCTCGCCGAGCAGCTGGTGCGTCGCTGCGAGCCGGCGCTGCTCACCGATGCACTGGGGCAGCTCATCGAGCGCCGTCGCGACCTGGATTTTCCCTGGTATCCGGCTCGCGTGGTGTGCCACGACATCCTCGGCCAGACGGCGCTCGTCGACCTGGCCGGCCTGCGCGACGCCATCGCCGAGAAGGGCGGTGACCCGTCCAAGGTCAACCCGGTGGTGCCGACCCAGTTGATCGTCGACCACTCGCTGGCGGTGGAGCACGCCGGCTTCGAGCCCGACGCCTTCGAGAAGAACCGCGCGGTCGAGGATCGCCGCAACGAGGACCGCTTCCACTTCATCGACTGGACGCGCACCGCCTTCGAGAACGTCGACGTGATCCCCGCCGGCAACGGCATCATGCACCAGATCAACCTGGAGAAGATGTCGCCGGTGGTGCAGGCGCGCGACGGCGTCGCTTTCCCGGATACCTGCGTGGGCACCGACAGCCATACCCCGCACATCGACTGCCTGGGCGTCATCGCCATCGGCGTGGGTGGCCTGGAGGCGGAAACCGTGATGCTCGGCCGTCCCTCCATGATGCGCCTGCCCGACATCGTCGGCGTGGAGCTGACCGGCAAGCGTCAGCCCGGCATCACCGCCACCGACATCGTGCTCGCCATCACCGAGTTCCTGCGCAAGGAGCGCGTGGTGGGTGCCTACCTGGAGTTCTTCGGCGAGGGGGCCAAGAGCCTCACCATCGGGGACCGCGCCACCATCTCCAACATGACGCCCGAGTACGGGGCGACGGCGGCGATGTTCTACATCGACGAGCAGACCATCGACTACCTGACGCTGACCGGCCGCGAGCCGGAGCAGGTGGCGCTGGTCGAGACCTATGCCAAGCAGACCGGGCTGTGGGCGGACGACCTGACGGGCGCCCAGTACGAGCGCGTGCTCACCTTCGACCTCTCCTCCGTCGAGCGCAACCTGGCCGGTCCCTCCAACCCGCACCGTCGCTTGCCCACCTCGGCGCTCCACGATCGCGGCATTGCCGTGGACCTTGACAAGGCCCAGGCCGAGGAGAAGGCGGGCAAGATGCCCGATGGCGCGGTGATCATCGCCGCCATCACCAGCTGCACCAATACCTCCAACCCGCGCAACGTGGTCGCCGCCGGCCTGCTGGCCAAGAAGGCCAACGAGCTCGGCCTCACGCGCAAGCCCTGGGTGAAGTCCTCCTTCGCGCCGGGCTCCAAGGTGGCGCGCCTCTACCTGGAGGAGGCGGGCCTCTTGCCCGAGCTGGAGAAGCTCGGCTTCGGCATCGTCGCCTACGCCTGCACCACCTGCAACGGCATGTCCGGCGCCCTGGACCCGAAGATCCAGCAGGAGATCATCGACCGCGACCTCTATTCCACCGCGGTGCTTTCCGGCAACCGCAACTTCGACGGCCGTATCCACCCCTACGCCAAGCAGGCCTTCCTGGCCTCGCCGCCGCTGGTGGTCGCCTACGCCATTGCCGGTACCGTGCGTTTCGACATCGAGAAGGACGTGCTGGGCACCGACGCGAACGGCAACCCGGTGACCCTCAAGGACCTCTGGCCCTCCGACGAGGAGATCGATGCCATCGTCGGCGAATACGTCAAGCCGGAGCAGTTCAAGCAGGTCTACATCCCGATGTTCGACCTGGGCGAGGTGGAAGCGGCCAAGAGCCCGCTCTATGACTGGCGTCCGCAGAGCACCTACATCCGCCGCCCGCCGTATTGGGAAGGCACCATGGCCGCCGAGCGGGCGCTCAAGGGCATGCGGCCGCTGGCGATCCTGCCGGACAACATCACCACCGACCACCTGTCGCCGTCCAACGCCATCCTGGCCGACAGCGCGGCGGGTGAATACCTGGCGAAGATGGGCCTGCCGGAGGAGGACTTCAACTCCTACGCCACCCACCGCGGCGATCACCTGACCGCGCAGCGGGCCACGCTGGCCAACCCCAAGCTGTTCAACGAGATGGTGCGTGACGAGAAGGGCGAGGTGGTGCAGGGCTCGCTGGCGCGCATCGAGCCGGAGGGCAAGGTGACGCGCATGTGGGAGGCCATCGAGACCTACATGGAGCGCAAGCAGCCGTTGATCATCATCGCCGGTGCCGACTACGGACAGGGCTCCTCCCGCGACTGGGCGGCCAAGGGCGTGGCGCTGGCCGGGGTGGAGACGATCGTCGCCGAGGGCTTCGAGCGCATCCACCGTACCAACCTGATCGGCATGGGCGTGATGCCGCTGCAGTTCCAGGAAGGCACCACCCGCCACACCCTGCAGTTGGACGGCACCGAGACCTACGACGTGGAAGGGACGCCGGCGCCGCGCGCGACGCTCGAGCTGGTCATCCACCGCCAGACCGGCGAGATCGACCGCGTGCCGGTGACCTGCCGCCTGGATACCGCGGAGGAGGTGACGGTCTATTCCGCCGGCGGCGTGCTGCAGCGCTTCGCCCAGGACTTCCTCGAGTCCGAGGCCGAAGCGGTCGGCTGAGCCGGGTGACGACCCTGAGTCATCGAGCCTGACGATCGACCCGGTGCCGACTCGGCGCCGGGTCGCTCTTTACTCTATGCGAAGGAAGTGATTTCCATGGCACATGTTCCCCAGATCCGGATACCCGCGACCTACATGCGTGGCGGCACCAGCAAGGGCGTCTTCTTCCGCCTGCAGGACCTGCCCGAAGCTGCCCAAAAGCCCGGCGAGGCCCGCGACAAGCTGCTGCTGCGCGTGATCGGCAGCCCCGATCCCTACCAGAAGCAGATCGACGGCATGGGCGGGGCGACCTCCAGCACCAGCAAGACGGTGATCCTGTCGAAGAGTGACAGTCCCGACCACGATGTCGACTACCTGTTCGGCCAGGTCTCCATCGACAAGCCCTTCGTCGATTGGAGCGGCAACTGCGGTAACCTCTCGGCGGCGGTGGGGCCCTTCGCCATCAGCAACGGCCTGGTGGATCCCGCGCGCATTCCCGACAACGGCATGGCCGAGGTGCGCATCTGGCAGGCCAATATCGGCAAGACCATCGTCGCCCGGGTGCCGATGACCAACGGCGAGGTGCAGGAGACCGGCGACTTCGAGCTCGACGGCGTGACCTTCCCGGCGGCGGAAGTGCCCGTGGCCTTCATGGACCCGGCCGACGGCGACGGGGCCATGTTCCCCACCGGCAACCTGGTGGACGAGCTGGAGGTGCCGGGCGTGGGGACCCTCGAGGCCACGCTCATCAACGCCGGCATCCCGACGGTCTTCGTCAACGCCGAGGCGATCGGCTACACCGGCACCGAGCTGCAGGAGGCGATCAATGGCGATGCCGAGGCGCTGGCCCGCTTCGAGGCCATCCGTGCCCAGGGCGCGCTGAAGATGGGGCTGATCGCCGACGTCAGCGAGGCGGCCAGCCGCCAGCATACGCCCAAGGTCGCCTTCGTGGCGCCGCCGGCCGACTACGTCGCCTCGAGCGGCAAGCCGATCAAGGCCAGCGACATCGACCTGCTGGTGCGGGCGCTCTCCATGGGCAAGCTGCACCATGCCATGATGGGCACGGCGGCGGTGGCCATCGCCACCGCGGCGGCGGTGCCGGGCACCCTGGTCAACCTGGCCGCCGGCGGCGGCGAGCGCAACTCGGTCCATTTCGGGCACCCCTCCGGCACACTGCGGGTGGGCGCGGAGGCCTCCCGGGTCGATGGCCAGTGGACGGCCGACAAGGCAGTCATGAGCCGCAGCGCCCGCGTGCTGATGGAGGGCTTTGTGCGGGTGCCCGGCGACTTTTCAGCCTGACGCTTGCGTTGTCCCGGTTGTGAAATCGGCGCCCCGGGTCGCCAGGGCTATCGCAGTTATTTGTGGGAGGAAGCTTCAGCTCGCGAAGCAGCGCGTAGCGCTGCGGCAGCAACCGGGGCGCCTGCGGCGCCTTCGCGCGATAAATCGCCCTCCCACAACCGGTCCGCTGCCGTTGGCAACTGCTGCTGTGGGAGGGAGCTTCAGCTCGCGAAGCAGCGCGTAGCGCTGCCGATCTAGGCGCCTTTCGGCGCCTTCGCCCGGCAGAGCCGGCCTCCCACTTTGCCCCTCTCTACCGTGGGTGCCATCAACTGCGATTGCCCTACCCGGGTCGCCAGGCCCGGGGCGTTTCCTATAGTGAGGGAGACACAGCCAGGCTCGCGACAGGAGGAAGCCATGAGTGCCACCGTGGAAGCCAATGTCCGTCCGGACTACGACGCCGAACTGCAGAGGATGGCCGACTACGTCCTCGACTATCGCATCGACAGCGACGAAGCCTGGGACACGGCGCGGCACTGCCTGATGGATACCCTGGGCTGCGGCCTGCTGGCGCTGCGCTTCCCGGAGTGCACCAAGCACTTGGGCCCGCTGGTCGAAGGGACCACCGTGCCCCACGGCGCCCGAGTGCCGGGCACGCCGTTCCGCCTCGACCCGGTGAAGGCCGCCTGGGACATCGGCGCCATCGTGCGCTGGCTCGACTACAACGACACCTGGCTGGCCGCCGAGTGGGGGCATCCCTCCGACAACCTGGGCGCCATCCTGGCGGTGGCCGACCACCTGTCGCAGAAGCGGGTGGCCGAGGGCGAGCCGCCCCTGACCATGCGCAGCGTGCTCGAGGCGATGATCAAGGCCCACGAGCTCCAGGGCGTGCTGGCGCTCGACAACTCCTTCAACCGTGTCGGGCTCGATCACGTGGTGCTGGTCAAGGTGGCCTCCACCGCGGTGGCCGCCCACATGATGGGCGCGGATCGCGAGCAGCTGCTCGCGGCGCTGTCGCACGCCTGGGTCGACGGCCAGAGCCTGCGTACCTATCGCCATGCCCCCAATGCCGGGTCGCGCAAGAGCTGGGCGGCGGGGGATGCCACCTCGCGCGCCGTTCGCCTGGCCGATATCGCCCTGCGTGGCGAGATGGGCATCCCCGGCGTGCTCTCGGCCCCGCAGTGGGGCTTCTACGACGTACTGTTCGCCAAGACCAACAAGGACCAGAAGCTCAAGCCGGAAGGGGAGCGTCGCTTCTCCTTCCAGCGCGACTTCGGCAGCTACGTGATGGAGAACATCCTCTTCAAGCTCTCCTTCCCGGCCGAGTTCCATGCCCAGACCGCCTGCGAGGCCGCCGTCGCCCTGCACCCCCGGGTCCGGGACCGCCTGGACGAGATCGATCGCATCGTGCTCACCACCCACGACTCGGCGATCCGCATCATCTCCAAGTCCGGCAGGCTCGCCAACCCCGCCGATCGCGACCACTGCCTGCAATACATGACGGCGGTGCCGCTCGCCTTCGGCAACCTCGTGGCCGAGCACTACGAGGACGAGTTCCACGCCGCCCACCCGATCATCGACGAGCTGCGCGACCGGATGGAGGTGGTCGAGGACGAGCGTTATTCACGCGACTACTACGACCCCGAGAAACGCTCCATCGCCAATGCCATCCAGGTCTTCTTCAAGGACGGCTCCTCCACCGACCAGGTCGAGGTCGAATATCCGATCGGCCATCGCCGCCGCCGTGCCGAGGGCATGCCGGTCCTCGTCGAGAAGTTCCGGCGCAACCTGGCGAGTCGCTTCCCGGCCGGCCGCTGCGAGCGGATTCTCGAGCTGTGCGCCGACCAGGCGCGCCTGGAGAGCACCCCGGTCCACCGCTTCGTCGACCTCTTCGTGATCTGAAAACCCCTTCCGGAGAGCGGGTCGCGGCAGCCCGGTGGCGGCTGTTTGGCCGCTGGCCGTGCCACCGTCGAGGACGGGCGATAATGGCTTGGCGGGATCCGCATTGATGGACTATATTTTTTTGATGCGGAGGGCTTGCGCCTGAGCGCGGTAATCCGTAAAGTACGCATCCGCTGCTGGCGACGGGCACACGTCGCGGGCGGTGGTGAGTGGCGGAAGGGCTTGTTTCCGCTGGA
>SBLD01000032.1 GCA_004551485.1 Billgrantia azerbaijanica | reverse complement strand
CTTCGACTCGGCGCTGATGAAGACCAGCGTGATCTCCGCCGACTTCCGCGCACGCTTCCTCTCCGACCCCGACGACCCCGATGCCTTCGAGGGCAAGGTGGCGGTGTTCGACGGCGCCGAGGACTACCACGCGCGCATCGACGATCCGTCACTGGCCATCGACGAGACCACCATCCTGGTGATGCGCGGTGCCGGCCCGGTGGGCCATCCCGGCGGCGCCGAGGTGGTCAACATGCAGCCGCCCGAAGCGCTGCTCAAGCGCGGCATCGACTCGCTGCCCTGCCTGGGCGACGGGCGCCAGTCGGGCACCTCCGGCTCGCCGTCGATCCTCAACGCCGCGCCGGAGGCGGCCACCGGCGGCGGCCTGGCGCTGTTGCGCACGGGCGACCGGCTGCGCATCGACCTCAACCGGGGCGAGGTCCGGGCGCTGATCGACGACGCCGAGCTGGCCGCGCGGCGCCGGCAGCTGGAGGCGGCGGGCGGCTATCGCTACCCCGACCACCAGACGCCGTGGCAGGAGATCCAGCGCACCCTGGTCGAGCCGCTCGACCGCGGCATGACGCTCGAGCCGGCGACCAAATACCGCGACGTGGCGCGGCGCAGCCCGCCGCGGGACAACCACTGATGGCGGACACCGGGAGGTCGGCGATGCACGTCGAAACCGCGCTCGAGATGACGATGAGCCTGGGCGAGAGCCCGCTGTGGTCGGTGGAGCGGCAGACGCTCTACTGGGTGGACATCAACCGCGGGGCGATCTACGCCTGGCGGCCGGAAGCGGCGTCGCGGCCGGACCGGCTGGTGCTCGACGAGCAGGTGGGCTGTATCGCCCTGTGCGAAGGGGGACTACTGGCCGCGACGGCCTCGGGCATCGTCCGGCTGCGGTTGCCGTTCGACGGCCGCCCCGAGCCCCTGGCGGCCAATCCGCAATGGCGGGCGGGCAGCGGCAACCGCTTCAACGATGGCCACTGCGATGCGGCGGGGCGGTTCTGGGTGGGGACCCTCGCCGCCGACGAGCAGAGCCCCTCCGCGGCGCTCTACTGCGTCGATCGGGGCGAGCTGGTGCGTCGCCGGTCGCGCATCGCCATCTCCAACGGCCTGGCCTTCAGCCCAGACGGCAGCTGGCTCTACCACACCGACTCGCCGACGCGGTGCATCCTGCGTTATCCCTTCGACGTCGACAGCGGCACGCTGGGAGAAGGGGAGGCCTGGGTCGATCTCGAGGCGCTCGGCTTGCCGGGCGTGCCCGATGGCGCCGCCGTGGACCGTGAGGGCGGCTACTGGAGCGCGCTCTACGGGGGCGGCCGGCTGGTGCGCTTCTCCCCCGCGGGCGAGCTGCTGGCCAGTGTCGAACTGCCCTGCCCGCATCCGACCATGGTGGCGTTCGGCGGCCCCGGGCTGCGCACGCTCTACGTCACCACCGCCACCCAGCACCTGGACGCGGTGGGCCGGCGGCGCTGGCCGGCGGCCGGCAGCCTGCTCAGCCTGGCGGCGCCCGTGGCCGGCCTGCCAGAGCCGGTGGGGCAAGGCTAGGCGCCGACTCAGCGCCCCAGCCAGCCGCCGTCCACCGCCAGCGCGTGGCCGTGGACGTAGCGGGCGGCGTCCGAGCAGAGGAAGACCACGGCGCCGGCCAGGTCCTCGGGCTCGCCGAAACGCCCGGCGGGGATGCGGCCGAGCAGCTCGGCGCGCCGCTCGGGGTCGTCGCGCAGCGCCTGGGTGTTGTCGGTGGCCATGTAGCCGGGGGCGATGGCGTTGACGTTGATGCCGTGGCTCGCCCACTCGTTGGCGAGCAGTCGCGTGAGCCCCAGCAGGCCGCTCTTGCTGGCGGTGTAGGAGGGCACGCGGATGCCGCCCTGGAAGGAGAGCACCGAGGCGACGTTGACGATGCGGCCCGGCGCGCGGCGCTCGACCAGGTGGCGCGCCACCTGCTGGGCGAGGAAGAAGGCCGCCTTGAGGTTGACGTCGACCACGGCGTCCCAGTCCGCCTCGCTGAATTCCAGCGCCGGCGCGCGGCGGATGGTGCCGGCGTTGTTGACCAGGATGTCGAGCTGGCCGGTCCGGTCCAGGGCGCGGGCGACGATCTCTTCCGCCGCATCGTGACCCAGCTCGGCCGTCACGTTGTGGAAGCGCCGCCCCAGCGCCGCGACGCGTTCGCGGGTCTCGTCGGCGGCGCGGCGGTTGACGCCGACGACGTCGGCGCCGGCCTCGGCCAGCGCCACGGCCATGGCCTGGCCGAGGCCCTTGTTGCAGCCGGTGACCAGGGCCACCTTGCCGTGCAGGGAGAACGGACTCATCGGGGCTCCTCCTCGTGTTTATCCTGGGTTTTTCATCCTGAGTCGCGCTTCAGGCGGCTGCGCCGAGCCGGGCGATGGCGCCGGGCAGCTCGCGGGCGTGGTGGATGGCGATGGCGCCCGGCGGCGTCGCCTCGCGCTCGGGGAAGCGGTTCAGGTGGATCACCTGCATGCCCGCCTCGAGCCCGGCCGTGATCCCCACCGCCGCGTCGTCGATCACCACGCAGCGTTCGGGCGACTGGCCCATGGCCGCGGCGGCCTGGCGGTAGAGGGCCGGGTCGGGCTTCCACACACCCAGGGTGTAGGCGCTGAACAGGTTGTCGCCGAAGTGCTCGGTCAGGGCGGTGCTCTCCATGGCGCAGCGGATCTTGCCCTCGGGGCCGTTGGAGACCACGGCCTTGGGGTGGTGGGCGAGCTCGGCGAGCGCCTCGGGCATGCCGACGATGGGGGCGAGTTCGGCGCGCATGCGCGTCTCCATCAGACCGCGCATCTCGCGCTCCAGCACGGGAAAGCGCCCCGCGTCCAGGGCGCCGTGGCGGCGCTCGAGCGCCTGCACGATGGTCAGGAAACGCACCCCGCGGAACTCCGCCAGGTACTGGGCGGCGGAGAAGGGCAGGCCGAAGGCCGGCAGGATCTCGCCCATCACCTCGGCGAGCAGGATCTCGCTGTCGACCAGGGTGCCGTCGGAGTCGAAGAGCAGGCAGAGGGGCGGGGTCATGCGGGTCTCCAGGCGGCCTCGTTGACCAGGCTGATGGGGCGCTCGCCGTTGAGCGCCAGGATGAGGTTGTCCACCGCCCGCTGGGCCATGGCGGTGCGCGTCTCGTGGGTGGCCGAGCCGATGTGCGGCAGGGCCACCACATTGGGCATGTAGGGCAGCGGCGACTCCGGCGAGAGCGGCTCCTGCTCGAAGACGTCGAGCCCGGCGGCGCGGATCTGGCCCTTCTCCAGGGCGGCGATCAGCGCCGATTCGTCGACCACCTGGCCGCGGGCGATGTTGACGAAGATCGCCGAGGGCTTCATCTGCGCAAATTCGTGGGCGCCGATCAGGTGGGTCGTCTCGGCGGTGAGCGGCACGGTGACGCAGATGATGTCGGCCTCGGCGAGCAGGTCGTCGAGCTCGCGGCGCTCGGCGCCCAGCTCGGCCTCCAGCTGCGGCTTGGGCGAGGCCAGGGCGTAGCGCACCTTCATGCCGAAGCCCAGCGCGCCGCGGCGGGCCACGGCGGCGCCGATGCGCCCGAAGCCGATCAGCCCCAGCGTCTTGCCGTGGACGTCGCTGCCGAAGTGTTCGGGGCCGATGCTGGCCTGCCAGTCGCCGCGCTTGACGAACTCGGCGAGCTCCACCACCCGGCGCGCGGCGGCCATGATCAGCGCGAAGCCGGTGTCGGCGGTGGTCTCGGTGAGCACGTCCGGGGTGTTGCACAGCAGGATGCCGCGCCGCGTCAGCTCGTCGACCGGGTAGTTGTCGTAGCCCACCGAGACGGTGGCGATGGCCTCCAGCTTCGGCGCGGCGTCGAGCAGCTCGGGGGTGATCGTCACGCTCGCGCCGATCAGGCCGTGGGCGTCCGCCAGGGCGGCGCGGAAGGCCGGGTCGTCGCCGTCGTCGAGGTCGTGGAAGACCTGCACCGCGAAGTCGCGGGAGAGCTGGGCGAGCTGGTCGTCATTGAGGCGGCCGTAGGCCAGGATGCGTTTCGTTGCCATGGTGCTCTCTCCTCTGTTCATGCCAGGTTGGCTTCCAGTTCGGCGAGGCGCTCGCGCCGGGGCAGCCCCTCCATGTCGCCGATCACCTGCACCGCCTGGGCGCCGATCAGGTTGCCGCGGCGCACCGCCTCGCGCGGCGAGCGGCCGTCGAGCAGGGCGCTGATCACCCCCACGGCGAAGCCGTCGCCGGCGCCCACGGTGTCGACGACCTCGGCGACCTCGAACCCCGGCACGGTGAAGCTCTCCTCGCGGCCGCCGAGGCTACCCCGATAGTAGCCGCCCTCCGGGCCCAGCTTGATGATCACCGCCCGGGCGCCGCGCTCGAGGTAGAAGTCGGCGATGGCCTCGGGCGTGTCGCGGCCGGTCAGCCGGCGCCCTTCGGCGAGTCCTGGCAGCACCCAGTCGGCCCTGGCCGCCAGGGCGTTCACCGTCTCGCACATCTCGGTCTCGCTGGCCCACAGCCCGGGGCGCAGGTTGGGGTCGAAGGAGAGGCTGGCGCCGGCGGCCCGTGCGCGCTCCAGCATGTGCACCGAGAGCTCGCGGGCGCCGGCCGAGAGCGCCGGCGGGATGCCGGTGGCGTGCAGGTGGCGCAGCGCCGAGAAGTCGACCGCGGCGGCGTCGGTGGGTGAGAGATGGCTGGCGGCGCTGCCGCGGCGGAAGTACTCCACGTGGGGGTCGGCGCCGTCCGCGGCGCGCGCCTTGAACATCAACCCGGTGGGATGGTTCGGGTCGTCGACCAGGTGGCGGCAGTCGAGCCCCTCGGCCTCGAGGGTGCGGCGCAGGTAGGTGCCGAAGCTGTCGCGGCCGACGCGGCTCAGCCAGCCGACGGCGAAGCCCAGGCGCGCCAGGCCGATGGCTACGTTGGTGTCGGCGCCGGCGATGCGGCGCTGGAAGCGCTCGACGGTGGCCAGCTCGCCGCTCGACTCGGCGACGAACAGTGTCATGGCCTCGCCGAAGGTGAGGATTTCCGGGGTGGTGGGGGTCATGGCGTCTCCTGTTCGGGGGCATGGCGGGACGCGGGCCGGCACGTCGAGCCGCGCGGGATCAGCCGCGCCTGGTAGCGGCGATGGCACGGGTCGGCGTGCGGCGCGCCCTCCAGGCGCTGCATCAGGCTCGCCACGGCGGCCTGGCCGATGGCGTCGGTGGGCTGCGCCAGGGTGGTGATGCCGGGGGCGACCAGCGCGCACCACTCCAGCTCGTCGATGCCCATCAGGCCCACCTTGCCCAGCGGCACGTCACGCGCCTGCAGCGCCCGGGTGACCGCCAGGGTGACGTTGCCGTTGGCGCACAGCAGCGCGCGGGGCACCGTGCCCGGCCGGGCGAGGAAGGCGTCGAGGGCCCCGCCGAGCGCGGCCGCCTCCGTGTCGAGCGACAGGCACAGCGCCTCGCCGGCGAGGCCGCGCGGGCCGAGGCCGTGGCGAAAGCGCTCGAGGCGCGCCCGGCGCGAACTCGCCTGGGCCGGCGGCTCGCTGACGTAGAGCAGCTCGCCGTAACCGGCCGCCCGGAGGTGATCGAGGGCCTGGTCGATGGCGTGGGCGTTGTCGAGGCCGACCACGTCGGCGGGGGCCTCGCCGAGCTCGCGGTCGAGCAGCACCAGCGGCGTGCCCTGCTCGGCGAGCCGGGTCAGCTCGCGGCCGGGACGGCCGGCGGCATTGATCACCAGCCCCTCGACCCGGTAGGCGGCGAGCAGCGCCAGGTGGCGGCGCTCCTGGGCGGGGTCGTTGTCGGTGTTGGCCACCAGCAGCGAGTAGCCGTGGGCCTGGCAGGCCCGCTCGACGCCGTGCATCACCGCCACCGAGTAGGGGTTGCGGATGTCGGCCACCAGCATGCCGATCAGCCGTGAGCGGCCGCCCTTGAGGCCGCGGGCGATCTGGTTGGGGCGGTAGCCGAGGCGGCGGGCGGCCGCGGCGATGCGCCCCTGCAGCTCGCGCGAGAGGCGCTCGCGCTCGTCGCCGAAGTAGCGCGACACGCTGGTCTTGGAGGTGCCGGCGGCGCGGGCGACCTCGACGAGGGTGGCGCGCTGGGGAGTCTGGGCCATGGGGGCAGAACCTGTATGGGAACGTTCCCATCGTAGTCCCGATCTCTCGCTCGGGCAAACGACCCACCCCTCAGGACGCCAGCAGCAGTGCCAGGACCCCGGCCAGATAGCAGGCAATGACGGCCACGCTCTCGAAGCCGATGTGCGCCGGTCCCCGGCGCTGACGGTGGAGCATGCCCACCAGCAGGATGGCGGTCATCAGCAGCGACAGGGCGACCCACAGCGCGACCGAGTCGGGAATGGCGTGGTACACGGAGCCGCCGCGGTAGGCGAGGTCCGCGGCGGCGACGAACAGCGTATCGAAGGCGTTGCCGCCGATGATGCCGCCCACGGCCAGGGTCAGGGCGCCGCGCCGCACCGCCGCCACCGAGGTCACCAGCTCGGGCAGCGAGGTCACCACGGCGGTCATCAGGATGCCCACCACGGATTGCCCGAGGCCGGTCTCCTGGGCGATCACCGAGGCGCTGCGCTCGAGCAGCCAGCCGCTGACGCCGAGCAGGCTCGCCAGCAGGGCGAAGCTGCCCCACAGGCGCAGTGCCGAACGCCGCCTGGCGCGGGGGTCGGGCACGTCGGGCTGGGTCTCGCGGGTCTGGGCGGGCCGCCACATGGGGTTGTCCCGGCTGCGGTCCACCAGGCGCTGGCCGAACAGGTAGCCCAGCAGCAGCAGCGGGGTGACGGGGTGGACCTGCCACAGCGTCCAGTCCGGGGCGAAGCGCCCCACCAGCACCAGGGAAAGCAGGCAGAGCAGCAGGCCCCCCTGGAGGAGGTTGCCGAGGGAGGCGGCGGCGTGCTCCAGGTTGGCCCGCCGGTAGGTCACGTCGGCGATGGTCAGAAACAGCGTCTGCACGGCGATGCCGCCCAGGGCATTGCTCATCGCCAGGGTCGGTCGATCGGCGAGCGCCGCCGAGACCGACACCACCATGCCCGAGAGGGAGGTGGCCATGCCCAGCAGCACGGCGCCGGCGATGGCCTCGCCCAGGCCGGTGCGGTCCGCCAGGTCATCGACGATGCCGGCCAGTCGCGTCCCGGCGATGGCGATCACCGCCGTGCAGCCGGCGAACAGCAGCAGGGCCAGCCCCAGCGAGAGGGTTGCCGTCATGCGCCCCTCCCGTTGGCCCGGGGAGCGAGGGTCATCGCCGGGGACGGCGAGCGGGGCGGGTGGTCGGTGCAGGCCATGTCGACTCCTGAACGTCCGGGCATCGGGATGAGGGTAGCGTTTTCTCCCCCCTCGGACAGCGCGGCGTTCCCGCCGGCCGGTGTGCGCGCGGGTCCCATGTGTCAGATCTCACCATGCCAGGCAGCGTTGTTGGGGGCCGTCCGGCATTCCGGCACTGTTTTTTAATTCATTGATTGTTATTTATTTTTCGGTTCGTTGGCGGGAGGGTGGTACGCCTCCTGCTTCCCTCAGGGCGAGTTCTCCTGTCGGCGCGTGCCGGGACGCAACGGGACCGCCGACATGACAGCTGAAGCCCCAAGGCTTCCCATTGGCACTCGCAAGTCCAGACCCTGATGGAGGTGCGACCATGATGTCCAAGGAATACCTCAAGAAACTCGGCGTTCTCGGTGTCTCTTTCGGCCTGCTGACCAGCCCGCTGGCCTTTGCCGACTTCCACGAGGAAGAGCAGCCGCCGGAAGAGGAGGAGGAGACCCTGCCGGACTCCGGCGGTAACCTCGAGGCGGATACGGGGCTCGATACCGTCGTGTATGGCAGCGAGGAGGACGAGAAGCCCTACGAAGAGGAAGAGGAGGAGGAAGAATGGGAAGAGGAAGAAGAGGGTAGCGGTCAGGGCAAGTGATTGCCCGATGCCGCCCAGGGACGGGCGGCGCCCTCTCTCGGGTGAGCGGCCCTCACCCGCCCATGACCGCCCCCGGCCCTGCCGGGGGCGGTCCTTTCATGGCCGTGTAGTTCGGTTATTTCACCTTGGGGGCCAACTCGCCGCTGTCGTAGCGCCCGACCATGGCTTCGAGGCTGATCGGCTTGATCTTGCTGGCCTGGCCGGCGGTGCCGAAGGCCTCGTAGCGCGCCATGCAGATGTCGCGCATGGCGGAGACGGTTTCCTTGAGGAACTTGCGCGGGTCGAACTCGGCCGGGTGCTCGGCGAGGAAGCGGCGCACCGCGCCGGTGGAGGCCAGCCGCAGGTCGGTGTCGATGTTGACCTTGCGCACGCCGTGCTTGATGCCCTCGACGATCTCCTCGACGGGCACGCCGTAGGTCTCGGGGATCTCGCCGCCGTAGCGGTTGATCACCTCGAGCCACTCCTGGGGCACCGAGGAGGAGCCGTGCATCACCAGGTGGGTGTCGGGGATGCGCGCGTGGATCTCCTTGATGCGCTGGATGGAAAGGGTGTCGCCGGTGGGCGGACGGGTGAACTTGTAGGCGCCGTGGCTGGTGCCGATGGCGATGGCCAGGGCGTCGACCTGGGTCGCCGTGACGAACTCGGCGGCCTCCTCCGGGTCGGTGAGCAGCTGGTCCATGTCCAGCTTGCCCTCGGCGCCGATGCCGTCTTCCTCGCCGGCCATGCCGGTCTCGAGGCTGCCCAGGCAGCCCAGCTCGCCCTCGACGGAGACGCCGCAGGCGTGCGCCATCGCCACGGTGCGCCGGGTGACGTCGACGTTGTAGTCGTAGCTGGCCGGGGTCTTGCCGTCCTCGCCGAGCGAGCCGTCCATCATCACCGAGGAGAAGCCGAGCTGGATGGAGCGCTGGCACACCGCCGGGCTGGTGCCGTGGTCCTGGTGCATGACCACCGGGATGTGCGGGAACTCCTCCACGGCGGCCAGGATCAGGTGGCGCAGGAAGGGGGCGCCGGCGTACTTGCGCGCCCCGGCGGAGGCCTGGACGATGACCGGCGAGTCGGTCCGGTCGGCGGCTTCCATGATGGCGCGCATCTGCTCGAGGTTGTTGACGTTGAAGGCCGGCACGCCGTAGCCGTGCTCGGCGGCGTGGTCCAGCAGCTGGCGCATGCTGATCAGTGCCATGGTTTCACCTGTCTAGCGTGAGGGCGGCGCCGTCCTGAGGCGGCGCCGCACCGAGAATCATTCGTTTGAAGTTCGCGTAGTCTATCAGACGCCCTGTGCCGCGGCTTCCAGGGCGGCCACGGCGGGCAGGGTCTTGCCTTCCACGTACTCGAGGAAGGCGCCGCCGCCGGTGGAGATGTAGGAGACCTGCTCGGCGATGCCGTACTTGTCGATGGCGGCCAGGGTGTCGCCGCCGCCGGCGATGGAGAAGCCGTTACTCTCGGCGATCGCCTTGGCCAGCGCCGCGGTGCCCTCGCCGAACTGGTCGATCTCGAAGACGCCCACCGGGCCGTTCCACAGGATGGTGCCGGCGTCCTTGAGCAGGCCGGCGAGCCGACCGGCGCTCTCCGGGCCGATGTCGAGGATCATCTCGTCGTCGCCCACCTGGTCGACCGGCTTGACCACCGCCTGGGCGGCCTCGGAGAACTCGGTGGCCACCACCACGTCGCTGGGCAGCGGGATTTCGACCTTCTCCATCAGCGCCTTGGCCTGCCCGACGAGGTCGGCCTCGTACAGCGACTTGCCGACGTTGTGGCCCGCCGCGGCGATGAAGGTGTTGGCGATGCCACCGCCGACGATCAACTGGTCGCACTTCGCGGAGAGCGCATTGAGCACCTCGAGCTTGGTCGAGACCTTGGAGCCGCCGACGATGGCGACCAGCGGGCGCTGGGGCGTGGCGAGCGCCTTCTCCAGGGCGTCGAGCTCGGCGGCGAGCAGCGGGCCGGCGCAGGCGGTGGGGGCGAAGCGCGCCACGCCGTGGGTGGAGGCCTGGGCGCGGTGGGCGGTGCCGAAGGCGTCCATCACGTAGACATCGCACAGCGCGGCGTACTGCTTCGCCAGCGCCTCGTCGTCGGCCTTCTCACCCGCGTTGAAGCGCACGTTCTCGAGCAGCACCACCTCGCCGTCGGCCAGGTCGAGGTTGACCTCCAGGTACTCCTTGACCAGGCGCACCGGGCGCCCCAGCAGCTCGCCGAGGTGCTCGGCGACCGGTGCCAGCGAGAACTCGTCGGCCGGCTCGCCCTCGGTGGGCCGGCCGAGGTGGCTCATCAGCATCACCCGGGCACCGGCCTCGGCGGCCGCCTGGATGGTCGGCAGCGCGGCGCGCAGGCGAGCGTCGCTGGTCACCTTGCCGTGCTTGACGGGTACGTTCAGGTCCTCGCGGATCAGCACACGCTGGCCGCGGAGGTCGAGGTCGGTCATCTTGCGCACGTTCATGGGAGCGGGTTCCTCTTGGGAAGGCCGAAGGATTTACGGGGGGGAGGGGAGCGCGGCCAGCCGCTCGCTCACGTCGAGCATGCGGTTGGCGAAGCCCCATTCGTTGTCGAACCAGCACAGCAGCTTGATCAGGCGGCTGCCGGCCACCCGGGTCTGAGTGGCGTCCACGATACCCGAGCGGGGGTCGTGGTTGAAGTCGACGGAGGCCACGGGCTCCTCGGTGTAGCCGAGCAGGCCGGCCAGGCGCGCCTGGCTGGCGTGGCGCAGCAGGGCGTTGACCTGGGCGGCGCTGGTGTCGCGCTTGACGGTGATGGCGATGTCCATGGCCGAGACGTTGATCGTCGGCACGCGCACGTGCAGGCACTCGAAGCGTCCGGCCAGGTGCGGCATCAGGCGGTTGATGCCGCGGGCGAGCCCGGTGTCCACCGGCACGATGGAGTGCATGGCCGAGCGCGCCAGGCGCAGGTCGGAGTGGTGATAGGCGTCGATCACCGGCTGGTCGTTCATCGCCGAGTGGATGGTGGTGGTCACGCCGTGCTCGATGCCCAGCGCCTCGTCGAGCACCGTGAGCACCGGCACCAGGCAGTTGGTGGTGCACGACGCCGCCGAGAGGATGCGCTGGCCGGGTTCGAGCGCGTGGTCGTTGACGCCGGTGACGACGGTGGCGTCGACGTCGCTCTCCGCCGGCTGGGAGAAGAGCAGGCGGCGGGCGCCGGCGGCCAGGTGGCGCTCGGCGGTGGCGCGCTCCTTGAAGCTGCCCGAACACTCCAGCACCAGGTCGATGTCGAGCGCCGCCCAGGGCAGGCGGTCGGGGTCGGGCTCGGAGAGCACGCGGATGGGGTGGCCATTGACCACCAGGCGCCCGTTGTCCGCGACCACCTCGCCGGGAAAGCGGCCGTGGGTGGTGTCGTAGCGGGTGAGGTAGTCGAGGGTGGCGAGGTCGGAGAGTTCGTTGATCGCCACGATCTCAAGGGCGGGTTCGAGCGTGGGCGCCGCGGTCCGTCCGCGCTGGCGCTCGTCGGTCGCTTGTCTTTCGACGAAGGCGCGCAGTACGCACTGGCCGATGCGGCCGTATCCGTTGATGGCGATGCGAAGTGCCATGGCGCTGCCGGAACCTCCTTGGGTGGGCCTGCAGAAGCCGCCCATTCTAGCGCAGATTCGCCATGCCGTCCCGGCGGTACGGACGCTTGAAAAGCGCGGCGGCGGCCCTATCTCATCGAACAGGGAGTCACCCGTCGGCGTGCCGTCCGGCGGCGATCGGGGCCTCCCGCATCCCTTGCATAAAGCCTAACGTAGGAGGTGTTCGTCATGTTCGGAGATCTCAGGCGTTTCGATACCGGGCCATCCCGGGGTGTGGACTGGTTCCGTCAGCTGATGGACGAGATGTTCCCGGAAACCGGCGCGGCCGACATCCGCTCGGTGCCGCGCGGCAGCTACCCGATGATCAATATCGGGCGCACCGACGATGCGGTGTGCGTCTACGTGTTCGCCGCGGGGCTCGCCCCCGAGGCGCTCGACGTCAGCATCCAGGACAATGTGCTCACCGTACGCGGCCAGCGTCCCGAGGCGGCCCCCGAGGGCACGGCCGGCGAGCCTTCGGCCTACTTCCGCCGCGAGCGCGCCGGCGGGGAGTTCCTGCGTACCGTGGCGTTGCCCGACGGCCTGGATGCCGACCGGGCCGAGGCGCGCTGCCGCAACGGGGTGGTGGAGATCCATCTGCCCAAGCGCGAGGAGCTCAAGCCGCGGCGCATCGCCATCCAGGCGACGCAGTCATAGGTAGCGACGTGGGAACACGAGAAAGGAGGTGAACGGTCATGAACGAAGTCACCCGTCAGGAAACCCGCCAGCAGCCGACGACGCGTGACGAGCGCCGTGAGGCGCTCGAGCAGGCCCTGTTGCCGCCGGTGGACATCTATGAAGCCGACAACGCCCTGCACCTGCTCGTCGACATGCCGGGCGTGACGCGCGACTCGCTGAGCATCGAGGTGGACAACAACGTGCTCAGCCTCGAAGGCCGCATCGAGCTCGACATGCCCGAGGGAATGTCGGCCATCTATGCCGAGGTGCGTGCCCAGCGCTTCGCGCGGCGCTTCACGCTGAGCCATGAGATCGACAGCGAGGCCATCGCCGCGCGCATCGACAACGGCGTGGTGCACGTCACCCTGCCCAAGAAGCAGAGTCACCACCGGCGGCGCATCGAGGTCAAGGCGGCCTGAGTGCCCGCCAAGCGGACAGCGCCCTCTCATCGATCGTTGAGAGGGCGCTTTTTTTGGTTCTTCGCAGGTCAACGTGAATCTGCTCTGCAGGCTGCATGGTGGGAGGCCCCGGCTTTCCGGCGGTTCGACGCCTCGACGAAGGCGCCGCAGGCGCCCTTTTGGCAGCGCTGCGCGCTGCTTCGCGAGCTAAAGCTCCCTCCCACAAAGCCATTTCACGCCAGTCTGCAGAACTTTTTTTCTGCAGCGCCGATGCCGATGCGCTACGACGTCACTCTTGCCGGCATCACTCCGGCACGTAGATCAGGCCGCCATCCGGCAAGCGGTAGGCCACGCCCGCCTTGGTGCCCTGGCCCTCGCCGATCTCGCCGGTGGACTCGTAGTGCTCCATCTGCTCGCCCTGCTTGACGATGATCTGCATGTCCTCGCGGCCGGGGTTCTTGACGACCACCACCTCCTCGGCGGCGGTGAAGGGATTGAGCGGGTTTTCCAGCATCACGATCACCAGAATGCCGATGATGACCAGGAAGACGTCGATGACGTTCACCACCGACAGCATCGGGTCGTCCAGCTCGTCCGATTCCAGATAGCGCATGGCGGTCTCCTAAGGGGGCAACGATCGTTAGTGATGGGCGACGGCGCGGATCGGCACCGGCGCTTCGGCCGGGTCGCCGGCGGTGCGGGCGAGCTCCCGTTCGATGGTGCGCAGTTCGCCGAGCAGCCAGCGGCGGCGCACGGTGAGGACGGTAAAGCTCAGCGAGGCGGCGATCAGGGCGACGATCACGGCGGCAAAGGCGACCACCAGGTTCTCGCTGATCCCGCGACTGTTGCCGTCGGCCAGCGCCATCAGGGCCGGCCCCATGGGGATCATGGTGGCGATCAGGCCCAGCATGGGAGCGGTGCGGGCGGCGATGCGCAGCGGCTCCAGCCAGCGCAGCACCAGCAGCTCCAGGTCGGCCAGCTCGACGTCCGGGTGGCGCCGCCAGTGGGCGATCAGGGGCGAGCGGTACTGCCCGCGCCGGCGCTGCAGTGACTCCAGGACGAAGCCGCCCAGGCTGTAGAAGGCGAAGCCGAACAGGCCCAGGATGATGAGCAGCACCGGTGCCAGGAACAGCTTGGTCAGCTCGTAGAGCGTCATCTCGATGAACAGCATCTCGATCTCCTTGTCGTTCAATCAGCCCGGCGCCGGCAGGCAACGCTGACGACGGGCCTGGGTGTGCATGCCGAGCAGGAACAGCGCGAGTAGCGGTAGTGCGAGCAGCCAGTGCCAGGGGAAGGCCGACTCCTCGGCGGACGGCACCGGGGCCAACTGCTGGCCGCGCACCGCCTCGGGGGCGGCAGCGCCCGCCGCCGCGTCGGCCTCGGCCGGTGCCGCGCCGTCGAGGCCGAAACCGGCGCTGGCCAGCTGCTCCAGGTAGGGTTCCAGTGCGCTGCTGGCCGGCCGCACGTCGTGCGTCTCCTGCAGTTCGCGGTAGGTCTCGCTCAGGGTGGCCAGGGTGGCGGCGTCGGCGTCCCAGTACGCCTTGCGGGCCGCCTCCAGCATGCGCTCGATCACCTGGGCCAGGGCGTGGGGGTTGTGCGCCTCGAACCAGTCGCGCAGGCCCAGCTCGTACTTGTCCTCCACGTACACCTCGTGGAAGGTCTGCCACTGGTCGTCGCGTACCACGTCGGGGTCGACCACCTGCCAGCCCCAGAAGTTGTTGACGTTGTCGAGGATCTCCAGCGTGCCGGCGTAGCCCTCGGCTTGCATGGCCTCGATCCAGCCGGGGTGGAACTGGCGCGTCTGCAGCTCGCCGGCGAGGAAGCGCGCGGCACTCTCGTAGCGGCTGCGCTTGGGGTCGCGCAGATTGGCGATGTACAGCTCGGGGCTGGTTCCGGTGACGTGACGCACCGCCAGCGAGAGGCCGCCCAGGTACTGGAAGGGGTCGTCGGTGGTGAGCATGCCGTAGAGGTTGGACGAGCGGGACAGTACCGCCGCCTCGACGCCGTCGAGCTGCCTGGCGTACAGGTTGAGGCCGTCCAGCTTGCGGCCCCAGTTGGCCGGGTCCGGGCCGAAGGCGTACTGCATGCGCGACAGGTACAGCTCGGCGAGCTTGTCCTCTTCCTCCCAGCTGTCGGAGGCCAGGGTGGCGTCCTCGAGGCCGGTGCCGTAGCTGCCGGTGGGGCTGGAGAAGAGGCGCGTGGTCGCCAGTTCCCAGGCTTCGTCGGGCGCGAAGCCCCGGCTGCGCAGCTCGGCGGCCAGCCGCTGGGCGTTGGCGCGCAGCGGGTTGGCCGGCTCCTCCAGCGCCGCCACGGCGGCGACCGCCGCCGCCAGGTGCTGCATGACGTTGGGGAACTGGTCACGGTAGAGGCCGGTGGCCGAGAGCACCACGTCCACCCGCGGCCGCCCCAGCTCTGCGGCGGGAATCACCTCGAAGCCGCTGACCCGACCGCCGCGGTCCCACTGCGGGCGCACGCCGAGGGCGTGGAACACCTGGGCCTCGAGGATGCCCAGGTGGCGCATGGTCTCCACCGACCACAGCGAGAAGGCGAGCTTCTGCGGATAGTCGCCGTGGGCGCTGCGGTGCGCCTCGATCAGCTCTTCCACGGCGGCGCGGCCGGCCTCGTAGGCCTGCCGGGTCGGCACCTTGGCGGGGTCGAAGCCGTAGAGGTTGCGCCCGGTGGGCAGGCTGTCGGGGTTGCGGAGCGGATCGCCGCCGTAGGAGGGGGTGACGAAGCGGCCGTCGAGGGCGTCGAGCAGCCCGGCGAGCTCGCCTCCGGCGGCCAGGTCGGCGTAGTGACCGGCCGCCCGCTCGAGCTGGGTCGCCAGCGCCGGGTCGGCATCGGCCGGCAGCGGCTCGCCATCCAGCAGGTGGCGCCGCAGGAAGGCGAACGGGGCCGATTCGGTGAGTTCGCGATAGTCGTCGACGAAAAGCTCGTCCGGCTCGTCCAGCGCCAGGGCCGCGTAGAACGGCTCGCCGAGCATCTGCATCACCGTGCCCAGGCGGTGCTTGGTCTCGGCCGGGCTGCCGAAGGCGTGCAGGCCCAGCGGCTGGGCCTGCTGGGCCAGGGCGTGCAGGTAGTCGTGCAGGTCCTGCTGGAAGGTCTCGAAGTCGTCCGCGGCCTGCTCCAGGTCCCAGCCGAGGTCCTTGAACAGGTCGCCCTGGCCGACCTCGGCGAGCAGCGCCTCGCGGGTGCGTGCCTTGACCTCGCCCGCGTCGAGCAGCGTGTAGTCGTGGATCAGGTCGTGGATGGGCATCAGCTCCTGGTGCAGCCCGGCGGGGCGGAACGGCGGAGTCTGGTGGCTGACGATGGTGGCGCGGCCGCGGCGCTTGGCCTGGGTGGCCTCGCCGATGTTGTCGACGATGTAGGGGTAGACCACCGGCGTGTCGCCCAGCACCAGGTAGGGGTACTCGTCGATGCCCAGCCCACGCTCCTTGCCCGGGGTCCACTCCTGGCTGCCGTGGGTGCCGAAATGCATCAGGGCGTCGACGTCGAAGGTCTCGCGCACGTAGAGGTAGGACGCCAGGTAGAAGTGGTTCAGCGGGACCTGGGTATCGTGGTAGATCGCCTTGTCGGCGGCCTCGCCGCGCTGGCCGCGCGGCGGTTGCGGCAGGATGACGAGGTTGCCGGCCTGGATCCTCGGCACCACGAAGTAGGCCTCGCCGTCGCGGGTCAGCGCCATGGGGCTGGCTTCGGGCTCGCCCCAGCGGTCGATGATCTCGTTGCGCAGATGCGCCGGCAGGGCGTCGAACCAGCGCCGGTAGTCGGCCATCGGCAGCCGCGCGGCGAGGTCGCGCTCGAGCAGCGCGTCCAGGGCATCGTCGCGGTAGAAGGGGCGCAGCAGGGCAGTGCCCTGCTCGATCAGGGTCTCCTCGTCGAGCGGCGGGATGGCGTAGCCGGCGTCGGCCAGCCCGGCGGTGACCCGTTCGAGACTGCGCGGCACGTTGAGGAAGGAGGCGGAGAGGTTCTTCTCGCCGGGCGGGTAGTTGTAGAAGAAGATCGCCAGCCGCTTGTCGGCGTTGGGCAGCCGGCGCAGGCGCGAGAGGTTGAGCGCCTTGCGGGCCAGGCTCTCCATCTGGGCGGGGATGGCGACGGTGGTGCCGTCCTCCACGGCGGCGATCACCAGCGGATCGGTGACGCCGGCGTTTTCCGGCATCGCCAGGTAGAACGGCACGCCGGCGGTGGGGATGCCCACCGCATCCGCCGCCCAGTGCGTGGCGTCGCCGTCGCGCCAGGTGATGGCCTGCAGCACCGGCACGCCCAGGGCCTGGTGCTCGGCCAGCCGGGTGCTCTGGTACATGGCCTGGAAGTTGACCAGCACATCGATGACCGGCGCGCCGTCCTCCAGCAGCAGCCGCTCCAGCTCACCGGCCTCGCTGAGGGAGACGTAGAGCGCCAGCGGCATGCCGCCGTGGCGCTCGATGCGCGCGATCAGGTCGTCGACGGGCCCGGTCATGCCGTTGGCGATGTAGGACTGGTGCATCACGATGCCGATCAGCGGTGCTTGATCGTCGGCGTAGCCCAGCGCCGCCAGGTAGCTGTCGAGGTCCGCGGTCACCAGCTCCGGCAGCCGCGGGTGATAGAAGCCGGCCTTGGGAAAGACGATCGGTGGCGGCACCGCCTCCTGCTCGCCGCCATGTCGGCCGGCGAGGTAGCGTGCGAGGCGTCGGTAGTTGGTCTCGCCGCCGTTGCGGTAATAGTCGTACAGCCGCTGCGCTGCCTCCTCGTCGAGCCCTTGGGCGCGGGGGCCGCTGGCCTGGACCAGCAGCCACGGCGGCAGCGCCTCGAGCCCCTCCAGGGCGTCCTCCAGGCGTTGGGCGTCGGCCGCGCGCGGGCCGTCGAGCAGCAGCAGATCGCTCTCCTCGATCAACGCCGCGAGCGAGGGCGGGTCGAGGTGCTCGACGTAGCGCTGGTGGATCTCGACGCCGTGCTCGGCCGCGATCTCGCCCAGCCACTGGAACTTGCCGTCGAGTACGAACTCGGTGGCCAGGATCAACACCCGCGGGTTTTCCGGAGGCTCGGCGGACAGGGCTGGCAGGCTGCAGGCCAGGAGTGCCAGCAGCAGCCAGCGGGACAGGATCCTTGCCATCTGGCTCTCCTTAGAAGCGGGCATCGAGACTGACGAAGTAGAAGCGGCCCTGCTCGGGGTAGGTGAAGTGCGGCGACGTCTCCAGGGGCTGCTCGTCGGTGAGGTTCTCCACCCCGGCGCGCAGGGTCAGGTGCGCGCCCAGCGCCTTGGCGATGCCGGCGTGCCAGAGCGTGTAGCCCGGCAGTTCCTCCGCGGCATCGTTGACCAGGACGGTCTGCTCGCCGGTGTACTCGGCGCGCAGGTTGGCCGTGAGGCCCAGCGCCGGGTGCTCCCAACCCAGGCGCAGGCCCACGGCGTGGCGGGGCCGCCCGGGCAGGTCCTCGCCGCTGTCGCGGTCCTCGGTGGCCAGGTAGGTGTGGTTGGCGGCGAGGCTGAAGCCGCTCCCCAGCTCGCTTTCCACCACCGATTCGATGCCGCGGATGCGTGCCGAATCGATGTTGACGTGCGCGAAGAGCCGGCCGAGTCGCTGGTCGCAGTTCTGGGCGCACTGGTTGACGATGAGGTCGCGGACGTCGTTCTGGAACAGGGTCACGCCGGCACTGAAGCCGCCGTGCCAGTACTCGGCACCGAGTTCGTAGCTGTCGCTGCGCTCGGGCTCGAGGTCGGGGTTGCCGACGAAGCTGTGCGGCCCCACGAAGCGGTACTCGGGCGAGATCTGCTTGATGGTGGGCGCGCGGAAGCCGTGGCCGTAGCCGGCCTTGAGGCTCAGCGAATCGGTGGGGTGATACACCAGGTAGGCGCGCGGACTCGCCTCGGTGCCGAACAGCTCGTGATGGTCGGCGCGCACGCCCAGGGTGAGGTTGAGGGCCTCGCCCAGGCGCCATTCGTCCTGGGCGAAGAGGGCCCGGTAGTCGAGGCTCTCTTCGCCGCCGTCGAGGGCCTCGTGCTCCAGCGTCTCGATGCGGTACTCGCCGCCGAGCGTCAGCAGGTGGCTGCCGCCCAGTGGCAGCCGCAGATGACCGTCGACGATATCGTCGGTCAGCGTCTGCGGGGCGGAGGGCGAAACGCCCTGGTCGGTGCGGTTGACCGCCTCCAGCGAGGAGCGGTAGCCGCGCAGTTGGGTCTCGAGCGCGCCGAAACGCCCGTTGTGGGTCAGCGAGGCGTGCTCACGATCGAGGTCGTAGCGGCTCTCGTGCACCGGTTGACGGCCGCGATGAAGGGTGTCGCGCCAGCGCTCCTCGTCGCTGCGGTCATAGTCGAGCGTGAAGCGGTGGTTGGCGTTTGGCGTGAAGCTCAGGCTCAGGCCGCCGGCGGTCAGTTCCCGGCCTTCCAGCTCGGTCAGTTCCGGCTGCTCGGCCTCCGGCGTTGCCGCCTGGCGCTGCAGGCTGGCGTTGAGCGACAGGGCGAGGCGGTCGGCGACCAGCGGACCGCCGAGGTTGACCGCCAGCTGGCCGCGCTCGCCGCCGCGGCCGTCGTCACGGGTGCCGCCGAGCAGGCGCCCGGAACCGCTCCAGCGCTCCGGGACCGGCTTGGTGATGATGTTGACCACGCCCCCCAGGGCCTCGGAGCCGTACAGCGACGACATGGGGCCGCGGACGATCTCGATGCGTTCGATGGCTTCCGGCGGTACCCAGCCGTGCTGATAGTCGGAGTGGCCGATGACGGCATCGGAAGGATTGACGCGCTTGCCGTCGATCAGGATCAGCGATTGATGGCTCTCCATGCCACGCAGCTGGAGGGTCTTGCGGCCGGCCAGCCCGACGCCGGCCAGGCTGACGCCGGGGGTGCCGCGGATCATCTCCAGCACGTCCCGGGCGGGGCGCTCGCGCAGCCGCTCGCCGTCGATGACGGTGACGGCGGCGGGCACGCCCCACAGGCGCTGCTCGGAGCCGGTGGCGGTGACCACCAGGGTGTCCAGCCGCGCGCCCTCGGCGGCGGCGAGGGGCGTGCTGCCGATGACGGCTGCCAGCAGCATGCCTCCCCGAAGCGCGAGCGTGACTGCCGCTCTCGGAACTGTCGCCATGCAAACCTCCTGTCTGGGTTGGGTTCATGGCTGGCTGCAGGCCTGGAGGCGGTGCTGGCTGGCTGAGTGATAGTGGGCGACAATGATAGTTGTTCTCATTCTCTGCCGCAATGCGTAGAATCGGGCATGGCTTGGAGTGGCCGAGCTGTCGGGGAACGAGCAAAACGACAGGGGGAACGACAGTGGAGTCTCGGAACAGACCAGACACCGGCAGGGCGCGGCGGACGCCGCGATGCGACCGCGGCGACGACGTCCGCCGTGTCGAGAGCAGCCAGTTGCTGGGGCCGGCAGGACTGCTGGAGATCCTTCACCAGGGCGAGCACTATTGGCTGCGGCGGACGCGCAATGGCAAGCTGATCCTGACCAAATGAGGGAGCGCCGAGATCGCCGGGCGGCAGTGGAGCGCTGCGGCCGGATCACCGCGTTCACGATATGGCCTGAGTGCCCATTAACCGGGCAGCGCCCTCCTCACGGGAGGGCGCCGTTGTTTACAAGGCCACCTCCACTCGCTACGGTCTTCCACTACGCTGGGAGAGAGACCTCCCGGGCGCCTGAGCGCGCCACCCGCTCATCGCAGCCTTCAAGGCACCAGGCCTTCCGTGAACCAGGCCTTCAATGAACCAGGGAGAGGAACGACATGACCGATATTGCCAAGTTCTTGGGTGACGAGGCCGAATCGCTGCTCGATCACCGCTGCCGCGGCTTTCCCCGCGAGCAGCTGCACCTGCCGGGACCGGACTTCGTCGATCGCGTGGTGGCGGACAGCGATCGCAGCCCCGCCGTGCTGCGCAGCCTGCAGGCGCTGTTCGACCACGGCCGGCTGGGCGGCACCGGCTATCTCAGCCTGCTGCCGGTGGATCAGGGCGTCGAACACTCGGCGGGGGCGTCCTTTGCCCCCAATCCGCGCTACTTCGACCCGGCCAACATCGTCGAGCTGGCCATCGAGGGCGGCTGCAACGGCGTGGCCTCGACCCTCGGGGTGCTCTCTGCGGTGGCGCGGCGCTACGCCCACAAGATCCCCATGATCCTCAAGCTCAACCACAACGAGACGCTGAGTCTGCCCGCCCAGTACGATCAGACCTTGTTCGCCGAGGTGGAGCAGGCCCACGCCATGGGCTGCGTGGCCGTGGGGGCGACCATCTACTACGGCTCGCCGGAGAGCCGCCGCCAGATCCTCGAGATCAGCGAGGCCTTCGAGCGGGCGCACGAGCTGGGCATGGCCACGGTGCTGTGGGCCTACCTGCGCAACCCGGCGTTCAAGCAGGAGGGCATCGACTACCACGTGGCGGCCGACCTCACCGGTCAGGCCAACCACCTGGCGGCGACCATCAAGGCCGACATCGTCAAGCAGAAGCTGCCGGAGACCAACGGCGGCTACCGCGACATCGGCTTCGGCCACACCCATCCCAAGGTGTACAGCGAGCTGACCTCCGAGAACCCCATCGACCTGGCGCGCTATCAGGTCGCCTGCTGCTACCTGGGGCGGGCCGGCCTGATCAACTCGGGTGGCGGTTCCAAGGGGCACACCGATCTCGGCGAGGCCGTGCGCACCGCGGTGATCAACAAGCGCGCCGGCGGCATGGGGCTGATCTCCGGACGCAAGGCGTTCCAGAAGCCGGTGAGCGAAGGGGTGGAACTGCTCCACGCCATCCAGGACGTCTACCTGGACGAGTCGGTCACCATCGCCTGATCTCGGTGACCGTATGCTGGTACGAAAAGGGCGCGGCCGACCGGCCGCGCCCTTTCTCTTGCCGAATGCCATCAGCCGTTAGTGGCGGGCTCGGCCCTCCAGCAGCGCCTGGGCCTGCTCGACCACGTTCGCCACGGTGAAGCCGAAGTGCCGGAACAACTCGCCCGCCGGGGCGGACTCACCGAAGGTGCGCAGGCCGATCACCTGTCCATCGAGCCCCACGTACTTGTACCAGTGGTCGGGATGAGCGGCCTCGATGGCGAGGCGCCGGGTCACGGCGCGGGGCAGCACGCGCTCGCGGTACTCGGCGTCCTGGCCGTCGAAGCGGTCGGCCGAGGGCATGGAGACCACGCGCACCGCGTGCCCCTGGCCCTCGAGCTGGGCCGCGGCGTCCATGGCCAGCGCCACCTCGGAGCCGGTGGCGATGAGGATCAGCTCGGGGGTGCCGTCGCACTCCTTGAGAACATACCCGCCGCGCTGGATCTCGGCGAGCTGCTGCTTGGTGCGCTGCTGATGCGGCAGGGTCTGGCGCGACAGCACCAGGGCGGTGGGACCGGAGTTGCGCTTGAGCGCGGCGTCCCAGGCAGCGGCGGTCTCCACGGCGTCGCAGGGGCGCCAGGTGGCGAGGTTGGGGGTGGTGCGCAGGCTGGTGAGCTGCTCGATGGGCTGGTGGGTGGGGCCGTCCTCGCCGAGGCCGATGGAGTCGTGGGTGAAGACGTAGATCGCCCGCTTGCCCATCAGCGCCGCCATGCGCACGGCGTTGCGCATGTACTCCATGAAGATCAGGAAGGTGGCGCCGTAGGGGATGAAGCCGCCGTGCAGCACGATGCCGTTCATGATGGCGCCCATGCCGAATTCGCGCACCCCGTAGTGCAGGTAGTTGCCGTCGGGAGAGCCTTCAGCGGGGGTTGTAGAAGAGCCCTCAGCTGGGTTGGTAGAAGAGCCGGGGGTGATGGCTCGGGCGCCGTTCCAGAAGGTCAGGTTGGAGGGCGCCAGGTCGGCGCTGCCGCCGAGCAGTTCGGGCAGCTGCGGGCCGAGCTCGTTGAGGCAGGCCAGCGACGCCTTGCGGCTGGCGACGCTCTCGCCCTTGGCCTGGGCGGCCTCGATCAGCGCCTCGCTGGTGAGCTCGGCGGGCAGCTTGCACTGCACGCGGCGCTGGAACTCCTTGGCGAGCTCGGGGAAGGCCTCCTGATAGCGGGCGAAGCGTGCCTGCCACGCGTCCTGGCGCGCCTGGCCGGCCTCGCGGGCGTCCCACGCCTGGTAGATCGGCTCGGGGATATGGAAGGGGGCGTGCGGCCAGTCGAGCTGCTCGCGTGCCGCAGCCACCTCGTCCTCGCCCAGCGCCGCGCCGTGGCACTCCTCCTTGCCCTGCTTGTTGGGGGCGCCGAAGCCGATCACCGTCTGGCAGATGATCAGGGTCGGC
>SBLD01000031.1 GCA_004551485.1 Billgrantia azerbaijanica | reverse complement strand
GTTTCAGGACGGAGAGCAGGTAACCGATCAGTCAGACAGGAATGCGGCCTGACCGCCATCCACCAGATTTGACGATAACTCTCGCGGTCATAGGCGATGCCGTACGCCTTCATCTGCCAACCACCGATCTCCCATAGGCCGAGAGGGCGGATCGGTCTTGGGCGGTAGGGTTCCTCGAGTCTGATCATGGACTTACCTCATCCGGAGTCACTGAAACATGCAGAGAATCCAAGACACGCAATGCCTCCGCACGATACTGAAGCTTAACGCCGTCGCCCCCTTACTTTGACATTCGGCGAGGAAACTCACTGCTTCCTAGGCGCAAACAATATGTCGGAAAGAGTGCCAAGCTGCTGGAAGAGGCTAGGTGCCAGCTACTGCAGCATCCCAGCCCCTGTCCCATCGTGGAGGGTCCCCAACCCAGGCCTGCAGATACTCAACGAACAGTCGCACCTTGGCTGATAGCTGCCGCCCTGGCGGGTAGACCACAAACAAGTAGTGCTTTTCTGGTTCCACATCGGGCAGCACCCGTACGAGTCGCCCTGCACGCAACTCTTCTCCGACCAAGAATGTAGGCATCTGCGCAATGCCCTGCCCAGCCAGCAGTGCCTCTCGAAGGGCAAGGCTGTTATCAGCTTGAAGACGGCCGTTCACAGTGACTTCTTCGCCGCCCAGCAGCCAACGCTGAGGTGAGCTAGATAGCGTATAGATCAGACAGTCATGCTGCTGAAGCTCACCAACGGCACGGGGCTCACCTGCCTGCTGCAGATAGGACGGCGCCGCGCAGAGGACGCGTCTAACCGGTGCCAGGCGCCGTGCAACCAAGGTGGAGTCTTCAAGCTGCGTGCTAATACGCAGAGTCACCCCCACGCCCTCCTCGACCAGGTCCACCACACGGTCGTTAAAGCGCATGTCCACCTGGATATCAGGGTAAAGCTCCAAAAAGCCTGGCAGGGCAGGCGCAATGTGCAGCAGGCCGAACGACATGGGCAAGCTGACCCGAAGCATGCCACGCGGTTCAGTATGCAGGCCAGTAATGGCGCTCTCCGCTTCCTCCAGCTCGTCGAGCAGGTGAGAGACCCTCTCGAGATAAGCCGAGCCGACATCCGTGAGGCTCATGCGCCGAGTGGTGCGGCGGATGAGCTTCACACCGAGCGTGCGCTCCAGCTGCGCAACATGCTTGCTCACTGAGGCCGGCACGAGACCAAGATCCCGTGCCGCCGCCGCAAAGCCCCCCAGCTCAGCAACCCGCCGGAAGATGCGCATAGCCTGAAGCTTGTCCATGGAGGCCCTCGATACGATGTTTATTTCCAAATCACAAACAAAGTAATTCCTCCTGGCGGAATTATCAACGTGAGATCATCCACCATAATGCGCAGAGATCGCACCATGGAGGATGAAAAATGCGAATAATTCGCTTCCTGAAAACCCGGCTTTTTCGTCGCGAACACCAACTTCCAGAACATATACCAGACTACCTTCTACGGGACATGGGACTCCACAATGGCGTCCATTCACACGCCAAAGAAATTAAAGATCATCATTAGCCCATTCAGCAAGCACCGACACGTCTTCGTTGAATGCTTCGCCATGTCATGCAAGAGAAAAATCCAGCCCCAACCAATTCAGGAGTGGACGATGAACCATAAAAACACAAAAGAGATCAAGATTGACTATTTGTATCTCGATAACAATTCCTGCAATCGCTGCCGGTCCTCTGAAGAGTCTCTTGATGAGGCAGCATCCCTGATAGGCCCCGTTTTAGAGGCCGTGGGTTGTCGCCTCTCGATACAGCGCCATCACATTAACAGCCTGGAGTTGGCCGAGGCATTCATGCTTGAAAGCTCACCAAGCATCCGTATCAATGGCAGAGAAATACAACCCAAGCCAATCGAAACACACTGCACCGAATGCTCTAACCTTGCCGGCGGAAGAGCTGTTGATTGCCGCATCTGGGATTATCGGGTAACACAGAGCGAGAAATTACCTATTGGCCTATTGATTGAAGAAATTTTGCATACCATTTTCCACAATGTTAGAACACAACCTCATTACACTACGACTCCGGTTCCCAGCAACATCCGGCGCTATTTTGACGTCAGCGCTTCAGTGGAATGCGAGAAAGACAATGCATGTTCGTGCTAGACATTGCCAAGAAAATCAGGTCGAAACATGGCGAGTTCTGATGCACGACGGAATAATTGGTTACCGCTGACCAGATAAGACGCCAGGTAATTCGGCGGTGATCTACCACCGCCGATTCATCATACACCCGAACCGGATTAGACCGAATTCTCAGTGGCATCCTCCACTGGAGGACGGTCATTCAGCGACTGATGACGAGCCAGCAATAAAACAGATAATCCAATGGATGCCACCGCAACAAGACCCACCAAAGTGCGCCCATACGCAGAAAAAAACCAGCCCTCGATCGCCGTCATCAACATGATACCGATATTTAGACCACTGCTGCCGATCGCAAGCAAAAACCCCCTGTTTTCACCACCGATGGTTGCCATGTAGCTTTGCAGTGACGGTGCTGCGCAACCTCCAGAGATCAGCCAGACAACACTGGCCATGACGAACAAGGGCAGGGGCAGAGCATCCACCAGAGTAATGGTAGCAATACCGGTCACCGTCCCCACCATTCCTGCCAGGATTACGCGCGGAGGCGTTCCAAAGAGTCTGAATGCCGGCGCCACCAGAGCATTTCCGATGATCGTTGAGAGACCCAAAAATGCCATAATGATTCCGACTGTGGCTGTACCGATACCATAGCGTGATCGTAGCATCTCGCCCATCAGAGCATAGGTACCCACGGCAATGCCCAAGCCCAGGGTCATTGTGATGATCGCAATCAGGGCACCGGGGGAAGAGATGGTATCGACCCAGGTAGTGGTGCGCTTCACTATGTGAGCATCGGCAGTCAATGACCGACCTGGCAAAAGACGATAAAGCACCAGGACTGCAATCAATGCGATGCATGCAATCAGCCAGAAAGCCGCACGCCAGCCGAACACTTCACTCATCCAGGCTCCTACCACCGGGCTCAGGATGAGCCCGAGCGTCAGCCCCAGCTGAACCCGCCCCATTGCCTGCGGCTGCTGATCCGGTGCAACGACATCCCCTATGCAAGCAAAGATATTGGGCATGACCGCAGCCGCAGCCGCTCCGGTGAGCACGCGCGTTGTCAGACCGAAAGCAAAAGTGGAGGCCAGGGCAGTACCGGCAGTCGCGGCGGCAAATACCACCAGCCTCGTGATCATCACACACTTGCGCCCCACCCTATCGGCGAGTGCGCCGAAAATAGGAGCCAACAGTGCATAGGGAAGAGCAAATGTGCTGACCATCCAGGCAACACGGGTCGGTTCGACATCGAAATCATCGCCAATGGGCGTGAGCAAAGGGCCAAGTACATACTCATCAGCCCCTATCGTCAGTGTTGCGAGCACAAGCCCTGCTATCAGCAGCTTATTCTGCATGCCTCTTTTCCACCTCCACTACTCTCAATCCGTGATTTCTTCCGGAGCAATGTCGAATCGCTGGAATCGATGTAGCAGCCGAGCACGTCGCCTCTCCAAGGTCTGGATGAGATGATCGATCTCCTGGAGCTTCTTCAGGTGCATCCTCAGCCCCTCTTCGCAAGGCTCATGAGCCAGCGAGGAGGCCAGGCACGGCACGAACTCCCGAATTTCTCCAGTTGTGAACCCCGCAGCCAGCATGCCTCTGATCTCCCGCACCTGCTCGATGTGGACCGTTTCATACCTACGGTATCCATTTGCATCCCGGCTCGGGTGCAGCAAGCCCTGCTGCTCGTAGTAGCGCAGCAGGCGCACGCTCACTCCGCAAAGGTCTGCCACTTCTCCAATTCTCATGATTGCACTTGCTCCTTGACCACAATCCTAGGCCCTACCACTGGTGTGAGGGTCAAGGCAGTTGATGTGCCTGGAAAGATCACAGTGGGGAATTAGTGTGTTTGCATTTTGGAAAATCACCGTGCCGACTGGGGATTACACCTTCCGCTGAGGCCAGGAGCCGGCGATATTAGGTGCCGTTCCAGAATTGTCTGGGCACCTATTCATGCACCGCCCCAAGCACCGGACGTAAGACCCGCCGGCGTCCTCGTTATGGCCCCGCGTTCAAGGCCAAGGTTGTGGCGGCTGAATCAGGGCAAGTTCCACTGGGCAAGAACAGTCGTTCCGGATACCAGATCCGGCATTCGCCGGGCGGCGGCAGATGGCCACCGGGGACAGCGGAGCCATGGAAGTCCTAATGGTAGCTTCCTCCTTAGCCGTCCCCGTAGACCGCACAGCCACTCAGCAACACAGACAGCAGGCGGGCCCCCATCATCAATCTGAAGCGGTTCATCATCTTTCCGATGGCCGTCAGCGATGTGATGTTCCCTACGAATATCGTGACGCACGAGGATCAGGATCAGCCATGTCGTCCAATGCCACCTCGTAGCCAAGAATCGGTGTTGGCCCGTGTCCTCGCAGCCCGCCCCCTACAGATTTTCCCTACCCTGCCGATACGATGTTGACCAAGTAGTCAACAAAGACATACAAACCCTGAATAGTGTGCGAACCAAGGGAAAACCATGAAGCATCTCACCATCGCTCGAAAGCTGATGCTCGGCACCAGTCTCTGCATGATCCTGATCGTCGGCGGAAGTGCCGCCCTTCAGTATCGGCTGTTCAGCGAGCTGATCACCAAGCGGGTCACCCACGACGAGTTGCCGGCCACGCTCGAGAGCATTCGCAACGACATCGAGGCCACCCTGACCGGACCGATCACCACCGCCCAGGAGCTGGCGAACAATGGCTATCTCCACGACTGGCTGGCCTGGGGCGAGCCGCCGGCGGAAACCGAGCGCGCCGTGACCTACCTCGAACGGCTGCAGCGGCGCACCGGGGCCAACACGGTCTTCTTCGTGTCGGCCATCAGCGGCCACTACTACACGGCGGATGGGCTCGAGCGGACGCTGGAGCGTGACGCCGACACCTGGTTCTACGCCCTGGTCGACAATGCCAACAGGGCCGATTATCGCCTGGACATCGATTCCGAAGGGGGCGAACTGAAGGTCTTCATCAACCACGTGGTCGAGATCGACGGCGAACGCGTGGGCGTGGCCGGGGTCGGCTATACCCTGGACACCATGGTCGACACCATCAGCCGCTACCGGCTCGGCGAGACTGGCGCGGTGTTCCTGGCCAACCGGGACGGCCTCATCAGCGTGCACCCCGACGGCGCGGCCATGGCCGGCCGGCCGATCGCGGACCTGCCCGGGTGGGAGCCCCAGGCCGGCGAGCTACTGACCGGGGACGGCTATCGCTACGCCACACTGACCGCCACCGACGGCACCGAGCAACTGGTCGCCGCCATCGACGTGCCCGGCACCGACTGGATCGTCTTCGCCCGGATCCCACGCGGCGAATTGTTCGCCGACCTCAACCGGGCGGTGCTGTGGGTCATGCTGCTGGTGGGCGTGATCCTGCTGGCGAGCCTCACGGTCCTGGCGCTGCTGCTGCGCGCCCTGTTCCGCCCCATTCGCGGAACCGCGGACGCCATGCGTGAGATCGCCGAGGGCGACGGCGACCTGACCCTGCGGCTGCCCGTGCAAGGCAAGGACGAGGCCAGCGAGCTCGCCATCCAGTTCAATGCCTTCGCGGACAAGATGCGCGACGTGCTCGCCCAGGTGAGGCTCAGCAGCGACGCCGTTCGCCACGCAGCCAAGGAGATCGCCAGCGGCGGTCAGGACATGTCTCGACGCACTGACCAGGCGGCCTCCAGCCTGCAGCAGACCTCGGCCTCGATGGAGCAGATCACAGGCACCGTGGAGAACACCTCGGCATCGTCGCTCGAAGCGAATCGCCTGTCGCAGTCCGCCGTCGAGCTCGCTCGGGGCACCGGCTACACCGTCGGTGACGTGGTCACGACAATGGGCGAGATCCAGCATGCCTCCGCACGGATCGGCGACATCATCAAGGTCATGGACGACATCGCCTTCCAGACTAACCTGCTGGCGCTCAACGCCTCGGTGGAAGCAGCCCGCGCCGGCGAAAGCGGCAAGGGCTTCGCCGTGGTGGCGGACGAAGTGCGTCAACTGGCCACACGCAGCGCCCAGGCCTCACGGGACATTCGCGGCCTGATCGAGGCCTCCGGCGAGAAGGTCCAGGGCGGCACCCGGCTGGTCCGCGACGCCGGCAGCGCCATGCACGAACTCGTCGAAGTGGTGAACCGCGTGGCGGGCATGCTCGGGGAAATCAGCCACGCCACCACCGAGCAGAGCGACGGCATCGGCCAGGTCAACGTCGCCGTCGCCGAGCTCGACCGCATGACCCAACACAACACGGCCCTGGCGGAAGAATCCACCTCCGCCGCCGAACAGCTTCGCGAGCAAGCCGACCGCCTGGCGGAGCTGGTCGGTAGCTTCAAGCTCAACGACGCAGGGCAGGGAAGCGAGCTCAACGACGTACGAGAGGCAACCAAGCGCCCCTTGGCACTGGCGTAGATCAGCGACTGGAACGAAGGTCGATGCCCTTCGCCCCGCCGACGCTGTTCCTGGTGCTGCTGGCGCCGCGCTTCACCAGCTGGCGCTCGGCGGCAGGCATCCTGCTGATGCGCCTGCTGCCGCTGCTGTGGATGCGGCGCCGCCTCGAGCGACTCGACGACGGCGACGACGGCCTCGAGGCCATGCCCCAGTGGCTCGGCATCCTCGGGCCCCTGATGATCGCCGCGGTGCTCGGCGTCTCGCTGGTCCCCAAGACCACCGACGCCATCTCCTGGCTCGCCACGGCGATCGGCGTGGCGGCGACCCTGGCGGTGTGGTGGCGACTGCGCTCGCTCGGCTGGCCGGTGGCCGCGGGCGTGGCGGCGTATGGGGTGGTGGTGATGGTTCTCGGCTGAGCCGGGGCTCAGGCGGAGGCGATCAGGCCGTTCTTGCGCAGTGCCGCATGGACCTTGCGCCCCATCTTCTCCAGGCGCTGCAGGTCGCCGAGCCGAGGCACTTCGCCGTCCTCCAGCCGCCCTTCCCACTCCTCGAGTTCGGTATCGAGGAATTCGAGCAGCTTCTTCGAGCACCCCTTGCAGGGCCCCCGGCAGAGGCTCGCCGTCGGGGTGGCGAAGGGGATACGCGTGCGTATCTCCCCGATCAGGCGATGCATGGCAGTGCTGGTGTCGGGTCGGGCGCGCTGGGACATGATCGGCGTATCTCCTCCCGCTGGTCGTGTTCGGGTCCTGTCATCACGGTGTGAACCGCACCGACTGTCTCGAAAGCCCGTTGCGCTGAGTCAAGAGAGCCAAGCTCAGACCTTGTAAACGAAGGGCGGTGCGGCAGAGGGGTGGCGTATCCTGTTGATTGATCAGGACAAATCGCACCAACACAGGATGCATTCGCCATGGCTGATTTTACCTTCCATGCGGTGCCACAGCCAGTGGCCGGCGTTACCGGCCCGCTGCACGGGTTGCCGCGCCAGGGCCCGGGACCTCATCGCCGGGGTCATGGAGGTGAAGTCACCTCCCCCTTATCAAGGTCGGTCGCCAGCTCCGGCATGGCCGATGCCTTGCGTTGCCTACAGTTTTTCCCCGCCCCGCCGATACAATCCTGACCAAGTAGTCAACAAAAGCGTAGGCGACCTGACGAGGCGCAAGCCAAGGGGAGAACCGTGAAGAACCTCACCATTGCCCAAAAGCTGATGATCGGCGTCAGCTTCTGCATGATCCTGATCGTCGGCGGGGCCACGGCCGTGCAATATCGGCTGTTCAGCGGGCTGATCACCGACCGGGTTACCGGTGCCGAATTGCCGGCCACGCTCGAAAGCATTCGTAACGACATCGATGCGACCCTGACCGGGCCGATCACCACGGCCCAGGATCTGGCCAACAACGGCTATCTGCTCGACTGGCTGGCCCAGGGAGAGGCGCGGGCGGAGAGTCAACGCGCCGTGACCTACCTCGAACGGCTGCAGCAGCGCACCGGCGCCAACACCGTCTTCTTCGTGTCGGCTCTCAGCGGCAACTACTACACGGCACAGGGCCTCGAGCGGACACTCGACCGTGAAACCGACACTTGGTTCTACGACGTAGTCGACGATGCCAACGGGGCCGACTACACCCTGGACGTCGATTCCGAAGGCGGCGAACTGAAGATCTTCATCAACCACGTCGTCGCGCTGGACGATGACCGCGTGGGCGTGGCCGGGGTTGGCTATACCCTGGACACCATGGTCGACACGATCAGCAACTACCAACTCGGCGATACGGGCGCGGTGTTCCTGGCGAGCCAGGACGGCGTCATCAGCGTGCACCCCGACGGCGCATCCATGGCCGGCCGGCCGATTTCGGACCTGCCCGGGTGGGAGGCCCAGGCCGAGGAACTGCTGTCCGGGAACGGCTATCGCTACGCCACCATCACCGACCAGGACGGCGCCGAGCAGCTGGTCGCCGCTATCGAGGTGCCCGGCACCGACTGGATCGCCTTCGCCCGGATTCCGCGCAGCGAACTGTTCGCCGACCTCAACCAGGCGGTGCTGCTGGTCATGCTGCTGGTGGCCGCGATCCTGCTGGCGAGCCTGGTGGTCCTCGCGCTGCTGCTGCGCGCCCTGTTCCGCCCCATTCGGCACACCGCGGACGCCATGCGCGAGATCGCCGACGGCGATGGCGACCTGACCCTGCGGCTGCCCGTGCAGGGCAAGGACGAGGCCAGCGAACTCGCCATCCAGTTCAACGCCTTCGCCGACAAGATGCACGACGTGCTCGCCCAGGTGAGGCGCAGCAGCGACGCCGTTCGCCACGCCGCCCAGGAGATCGCCAGCGGCGGTCAGGACATGTCGCGACGCACCGACCAAGCGGCCTCCAGCCTGCAGCAGACCTCGGCCTCGATGGAACAGATCACCGGCACGGTGGAAAACACCTCGGCGTCGTCGCTGGAGGCGAACCACCTCTCGCAATCCGCCGCCGAGCTGGCCCGGGGCACCGGCAACACCGTCACCGAGGTGGTCACGACGATGGGGGACATCCAGCACGCTTCCGAGCGGATCGGCGACATCATCAAGGTCATGGACGACATCGCCTTCCAGACCAACCTGCTGGCGCTCAACGCCTCGGTGGAAGCGGCCCGCGCCGGCGAAAGCGGCAAGGGCTTCGCCGTGGTGGCGGACGAAGTGCGTCAACTGGCCACGCGCAGCGCCCAGGCCTCACGGGACATTCGCGGCTTGATCGAGGCCTCCGGCGAGAAGGTCCAGGGCGGCACCCGGCTGGTCCGCGACGCCGGCAGCGCCATGCACGAACTCGTCGAGGTGGTGAACCGCGTGGCGAGCATGCTCGGGGAAATCAGCCACGCCACCACCGAGCAGAGCGACGGCATCGGCCAGGTCAACGTCGCCGTCGCCGAGCTCGACCGCATGACCCAGCACAACGCCGCCCTGGCCGAAGAATCCACCTCCGCCGCCGAACAGCTGCGCGAGCAGGCTGACCGCCTGGCGGACCTGGTAGGGAGCTTCAAGCTCAAGGACGCCCGGCAGGAAAGCGAGCGCCCCTTGGCACTGGCGTAGATCGGCGGCCCGAGAGGTACGAAATGGGGGCGACCGCTATGGCGGTCGCCCCATTTCTCGATGCGGTCTAGTAGACGGCGTGCCACACCAGCGAGTCAGTGAATGCCGGTGGGCCCAACATCACTCAAAAAATTCTTTAACTTATTGATATATATTTATTTTCATCACTTTTGCTATCTGTCATGCCCCCACTTATGCCCCCATGAGAGCAACACTGCCCTGCCCCAGAATCTAGACTTGATCATGCTACCAAGCACCTTCATCAATGCCTGGTGTGCTGTAGTCATCAAAGCCAGACCCAATCGCGCCTTCATTGATGTCGGGTGTGCTGTAGTCGTCGAAGCCAGACCCAATCGCGCCTTCATTGATGCCGGGTGTGCTGTAATCGTCGAAGCCAGATCCGATACTGCCTTCGTTGATCCCTGGTGTGCTGTAGTCGTCGAAGCCAGATCCGATACTGCCTTCGTTGATCCTCGGGGTGCTGTAGTCGTCGAAGCCAGATCCAATCGCACCTTCATTGATGCCGGGCGTGCTGTAGTTGTCGAAGCCTTGGCCATGGGCAGTGGCCGCACCCAGCAGCATCAGGCTTGTCGCCAGGATAGTCCTTGTGGTGACTCGCATCATCTAACTCCCTGCGTTCATGGGTTGTGACCCAACGCCAACAGCGTTGGGCTTCCTGCTGGCTAGGCTCGCGCCTCCCGCCCCGCCAGCAGCTTGAGGATCAACAGCGCGAACTGCCTTCCCGTCTCCTCGTTCTCCAACAGCGGCATACTGAGCTTCTCGTGGTCGCTGAGGGCGTCTAGCACGGCGTCGGTGACCTTCTTCGGGAAGAGGCCGTGCATCACCTGGTCTTCGCTGTGATTGCGAACCTGGGCCATCACCGCCTCGTCGCGCTCGATGCGGTCGGCGATGCCATTGGCGAAGTGCAGCTTGTCGTCGTCGCTGACCTCGGCGCCGTAGAGGTCGTTGAGGCGCTCGATGATCTCGGCAAGGCGCTGCTTCTCCGGGTCGTGGGGTTTACCTGAGCCCACCTCGCTGACCGGGGTGAGGCCGTAGTCGCCCTCGGCCTCCTCCAGGCGCAGGCGCTTCTCCTCGCGCTTGGTGAGGCGGTAGTGGGTCAGCTCCAGCTCGCTGACGTCGATGCTCTCCTCCTCCAGCAGCCGGTCGGTCCGCAGCAGCGGATGGAGATGGCGGGCGAAGACACACAGCTGCTCCAACTCAGGATCGTCGAAGGTGACGATCTGGCTGAGGAACTCGTAGGTACGCACGAAGCTCTGCAGGTTCTTGCGGAACAGGTCGAGCTCGTCGCGGGTGGTGCCGGCCTCCTTGAGCTCCTGCTCGGCGCGCTTCAAGCCCTTGTCGTCGCCATTCTGTTCGGCGGCTTGGCGAGCCTCCTTCCAGACCTGAAGCTGCTCCAGGGCCAGCTGATAGCGCTGCTTGAAGCGATCCTGGGCCGGACGGCAGTGGTAGCTGAGGCTGGAGGCCGGGGCCCTGGGGTCGAAGAAGGCCTTGGCGAAGGCCTCCACCTCGGGCCAGTGGTAGATGCCACTGGCGTCCAGGCTGCGCTGCAGGTCGTAGACCACGTTGGGATCGGAGACATCGGCCAACTCGGCCTTGCGGTAGTAGGGTGCGAAGGCGTCGAGGATCTCCTGCTCGTCATTGTAGAAGTCGAGGATGAAGGTCTGCTTGCCGGGGAACAGCCGGTTGAGCCGCGAGAGAGTCTGCACGCAGTCCACACCCTGGAGCTTCTTGTCGACGTACATGGCGCAAAGCTTGGGCTGGTCGAAGCCGGTCTGAAACTTATTGGCGGCGATCATCACGTTGTAGTCGTCGGTGTCGAACGCCTCGGCCAGGTCGCGGCCCTTGAGCCCAGGGTTGAGCAACTGGCTGGTCTCGGTGACCTCCTCGGGGATCTCCTCATCGGGCGGCACGCTGCCGGAGAAGGCCACCATGGGGTGAACGTCGGCGTAGCCCTGCGCTTCGATGTAGCGGCGCATGGCCAGCTGGTAGCGCACCGCCTCCTGGCGGCTGGCGGTGACTACCATGGCCTTGGCCTGGCCGTCGAGCAGGTGGCGGACGTTGTCGCGGTAGTGCTCGACGATCACCTCGACCCGCTGGGCGATGTTGTAGGGGTGCAAGCGCACCCACTTGGCCAGGGTCCGTGAGGCCTTCTTGGAATCGACCTCCTGGTCTTCCCTCTCGGGATGGGCGAGCTTCCAGGCGGTGCCGTAGGTGACATAGTTACGCAGCACATCGAGGATAAAGCCCTCCTCGATGGCCTGGCGCATGGAGTAGAGATGGAACGGCTCGGGCTTGTTGTCGACGCCGGCCGGCAGCTCGGGATCCGGCGAACGACCGAACAGCTCCAGGGTCTTGGCCTTGGGGGTGGCGGTGAAGGCGTAGTAGCTGATGCGCTCGCTGGGGCGCCGGGAGGCCACGGCGGCATCGAGCATCATCTCGGCGCTGATCTCATCATCATCGCTCTCTGAGGCCTCTCCCGCAGCCGCCAGCAGGGCCTTGAGCTTGCTGGCCGAACTGCCGGTCTGCGAGGAGTGGGCCTCGTCGGCGATCACCGCGTAGTGACCTTCCGCGAGCTGGGGGCGCTTGTCCAGGGCGTCGAACAGCGCCGGGAAGGTCTGAATGGTAACGATGATGATGCGGGTGTTGCTGGCCAGGGCCTCGGCGAGCTGCTCCGACTTGCTCTGGTTGCCGACGTCGCGGGTGATCGGGCAGACCACGCCGTGGGCGTGCTCGAACTGGTAGATGGTGTCCTGGAGCTGGCTGTCCAGCACGGTGCGGTCGGTAACCACGATCACCGAGTTGAAGAGCTTTTTCCCACCCTCGGCATAGAGATTGGCCAGCTGGTGGGCACACCAGGCGATGGAGTTGGACTTGCCGGAACCGGCACTGTGCTGCACCAGATAGCGCCGTCCCGGCCCTTCAGCCAGGGTGGCCTGAATCAGTCGGTTGACCACTTCCCACTGGTGATAGCGGGGGAAGATCAACGTCTCCTTGGTCTGGCGTCGGCCGTAAAAATCTTCGGTGGTCTTCTTCTCCAGGTGCAGGAAGCGGCCGAGAACCTTCAGCCAGGCATCCGGGGCAAACACCTCTTCCCACAGGTAGGCGGTGGCGTAGCTGGCCTCGTCCGGCGCGGGCGGGTTGCCGGCCCCGCCCTCCTCCGTGCCGCGATTGAAGGGCAGAAAGAAAGTGTCCTTGCCGGCCAGCTTGGTGGTCATGGCCACCTCAGCCTGGCTCACCGCGAAGTGCACCAGGGCGCCGCGCTTGAAGGTCAGAAGCGGCTCCGGCTTGCGGATGACGGGGTCCTTGATCGGACGGTCCTGCCGGTACTGCCGCTTAGCGTTCTCCACCGTCTGCTTGAACTGGCTCTTCAGCTCCAGGGTGGCGGTGGGAATGCCGTTGACGAACAGCACCAGGTCGAGGCGGGGGTTGTAGTTCTGACCAGCGCTCTCACCGCCCTTGCCCTTCTCGCGGGCGTGGGGCGAGTACGAGACCTCCGGGACCACCCGCAGGCGGTTGGCGCGGTAGCGGGCCAGCGAATCCGGGTTCATGCCGTGGTCGGGCTGGAAGCTGCACAAGTCGAACTTCACCCCCGGCACCTTGAAGCCGTGGCGCAGCACCTCCAGGGTGCCGGACCGGTCCAGCTCGCGGACCGCTTTCTGCACGAACACCCGCTCCGGCGCCTGGGGGTTGGCCTTGCAGAACTTCTCCCAGCGCTCGGGCCAGGCCTCGCGCACATAGCCGAGCAGGTCCTCGGTGTAGAGCGCCGAGGCGCGATCGTAGCCATCGGCCGTGCCGGCCTTCCAGCCGTGGGCCGTCATGGCCTCGATGATGTCCTGCTGGAAGCGGGCTTCCCTGCTGTCCGCCATATTATCCCCTGCGCTTGGCGTAATTATGCGTAATAGCCTAGCGCTTCAGGGATACAAGGAGAAGGCTACTTAGGACGGTGACTCGTCCACGAGGGGCGGTGAGGCCAAATGTCAGTGAAGCCTGCTTCCGCACTTGGGTGGCATATCGATCGAGGAAGGTGAGTAAGCTTTCGCACTCCCAAGTTTATATCGCATGACGAAAACGGCCGCTGAGACCGTTTTCACGTTTATTTCTAAACCGTGCTCTCGCCGCCGCAACAGAATGGGGCTTGCGGAATTACGTCAGCTCGGGGACTGCTCCGCCGATGGAGCAGCGGCGCTGACCTGCTGGTCTTGCCACTCGCCATAGGAGAGGCCGCTGCCCTCGACCTTCCAATCGATTCGGCCGTTGGCCGCGCGCCCCACCACGATGGCGGCTGCAGCACTGGGGCTGGAGAAGGCATAGTCCTTGGTGAAACGCCGCAGACCATTGCCATCATCGACGAGCACCCCCTCCTCACAGAGCTGGGCATGCTGCTTCTGGTAGCTGTGGTAAGGGCCCGCCCATTCACGCCGGGCCAGGGAGCCTTCCAATACGAAGAACTCACCATCCACTTCCTGCCCCACGGCTTTGATCCCGTGTCTGGAGGCTTCCAGGATGAACCGTGGCGAGGCCTGAGCATCTTGGGAATCGGGAGTTCCAGTAGCGGCAGATGGCTTTGTGGCATCACGCAGAAATTCCAGCCCTAGCACCGGAAGCACGGTGCGTACCTGCTCCATGAAGAAGGCCATGTCGGCGCGGTCGGACTCGGGCAGGCCGATGTACTCGTGGGCGGTGCCGTTGATCAGCTTGCAGCGGCCGACCTCGCCGGCGTTCTTGATCAGCAGGCTCTCGAGGTACTTCACGTGAGCCTTGGTCAGGTTCTGATCCTTGCTGGTGATCAGGCAGACCTTCTCCCAGAAGTCCTTGCCGCCCTTCTCCTCGGGGCGGTTGTGCTGCTTCAGGCGCGTGGCCACGTCGTCGCTCTCGCCGATGTAGACCAGGGGCCGAGGGTTGCCCTCAGGATCCGTCCCAACCAGGAAGTAAATTCCGGTACGGGCACACTCCGGGCGCTGGACCAGCTCGCTGAGTTTGCTGCGGGGTCCGGTCAACACATGGCCGGTCCAGTTCATGATCTCGGCGGTGAGTAGGCCGTTGGGCGTGCCGTCCACCAGAAAGAGCCGGATGCTGCGTCCTTGCGTCATACCGCCTCCATGCGAGCGTCCTGATGGGCTGATGCCGAATCGGCCGGCGGCGTCCAGCCGCGTACGTCGATCTTGCCGGTGACGGCGGCGGAGATCAGGGCAGAGCGGCGTTCGCCTAGCAACTTGGCTGATTTTTCAGCTTCTTCAATAAGAGACAAATACCTGACGTTTTCGTTATTGATTTTTTCCAATACTTCTTTCTGCTCATTAAGCGGCGGCAGCGCAATTGGCATCTTTGCAAGTCTAGTTATGTATATATGCTTAATGGTTGTTCCGCCAGCCTCGAAAATCATTTGGGACTGGTAACATGAAGCCTGCAGTAACGAGCATAAAAACTCAGAATCCGCTAAGCAAAGAGGTCTTATAAGCGCCACTGATTGGTTGATGCAAGCAGGCTGGCCATCATGCACTGCTACACGTCCTAGAGTTCCATCCTTCGTTAATAACAAGTCACCACGTCTCGGGCGACTCTTATCTGTAAGAAGCTTTTTGAATGCGAGCTCAGAAGTGCTCCGCGCTGTGTCATAAAAAATCTCACCCCAGCCAATGTCGTTGGCGGTGAGCATTTTAGGTCCGTCATCCTCGGTAGGCATAGGATTGGTGAAGCCATAAGTTAGCTCGGAGTTGATCCAACCAATACGAGTTAGCTCCCAATGCGCAGGCACCTCGCCCAACCACTCCACACCGGAGTACCTCATCGGCACGTCGGGGTCGAGGCCTTTGGTGACGGCATGGGAGATCACTGCCTGGCGCTTCTCCTTGAGCAGCTCAATCAGGCGCTGCTGCTCTTCCACCAGGGCGTCGATGCGGGCGATTTCGTGGTCGAGGAAGGCCTGGATTTGTTCTTGTTCCTTATAGGGGGGCCAGGCGATAGAGAAGTTTCGGACGAAATCATCTGGCACACGCTTCTGGCCACCGGCACCGTACATCGATGACTCACCGAGAACCCGGAAGGGCTCAGACGAGATGACACGGTATAGGTAGTCGCTTGTAGTCAGTCCCGCTATAGGCCTCATCACGGTGAGTTCAGTCGTGCCAAAACCGACGTGATTCTTGAGGCCACGCATGACAGCCCCCTTCCCATTTTCAAAACAGGGGGTGATCTTAGCTATGGTGACATCACCTTCCCGGACATAGGTATACCCAGCTAAAACCTCACCTATTGGCCGTGTCTGCTCAAGAGACAGCGATCCATCTTCCCCTACAGCCTCCATGGGGATGAAGCTTACAGAGCTCTCCGCAGGCAGTGTCCACACTTCAGATTTGGACGGGTTGAGTTCGGCAACATACCGCAAACGTTTCACTGCCCAATGCGCCGGCACCTCTCCCAACCATTCGACGCCGGAGTCCTTGTATTCGGGGTATTTCGGGAAAGTCATGCCTTTGCCCCCTCTCTTGCGTTCATCACTGCTTCTCGCCAGAAAGGCTCCGTATCCCAATGCCCAGGGAAACCCATATGTGGACGTGAAACCTGAGGGTAATGGTCCAGCAGTGTCACCAACCGCTCAGCCCATTGGCTAGTAGGCGACACGACCTGCATCAGCGACTCGATCACCACGAGCTGGAGGTACAGGCGCCTTCGAGGGTCGAGACGCTGCTCGGGGTGCTCATGAGACCCCGTCTCGATGCTACCGGGGATGCTCGGCCAGCCGACCGGAACCTTTCTCGGCATCTCGGGACGGCTACCAAACTCACGGTTCCACACTCGGCCATGGTGGGCACAGACGTTGCGCAAGTCGGACAGGCTGCGGAACCAAGATCGCAGCACCGGCATCTTCCAACCGAAGTGCCGCTCGATGCGCTGGGTATCCTTGGGAAGCCGCAGCTTGGCCAGCAGGGTCGAGACTTCCTTGAAGGTCAGCAGCTCCATCGCCATCCAGATGGGCGTCTGATTGGGGGCTGATCGGTACTTCGTGCGATAGTGCGCCAGGAAGGTCTCGATCTCTCGCCCCTTGGCCGCGTTCTCCAGCTTCTCCAACAGCCATCCATGGTTGTAGCGGGTGTCGAAAATACCGGGATCCAGGTAGCCGTGAGGGCCATGGTGCTCAGCCAGGGTGTTGGTCAACTGGGCGCGTAGCGCGACTTCCAGCCGCTCGATGGCATCAAGCAGCAGCAGGCGGAGCTCACGATCGAACACATAGAGCCTCAGCACATCCTCGAAGGAGGTGCCCTCCAGAAAACGATGCTCCTGGAGGCCTGGCTGGTAGAAGGGACGCGTGTAGGCTGAAAGGCGGAAATAGCTGATATTGGCCAGATAGTGACGCACCCGAGCCTCGTCGGGTATCGCCAGGCCACGGCTGCATAGCGTCGCGATCTGCTCATCAATGCTGTGTGCAGGCTTCTGGAAGTCGCTCATGCTCGACCTCCGGACACAAAAAACCCGCCAAAGTGTGCTTCAGTGAGAGGCATGGCGGGTGTGTTACCCGGCATGCTAGGGCATGACCCTTTCACTGTCAATGACTGTGCAAGACAATGCTGAGCGGCGCCCTTCCTCATGCCGACAGCTCCTCGATCATCTGCTTGATACGGTCGGTGCAGGCCTTGAGGTCGGCGTCGATCTCCTCCAGCGGGCGCGGCGGGCTGAACTGGTAGAAGTGCCGGTTGAAGGGAATCTCGAAGCCGACGATGCCGATGCGGCCGTCCAGCGGGTCGCGCTTCTCCTCGTCGATCCAAGCGTCGGGGACATGGGGCTTCACCTCGCGCTCGAAGTAGTCGAACACCGATTCGTCCAGCGGCACGTTCTCGTTGTCGCGCAGGCCGGTGTCGGGCTCGGGGTTGCCCTTCCTGTCCAGGCAAATGTCGGCGTCCGGATCGCGTTCGGAGAGGGCGTTGAGAATGGCCTTCTGCACTGGGGCGCCGACCTTCAGACCTTCGGCCTTGAACGCGGCTTTCAGCGTCTGGATAAAGGCGTCTCGGTTGGTGAACACTTGCTCCGGCTTCAGGGTGGCGCAGGCGGCCTTGATCGCCTCCCGTTCGGCCTCGGCAAGCTTCTGGATCGGCTTCTCGTCGTCGAGCTTGGCTAGGCGCTCGGAGCTGGCCTGGAAGTTGAGACGCAGCGGGCGTTCTACGGTGATGCGCCGGTAGCCGAAGGCCTCCACCGGGAACCGCTTGCTCTCCTCGTTCTCCTGGTTGGCGCCGTAGAGGCGCACGATCTCCTCGATATCGCGGTCGGCGACGAACTGGCGCTTGCTGCCCAACGACTTGCGCATCTTGCTGGCCCGACCGGTGGCGTTGATCAGCTGCACCTGGCCACGACGCTCGGCAGGCTTGTGGTTGGAGAGGATCCACACGTAGGTGGCGATGCCGGTGTTGTAGAACATGTCGGTGGGCAGGCCGACGATGGCCTCCACCAGGTCGTGCTGCAACAGGTAGCGACGGATCTCGGACTCACCGCTGCCGGCGCCCCCGGTAAACAGCGGCGAGCCGTTGAGGATGATGCCGATGCGCGAGCCGCCATCGTGACGGGCGCGCATCTTGCTCACCAGGTGCATCAGGAACAGCAGCGAGCCGTCGGAGACGCGCGGCAGGCCGGGGCCGAAGCGGCCCTCATAGCCCTTGTGCTTGTGCTCGTCGGTGATCGCCTTCTGCACCTTCTTCCACTCTACGCCGAACGGCGGGTTGGAGAGCATGAAGTCGAAGTGCTCGGCAGGCAGCTGATCGTCGGAGAGGGTATTGCCGAGCTTTATCTGCTCCACCGCCTGGCCCTTGATCAGCATGTCGGCCTTACAGATGGCGTAGGACTCAGGGTTGAGCTCCTGGCCGTGCAGCGAGACGGTGACGTCCTGGCTGACCTGCTGGATGTACTCGTCGCTCTCGGAGAGGAAGCCCCCGGTGCCCGCCGTGGGGTCGTAGACGGTGACGATGCCGTGAGGGCGCAGCTTCTCCTCCTGGCCGGTGAGCACCAACGAGGTAGTCAGGTGGACGATGTCGCGTGGGGTGAAGTGCTCCCCCGCCGTCTCGTTGGAGCTCTCGGCGAACTTGCGGATCAGCTCCTCGAACACCAGGCCCATGCCGTAGTTGGTCAGCCGCTGCGGGCTCATGTCGATAGACGCGAAGCGCTGCACCACCTGGTAGAGCAGGTTGCTGGCCCCGAGCTGCTGGACGAAGCCCTCGAACTCGAAGTGCTCGAAGATCTCCCGGGCGTCCTGGCTGAACGACTGCACGTAACTCATCAGGTCGTCGGCGGTCTGGGTATCAGAGAGCGTGCCCAGGGTCAGCGGCGAGGCGTTGAAGAACGGCTGATCCGCCGCACGCAGCAGCAGCTTCTCGCGCACCGCCTCGGGCTTGGCCTGATGGGCGTGGGCTTCACGGAGCACCGCGTCCTTGGTGGGCTCCAGCACGCACTCCAGGCGCCGCAGCAGGGTGAAGGGCAGGATGATGCGGCCGTACTGGGACTGCTTGAAATCGCCGCGCAGCAGGTCCGCCACGGACCAGATGAAGGCTGCCAGCTGAGAGTGACTCTCCGTGTTCATGATGCTCCCCGCGCTCAGATACCGATATTGTCTGGAGGGCCATATCATACACAGCCAGGCACGCTCTCGGGCAGTGGCGACGCTGCAAGGCTATAGCACCAAATCACTGGCAAGTGAGTCTACCAAGTCGCGCCTACCGTTCGTCTTGACTATCCAGCTCCTTGCTCTCCTCTCTCCCCAGCTGCACTAGGGCACGCTGCAGCCGCCCCGCGAGCTTCTCCTGGAGCTCGTGCCGTTCTGTCTTCATTGGCGGCTTGGAGTCCACAAAAGCCGCGATGTACTTAGCTCGCTTCCGGTCTTTGGGGACACGTCTGTTCAGGCCATTGGCTATCAATAGGAAGGGGGCACGATGATAAGCCCCATGCCCTTGAGTGCAGTCCTCCCAAGGACAATTGGTTCGCATCGCTTTCAACTGATTGTTCGATGGACAAGCTGTCGTTTATAGAAAATACGGCTGAGTGCTGGAGAACACTTCGGCTAGAGACTGTGGTTCAGGACCAATACCAGCGACATGGTGCAGCAGACTGGCGCTGTCTGCGCCATACACTTCCACGGGGAAGGCAGGACAGCGGTTAGCCAGAAGCCAGAAGGTACGTGTTACTCCGTTGGTAAAGTCCAAGTGTAGCCGCCCACTCGTGTCGACATGGGCTCCTGCCTCAGCCAAGGGCACAGGGTTATTTACGCCATGAGAAAAGCCATCAACTGCCCATTTGTACTTGTAGTCGGAAGGCATCTGAGAACGGCAAATACAGTCTGAACCATGACGCCTTGTTATCGCTGGGCTGGCCTTAAGCCATGCGTGATAGAAGCGTTCAGCATCCAAATGCACAACAAAAAACTTGTGGTCGATTGCACCAGAGCTAACCGACATAAATCGTGGCTCGCAATTCGGTATTGAAACCCGCCATACTGCTTCAAATGGGTCAACCTTCACGAGCTCCGGTAACTCTGGGCTTCTATGGGACTGAGCAGCCTTGCGGAGTTGGCGCAATTCCAAGTGGCGGGACAGAACGTCATGAATCCTGCGTCTAAGCATGGTCAGAAAGCCGAGGCCGTGATAGGTGCCATCAATTCTCACCAAACCGCCTTGAGTTTGACAACTCGCCCTCCCTACGCCGCTTCAGCTCAGCCCGCGCCCAAGCGGATGCATCTTTCATATCTCGCCGCAGTTCATCCAGCTCTTCGGAAGTCAGCCACCGAACCGCCGGCTCCCCGCCTTCTGGATGCGTCTCGCCGACCTGCTCGACGGTCTTGTCTTCCAGCTCTTTACGCCGTTTCCAGCGTTTCTGCCCGGTCATGTCTACCTCCTAGCGGAAAGGCGGCCATTGGCCGCCTGAGCTATTGCTGGTCAATGGCTCCCATAATGTCAGAAGCCAGTATCGGAAAATCCCGCCGCCTCTGAAAACGGGGTTCTCCCGGTTCCAGCTCCTACATCGTTGCTAGTGTGCGTGCTGCGTGGTGCCTCCTCGCGGCCCGAGTGGGTCGGACGGTTCACGAAAGCGGCAATCTCTGCCCCAAGGTTCCTCTCTCCGTCGAGCGATAGCTCGACAGCAGGTACGAAAGCGGCTTCTGTGTAGGCCTCCCGCCCGTCGTCGAGCATATCCAGGGCTACCATAAAATGGCGTTGTTTCATCGTGAGGTCTCCTTAGGTGTCCTGCTGGCCACGATTCACAAAGCGAGCGATCTCGTCGCTACGGTCCTGCTGGTGCTCACTACCGCCCAGGCTGTCACTGTCGAATGAGGGAGCAGAGTCATCCGCTTCTGCGACCCTACTATCCCCTTCCGGCTTCATGCTCGCGCGTATAGAGGACGCCATGCGGCCACCCGCGGTTTGATCGACCTTGCCCTGGAACTTCCCAGCCATCTTCGACCCAACCCCTTTAGCTAGCTCGCCAGCCGTTCCCGCTCCCAAGGATGCTGCTCGCCTGAATCCGCTACCGCCACCAGATCGGGAGCCAGGACCAGCGAAACCAGCCGCCTGCGCAAATGGGGTGTCACCGGTGCCAGCTTCATCTCCGGTGGAGCTGCTGCCACTCCCACCACCCTTGCTGTCACCTCCAGTGCCAAAGCTCGGCACGTCGGCTCCAGACCCCGACATATTGGACTGGGCCTTCTCGAAGGCAGCCTTGATGGCTGACCCGCCACCTACTGCATTCGCCGCACCGCCCAACATTGCGCTCCCAGCCATCTTGCCTGCCGTGAGGGCCATACCTGCCGCTGTCATGGCTGCTCCTACCGCAGCACCGGCACCGAATGACCCGATGCCCATTGCTCCCACGCTGCCACCCGACACCAGGCCGGAAATCATCGGTGGAATCTTGTTAACCAAGAACAGCAGGATCACCGAAACAACCAGCATCACGACCAACTCCTGGGAGGCCATGTTCTCGCTCAACTGCGAGTAGTAGTGAGTAATAAACTCTCTACCGATGGCTACCAGGAGCACCATTGCCATCAACTGAGCCGCTATGCCGAGAATGGCCTTGTAATAGTTGATCGCCATGTCTGATGTCCAGCGGGAGCCACCAAACCCCAGGAAGAACACTCCCGCATAGAGCAGTATCCAACTGGCGGCTAGCAGCAGGAGCAGGTTGACGGAAATGATCGCCAACACCAGCAATACGGCCAAGGCCATACCTTCCATCACCAACGCAGTGGCAAACTGTTTCCAGCTCAACTCTGACGTGGCCTTCACTGTCTGGTCGTACAGTTCAAAACCGATATCGAGGATGCTGGACGGCCCCAAGTTGCCGTTGGAGAGGCCACCGGCTTGTGCCCCAAGGGTTTGCAATGACTGTACGATGGTTCCCGCGATGTTCATGCCCTGAGTCGCGTTCGTCAGCAACCACCAGAAAAAGCCTGTAAAGATGGTGAAACGAACAAGCTCAGCAAAGAACTCACCAATGTCGGCCTTGCGCAGCGCCATCATGCCGAACGTCCACACCATCGAGATCACTACCAGGTTCCAGAACAACCGACTGGCGGCCGCTTCTATGGCAGGCCCCCACGTTGATGCCGCGGAATGAAAGCGATCCAACACATCATCCATGATGTTGCTGCTGGATAGCTCCTGAGCCATTGCGGTATCGGACAGCATGACGACGGCCATCACGCCCAAACCACCAAAAACGAATCGTTTCATACGACGCCCTCCCTCAATACCTGTCGGGGGAGCTGGGTTCGAATTCCCATTCCCGCATGCGTTGGGCCTTCTCGAACGACCGACAGGCTTCGGTAAAGGCTTTTCGGCTCGATTCTCGGCTCAGCTCGCTGATGGTCTGCTGAAACGCAACTGGCGCGCACGTGATCGCACTCGCCTCTGGTACCGTTTCCTGCTCACAACCTAACAAGGCAACAGCTGCCACAAGTGGGATGATCTTCTTCATCGCGGCCTCCTTAATAGCGATCTGCTGCGCTAGGTTGGTAATCCTGGATTCATAGAATAACCGCAGCACTTTGGGCACCACGGTGGAGGCAGGAGGGCCAGCGCCGGTACCCTCCCTGCTT
>SBLD01000030.1 GCA_004551485.1 Billgrantia azerbaijanica | reverse complement strand
GTCAATCACGTTTTGAATTTCTTCAGGTATACCATCGTAACTACACTTGAAGTTCTGCTCGTTAAGGAAGTAGATTATTTCCTTTTTCCCATCTTCCTTTTCATTTTTGCTGGGTTTGTAGTTCAGCTTAATATCGGTATTTGATATGAATATCAAATCATGAGTGTAGCTTTGGCATTTTGGAGCTGGATCGTTTATTAGGTCGTTTCCAACTTCAAGCATCTTCGCAACAGCTTCGGCAAATCGTTCGTTTATAGTCCAGACAGCGCCTGAAAGTTTCTTAGCCTGATAAGAATGGATTTCTTCTACTTTTTTCCGGCAATCAGATCTGTAGCAAAATAGGAAGTCATCATGGTGTTCAATGCACAGGAAGAACTCTCTCCCCTTGAAACGGTCATAATCATTAAGCAGCAAGTACAATGCGCAATTTCGCTGAAACTCGAAGCCCAATAAAGCATCTACGCCTGCGTTTGCTGCCTTTTTTGTTTTGGTCAAAGCTTCACCTTCCAAAAGCAGAATACTTGAAATTGCTTTAGCCCTATGCGCCTACTCATAACGCCTGAGCTCAGGTGCATTTGATGCGGCGCCTACTTTTGTGGAAGTAAAAGTGGGCGGCGAATCGAATGTCACCTGCAGCGACTTGTTATGCATTTGGCCACGTTTGTCGTTCGAACTCATTTTCATCATGCGCCGTCAGATTTGTTTCGGTGATGATAGACCGAAAAACATCAAGCACTGCGCCACCCGCATGATGGGGAGCTATCAAATTGATGAGCTCGTCAAACGAAAATTCAACAAGTCTCCCACTACGTGGATTCAAAAGTACGCCCACACGCCAGTAAGAAAGGCCATTTTCAACCGCTTGAATTTGTTTCAGGAGCCAGTAAATAACAATCTGTCGGTAATCGGCAGTAGAAAATGGCTTACTGGAGCACTTAACCTCGATGATAGTCTGGTCAGTTGCGAAATCCCCGGCTCCTGAGGATATCCATCTAAACCCAGGAATATGGGGTGCCGGCTCCACGGGCTGTTGATCTTTCTGCGCAATTTCCGATAGCCCAGCTATCAGGTTTTGCGCCACCTGCTCTGCCACGGCCATATCGTTCGCACCCAGCGAAGTGGGCACCTGGGCATCAAAGTACCTTCGCTGCTTCTCGCCCGCCTCCTGCAAGCACTGCGCCCAGTTGATCGCGCCGGCATCATCCAGCAATTGCTCCGCTGCTGAGATAGATAACTCGAATAGCATCGCCCGTTGCAAGTCACTTTGGTCAAGGACGTTTGTCGTGACTGGGATAACTCCCCCAATTTGTCGGCTGTATGACCTATTGAAGTGGGCAACAATGGCTGGAGCCAACTGGGGAAAGGTTGCGTCGAAAATGCCCGAGACGTTGCGCGCAATCGTCCTCGGGTCAGATGCGATGTCAGATTGCGCTGGCATTTTCAGCCCACTCCAAAAACAATGGTACGAAAGGGTCTTCCGAACGCTGCAAGCCGAGCCCCCAAAGCTGACCCACGGTTCGCTGAGTCTGTTTTCGGAACTTGATGCCGTCATCACCAAACGTGGGGGCAGCCAACCACAGCATTCTTTGCTCGCCTTGGCCGAGAGTAGACCATTCATTTCGTAGAGAGATAAACCTGTCCCGGTCTTTCCACTGTCTCCAACAGTCAATGCAAGCTCTTCTTACAGTTGAGGAACGTTTGGTTTTGAACAACTCCAGTAAGAAAGCTGCCCGTGTCGCTGATTTCTTAAACCTAAGCGCCCGCAAATAGTGAAGAGCGTTCGTATCAACTCGAATTAAATGTGGCGCTTTCTGGGGAATGAGGTCTAAAAGCTCATCAAGTTGGTCGTGTATCTCCAAGTGACATTGGCTCGACCTTAAATGGGCGACACCTCTCATTATGGTTGACCAATTGGCACGAAATGCATGGATATTGCGCTGATCTAGAAGCGATGCGACAACGCCTAGCGCATTACCGGGCTCCAGCAGCACAAGAGTTCTACTAGCTTGTGCTACTACGAAACTGTCTGGTTGCCCCTTATCTAGCTCTAAAGCGATGAGCCTTCCTATATCGATCTGTTCAACGGTTTGCTTGAGGTCGTCATAATCAGTTATTGCGGTGTCGGAATACGGATCAAAATGCAGATCTATTTCTTTCAGCCTTCTTGCATCACCATCGCCAGATCCCAATTGCGCTTCCACATAGTCTTGGTAGTGTTTGGAGCTTAAGAGGTTTGTTTTCGACCTGTTGAGTGTGAGGCCAAAATCACCCAACGCGTGAGCCAGTATTCCAAGATCTTTGTAGGCATCCTGTTGGGAGTCAGAAACGATGACGAAATCGTCAACATAACGTCGCCAACAAACTCCTTCAGCGGTCAATGTTCGGTCGATTGAGCTCAAGATTATTTCCGACAGAACTCTTGAGGCTTGGCCTCCAACCGGAAGTCCGAATGAACGCCCGACTGCTAGCTGGTTAAGAATTACATCAATCTGTGTTGGAATGTTCGAATCGCTGCCAGTCAAGTCGCCGATGAAGTTCTCAAGGCGATGATGATTTACATGCTCATAGAAGCTCGAAATATCCGTCTGAACGACAACTTGAGCTTTGTTTTTCTCATCGCATTCTTCCAGTGTGGATTCTCTGAATTTCCGCCATGATGCTTCTTTATCAAAGAGTCCAGGGCCCGATTCCGAGAAACGATACGAATGCGCTCGATCAGATCTCTGCGGTTCATGCAATTCAGCGAGGCTTACAGCAAGAGCGTTTAAGTACAAGTTCCAGAATGGGTGGATCTTTGTCGTAATCCTAAACCCTGATTGCCCTACAGGCGCAAGTAGTCTTTCCGAAAATATGTGAACCCCGTGCAGCGTCGATTTGCAGTCCTTCTTGGACTTTCTTCCAAGTTCTTGGCCCAGCGCAAGCAAGGCTGTTGCGATTTTGTCGCCACAATCTGAAACGAATTTGGTATCCACGTCGAACGGCACAACATCGTTGTCGCCAAACGATGCGACATCACTAACAGCGCGCTGGCAATGTTCTATGGTGAGGATGTCGTTCATCTACGGCTCCGGGATGTATTCAGAAATGCATAACGCCTTGCTCACCGGTAAATTAGGAGCGCAGCGAGTAATTTATCCGAGTGCAGCAATTTGTTATGCCTTGACTGCCCGGTGCAGCCTTTTTAGCTCTGAGATTACGCTAGGCATACTTATCGGGGAAATAAAGTTACCGCCGTGAGCAATTGAATTGCGCTCTTTATAATAATCGACAACTAAATTGTAGTCGCTTCCACCTTTTTCTAAGAGCAGAGCTAGGCGCTTCTTGAACGGCATATCACCTCTTGCTCCGCTTGGCAGAATATCCCATGCAGCTCGTTGCTTCCATGATGTTATAGAGGTTTTCTTCCTTGTTATTAGTTGAGAGCTTTCATCCCTTATTCTATCTTCAAGTCTAGAGAACATGAAAAGAAAATATGCTTGATCGTTAAGCTCTCGCTTCCGTTTATACTTTTCCTCTTTTTTGCTCCAACCTCTACTGCTGGCTTCGAACTCAATTGATGCATATTCATTATCAATGTCATTGTATTGAGCTTCCAGTTCGTCAAAAATTCCCATGACTAAACCAGCCTTAGGACAAATTCTTTATCGAAAGGTATGCTTTTCTTTCTGTTTTTAGGTGTGTAAACACGCCAATCCGATGGTTTATCTTTACCTTCTAGGTCAACCAATATATAAGAACCTTCTTTTGTTAATATATCGATCCGTCCATTAGCGCCGATTACCCATAATCCTATCGGCTTAAAAGATGCAACTAGAACACCTTTCCGCTTGACTTCTAGAACAGGCAGAGAAACAGGAGAGACACCAAATTTCTGCATCAACTCCTCATTCATCTGTACTGTTTTGTGTTCAGCAAACTCAATGTCCGAGTTGCCAGACAACGAATTCTTTACAAGCGAAAAGACGAATTCTATACGTTGCCCCCAATCTTCCACTCTATTTTCGATATATTCTTTGTTTATTTCACTCATCTATAGAACTCATGTTTCATTTGAAAGGCATAACGCTAAGCTAAAGGGCGCAAATGGAGTGTAGCGTAATTTGCGTCCATTTTGAGAGCTGTGTTATGCATTAGTAAAATGGTTCTTCGTTTAGTTCTGAATCTGAAACCAAAACATCTAAGCCATATTTGCTGTTTACATCATTAACCACACTTTTAAACCAATCAGGAGCCTTTGGGGAGACGTAAACTGCTTCAATCAGGGTTGATAGGCAGCATGGAATTAGTATTCCTGGATTTTCATTATTAAACTCAAAGTATACTGCTCTAACTTCACGCTCATGTTGGAATGATTTTCTTTTTCTCCAAAATGCTGAGTTAACTCCGGAGAACTGCTTTTTGAAGTCCAGATACTCGACCATGCCAATCTGGATATTTTCGCGCTCTTCTAATGACGAAGACAAGCGTTTGTATGTTGTTTTAATGGCAACCGCATTATTTATGTAGCTAGAATAGAGTCGCCACATCGCCTCCGATTCATGCTCATTTTCGTGCCAGCAATTTATATAGGTCCTCTCTCTCCCATACTCACCAATGTTCTGAAGCTGTTTCAATAGTCTTTGGGATTCAGACTTTACCTCATCACCGGTTAGCTGAGTTATTCCAACATCTGGGGATGATAAAATTGCACGTTCAAAAAACTCAAGATAATGGCGATCCCATTTCTCTCTGTTGGATTTGACGCCTTGTGCTCCCTCAAAATGATCCTCGAAAGTGTCTGATCTTGCAAAATATATAGAGGATCTCGATAGAAGGCTTACATATTTAGAGAAATCCATATACCTCCAAAGCACGGCATCATGCCTTGGCACTTTGTAGGCGCGACGATAAAATTCCCTTTTATGCAGAACCGTCTTTATGTTGCTTTTGCAATCTATGCATGCGCTCTTCAGATCGTTATTCTCACCATAGCCAATAAAGTGCTCTTCATCGTCGCGATATGCATGACCGCATTCAGTGCAGTTGTCGTAATTTTCATCTATGAAAACACTAACTGCTTCTTCTAACTTTTTGTCCATGGCAATCCTGCTTGAATGCATAACAGTGATTGGACTGCACGTCCTGATATTGAATGAATATCCTGCGCGTTCAACAATATTATCTGACGCGCCTCATTTCTCCCAACTCATTGATTCCCCCAAACCTAAGTATAGCTCGGCAACCTATGCAGAATTCGCGCGCCTGCTGCCTTTGCCGGTTTCAATCATCCTTCGAACGCGCATACGCCATGCGTGACTGAACTCCAGGCACGCTACCGCCCCTACCTTGCATCCTGCGATGGCGCCCGCCATCCATGCGGTAGTCCCCGGCTTCCTTGGTAGCCGTCTCAGCGGCCTTAAGAAGAACAGACTATGTGAGCGAAAGTCGATCCGCAAAGCGTATGAGGCCGTTTGCGATGAATGTCTTAGGCGGTTTGATCGAGGTCAATCGCGTCGCCCGGCGACCGGGCGATCTCGCCCGCTCTTGTCGGTGGCACTTCGCACGCATATGATAATACGTCTCATATTCATACAAGCGGATGATCCATGGCCTCCGTCACCCAGCGCCGGCCGCGCGTGCTGGTCGTCGAGGACGACCGCACGCTGAACGGCCAGATCGCCCGGCTCCTGGAGGGCAAGGGCTACCAGACGCACCAGTGCTTCGAGGGCGAGGGCGGGTTGCTGTCGGCGCTCGGCCAGCGCTTCGACCTGATCCTGCTGGACGTGCTGCTGCCACGGCTGGATGGCTTCGAGGTGCTCGACCGGCTGCGCAAGACGCGCCAGACGCCGGTGATCATGCTGACGGCGTGCGGCGCCGAGGAGGAGCGCATCCTCGGCTTCAGCCGTGGCGCCGACGACTACGTGCCCAAGCCCTTCGCCTTCACCGAGCTGCTGCTACGCATCGAGGCGTTGCTGCGGCGCACCCTGGGCACCACCGACCAGCGCGCCGATCCCGAGGCGCTGAGCGTGGGCCCGCTGACGCTCGAGCGCGGCACCCTGGCCGTGCGCTACGCGGGCGAGCCGGTCACCCTCACCCCGATCCAGTTCCGCCTGCTGTGGGTGCTGGTGCTTCACCAGGGCGAGGCGCTGAGCAAACCCTACCTCTACCAGGTGGTGCTCGAGCGCGAGTTCAGCCGCTACGACCGCAGCCTCGACATGCACCTGAGCCGCGTGCGGCGCAAGCTGGCGGCCGCGGGCATGGCGGCGGACCGCCTGCAGACGGTGCACGGCAAGGGGTACTGCTTCCTGTGAACCGGCGGCTGCTGTGGAAACTGTGCGCCACCCTGGCGCTGGGCACCCTGGCGCTGGTGTGGGTGATCACCTTCCTGGGCGACGCGACCGAGCAGCAGATGAGCCTCATCGCCGAGCGCCACCGGCAGACGCTCAAGGCGTGGGGGCGCACCGCCGAGCGGCTCCACCGCGCCGGCGACGAGCGGGCCCTGGCCGCCTGGTTGAAGGAACTGCAGGAACGGGAAGACACCTGGGCCGCCGTGGTGCGCTCCGATATCCAGCCCCTGGCCGGCAGCGAGCTTACCCAGCGGTTTCGCGACGGCTTTCGCCTGGGCCGCAGCGAGGAGTGGAAGATCCACCTCTACTTCGATGAAAACCCCATCATGGAGACCCCCTTCGCCGACGGCCACACCCACTTCCTGGTGCGGCTGCCCCAGCGCATGCGCCCCGGCGCCTACCTGAACCAGGTGAAGCTGTTCCTCAAGGTGGCCCTGCCGCTGGCGGTGCTGATCGCGCTGAGCCTGGTGATCTACCGCCACCTGATGCGCCCGCTGCGCCAGCTCGAGCTCGCCACCCGACAGTTCAGCGACGGCAACCTGGGGGTGCGCGTGCGCGCCCTGCTGGGCAACCGCAACGACGAGCTCGCCGCCCTAGCCGAGACCTTTGACCGCATGGCCGAGCGCACCGGCGAGCTGATCATCAGCCAGCGGCGGCTGATCGCCGATCTCTCCCACGAGCTGCGCACGCCGCTCACCCGCCTCGACATGGCGGTGAGCTGTGTGGAGGAAGGCATCGACACCCGGCACTTCCTGCCGCGCATCCGCCGCGAGTGCCGCCTGATGCGCGACCTGGTGGAAGACACCCTGACCCTGGCCTGGCTGGAGAACGAGCAACCCAGCCTCGACCGGGACAGCCTCGACCTCACCGACCTGCTCGACAGCGTGCTGGAGGACGCCCGCTACGAGTACCCCGACCACCGCCTGCACGCCGAGCTGCCGACCCAGGCGGCGATCACCGGCAGCAGCCAGCGCGCCCTGGCCCAGGCCATCGAGAATGTCATCCGCAACGCCTGCCACTACACCCCCGTCGGCGGCCGCGTGGGGATCGCCCTGCACCAGGAGCCGGGCGGCTACCGGCTGACCGTCGAGGATGAAGGGCCGGGGGTGGCCGCCGAGCAGCTGGAACGCATCTTCACGCCCTTCTTCCGCACCGCCCAGGCCCGCGACGCGCGCTCCGGCGGGCACGGCCTCGGCCTGGCGCTGGCGCGCCGCCAGGTCGAGGCGGCGGGCGGCTGGATCGCGGCCGAGAATCGCGACGCCGGCGGCCTGCGCATGACGCTGTGGCTGCCCCGATGCAGGGGGCATCGTACCTTGGCGTGAATCTCCCTGTGGGAGGGCGGCTATGCCGCGCGAAGGCGCCGTCAGGCGCCCTATCCTGGCAGTGCTACGCACTGCTTCGTCGAGGCGTCGAACCGGAGCTGAAGCTCCCTCCCACAGCACTGACCTTCCACAAAGCGGTATCACGCTATCGTGCGAAGAACCCGAGGTCGTGCCGCGCCAGCGGATGAAGGGCAACGGGTAACAAATGTAAAAGTGGTTCACATCCATGGCGACGGAAACAAGAATACGCTCCAAATGAGAATTCATATCACATACAGGAGCCGTCATGTCCCCCGCCGTCCGCTTGTCCCGCCACCCCCTGTGCCTGGCCATCGCTCTGCTCAGCGCGAGCCCCTTGGCGCTGGCGCAGGGCGCCTCCCAGCAACTCGGCACCCTGCAGGTGACCGCCGACCGCATCGGCAACAGCGATGCGCTGGTGGATGACGACACCCTGCGGCGCTTTCAGGCCGATGACCTGCAGGACATCTTCAGCGGCCTGCCCGAGTTGGCGGTCGGCGGCGGCGCTTCGCCGGTGGCCCAGAAGGTGTACGTGCGCGGCCTGGAAGACACCCTGCTCAATGTCACCGTCGATGGCGCCACCCAGTCGGGCTTCCTGTTCCACCACCAGGGGCGACTGATGGTGGAGCCGGAACTGCTCGAGCGCGTGGAGGTCGCCGCCGGGGCCGGCGAGGCCACCAATGGCCCCGGCGCCCTGGGCGGTGCCATTCGCTTCGTCACCAAGGACCCGGACGACCTGCTGCGCCCGGGCGAGCGCGTCGGCGGCCTGCTGAAGGCGGGCTACTTCAACAACACCGAGGGCTACAAGGCCTCCGCCTCGCTGTTCGGCCGCCTCAGCGACGACTGGAGCGCCATGGCCACGCTGGCCCGGACCGACCACGGCGACTACGAGGACGCCGAGGGCAACACCCAGCCGCATACCGAAAGCGAGGTGGTGACCGGCTTTGCCAAGGTGGTCGGCCAGTTGACCGACGAGCAGGCGCTCACCCTCAGCTACGAGCGCAACGAGGACGAGGCCTTCCGCAAGCACCGCCCGCACTGGATACCCAGCTTCAGGAACCCGGTCTTCGATCAGGAGATGGTTCGCGAAACCGTGACCGGCAAGTACCGCTTCGCTGCCCGCGACAACGACTGGCTGGACCTGGAGCTGACCCTCTACGACACCGAGGCCTCCCTGAAGCACATCGACGGCCCCTACGGCACCTACCTGGGCTCCCTGGACAGCTACGGCGCCGACCTGCGCAACACCGCGCGGCTGGGCGCCCACACCCTGACCTACGGCATCGACCACCGTCATGACGAGGGCAGGCTCAACAGCGCTCGGGAAACCGGCCGCGTGACCGGCCTCTATCTGCAGGATGCGTTTCAGGTCACCGAGCGCCTGCAACTGAGCGCCGGCACCCGCTTCGACCGCTTCGAGCTGGACGAAGCGGAGAGCGACCGTTCGTTCAGCGAGTCGGGCTTCAGCCCCAACCTGGGCGTCAGCTTCGACGCGACGCAGCGCCTCACCCTCTACGGTGGCTGGGCGCGGGCCATTCGCGGCACCCAGGTCAAGGAGCTGTTCGTGCTCGACTACTACGAGAACGCCGCCGATCGCGAGGAGGAAACCGCCGACAACTACGAGGTGGGCGCCACCTACCGCCACGGCAACCTCTACCTCTCGGCCGAGGCCTTCGTCACCGAGATCGACGACGTGGTGGGCCAACAGAACCGCAGCGGCGTGCTCGAGAATCTCGGCGAGCTGGAGACCCGCGGGATCAGCGCCACCCTCGGCTACGACTGGGAGCGCCTGAGCGCGACGCTCGCCTACAGCCGGTCGCGCCCCGAGCTCAACGGCGAGCCGCTGAACGACGACAACTGGAGCCTCGGCACCAGCGTGGGCGACAGCTGGGTGGCCAGCCTCACCTACCGGGCGACCGACAGCCTCGATGTCGGCTGGACCGGGCGATTCGCCGAGCGCCTGACCGACGTCGCCGATGGCTACACCGAGAAAGCCGGCTACGGCGTGCATGATGTCTATGCCCGCTGGCAGCCGCTGGCCGGTGACCAGCTGACGCTCTCGCTGACGGTCAACAACCTGTTCGACAAGCAGTACTTCGACCATGCCACCTACGCGGTCTATGGCGACGTGGCCGCCGGCCTGCCCGAAGCCGGCCGGGACATTCGCCTGAGCGCGGCCTACCGGTTCTGAGCGAGTTTCAGTGATGACAACGCGACTTTCCCGCCTGTGCGGCGCCCTGCTGCTCTGGCTGCTGGCCACCCCGGCGCTGGCCGCCACCGTGACCGACCTGGCGGGGCGCACCGTGAGCGTGCCCGAGCGCGCCGAGGCCATCGTGCTGGGCGAGAGCCGCTACATCCCGGCGCTCGCCATCCTCGAGGGCGACGCCGTGATCGAGCGCCTGGCCGGCCTGCTGCCGGACTTCGAGCAGACCGACCCCGCCGGCTACGCCCAGTACCTGGCGCGCTTCCCGGCGCTCGCCGCGGTGCCCCGGGTGGGGCACGCCTCGGCGGACAGTTTCAGCCTGGAGAGCGTGCTGGCCATGGGCGCCGACCTGGCCATCTTCAGCCTGGAGGGCCACGGCCCCGGGGCGCGCAACCGCGAGCTGATCGAGCGCCTGGAGCGCGCCGGCGTGGCGGTGGTGTTCATCGACTTCCGCCAAGACCCGTTGCGCAATACGCCGCGCAGCATGGCCATGCTCGGCGAGGTGCTGGGGCGCCGGGCCGAGGCCGAGCGCTTCAACCGCTTCTACCGGGAGGAGCTGGCCAAGGTGAGCGAGGCGGTGGCGGCGATCCCCGAGCGCGAGCGGCCGAGCGTCTTCCTGCACAGCCGCGTGGGCCTGCACGACGGCTGCTGCGAGACCATGGCCGACGGCATGCTGGGGCGCTTCATCCCCGCCGCCGGCGGGCGCAACGTCGCGGCGGAGCGCCTGCCTGGGGTCAGCGGCACGCTCAGCCTGGAGACCCTGATCAGCGAGCCGCCGGACCGCTACCTGGCCACCGCCATCGGCTCGGCCGGTCGCCAAGTGTCTGACAACGAACGGCCCTATGTGGTGCTGGGCGCCGGGGTGGACGAGGCCACCGCCCGGCGCTCCCTGGCCCGGGCCACGGCTCGCCCCGGCCTGGCAGCGCTGCCCGCCATCGCCAACCCCGAACGCGCCTTCGCCCTCTGGCACCACTTCTACAACACGCCGCTCAACGTGGTGGCGGTGCAGGCCCTGGCCCGCTGGCTGCACCCCGAGCGGCTGGCGCACCTCGAGCCGCAGCGCACGCTGGCCACCTTCTACCGGCGCTTCCAGCCCGTCGAGCTGGACGGCACCTACTGGGTCGAGCTCGCCGAGGGCACGCCATGAGCCTGGCACCAGGAAACCCCGCCGCGTTGGCCGGCCAGTACCGCCGGTTCGTGTGGCGCCGGGTGCTGTGCCTGGCCGGCCTGGCGCTGGCGGCCGGTGCCGCTCTGCTGGTGGATATCGCCTCCGGCCCCGCCCTGCTGGGGCTGGGGGATGTCGTTCATGGCCTGCTCGACCCCGCGGCGCTGGACGACGGTACCCGGGTGATCATCCTCGACATCCGCCTGCCCTACGCGCTGATGGCGGTGGTGGTGGGCGCCTGCCTGGGGCTCGCCGGGGCCGAGATGCAGACGGTGCTCAACAACCCGCTGGCCAGCCCCTTCACCTTGGGCGTGGGGGCCGCCGCCACCCTGGGCGCCTCGCTGGTGATCGTGTTCAACGTCTCGCTGTTCGGCCTGGCGGCGCATCTGCTGCTGCCGCTCTCCGCCTTCGTGTTCGCCGCCGCCGCCTCGCTGCTGATCCTGCTGCTGTCGCGCACCCTGGGCGCCTCGGTGCATGCGGTGGTGCTGTTCGGCATCGCCCTGCTGTTCGGCATCAACGCGGTGGTGGGGCTGATCCAGTTCGTCGCCGACGCCGAGTCGGTGCAGCAGATCGTGTTCTGGACCATGGGCAGCCTGGCGCGCGCCTCGCTGGACAAGGTGGCCATCGTGGCCGGGGTGCTGGCGGTGTGCCTGCCTTTCTCGCTGCGCAACGCCTGGGCCATGACCCTGCTGCGCAGCGGCGAGGAGCAGGCGCGCAGCCTGGGCGTGCCGGTGGAGCGCCTGCGCCTGCGGGTGCTGCTGCGGGTCAGCCTGCTCACCGCGGCGGCCATGGCCTTCGTCGGTGAGATCGGCTTCATCGGCCTGGTGGCGCCGCACATCGCCCGCCTGATGCTGGGCGAGGATCACCGCTTCCTGCTGCCGGGCAGCGCCCTGGCCGGCGCCGTGCTGCTCTCGCTGTCGTCGATCGCCAGCAAGCTGTTGGTGCCGGGCGTGGTGCTGCCGGTGGGCATCGTCACCGCCCTGGTGGGCATCCCGTTGTTCCTCGGCCTGATCGTGGCCCGCAGCCGGAGGGCCGCGCTATGAGCCTCGAACTGCAATGCCTGACGGTGGGCTACCGGCGCCGGCCGGTGTTTCGCGACCTCACCCTGCCGGCCATTGCGCCGGGCACCCTGGTGGCGGTGGTGGGCCCCAACGCGGTGGGCAAGTCGACCCTGCTCAAGGGCATCGCCGGCCTGCTGCCGGCGAGCGGCCAGGTGCGGCTCGTCGGCCAGGATCTCGCGGCGCTTACCCCGGCCCAGCGCGTGACGCAGCTCGGCTACCTGCCCCAGCCGCTGCCCCAGGCCGTGCCGCTGGTAGCCTACGAGACCGTGTTCAGCGCCTGCCGCGCCGCCCGCTCCCTCAGATCGCGGGCCGAGACCGAGCAGGCCATCGAGCGGGTGTTCGATGCTCTCGGCATTCGCCCGCTGGCGCTGCGCCAGCTCGCCGAGATGTCGGGCGGCCAGCGCCAGATGGTGGGGCTCGCCCAGGTGCTGGTGCGCCGGCCCCCGCTGATGCTGCTCGACGAGCCCACCAGCGCGCTGGACCTGCACTGGCAGCTCAACGTGCTCGAGGCGGTGCGCGCCGCCACCCGCGAGCGCGGCGCCATCGCGCTTGTCGCCAGCCACGACCTCAACCTGGCGCTGCGTTACTGCGACCGGGTGCTGGTGCTCTCCCCCGGCGGCCAGGCGGAGATAGGCCCGCCGGAAGCGGTGCTGACGCCGGCGCTGCTGGCGCGCACCTACGGCATCGAGGCCCGCGTCGAGCGCTGCACCCACGGCCACCCCATCGTGCTGGCGGATCGGCCCCTGGCCCCGTAGCCCGCCCCATTCACACAGGAGATCCCGACATGCCCACCATGACCGCCAACGTCCCCACCGCCGACGCCGGCCGGCTGATCCACCGGCTGTGCAAGCACTTCAGCCACAAGATCGACGCCGAGTGGGATGCCCACCGCGGCCGACTGCGCTTCGCCCTCGGCGAATGCCGGCTCGACGCCGAGCCCGATGCCCTGGTCATGACCTGCGCCGCGGAAACCCGGAAGGCCCTGGCGGAGCTGGGCGAGGTGGTGGCCTCTCACCTCGTGCGCTTCGCCGGCGGCGAGGTGGAAGCGGTGCAGTGGCAGGCCAGCGAGGGAGAAGGTGGGGTGTAGCGTTCGATGTAATCGGCGTGCAAAAGCAGAGCAAAGCGGCGCTTTTGCACGTCCGAACTGATGGTATCGTCTGGCAGTGGGTTCATGCTCTACCCGGCTGCCACTCTTGATAAGACGGAATGCTGTCTCCGTCCTGTAACCAGGGAACGTCATGTGAACGCCAGATATGCATGGCGGGGGCTGGACTTCCTCATGAGCACACGCCGCCAGGTGTGGCAAAGTCCACGTCCGCGGCCCTGGCGGTGCCGTTCGTGCGGCCAGGGTAGCTCAGCCCGGTCATGGCGATGTTCAACTCGCGGATCACGTGAGCCGCCTCGAGGATCGTGCCGTCCTCGAGTTCCAGCGTGCCGGTGGTATGCGCGTCGGCGAGCAGCGTCACGTCGTAGCCGCGCTCCAGCGCGCCGTAGGCGGTGGCACGGACGCACCAGTTGGTCGCCGCACCAGCCAGCACGATATGGCTCGCGCCGAGCCTGGCGAGTTCCTCGTCGAGCGGCGTCTGCTCGAACGACGAGTTGAAGCGCTTGTGGATCAGCGGCTCGCTCTCTGCTGGCGAGAGTTCCGGCACCCACTGCCACGCCGGGCTTCCGGCCGGTAGTTCTCTGTCCGTGTGCTGTACCCAGAGTACCGGGACGTTCGCGGCGCGGGCCCGCGCGACAGCGTGCGAGACATTCCCGATGATCCGTGGGGCCTCCCACGCCGCCTCCATCACGCCGACCTGCACGTCGACGACCAGCAAAACGCGCCTGTTGCCTTCACGAACCGTTGCCATGGTGATTGCCTCAGAGGTCCATGCCGTCGTAGCGCGGGTGGCGACGGCCTCCGGCGCCAGCTGCACGTACGTGTGCTGCGGGCTCATCGTCATGGGGTCTCCCCTGGAGAGGTACCCAACGCCGTCCACTTGCCGGAGCGCCATCAGCAGGCTTTAGCGTAGCAGCGATACGCGGGATGTGAGGACTCGCGAACCAGAGAGCAGCACCTGGCGACGCGGCACGCTCATCTCGTGTCTTGGGGTTCCTACTACCAATGGATGGAGGAGGGCTGTGCGAGGGTCCGATTGCTGCAGGGGGCCCCAGCCGCCAACAATGACCTAATACAGTCGACGCTGTCATGCCACCGGGGACACAGCCGGGGAGGCGCCGACACCCTCAAGATCGCCAGCCTGCGGGGGCTCGAACGAGGCGATCGAAGAACAATCTCGATCCGACGCAAGGAACCCTAGCTCATGTACCATCGCTTGCCACCGCTGCTGCTGGCCGGCCTGCTCGTCCCTTCCGCCTGGGCCCAGACCCAGCCCGCCGACGTTGACGACGACACCTCGGCCGAGGCCCTGCCCACCCTCACCATCAGCGCCCCACGCCTGGCGCGCAGCCTCTACGACACCCCGGCGGCGGTGTCGGTGGTGTCCCGCGAGGAGATCCAGCAGGCCCAGCAGCGCGTGCGCCTGGACGAGGCGCTGACAACCGTCCCCGGGCTCTTCCTGCAGAATCGCGACAATTTCGCCCAGGGGCAGCGCATCGCCAGCCGCGGCTTCGGCACCCGCGCGCCCTTCGGCATCCGCGGCATCCATATCCGCGTCGACGGCATCCCCTACACCCTGCCCGACGGTCAGGCCCAGACCGATGCCGTGGACCTGGACAGCGCCGAGCGCATCGAGGTGATCCGCGGCCCCGCCTCGGTGCTCTACGGCAATGCCGCCGGCGGTGTGCTCGACGTCACCACCGGCGACGGCAGCGAACTGCGTCGTTCACCGGTGGTGCGCCTGCAGGGCGGTAGTCATGACTTCCGCAAGTTGGCCCTGCGCCACGGCGGCGAGAGCGGCGACTGGGTGCACAGCGTCAGCCTCTCGGCGCTGGACTTCGACGGCTATCGCGAGCAGAGCGCCGTGGAGAAGCGCCTGCTCAACGCGCGGCTTGGCTATCGGCTGGATGACGACCGCACCCTCTCAGCGCTGCTCAACGTGCTCGACATGCCCACCGCCGAGGACCCCGGCGGCCTGACCGCCGCGGAGGTCGCCAACGACCGCCGCCAGGCCGCACCGGCGTCCCTCGCCCTGGACGCCGGCCAGCGCGTCGAGCAGCAAGTGATCGGCCTGCACTACGAAGATCTCGATTTCGCGAACGGCGAGCTCGACCTGCGCGGCTTCGTCAGCCGTCGCGACTTCGAGCAGCAGCTGCCCTTCCCCGGCAGCAGCCTGATCGACTATCGGCGCCACTACTACGGCGGCGGGGTCGACTACACCCGGGCGGCGACGCTCGGCGGCTTGCCGCTGCGCTATGTGGGTGGCGTGGAAGTGGCTCGCCAGGAGGACAATCGCGGCCGCCGTGCCGTCAACTTCCAGGGCGAGGTCACCGCCGAGACCGCCGACGAGCAGCAGAACGCCACCAGTGCCGGCGCCTTCCTGCAGGCCGAGCTGGGCCTGACCGAGCGGCTCGACCTGAGTGCCGGGGTGCGCCATGACCAGGTGCGCATGACCATCGACGACCGCTTCCTGGCCGACGGCCGCGACGACAGCGGCGAGCGTACCTTCCGCGAATGGACCGGCAGCCTGGGGCTGAGCTACCGCTTTCACCGCGACCATCAGCTCTTCGCCACGATCGGTAACGCCTTCGAGACGCCCACCTTCACCGAGTTCGCCCGTCCCGACGGCGCCGGCGGCTTCAATCCGGCCATCGAGCCGCAGAAGGCCCTGAACCGGGAGGTCGGCCTGCGCGGCATCCTGGGCGACAACCTGCGCTACGAGCTGGTGGCCTTCTCAGTGCGGGTCGACGACGAGCTGATCGGTTTCGACGGCCCCGAAGGCCGGACCTTCTTCGAGAACGCCGGGCGCACCTCCCGCGACGGCCTCGAGGTCGGCATCGACTGGCGCTTCGTCCCGGACTGGCGCCTGACCAGCGCCCTGACGTTGGCCGACTACCGCTTCGAGCGCTTCGCCAACGCCGAGGGCGACTTCGCCGACAACCGCCTGCCCGGCCTGCCGCGCCAGCTATGGCACAACCGCCTGACCTGGTACGGCAGCGGCGAGCGCTTCGCCAGCCTGGAGGCGCTCTATACCGGCGACCTCTACGCCGACAACGCCAACCGGGTGCCCGTCGACAGCCACTGGCTGGTCAACCTGCGCGGCGGCGATGCCTGGTCGCTGGGCGACGGCGTCACCCGGCTGGGGCTCCATCTGGGGATACGCAATCTCTTCGACGAGGCGCACTTCGCCAACGTGCGCATCAACGCCAACCGCGGCCGTTTCTTCGAGCCCGCCCCGGGGCGCACCCTCTACGCCGGGGTGGAACTCAGCTTCTGAGGGGGCTCGCCCCCTCGGTTTTCACGGCATGGAAGACACAAAATGAAGGATACTTGGACGCAAACTCGTAGGCTTCGAAGTGCTCTCTGGTGTCTTCTGCAGGCTTGCACTCGATCAAGTCCTTCAACACAAAGCCACACGCAGTGAGCGCTTTCACGATGCTTTCGAAGGTATGGTGAAAGCTGATCAATCTTGTGCCGCACATTTCCCAATGATATTCATCATTATGAAAATAGGGCTGAAGCACAGGTTTCCCATGACTTCTTTCTTTCTCTATCTTGAATGATTCATGGAAGGGATGATGCATGGAAAACACGAAGTCCGCGTCAGGCTTGAGGACCCTGGACACCTCGCCAAACACGGGCAGCAGATCTTTGATGTAATGCATCATCAAGGAGCTTGCCACCAGATCGAAATGGTCATTGGGGTAAGGCAGCGCTTCGGCACTGCCTATCCTGAATTCTATTTGCGGGATGTTTTGCCTAGCCAGCTTGATCATCTCCGTCGAGTGATCGACGCCTACCGGCAACGCCTTCCATGCCATGAGCTTTTCGGTCAATATGCCGGTGCCACACCCCAGATCCAGCGTCAGTTTTCCCTGCGATATCGGCTTGAGAATCGATTCCATGGCGGGCACTTCCAGGCAGTTGTTCCAGCCACTGCGTTCCGGATCGTTTCTCTTCTCCTGATACCTCGACGCCATTTCATCATAGGCGTTCTTGTTGTACTCGCGCGCGTTCAAGCTGGCTCTCCACTTTTCGGGGCTGGTGGCCGTCTCGGCGGCCTTGAGGCGAACAGATTATGTGAGGCAGAGAGGATCCGCAAAGCGGAAGAAGGCGTTGGCGGTCAAGGAGTTCGGTTGGGTTGACTGGTGTCAATCCAGCGCCGGTGCGCGTACCGGTCCTCCCTCAGACCACATCCGCTCGCCGATGGTGTCGAGGTGCGGTCTTGCGTGGTCAAGGAGCTCAACGGGACCGAGGCGGTGAAGTGGCAGGTCAATGGGGGCGAGGATCCGATAGAGCATCGCGCTGGCCGTGTCGGCGGCTGGCCTGCGTGCGGGCGCGCAGCTCACTGCCGCCGTCGCTGGGTGGCCAACATGAAGGCACGCAGCTCACGCTCCTCTCTCATGACGTACAGTATGAGTACCCGATCTCCGTCTTCCCGGTAAAAAATACGGCACGGAGGGGACACAACTTCTCTGTAGACCGAATTGGGCAACTCTGGGGGAATACGCCCCGACTGCGGAAACTCTTTCAGGCGCTCCGTCTTCTCGAAAACCTCCTCGACCAAACTGCCTGCCGCAACCGGATTATCCAGGGCGATATACTCGGCGATCGCATCCAATTCCTGGAGAGCGGGTTCCGTCCAGACTACCTCAGCCATTTACGCATGCTCTCCCTGGCCTCCGATTGGCTGTACGTTCTTCCTTCAAGAACAGCCCGCTCTCCCCGCGAGAGCCCTTCCAGCAGCTCAAGTCGGCGCTGCATGAATTCGTAGTCCTGGACATCGACGAGGTATGCCGATGGCTGACCATGCTCCGTGATCAATACCGGCTCTTTCGACGCATGCAGATCCGCCAGGATTTTTGTTGCCTGACGCTTGAGGTTTGTAACAAGCTCAACTTTCATGGGTATTACCCTGAATCCTACCAATAGTGACACTATAGTATCACTTTCTGGCCGGGGCAATCTCGGCGCACGCGAGGGGACATCGGCAACGACAAGGGCAGCCCATGGCTGCCCTTGTCGGTTTCCGCACGCGAAGCGATGCCGGCTAGAAAAACAGCCGACGCAGTGCCTCGCCGGGGTGCTCCTCGCGCATGAACGCCTCGCCGACCAGGAAGCCGTGGACGTCGTGTTCGCGCATGCGCAGCACGTCCTCCCGGGTGTGGATGCCGGACTCGGTGACCACGGTGACGCCGGCGGGGATGCGCGGCAGCAATTCCAGGGTGGTCTCCAGGCGCGTGTCGAAGGTGTGCAGGTTGCGGTTGTTGATGCCTACCAGGTCGATGCCGAGCGCCAGCGCGCGGTCCAGCTCCAGGGCGTCGTGCACCTCCACCAGCACGTCCATGCCGAGCTCCCGGGCCTGGCGGTGCAGGTCGGCCATCCTGGCGTCGTCGAGCGCGGCGACGATCAGCAGGATGCAGTCGGCGCCGATGGCCCGCGCCTCGCTGACCTGGTAGCCGTGGGTGATGAAGTCCTTGCGGATCACCGGCAGGTCGCAGGCGTCGCGCGCCTCGATCAGGAAGTCCTCGTGGCCCTGGAAGAAGTCGGCGTCGGTGAGCACCGAGAGACAGGCGGCACCACCCGCCGCATAGCTGGCGGCGATCTCGCCGGGGTGGAATTCCTCGCGGATCACCCCTTTGGAGGGCGAGGCCTTCTTGACCTCGGCGATCACCGCCGGGTCGCCCTCGTCAATGTGGCGGGCCAGCGCGGCGATGAAGCCGCGCGGGGCGCTCTGCTGCTTGGCCAGCGCCAGCAGCTCGGCCTCGGAGACGGCGCGCCGGCGCTCGGCGACCTCCTCGTCCTTGCGGGCCAGAATGCGGGTGAGGATGGTCGGGGTGGCGTCCTGGGATTGGCTCATGGTGTCGCGGTCCTGAATAGGGTAGCAGCGTAGCGATCGGGATCAGGGCGTCAGCACCCGGGTGAAGTCGGCGAGTTCCTTCATCTTCTCCAGCGGCAGCTTGGAGGCCTGGGCGTCCTGGGCCATGAGCACGCCTTCCTTGAAGCTGTCGGCGATGCCGGAACAGTAGAGCGCCGCCCCGGCGTTGAGGGCGACGATGTCGGCCGCGGCGCCCTCGCCGACCAGCGCCTCGCGCACCAGGCGCAGGCTGTCCTCGGCGCTGACCACCTTGAGCGGGGCGAGCTCCTGGCGCTCGATGCCGACCTCCTCCGGGGTGACCGTGTACTCGCGGATCTCGCCATCCTTGAGCTCGGCCACCCGCGTCGGCGCCTCCAGCGAGATCTCGTCGAGGCCGTCCTCGGCGTGCACCACCATGACGTGACGGCTGCCCAGCTTGCGCAACACCTCGGCCATCACCGGCACCAGCTCGGCGGAATAGACGCCGAGCAGCTGGTTGGGCGCGCCGGCCGGGTTGGTCAGCGGGCCGAGGATGTTGAACAGGGTGCGCACGCCCATCTCGCGGCGCGGGCCGATGGCGTGGCGCATCGCCGGGTGGTGGTTGGGAGCGAACATGAAGCCCACGCCCACCTGGTCGATGCAGCGCCCCACCTGCGCCGGGTCGAGGTCGAGGTGGATGCCGGCGACGTCGAACAGGTCGGCGCTGCCCGAGGAGGAGGAGACGCTGCGATTGCCGTGCTTGGCGACGTGCGCGCCGGCGGCCGCGGCCACGAAGCTCGACGCCGTGGAGACGTTGAAGAGGTTCGCCCCGTCGCCGCCGGTGCCGACGATGTCGACCACGTTGTCGGCCTGCACCGTGACCGGCTTCATCAGCTCGCGCATCACCTGGGCGGCGGCGCTGATCTCCTCGGCGGTCTCGCCCTTCATGGCCAGGCCGATCAGGAAGCCGCCGATCTGGGCGTCGGTGGCTTCGCCGGTCATGATCTGCTGCATCACCGCGTGGGTGGCATCGAAGCTCAGGTTCTCGCGGCGCATCACCGCGGCGATGGCGTCTCGCATCTGCATGGGCAGGCACTCCTGTGTCTAGCGCGGTTTGAGAGGGGCGAATCAGCGCCGTTCGAGAAAGTTGGCCAAAAGCTCGTGCCCCTGGCGGGTCAGGATCGACTCGGGGTGGAACTGCACCCCCTCGATGTCGAGCTCGCGGTGACGCAGCCCCATGATCAACCCCGGGGTCACGTCATCGTCGTCGGTCCAGGCGGTGACCTCGAGGCACTCGGGCAGGCTCTGCGCCGCCACCACCAGGGAATGATAGCGCGTCACCTCCAGCGGGTCCTCCAGGCCGGCGAAGACGCCCTGGCCGCGATGGCGGATGCGCGAGGTCTTGCCGTGCATCACCTGGGGCGCACGCACCACCTCGCCGCCGTAGACCTGGCCGATCGCCTGGTGGCCGAGGCACACGCCGAGGATCGGGATGCGCCCGGCGAAGCGCTCGATCGCCGCCATGGAGATGCCCGCCTCGTTGGGCGTGCAGGGCCCCGGCGAGATCACCAGGTGGCTCGGCGCCAGCGCCTCGATCGCCTCGAGGGTGATGGCATCGTTGCGGTGGGTGACCACCTCGGCCCCGAGCTCGCCGAGGTACTGAACCACGTTGAAGGTGAAGCTGTCGTAGTTGTCGATCATCAGCACGGACATAGCGGGAAGCGTCCTGTTCTTACTGCGTTTTCGTTCTCTGAGACGTCACTGTTACCCAAGCTGTTACCCGGATCGGTCTCGGTACCCTTCCGCCCGTGCCGGAGCCAGACACACGAAAATGCCGCCCCGGAGGGCGGCATTTCCTAGCGTCGTCAGCGAGCCGCCCTCATTTGGAGGGCCACCACTGGCAGGTGAATCGGCGTGTCACTGGCGTGTTCATGCCGCCGATATTGCCGGGCACAGCGACCGCCTGTCAATCCGGGCCGGCTCGGGTACTCTTCAATGGCGTTGCACTTGGAGCTTGAGGCCGCCTGGCTGCCATCCCCTTTCGCCTGCAACAGCCGGGTCGACACGCCGTTACGGCGTTGCCACAGAGCCCCAGACGACAAACTGCGGATTGAGGTGCTGCTCAGGCTGGCCATAGTCGAGGGGAACGCCATCGAGGGTCTCGACACGCCCGCCGGCCTGCTCGACCACCGCCTGGGCGGCGCCGGTATCCCACAGGCAGGTGGGGCCGAGACGCGGGTAGACGTCCGCCTGCCCTTCCGCCACCAGGCACAGCTTCAGCGAGCTGCCCATGGGCACCATGTCGTGCTCGCCGAGGTTCTCGAGCCACGCCGCCAGATCGGGGCTGGGGTGGGAACGGCTGCCCACCACGCGCCACTTGGCGCCTGCGGCGGGCTTGCCGGCCACGCGGATGGACCGTCGCTCGCCGCGCGCGTCCACCTTGAAGGCCCCCTCGCCCCGCGCCGCCAGGTAGGCGGTGCCCAGCGCCGGCGCCACCACCACGCCCAGCACCGGCTTGCCGTCCTCGATCAGCGCGATGTTGACGGTGAATTCGTCGTTGCGCTTGATGAACTCCTTGGTGCCGTCCAGCGGATCCACCAGCCAGTAGCGGCCCTGGGCATCGGCTCCCTCGAAGGCCGCGGCGTCCTCCTCGGAGAGCACGGGGATTGCCTCGGGCAAGGCCTCCAGGCCGGCCACGATCACCTCATGGGCCGCCCGGTCGGCCTCGGTGAGCGGGCTCTTGTCTTCCTTCTCTTCCACCGTGAAGTCGCGGGCGTAGACGGCCATGATGGCCTCGCCGGCATCGCGGGCGATGGCTTCGACGGCGCTGAGCAAATCTGCATAGGTTAAGGACATGGGGTTCTCGATGGCTCTCAATGCAAATGGGGAGAGGACGGAAGCGCGGCGCCTCGCGCTAATGACGGATGAGTCGACTCATCCAGCGGGCGTCTTCCGTCCTCGGACTTAACCGATGATCCCGCGCTCGCGCAGGGTCGTCATGATCATATCGGCGGCCTCTTCCACGCTCATGCGGGAGGTATCCACCCGCAGTTCGGGGTCTTCCGGCGCCTCGTAAGGGGAGTCGATCCCGGTGAAGTTCTTCAGCTCACCGCGACGCGCCTTCTTGTACAGCCCCTTCGGATCACGCTCCTCGGCCACTTCCAGCGGCGTATCGACGAAGATCTCGATGAATTCATCGCCCATCAGGTCACGGGCCAGCTGCCGCTCGCTGCGGAACGGCGAAATGAACGCCGTGAGCACGATGAGACCGGCATCCGCCATCAGCTTGGCCACCTCGGCGACGCGGCGGATATTCTCGACACGGTCGGCATCGGTGAACCCCAGGTCGCGGTTCAGGCCGTGGCGCACGTTGTCGCCATCCAGCAGATAGGTGTGCTGGCCAGCCGCATGCAGCTTCTTTTCCACCAGGTTGGCGACGCTCGACTTGCCGGCACCGGACAAGCCCGTCAGCCACAGCACCGCCGGCTTCTGGCCCTTGGCGAGTGCCCGCGCCTGCTTGTCGATGTCCATGTGCTGCATGTGGATGTTCTGGCTACGCCGCAGGGCAAAGTGCAGCATGCCGGCGCCCACGGTGTTGTTCGTCAGGCGGTCGATGAGGATGAACCCGCCGGTGTCCTGGCTCTCCTTGTAGGCATCGAAAGCCACGGCGCGGTCGAGTCCGAGCGTGCAAATACCGATGCCGTTCAGTTCGAGCTGCTTGGCCGCCGCGTGCTCCAGCGTGTTGACGTTGATCTGGTACTTGATGGCCGTCACCGTGGCCGAGACGACCTGGGTGCCCAGCTTCATCAGATAGGGGCGCCCCGGCAGCAGCGGCTTGTCGTGCATCCATACCAGGGTCGTCTCGAACTGGTCGGCGGTGTGCGCCGGCTGCTCGACACCGGAGATCACGTCGCCACGCGAGATGTCGATCTCGTCCTCCAGCAGCAGGGTGATCGACTGCCCGGCCACGGCCTCGTCCAGGTCGCCATCATAGGTGTAGATGCGCTTGACCGTGCTCGCCTTGCCCGACGGCTGCACGCGAATGGCATCCCCCGGCCTGACAACGCCGCTGGTCACCATCCCGGAGAAGCCACGGAAATCCAGGTTGGGCCGGTTGACCCACTGTACCGGCAGACGGAAAGGTGCCCGCTGCAGGCGCTCGTCATCGACCTCCACCGTCTCCAGATAGCCCATCAGCGTGGTGCCGTGATACCACGGCATGCGCGAGCTGTGCTCGATGACGTTATCGCCCTTGAGCGCCGACATCGGGATGAAGGTGATCTCCCCGAGCCCCAACTCCCTGGCGAGCTCGTGATACTCCTCGACGATCTCCTCGAAACGCGCCTGAGAGTAGTCCACCAGGTCCATCTTGTTGACCGCCACCACCACATGACGCAGACCGATCAGCGACATCAGGAAGCTGTGGCGGCGTGTCTGGGTCAGGATGCCGTGGCGCGCATCCACCATCAGGATGGCCGCATCGGCGGTGGAGGCACCGGTGACCATGTTGCGGGTGTACTGCTCATGCCCCGGCGTATCGGCGACGATGAACTTGCGCTTGTCGGTGGAGAAGAAGCGGTAGGCGACATCGATGGTGATGCCCTGCTCCCGCTCGGCGGCCAGGCCATCCACCAGCAGGGCGAAATCGATCTCGCTGCCCTGGGTGCCGAACTTTTTCGAGTCCGCCTCGATGGCGGCCAACTGGTCCTCGAAGAGCAGCTTGGACTCGAAGAGTAGCCGCCCGATCAAGGTGCTCTTGCCATCGTCGACGCTGCCGCAGGTGATGAACCGCAGCAGCCCCTTGTGCTCATGCGCCTTGAGGTACTGCTCGATGTCCTCGGCGATCAACTCGGATGAATGTGACATCAGAAGTACCCCTCCTGCTTTTTCTTCTCCATGGATGCGGTGCTGTCGTGGTCGATGACGCGCCCCTGGCGTTCGGAGGTCTTGGTCAGCAGCATCTCCTGGATGATCGCCGGCAGGGTGTCGGCTTCGGATTCGATGGCGCCGGTCAGCGGGTAGCAGCCCAGGGTGCGGAAGCGCACCTTGCGCATCATCGGCACTTCGCCGGGTTCCAGCGGCATGCGGTCGTCGTCGACCATGATCAGTGCGCCGTCGCGTTCCACCACCGGGCGCTCGGCGGCGTAGTAGAGCGGCACGATGGGGATCTGCTGCAGGTAGATGTACTGCCAGATATCCAGCTCGGTCCAGTTGGAGAGCGGGAAGACGCGGATCGACTCGCCCTTGTGCTTGCGGGTGTTGTAGAGCTTCCACAGCTCGGGGCGCTGGCTCTTCGGATCCCAGCGATGCTGGGCGGTACGGAAGGAGAACACCCGCTCCTTGGCCCGCGATTTTTCCTCATCGCGGCGCGCCCCACCGAAGGCGGCATCGAAGCCGTGCCTGTTCAGCGCCTGCTTCAGGCCCTCGGTCTTCATCACGTCGGTGTGGATCGCCGAGCCGTGGGTGAAGGGGTTGATGTCCTTCTCGATGCCCTCGGGGTTGATATGCACCAGCAGGTCCATGCCCGTCTCCTTGGCCATCCGGTCACGGAACTCGTACATGGCGCGGAACTTCCAGCGCGTATCGACATGCAGTAGCGGAAAGGGCGGCGGTGCCGGCGCGAATGCCTTGCGCGCCAGGTGCAGCATGACCGCGGAATCCTTGCCCACGGAGTAGAGCATCACCGGCTTCTCGGTCTCGGCAACGACCTCGCGCATGATCTGGATGCTCTCGGCCTCGAGTCGCTGGAGGTGTGTTAACGATGTCATCGATAGGGTATCCCTGTAGTGGTTGACTGGAAGCTGGAAGAGCGGCGCTTCACGGCAAGAAACCTGAAAGCAACGGGCCGGGTTTCCTCCAGCTTCAAGCGTCTAGCTTCCCGCTAGTCGTCCGGCGTAGCCGGGGGTACGTTGATCAAGTGAAACTCCAGATGCTCGGCCAGCCACTCCTGCACCTCCGGGCTGGCCTGGAACCAGGCGCCGTGGAACAGCAGGGCGATTGGCGCTTCGGCCTGGACCAGCAGGCGCTCGAACAGGGTGAGGTAGTCGTCTGCCACGGGGGCCACGGGCAGGCAGCGCATGTGCAGGGCGCCACGCTTGCCGTGCAGGTAGAGCTGATAGCAGCGCGGGCGGTCGCCGGCAGCCGGCACCACGCGCACGCCGCCCTGCCAGCACTCACCGCCGGCCTTGTTCACCACGTCCCTCACCGGACGCACCCGCTGGCGGAACCAGCGCCCAGCGCTGGAACGTCGCTTCTCCAGGTCGTGCAGGTCCCGGCAGGGGACCGTGAGGCCCTGCGCTGCCCACCAGTGCTCGATGGCCCGCGGAGAGGCCGGCTTCCCCTTCAGGGTTTCGGCCAGTGCCCGGCTGTTCCAGGCAGGCAGGGGCGCGGGGGGTAGCTCGGCCAGCCGCTCACGCAGCGCGCGGCGCTGGGCCGCGCCCAAGGCATCGCCCGAGCCCTTGCGCCGCCCGCGGGGCTTCACCGACACGGCCTCCCAGCCCCCCTCGCGAAACGCCTTCCACGCGGCCGAGACCGTCGGCGCCGAGAGCCCGCTGCGCCGGCTGGCCTCGGCCACCGTATGACCATCCAGGCGCAGGCGCACCGCCATCCGGCGGCACTCGTTAAGGAGTTCAGGCGATAAATGTTTAGTAGCCACCTTTCATACAACCCATTGATAAGTAAAGATCTTATCAGTTTATGAAGAAACGATTGAAGGCGATGTTAGACATCATCATAAAAGTGAACATAGAATCTCGCAAGGTCGTATTGACAAGGACATCCCATGGTCACCTGGGCGGTACTGCTCTCCCTTGCCGCACTCCTCGCACTGCTCGTCACGGGCGTGGTACGCCCCGCCATCGCCTTTGTCGCCCTGGCCGGCAGCTACCTGCTGTTCGGCCTGGTGGATACCGCCACGCTGCTGCAGCAATACACCAACCCGGCCCTGGCCACCCTGCTGTTGCTGCTGCTGGTATCGCTGGCGCTGGAGCGCACGCCGCTGCTCCACTGGCTCTCGCAGCGGCTGCTCAACGGTCAGGAGCATCACGCCACCGCGCGGCTGATGGGCACCAGTGCCGTGCTCTCGGCGTTCCTGAACAACACCGCCGTGGTGGCCGCCTTCCTGGGTACCATCTCGCGCCAGAAGCGTATCGCCCCCTCACGGCTGCTGATTCCCCTGTCCTACGCCTCGATCCTGGGCGGCATGACCACCCTGGTCGGCACCTCCACCAACCTGGTGGTCAACTCCTTCGCCCTCAGTAGCGGCGGCTTCGAGCTCGGCATGTTCCAGTTCAGCCTGGTGGGCCTGCCGGTGGCCCTGCTCACCTTCGCCATGCTGCTGTGGCGGGCACGCACCCTGCCCCATCACCGGCCGGAAGCCACCGAGGACAAGCTGGCCTATTTCCTGGCCGCCGATCTGGAACCCGACTCGCCGCTGATCGGCAGGAGCATCGAGGCCAACTCCCTGCGCAGCCTCGATGGCCTCTATCTGCTGGAACTGGAGCGCCAGGGGCGGCTGATCAGCCCGGTGGGACCCGAGGAAGTCCTGCAGGCCGGCGACACCCTGGTCTTCACCGGCGAGGTCAACAAGGTGCAGGCCCTGCAGCGTTTTCCCGGGCTGAAGCTGTTCGGCCACCAGGCCAACGCCTTGCTCGCCACCAACCTGGTCGAGGTGGTGCTCTCGCACGAATCCGATCTGGCCGGCCAGACGCTTCAGGACGTCGATTTCCGCAGCATGTTCAATGCCGGCGTGGTGGGTATCCGACGCGGCGGCAAGCGGCTCGAGGGCCAGCTGGGCCAGATTCCGCTGCGCGTGGGGGATTGCCTGCTGCTCGCGGTGGGCAACGACTTTCGTCAGCACCGCAACATCGACCGCAACTTTCATCTGCTCAGTGGCAGCCTCACCCGTCCGCAGCTCGATCACACCGCGAGCGGGCTGACGCTGGCCGGCTTTGCCGCGGTGATCGGCCTGGCGGCGCTGGAGGTCCTGCCGCTGTTCCACGGTCTGATACTGCTGATGGCAGGCCTGCTACTGGGGCGCGTGCTCAGCCCGTCGGAGCTGCGGCGACGCTTTCCGTTCGAGCTGTGGATGATCATCGGCTCGGCGCTGGCCATCGCCCAGGCACTGGAGAACTCCGGCGCCGCGGCCGTGCTGGCTCACGGGGTCCAACTGCTGTTCAACGGCCACGGCGTCTATGCCGCCTTTGCGGGCTGCTACCTGCTGACCGTGCTGCTGACCGAAACGGTCACCAACAACGCCGCCGCGGCGCTTGCCTTCCCTGTCGCCTGGAGCACCGCCCAGGCCTTCGGCGTCGACCCGCTGCCGTTCGTCATGGCCGTCGCCTACGGCGCCAGCGCCTGCTTCCTGATCCCCTACGGCTACCAGACGCACCTGATGGTCTACTCCCCCGGGCGCTACTGCATGCGCGACTTCCTTCGCGTCGGCCTGCCGGTCAGCCTCACCTACTCCGCTGGGGTGCTGGCGCTCACACCGCTGATCTTTCCTTTCTGAGCGCCAGGCGCCCTGGGCTAGAATCACAGTGTCGCGAGAACCGGGTGCCACGCTGACCACGGAGCTGCGTCGGGCCACATGGCCAAACAGCAGCGACTGTGTGGTGTCGAAACGCGCTCCTAGCCCGGAAATCTCACCGACAGAATGGAAATAGGCCTCCGCCTGGTGCATAAAGTAAGAGCCGCCAAGCACTTACTCCG